>JAIXYO010000031.1 GCA_027490215.1 Rubrivivax sp.
ACATCAGCGGTCTGGTCCTGGCCGGCGGACGCGGCAGCCGGATGGGCGGGGTCGACAAAGGTTTGCAGAGCCACCTCGGTGTCCCGCTCGCGCTGCATGCGATTCAGCGGCTGTCGCCGCAGGTCGGCACGGTGATGGTCAGCGCCAACCGCCACCTTGACACCTACGCGTCTTTCGGCGTTCCGGTATGGCCCGATGCGCTGGAAGATCACCCTGGGCCGCTCGCAGGCTTTCTGGCGGGACTGGAGCACTGCAGGACGCCCTACCTGGTGACCGTCCCTTGCGACACACCGAACTTTCCGACCGACCTGGTCGCGCGGCTCGCGGAGGAGTTGATGGCGCATGACGCGCAGATGGCGATTGCAGCCACCCGCGAGTCCGAAGGCCTGCAGGTACAGCCTGTCTTCTGCCTGATGGCCTCCGGCTTGAAGGACAGCTTGATGGAATTCATTCAAAGCGGCCACCGCAAGGTGGAACTCTGGACCACCCAGCACCGCTGCGCCACCGTGGTGTTCGATGACAAATCCGCATTCACCAACGCCAACACAGCGCAAGAGCTGCAACAGTTGCAGGCATCCGCGAAGCCACCGGGCGCGATGGCTGCCGTCGATCGGGCCGATGCGCACCCGGTCGACGGCCTCGGCTGACAGATGTCAGCCCTTCGCCAACCGTTGCCAGGTCTCGACGACGGTATCGGGGTTCAGTGAGATCGACACGATGCCCTCGGCAGCCAGCCAGTCGGCAAAGTCGGGGTGATCGCTCGGGCCCTGACCGCAGATGCCGACGTACTTGCCGACCGCACGACAGGCCGCGATGGCCCGCGAAATCATCGCCTTGACGGCCGGATCGCGCTCGTCGAAGTCGCGTGCCAGCAGTTCCATGCCGGAATCGCGGTCCAGACCCAGCGTCAGCTGCGTCAGATCGTTCGAGCCGATCGACATGCCGTCGAAGTACTCGAGGAACTGCTCGGCGAGGATCGCATTGCTCGGGATTTCGCACATCATGATCACGCGCAGGCCGTCGGTACCGCCGAGCGCCGCCCGCTTCAGACCACGCTCGGCCAGCATCTCGGTGACGCGCTTGGCCTGGCCCAGCGTGCGCACGAACGGGATCATGATCTCGACGTTGCTCAGCCCCATGTCGTTGCGCACGCGCTTGAGCGCCTCGCACTCCATCGCGAAGGCCTCGCCGAATTCCTCGCTGACGTAGCGCGACGCGCCACGGAATCCCAGCATCGGATTTTCTTCTTCGGGCTCATAGCGTGAGCCACCGATGAGCTTGCGGTATTCGTTGCTCTTGAAGTCGGAGAGTCGAACGATCACCGGCTTCGGCCAGAAGGCCGCTGCGATCGTGGCCACACCCTCGACCAACTTGTCGACGTAGAAAGCCCGCGGCGATGCATGGCCTCGCGCCACTGATTCGACCGCCTTCTTCAGGTCGAGGTCGATGTTGGGGTAGTCGAGGATCGCCTTCGGGTGGACGCCGATGTTGTTGTTGATGATGAATTCGAGCCGCGCCAGGCCGACGCCGCTGTTGGGCATCTGCGCGAAATCGAACGCGAGCTGCGGATTGCCCACGTTCATCATGATCTTGATCGGGCAGTACGGCAGTTCGACGCGCACCACATCGCTGATCTCGGTCTCGAGCAGGCCGTCGTACACGTAGCCGGTGTCGCCCTCGGAGCAGGCCACGGTCACCAGCGCACCGTCCTTCAGGGTGCTGGTCGCGTCGCCGCAGCCGACCACCGCGGGCACGCCGAGTTCGCGCGCGATGATGGCCGCGTGGCAGGTGCGCCCGCCACGGTTGGTGACGATCGCACTGGCGCGCTTCATCACCGGCTCCCAGTTCGGATCGGTCATGTCGGCGACCAGCACATCGCCAGGCTGCACCGTGTCCATGTCGGCCAGACTGTGCACGATGCGCACAGGGCCCGTACCGATCTTCTGGCCGATCGCGCGGCCTTCGGCCAGCACCGTGCCGGTCGACTTCAATTTGTAGCGCTGCTCGACCTTGCCTTCGGACTGGCTCTTCACCGTCTCGGGACGCGCCTGCAGGATGTAGAGCTTGCCGTCGCCCCCGTCCTTGCCCCACTCGATGTCCATCGGGCGCCCGTAGTGCTGCTCGATGATCAGCGCGTACTGCGCCAGTTCGGCCACATCGGCATCGGTGAGCGAATAGCGGTTGCGCTGCTCGGGCGCGGTGTCGACCGTGGCCACCAGCTTGCCTGACGCGGCGCGATCGGCAGCGCTCGCGAACTCCATCTTGATCAGCTTGGAGCCCAGGTTGCGGCGAATGATGGCCTGCTTGCCGGCCCGCAGCGTCGGCTTGTGGACATAGAACTCGTCCGGATTCACCGCTCCCTGCACCACCGTTTCACCGAGGCCGTAACTGGAGGTGATGAAAACCACGTCCTTGAAGCCGCTTTCGGTGTCGATGGTGAACATCACGCCGGCAGAGCCGAGGTCGGAGCGAACCATGCGCTGGACGCCTGCCGACAAGGCGACTTCGGCGTGAGCGAAACCCTTGTGCACCCGGTAGCTGATCGCGCGGTCGTTGTAGAGGCTGGCGAACACCTCCTTCATCTTGTGCAGCACCTCGTTGATGCCCACCACATTGAGGAAGGTTTCCTGCTGACCCGCAAAGCTCGCATCGGGCAGGTCTTCGGCGGTGGCCGACGAGCGCACGGCGAACGATGCCCCGGGGTTGCCGGCAGTCAGAGCCTCGAAATGGCTGCGGATCGCCTGATCCAGATCAGCCGGGAACGGCGTTTCCTCGATCCACTGGCGAATCTGTGCGCCGGCTTCGCCCAGGGCACGGACATCGTCGGTGTTGAGTGTGGCCAGGCGCTGTTCGATCCGCGTGGCCAAACCGTTGTGGGCCAGAAAGCACCGAAACGCATGCGCCGTTGTCGCGAACCCGCCAGGCACCCGCACGCCGGTGGCAGCCAGCTGGCTGATCATTTCGCCGAGTGAGGCGTTTTTGCCGCCTACCGACTCGACGTCGGTCATCCTCAGGTGTTCAAGGGGTACGACCAGGGCGGTCGCCAGATTCTGGGTTGACATGAAAGAGCTCCGTGATGTGAAAAAACCGGTGCGGCCTGCGTCACATGCGCCGTGCCCGAGCAAGGCTTCGAGGGCAGCCAGCCACCGCCGCGCGCATGAAATGCAGCGGCTGCTTGCGGTGGGTGGCAAAGTGGCAAAAACATGGGCGGAGAAACGATGGGCAAGTTTACGGTTGAAATCCCTATGATTCGGCTGGTTACCGCTTAGAGAGCCCGGCCTCCATGTCGAACCGCACAGTCTTCTTCGTCTCCGACGGCACGGGCATCACCGCCGAAACCTTCGGCAACTCGATCCTGAACCAGTTCTCGATCCGAGCACACCATGTGCGCAGGCCCTTCATCGACACCATCGACAAGGCCCACCAGGTGATGCGCGAAATCAACCATGCGGCGGAAATCGAAGGGAACAAGCCCATCGTCTTCGTCACGCTGATCGACCCGGCAGTACAGGCGGTCGTCAGGGAGTCCTGCGCCGGCCTGGTGCTCGACTTGTTCAACACCTTCATCGAGCCGCTCGAGGCGGAATTCGGCGTGAAGTCCAACCACCGGGTAGGACGCTTCTCCGATGTGTCGAAAAGCCAGGAATACACCGACCGCATCGAGGCGATCAACTTCTCACTCGCCCACGACGACGGCCAGTCATCGAAGAACCTGCAGTCGGCCGACGTGATCCTGGTCGGCGTCAGCCGCAGCGGCAAGACGCCGACCTCGCTGTACCTGGCCATGCAGCACGGCATCAAGGCGGCCAACTGCCCGTTGATCCCCGAAGATTTCGACCGCGGCCACATTCCACCGGCCCTGGAGCCCTACAAGAAGAAGTGTTTCGGCCTGACGATCGATCCGGTGCGACTGAGCCAGATCCGCACCGAACGACGGCCCGACAGCAAGTACGCGTCGCTCGACAACTGCCGCTACGAGGTGCGCGCCGCCGAGACGATGATGCGCAAGGCCGGCATCGCCTGGCTGTCTTCGACCCACAAGTCGATCGAGGAAATCGCCACCACCATCCTGCGAGACATCCGTCCGGATCGGTTGATGTACTGAATTTCCGGCCCGTATCATCCGCGCCGATGCAGCATGTCGACGCGGTGATCATCGGTGCCGGCGCCGCCGGGCTGCACTGCGCAGCGATCGCGGGGCAGCGAGGCCTGCGGGTCCTGCTGATCGACCATGCCGAGCGGGTGGCGGAAAAGATCCGCATCTCCGGCGGCGGGCGCTGCAACTTCACCAACCGCGACACCACACCGGCCCAGTTCCTGTCGGCCAACCCGGCGTTCTGCCGCTCGGCGCTGGCCCGCTACACGCCCGCGGATTTCATCGCGCTGCTGCAGCGTCACCGCATCGCCTTTCACGAGAAGCACAAGGGCCAGCTGTTCTGCGACGAGTCGAGCGAGGACATCATCGGCATGCTGCTGCGCGAGTGCGAGGCCGGGGCGGTGACGCGCTGGCAGCCGTGCGTGGTACACACCGTTGCCCACAGCGCCAGTGGTTTCGAGATCAGCACCGACCGCGGCACGGTGCGCAGCGCACACCTGGTCGTCGCAACAGGCGGGCTGTCGATTCCCAAGATCGGCGCCACCGACTTCGGCTATCGCCTGGCGCGGCAATTTGGCCACGCGGTCGTCGAGACCCGACCAGCGCTGGTGCCCTTGACCTTCGATGCAGACACCTGGCAGCCGTTCGTTGCCCTGGCCGGGCTGTCACTCGAAGCGGTGGTGTCCACCGGCAGCAGCAAAGGTCGTGACAAGACCGGCGGCGAGTTCACCGAAGACCTGCTGTTCACCCACCGGGGCCTGAGCGGGCCGGCCGTGCTGCAGATTTCAAGCTACTGGCGTCCTGGCACGCCGCTGACGCTGGATCTCGTCCCCCAGCACGACCTGCAACACGCACTGACCGCTGCCAAGGCGACCTCGCGCCGCAAGCTGTCCAACGAACTGGCCGAATGGTTGCCGAGGCGCCTGGCGGACACGTGGTTGTTGACCCAACCCGACATCGTGGATCGGTCCCTGCCCGACATGCGCGACCGCGACCTGATCACGCTCGGCACCAGCCTGAAACGGTGGCAACTCGTGCCCAGCGGCACCGAGGGCTACCGCAAGGCCGAGGTCACTGCCGGTGGCGTCGACACCCGCGAGCTCAGTTCGACCACGCTGGAAAGCAAGCGGGTGCCGGGCCTGCACTTCATCGGCGAGGTGGTCGATGTGACGGGCTGGCTCGGGGGTTACAACTTTCAATGGGCCTGGGCCAGCGCGGCCGCCTGTGCTGGCGCGCTGTCGGCACCGACACGTGCGCCCGCCTGCTGAAACGGCCCGGGTTGCCAGCACGCGGATGCCTGTCTATACTCTCGCGCTTTGCTGGCAAATACGCTTCTCGGTGGTTTGCTCGCGCGACTCGAAAGTCCGGACCTTCCGTTTCGATGTCGAGCTTCCCGCCCCAAGCACACTCAATTTGGATTCAATCGATACATGACTACGATTCGCGTGAAAGAAAACGAGCCATTCGACGTGGCACTGCGCCGCTTCAAGCGCACCATTGAGAAACTCGGCTTGCTGACCGATCTGCGGGCACGCGAGTTCTACGAAAAGCCGACCGCCGAGCGCAAGCGCAAGAAGGCCGCGGCAGTGAAGCGCCATTTCAAGCGCGTTCGCAGCATGCAGCTGCCTAAGAAGCTGTTCTGAAAGCCTTCTCGCGCCACCGAAAGGCCCGCTCTTTGCGGGCTTTTTCTTTGCACGACGGACTTTCCCGCACGATCAACACCCTACGGACGCGCCCACCATGAGCCTGAAAGATCAGATCACCGAGGACATGAAGACCGCCATGCGCGCGAAAGACGCGCCCCGGCTGTTGACCATTCGTGGGCTGCTGGCCGCCTGCAAGCAGCGTGAGGTCGATGAGCGCATCGTCCTGGACGACGCAGCGGTCATCGCCATCCTCGACAAGCTCATCAAACAGCGCAAGGACTCGATCTCGCAGTTCAGCAGTGCGGGCCGCACCGACCTGGTCGACAAGGAGACGGCCGAGTTGCAGGTGCTCGAGGGCTACCTGCCGCAGCGTCTGAGCGCTGACGAGATCACAGCCCAGGTGCAGGCTATCGTGGTGGAACTTGGCGCCACCGGCCCCGGCGACATGGGCAAGGTGATGGCCGCGGTCAAGGCG
>JAIXYO010000027.1 GCA_027490215.1 Rubrivivax sp.
CGCAGCGGTCGCGCCCAGACCCGTCGCCAGTGCCACCGCGCCACCCAGACCGCCTTGCAGAACGCTGCGACGGTCAACTCCACTCTTTTCGATTTCCATCTTGGTTGCTCCTTTGATCAAAATTGCCTGGTTAAACGAAACATCAATCGCTCGGGGTTGAATGAAGACCCGTGATATTCGGTTCGCTCCCGGTGAACTAGGGTCGTCCATTTCTGATTCAGTTCCCGAACCTAGTGATTTCACCTATGCGCATCGGTCTTGAAACTGCGCCCCCACAATTGCTCGCGGCCCCGGATTCTGGATGCATAAGGTCCGGATCCTTTCTCATGGATATCCACAGGAGACACGAAGAATGAAACTCTATGACTGGGCTGCGGCCCCGAATCCCAAACGTCTGCGGATGTTCCTCGTTGAAAAGGGATTGAAGGTCGAAACCGTCCAGGTCGCGGGCGACGGGTTTGTGCTCACGCCAGAGTACAAGGCCAAGTACCCCCAGGCCATGGTGCCGATGCTCGAACTCGACGACGGTCGCCAGATCGGTGAATCGATCGCGATCTGCCGTTACTTCGAGGAGCTTCATCCGAATCCGCCCATGCTGGGTCGCGATCCGTACGAGCGCGCCATCGTTGACATGTGGGAGCGCCGCGCCTTCGATCAAGGCATGACGGCCGTCGCAGAGATGTTCCGCAACAGCAACCCTTACTTCAAGGATCGCGGCTTGGCCGGCTTTGCCAACCCGGTACCGCAACTGCCCCAACTGGTCGACCGCGGTCGCGCGAGTCTGGAAAAATTCTTCCAGCGTTTCGACGAGCAACTGGGCAAGAGCCGTTTCATCGCCTCCGATGTGTTCACGCTGGCCGACTGCACGTTGTACTGCAGCATCGAGTTCGCCGGCTGGGTGTCGGTCAGCATTCCCGACGACTGCAAGAACATCCAACGCTGGTGGACTGAAGTGAGCGATCGCCCGAGCGCGAAGGCCTGAGCATGCTGCACGGCGGGCATCGGAGGCCCCGCCGCGTTTGCTGGTCGCCTGGCCCAGGCCTTGCCTGCAGGATCGGCCATGGCGATTGCCGATGCCCCTCCTGAGAACATGACCGACAGAAGCCTTGCCCACCAGCCCCCACTGGGCCCGGCGATCGTCCCGACGCCTGACCGTGCGCGCGGCGAAGCGGTTCAGCGCGTCGTCAAGGTGCGCCGCGACTACAACAGCTGGGTGGCGCGCGAGACGATGGAGGACTACGCACTGCGTTTCACGCCGCGCAGTTTCCGCAAGTGGTCGGAGCTGCGGGTGGCCAATACCGCGTTCGGCGCGTCGTCGTTTCTGGTGCTCGAAGCGGTGGGCGCCACGCTGCTGGTCGAGTACGGTTTCATCAACGCGTTCTGGGCGATCCTGGCGACCGGGCTGATCATCTTCATGGCCGGGCTGCCGATCAGCCACTACGCCGCGCGCTATGGCGTCGACATGGATCTGCTGACGCGCGGCGCTGGCTTCGGCTACATCGGTTCCACGGTCACCTCGCTCATCTACGCGAGCTTCACCTTCATCTTCTTCGCGCTCGAAGCGGCCATCATGGCCTACGCATTGGAGCTGGCGTTCGACATTCCGCCAGCCTGGGGTTACCTGATCTGCGCGCTGGTGGTGATCCCGCTGGTCACGCACGGCGTCACCGTCATCAGCCAGTTGCAGATGTGGACCCAGCCGTTGTGGCTGGTGCTGCTGGTGCTGCCCTACATCTACGTCTTCGATGCCCACCCCACCCTGCTGGCGGATCTGCGCGCCTATGCCGGCGAGAACGGCCTGGGTGGCCAGTTCAACCCCTTGCTGTTCGGCGCGGCGCTGACGGTGGGCATCGCGCTCATCACGCAGATGGGCGAGCAGGTGGACTACCTGCGCTTCATGCCCGAGAAGACGCCCGCCAACCGCGGCCGCTGGTGGGCTGCGGTGCTGATGGGGGGGCCGGGCTGGGTGGTGCTGGGTGTGGCCAAGATGCTGGGCGGCGCGCTGCTGGCCCTGCTGGCGCTGAAGCTGGCCGTGCCCGCCGACCGCGCCGTCGATCCCAACCAGATGTACCTGGCGGCCTATGAGCTGGTGTTCCCGAACTACGGCTGGGCGGTCGCGGCCACCTGCTTGTTCGTGGTCGTCAGCCAGCTCAAGATCAACGTCACCAACGCCTACGCCGGCAGTCTGGCCTGGAGCAACTTCTTCGCGCGGTTGACGCACAGCCACCCCGGGCGGGTGGTGTGGATGGTGTTCAACACGCTGATCGCGCTGATGCTGATGGAGCTCAACGTGTTCCAGGCGCTGGGCCAGGTGCTGGGTCTGTACTCGAACATCGCGATCAGCTGGATCATGGCGGTGGTGGCCGATCTGGTCATCAACAAGCCGATGGGCTGGAGCCCGAAGGGCATCGAGTTCAAGCGCGCATACCTGTACGACATCAACCCGGTCGGCGTGGGCGCCATGGGACTGGCCTCGGTGCTGTCGATCAGCGCCAACCTCGGCCTGATGGGGCCGATGGCCGAGGCCTTCTCGGCGGTCATCGCACTGGTCACCGCCTTCGTCACCGCCCCGCTGATCGCGTGGTACACAAAGGGCAAGTACTACATTGCTCGCACCTCTCGACCTTTTGATCAAGCCACGCCCGTGGATCCGGCCGCGCCGGGCCACCAGGCGGCGCCCCCCGGGGGCAGGAGCGCAGCGACTGGGGGGCTGTCAACCTGCACGGTCTGCGAACGCGAGTACGAGACCGAAGACATGGCGTACTGCCCGGCCTACCTCGGCTCGATCTGCTCGCTGTGCTGCTCGCTCGATGCGCGCTGCAATGACATGTGCAAGCCGCAGGCGAGTTGGTCGGCGCAGTGGCAGGCCGTCGGCCGCAAGCTGTTGCCCAGCGGCGTCTGGGCGCGGCTCGACACCGAGCTGGGTCGCTACTTGCTGCTGATGTCGGCCATCGCGCCGCTGCTCGCGCTGCTGTTCTGGATGATCTACCGCCAGCAGCTGACCACCTTCGACATGCCTGATGCCAAGGTGGCGAGCGCCCTGGGCATGGGTTTCGTCAAGGCCTATGCGGGCCTGATCGTCGTCACCGCAATCGTCGGCTGGTGGCTGGTGCTGACGCACAAGAGCCGCCAGGTCGCACAGGAGGAAAGCAACCGCCAGACGTATGCGCTGAACGAACAGACCGAGGTGTTGCGCGAGGAGATCGCCTCACACCGCCGCACCGACGAAGCACTGCAGGAGGCCAAGCGGCTGGCCGACACCGCCAACCAGGCGAAGAGCCGCTACATCACCACCATCAGCCACGAGTTGCGCACCCCGCTCAACAGCATCATTGGCTATGCGCAGCTGCTCGACGAAGACGACGCCATTCCCGCCCACCGCAAGCAGGCGGTCAGCGTGATCCGGCGCGGTGGCGATCATCTGCTGTCGCTGATCGAGGGCACGCTGGACATTGCGCGCATCGAAAGCGGACGCTTCGCGCTCGAGGTCAAGCCGATGCGGCTGCGGGATTGCCTGCGCGAGATGACCAGTCTGTTCGCGCTGCAGGCCGCCGGCAAGGGCATCGAGTTCCGTCATGCGGTGGCCGACAACGTGCCCGAGCTGGTGCGCACCGACGAGAAGCGGCTGCGCCAGATCCTGATCAATGTGCTGGGCAATGCGGTGAAATTCACATCGCACGGACATGTGATCTTTCGTGTCAGCCACGCGCGCCAGATGGCGCTGTTCGAGATCGAAGACACGGGTCCGGGCATCGCGCCGGACGAGCTCGAGCAGATCTTCGAGCCCTTCGCGCGCGGCTCGGCGATTGGTGGTGGCGACTCGGGGGCCTCGGTCGGCAGCACCGGGCTGGGCCTGACCATCAGCAAGATGCTGACCGACGTGATGGGCGGCGAGATGACGGTCGGTAGCGTGGCCGGGCCGGTGCCGCGCACGGGCACGGTCTTCCGCATCCGCTTGTTCCTGCCGGAAGTCCGTGCCGAGGCGGCCGATGGCATCGGCCTGCCGCGCACGCAGCGCGTTGGCTACATGGGCGCGCGTCGCCGGCTGCTGGTGGTCGACAACGAGGAGATCGACCGCGAGCTGCTGCGCAACGTGCTGGAACCCTTGGGATTCGAGTTGCGGCAGGCGGCCTCGGGCCTGGACTGCCTGGAACGTCTGCGCGATTTCAGTCCCGACGCGATCCTGATGGACCTGGCGATGCCTGGCATCGACGGCTGGGAAACCATCCGCCGCATCCGCACCGAACAGCTGAGCGACGCGCCGATCGCGATCGTGTCGGCCAATGCCTTCGAGAAGGGCACCGACAACATCGCCGGTATCCCGGCCGAGGATTTCATCCTGAAGCCGGTGCGCAAGTCGGAGCTTCTCGATTGGCTCGGTCGCGTGCTGGCGCTTGAGTGGCTGGAGGTGCCGCAGCGCGCCGCATCAGGCGCGGCCACGGCGCCAGCGGTTGGCTCGATCGAGCCGATGGTGCTGCCTTCTGCGGAGCGACTGCACACCCTGCAGGAAATGATCGACCTCGGCTACTTCCGTGGCATCGTCAAGCAGCTCGACGAGATCGCGGCCAACGAACCGGGCACCGCAACGTTCGTTCAGCACATGCGGCAGCTCGCGCAGCAGTTCCAGCTCGACGCCATGACCGGTGTGATTCGCAAGGCCCAAGATGCTGCCTGAGGCTCTGAACCCGCTGAACCGCAGCATCGCCGACGTGGTGCTGATCGTCGACGACGTGCCCGACAACCTGTCGGTGCTGCATGACGCGCTCGACGAATCGGGCTACACCGTGCTGGTGGCGACCAACGGCGAGGCGGCGATTCAGCGCGCCGCGCAGGCACTGCCTGACATCGTGCTGCTCGACGCGGTGATGCCGGGAATCGATGGCTTTGAGGTCGCGCGGCGGCTGAAGGCGCGGCCCGACACCGCACACATCCCGATCGTCTTCATGACTGGCCTGACCGACACCGAGCATGTGGTGCAGGCCTTTCAGGCGGGCGGGGTCGATTACGTCACCAAGCCGATCCGTGCCAAGGAAGTGCTGGCGCGCATGGCGGTGCATGTGCAAGGTGCGCGGCAGGCCCGCCAGGCGCGCAATGCGCTCGATGCCTTCGGCCACGCGACGCTGGTGGTGCGGGCGGCTGACGGGAAGATCGTCTGGAAGACGCCACTGGCGCGCGATCTGCTGATGCAGCATTTCGACGGTGGCGAACTCGACGCTGCGGTGCTGGCCTGGGTGCGCGATGAGCTGGCGCGCCGTGCGGTGGCTGGCGCCACACCCGGCGAGCCGCTGACGCTGGCGCGGCAGAAGCGCCGCCTGATCCTGGCGCTGCATGAGCAGACCGGTGACGACGAATGGCTGATCGTGATGCGTGAAAGCTCGGACCAGGCCGTGATCGATGCGCTGGGCGCGGCCTTCAAGCTGACCACCCGCGAGGCCGAGGTTCTGTACTGGCTGGCCAAGGGCAAGACCAACCGTGACATCGGCGACATCCTCGGCTCCAGTCCGGCCACCGTGAAGAAGCAGCTGGAGCGCGTCTACGTGAAGCTGGGCGTGGAAACGCGCACTGCCGCAGCCTCGGTGGCCATGAGTCGCCTGCGGCCCGCGGGCCAGGGTTGATCGCTGCGACTCAGCGCAGGTTCGGCTTTCCGGCCAGCCAGGCTCGCGCATCCATCTCGTCCTGCGCGATGCCTGCGCGCAGGGCGTCCATCGATGCGTAGGGCCTTTCGTCGTGCAGTTTGTGCAGCAGCTCGACGCGGATGCAGCGGCCATAGCCGCCTTCAAGACCCAGTGACTCGGGCCAGTCGAAGCAGTGCGTTTCCAGCAGCACGCGGCCCGCATCCTCGACCGCTGGGCGCACCCCCAGGCTCGCGACGCCACCGATTGGCTTGGCATCGGGCGTGAGCCCATGGACCTGTACGACGAAGATGCCCATCGCGGCCGGCCGCACATGGGCAAAGCGCAGGTTCAGCGTGCGAAAGCCGAGTTCGCGACCGAGCTTGCGGCCGTGCACCACATGACCGCTGATGCTGTAGGGCCGCCCGAGCAGCGTTCTCGCGCGGGCCATGTCGCCAGCGGCCAGCGCGTCCCGCACCGCCGAGCTCGACACGCGCAATCCGCGAACCTCGTAGCTGAGCATGCGCGCGACGTCGAAGCCCTGGGCCTGACCGGCCGCGTCGAGCATCGCGTAGTCGCCGGCGCGCTTGGCCCCGAAGCAGAAGTCGTCGCCCACCAGCACGTAGCTCGCATGCAGGCCGTGCACCAGCACCTCGTCGATGAACGCTTGTGGCGACTGCGCCGCGAAGCGGTCGTTGAAGGGCACGACGATGGTCTGCTCGACGCCACAGCGCTCCAGTTCACTGAGCTTGTCGCGCAGTGTCGAGATGCGGGCTGGGGCGCGATCGGGGTGACCACTGCGCGCGGCGAAATGGTCGCGCGGGTGCGGCTCGAAGGTCAGCACGCAACTCGGCAGGCCGCGATGCTGGGCCTCATTGCGCAGCAGCGCCAGCATCGCCTGATGCCCTCGGTGCACGCCGTCGAAATTGCCGATCGTCAGCGCGCAGGCCGGTGCGACACCGGGATGGTGGAACCCGCGAAAAACAAGCATGGGTCGATTATTGCGGTGGCGCTGCGACCGGCGGAGCGGGAGCCGCCAAGGGCACCACCGCCTGCGGCCCGTCCAGCCAGCGCCATTGGCCCGGTGCCAGGTCATCCGGCAAAGTCAGCGCGCCGTAGCGGCTGCGATGCAGCGCCTCGACGCGGTTGCCCACCGCCGCGACCATGCGCTTGACCTGGTGGTACTTGCCCTCGGTCAGGGTCATCCGCAGACCGTGCAGTTCGCCTGCGTCGTGCGGCTGGGGTCCGCTGAAGGTGCCGGTGGCCTCTGCGGCCGCGGCGCGCACCGGCACCGGATCGTCCAGCAACGTCACGCCGTTCAGCAGTTGCTGTACCTGCTCGGCGCTCACCGGGTGCTTGCAGCCGATTTCGTAGACCTTGGGCACATGGTGCTTGGGCGAGGTCCAGCGGTGGATCAGGCCGCCGTCGTCGGTCAGCAGCAGCAGGCCGGTGGTGTCTTCGTCGAGCCGACCGACCGCCTGTACATCGCGACGACGCAGGGGCGCAGGAAGCAGGCTGTATACGCTCGGGTGGTGCTTCGGTTTCTGGGAGCACTCGTGGCCCGCCGGCTTGTTCAGCACGATCAGCGCCTTGTCGCGAAACGGCCAGCTTTCACCGCGCACGTTGAACTGCAGGCCCTGAGGATCGAACTCCTCGAACGGGTCGTCGCGCACCACGCCGGCGATGCTGACGAAGCCGGAAACGATCAGGCCTTCGCACTCGCGCCGTGCGCCAAACCCCTGCGAGTACAGCACCTGGGAAAGCTTCACCGCTTGTCCAGCGTCAGGCGATCGTTCTCGCGCTTCATCTGGAAGCGGGTCAGGAAGCTGTTGCCCAGAAGAATGAAAGGCATCTGCTGCGGCAGCACGACGGCGTCGACGTTGTAGACCTGCACATCACCGATCCGCACCACGTCCAGCGATGCCTTGTAGGCCGCCACGTTGCCGTTCGCCGTGCCAACGGTGTAGCGCGTGTTGTTCTTGTACTTCAGGCCGATGCGGTCGGCGTCGGCCTCGCCCATCGAGATCGTGGTCGCGCCCGTGTCGACGACGAACTCGACGGCTCGGCCGTTGATGCTGCCGCCCGTCACGAAGTGGCCACCGAGGCCAGCGGTCAACACGATCTGTGTGCCGCCACCGGCACTGTTGGCACCACCCAGGCTGACGGGAGAGCCGCCGAGAGGCAGCGTCTGTCGCTGGCCTTTCACCTCGACCACCGCGGCGTTCGGATTGACGCTGACCAGCCGCACCGCGCCATGCGTGGCGCCTGCGGCCAGCGTTCGTGGTGTGCCGTCGATCACCAGCAGGGCCCGGTCGCCCATGCTGCCGCTGTAGGACACGCTCTGGGCGCAGGCCGCCGTGACGCCACCGACGCCGATGAGCACCACGCCCAGCCAAGGCGGGGCAGCCGAGCGGCTTGCCATCGTCGCGACCTTCAATCGCGGAAGTTGTTGAACGAGAGTGGCACCTCGGGCAGATCCTTGCGGATCAGCGCCATCGCCGCCTGCAGGTCGTCGCGCTTGGCGCCGGTGACGCGCACCGTGTCGCCCTGGATCGCCGCCTGCACCTTGAGCTTGCTCTGCTTGACGGCCGTCTGCAGTTTCTTCGCCGTTTCGCTGTCGATACCGTTCTTGATGACGATCAGCTGCTTGACCTTGTCGCCCCCGATTTTTTCAATCTTCGCGCTGCGGTCGAGGTAGCGCACATCGACACTGCGCTTGGCCAGCTTGGCCAGCACGATGTCCATCACCTGCCCGATCTGGAAGTCGCTGTCGGCCCACACCGTGAGCTCCTTGTCCTTCAGCTCGACCTTCGATGACGAGCCCTTGAAATCGAAGCGGGTGCCGATTTCCTTGCTGGCCTGGTCGACCGCGTTGCGCACTTCGACGAGGTTGGGTTCGAGCACGGTGTCAAAGCTGGGCATGGTGGGCGGTCTTTCGTGGGGGAATCGCCGCAGTGGCGACGAACGATCGTTGAAAATTCTGCCATGCACATCGAGTCGGGCGTCGGCCTTCGAACCTACAACACCTTCGGTTTGCCGGCCGTGGCCCACACCCTGGTGCGGATCGCGGACGATGCCGATGTGCGCGGCGTCGTCAATCATCCCACGCTGGGCGCCGCCCCGAAGTTCGTGCTGGGCGGGGGCAGCAACATCATCCTGACGCGCGACATGCCGCAGGTGGTGCTGAAGGTCGAGGTGAGGGGCCTGCGGCTCGTGGAAGAGCGTGCCGATGCCTGGATCGTCGAAGCCGGTGCCGGCGAGTCCTGGCACGAGGTGGTGGTGTGGACGCTGGCGCAGGGCTACCCTGGGCTGGAGAACCTCGCGCTGATCCCGGGCACGGTGGGTGCGTCGCCGGTGCAGAACATCGGCGCGTATGGCGTCGAGTTGCGGGACCGCTTCGAGTCGCTCGACGCGGTCGACCTGCGTACCGGAGAGACGATCACGCTCGGCCCCGAGCGCTGCGCCTTCGGCTACCGCGACAGCGTGTTCAAGCAGGCGCTGGCCGGGCAGGTGGTGATCACCCGCGTGCGGTTCCGGCTGCCGCGCCCGTGGCAGCCTGCGCTCGGCTACCTGGAACTGGAGCGCAAGCTGGCCGAGTGGCGATCTGCCCAGCCCCAGACGGAGCCGAGTGCGCAGCAGGTGGCCGACTGGGTGATCGCGATCCGCCGCGCCAAGTTGCCCGATCCTGCTCGCATCGGCAACGCCGGCAGCTTCTTCAAGAACCCGGTGGTCACACCGGAGCAGTGCCGAGACATCATCGGTCGCGACCCTGAAATCGTGCACTACCCGATGCCCGATGGCAGCGTGAAGCTGGCCGCTGGCTGGATGATCGACGCCTGCGGCTGGAAGGGCAAGACGGTGGGGCAAGCCGGCGTCTATGAAAAACAGGCGCTGGTGCTGGTCAACCGCGGCGAAGCGATCGGCTCCGAGGTGATGACGCTGGCCCGTGCGATACAGGAAAGCGTCTACGGCCGATTCGGCATCCGGCTGGAGACCGAGCCGGTGATCGTCTGACGCGGTCAGCGCACGGTCAGTCCCAGCGAGCCCTGGGTCACCTCGCCAATCACCGTGGCCTGCGAGAAGCCTTGTTGATGGAACATGGCGAGCTTTGGCTGTCCCTCGTGTGCCGGTACCGGGTGTGAGAATCGCTGCGAAGCAGGCGGCACGACCAGTCGGTTGAGGGGGGTGACTTGAGCAAGAACGCACCACACCGGCTGGACGGCAACGCGCAGGATGCCAGTTCGCCGCTGCTGCGTCGTGCCGGCAAGGACCTGCTGTCGCTGGCGCTGATGGATGCGAGGAATCAGACCTTGCGCTGGCTGTCGGTGTACGAAGCGGCGCTGGCATCCGATGGCTGGCGTGTGCCGGTCCTGCCCGAGTTGAGCCCGCCGCTGTGGGAGGCCGGGCACATCGGCTGGTTCCAGGAGTACTGGATCGGCCGGCATGTCCAACGCCAGCGTGGGAGAGCCTGCGATCCGACCGGCATCCGCCTGGCCTCGATCGAGCCCCACGCCGATGCCTGGTACGACCCGGCGAGGGCGCCGCATGAGCGTCGCTGGACGCTCGATCTGCCAGCCTTGCAACGGACCAAGGACTATCTGGCAGCCACCCTGGAAATCACGCTCGATCTGTTGGACGCCACCGATACGGATGTGGCCGAGCCGGATGCCGCCCTCTATTTCCATCGACTCGCGCTGTTTCGTGAGGACATGCTTTGCGAGCGCTTCGCCTCGATGGCGCAGACGCTGGGTCTGTCGCTGGGTGCTGAAGTCGAGGGTCGCCCCAGTCCACGATATGTGCTGCGTGCGCTGCCGTTGCCAGGCAACTTGGCACAGCGACCGCCGCTGACGTTTGCGCCGCTGCGCTGGACGCTGGGCCTGGCACGCAGCGATGGCTTCGTGTTCGACAACGAAACCTCGGCGCACGAGATTGCGCTGCCGGAGTTCGAGATCGATTCGCAGGCCGTGACCTGGGCGCAGTACGCCGACTTCGTCGAGGACGGCGGTTACGACGACGCCCGATGGTGGTCGGCCGACGGCTGGCGATGGGTGCAGCAAGAAGGGCGACGCGTGCCGCGTTACGTGGCGCAGATGCGGCAGGGCGTTCTGCAAAGTCGTTTCGGTGTGCTGGTGCACCTGCCCATGCAGCAGCCGGTGGTTCATGTCAGCTGCTACGAGGCCGAGGCCTGGTGCGCTTGGGCAGGGCGGCGCCTGCCCACCGAGGTCGAATGGGAGGCGGCTGCACACCTCGGTGCCAGCCGTGGCTTTCGTTGGGGGGAAGTCTGGGAGTGGACGGCGAGCACCTTCCGGCCTTATCCGGGGTTCAGCTCCGATCCCGACCGTGACTACTCGCAGCCCTGCTTCGGTACGCACAGGGTGTTGCGGGGCGCATCGTTTGCTACCTCGGGACGCATGCGGCACCTGAAGTTCCGCCATTTCTACCGACCAGAGCGTGACGATATGTTTTGCGGGTTCCGCAGTTGCGCGGCGTGAGCTGCAGTGGAGAGATTGCGCTACGGCAAGCCGTCACCCACCAGGCGAGACCAGCGCCGGACTGGGCGTGTCCAGCGACATTGCCTGTACCAAGGTCCGCACGTTGTGCTCGAACATCTTCAGGTAGGTATCAGCTTCTGTCCCGGGTGGTGACAGCGCGTCGGAGTACAGCTTGCCACCGACCTTCAATCCCGATTCGCGAGCGATGCGTTCGATCAGCCGCGGGTCGCTGATGTTCTCGACCAGCAGTGCGCTGGCTTTGGCTTGCCGTGCTTGTCGAACGATGCGGGCCACTGCTTCAGCCGACGGCTCGCTGCCGGTGGTCCAGCCGCGCGGCGCGATGAAGGTGATGCCGTAGGCGGCAGCGAAATAGCCGAAGGCATCGTGCGAGGTGATGACGCGGCGGCGCTCGGCAGGCAGGGCGGCGATCCGGGCGCGGGAGTCGCGGTCGAGCGCGGCGAGTTTTTGCTGGTAGGCCGAAGCGCGGACTTCGACCTCGGCCGCGTGCGCGGGTGACTTGGCCGCCAGCGCGGCCACCAGTGCCGCGCGGATGTTGTCGGCATAGCGCTGGCCGTTGGCGAGGTCTTGCCATGCATGCGGGTCGGCGCCGCCAGACAACTGTCGCAATGCGACGCCGCGGCTTGCGATCACGACCGGGCCGCGGTAACCCGAGGCCTTGATCAGTCGGTCAATCCAGCCTTCGAAGCGCAAGCCGTTGGTGATGACCACGTCGGCCCCCGCAACGCGCCGCACGTCGGACGGCGTGGGTTCGAACACATGCGCATCGGCGTTCGGGCCGACGAGGGCACTCACCTCGACTGCCGGGCCGCCGACTTCGCGGGCGATGTCGGCCAGCAGCGAGAAGGTGGCGACGACCTTGAGCGCAGGTGCGTTCGCCGTGTCTGTGGCGTGTGCCAGCGGCCATGCCGCAGCGCTGCCCAGCCCGCACAGAAGTTGGCGCTGGAAAGCGCGTCTCGTCGTATCGAATTCCATCGTCATGCCTTTCGATGTGCGCGTTGTGACAACTGCCGCGCGAGCAGGCTGTCGCGCCGGCCCATCAGCAGCGACAGCATGTAGAAGCTGCCAGCGAGCAGCACGATGGCCGGTCCGGAAGGCAGGTTGGCGTGGTACGACAAGAGCAAACCGCCCCAGCCGCTCAGCACGGCGAAGAGCGCAGCCACCGCGGCCAGGCTCCACACCTCGGCGGCCCAGAAGCGCGCGGCAGTTGCTGGAAGCATCATCAGTCCGACGGCCATCAGCGTGCCCAGCGCCTGGAAGCCGCCGACGAGGTTCAGCACGAGCAGTGTCAGGAACAGGCCGTGCACCCAGGCACCGGCATGGCCGAGATGGCGCAGGAAACCCGGGTCGAAGCACTCGACCACCAGCGGCCGGTAGACCAGCGCCAGTGCCAGCAGGCTGACGGTGGTGATGCCGGCGATCAGCAGCAGCGACGCGTCGTCGACCGCGAGCACGGTGCCGAAGAGCACTCGCATCAGGTCGACGCTGTTGCCGCGCATGGAGATGATCATCACGCCCGCTGCCAGCGCGATCAGATAGAAGGCGGCAAAGCTGGCGTCCTCGCGCTGCGGCGTCAACCGCGCGACCAGACCGGCCAGGCCGGCCACCGCGACGGCCGCCACGAAGCCGCCGATGCTCATCGCCCACAGCGAGAAGCCGAACATCACGAAGGCGAGTGCAGCGCCGGGCAGCAGTGCATGCGCGATCGCGTCGCCGACCAGACTCATCCGCCGCAGCACCAACAGTGTGCCGATCGGCCCGCAGCTCAAGCCCAGTGCCAGGCAGGCGACCAGCGCGCGGCGCATGAAGCCGAATTCGACGAAGGGCTGGATCAGCAGCGCATTCAGCGTGGCAAGCAGCGTCATGACTTCAGACCCGGGTTGACTGAACCGCCGGCAGGCGCCGCGCACCAGTCGGCATGCTCGTCCCACTGCTCGGCCATCTGCTGTGCACGCTTCAGGTGATGTGGCAACAGCACTTCATCGGTCGGGCCGTGGGCCACGCATTCGCGCGCCAGCAGCAACGACAGCGGGAAATGCTCGCGCACCTGCGCCATGTCATGAAGCACGGCGATCACTGTGCGGCCCTCGGCGTGCCAGTGCTGCACCAGCCGCATCAGGTCGGCGGTGGTGCGGGTGTCGATGGCGTTGAAGGGCTCGTCGAGCAGGATCACCGGCGCGTCCTGCATCAGCACCCGCGCGAACAGCACGCGCTGGAACTGGCCGACTGACAACTCCGAGATCAGTCGATGTTCGAACCCGATCAGCCCGACCTGCGCGAGCGCACGCAGCGCTGACTGTCGTTGTTCGGTGGTCGCACCTCGGAACCAGCCGATGCGCGGCCAGGCCCCGAGCATCACCACATCGAGCACGCCCAGTGGAAAGCTGCGGTCAATGCCTGACTGCTGCGGAAGGTAGGCCAGTCCGCCGCGCTTCAGGCCGCCGGTGTGCACCCGGCCCGTGCTGGGCTGAACGCGGCCGGTCAGCGCGTCCAGCAGCGAGCTCTTGCCGGCACCGTTCGGGCCGATCACTGCTGTCAGTGAGCCTGGCTCGAAACGGCAGCTCACGTGGTGCACTGCCGGGTGCTGGCGGTAGCTGACCGTCAGGTCTTCGACTGCGATCGCAGGCGGTGTGACCGCCAGCAGCGCATCGGCGCGCGCAGGGACCGCTGGCATGGGCGCTTTCATGGCGTGCCCGACAGCGCCCATGCGACAGCCGCCCACAACACGGCGCTCAGCGCCACCGCGCCGGCCAGCCGCACCGAGGCAGAGCGCATCAGGAGGCTGGACGGTGTTTCGCTGGCGGAGTCTGCCGGCGCCGGCTTCGGCGGGTGCGCATGCGCGTGCGTGCCATGGCCGCCGCTGGCCCCATGACGATGCCCGTGGTCGTGAGCGTGCGCGTGGGCGTGCCCATGTGAGTGTTCATGCGAGTGGGCAAGCTCGCGCGAGCCTCCCTCCGCGGGAGCCGTTGCGTCGGTACCCGGCTGCAAAGGTTCGGGCTTCATGCGGACGCTCCGTTCACGCAGCTCGCGCATCGCCCACGAAGTGTCAGGTCGTGGTGTTGCACCTCGAAGCCCGGCGGCGCCAGGTCATTCATCGGCCCGGGGCAGGCATGGATCGGGTAGACACGGTCGCAGGCGGTGCAATGGAAATGGTGGTGGTGATGCGGTGCGGCGTCGGCGTGCAGCTCGTGAGTGGCGTGCTGCCTCGAGTGCGAAGCGTGCTCAGGGACGACGTTCACCCGCGCTTTCTCGTTCGTCGCGATCTCGAAGCGTGGCGGTTGCCCCGGCAACTCAACGCGGACGATCTGTCCGGTGTCCTGGAGGCCCCTGATCTGCCGGTAGACCGTCGACAAATTCAGGCTGGGTACCGCCGTCTTGGCGCTCTCCAGCAGCTCCTGCGGGCTCAAGGCCTGCCCACTGCGTGCCAGGGCATCGACGACCGCTTGGCGTTGGCGGGTGTGGCGTTCCATGTCGCGATGCTAATGCAATTGCATTAGCAATAGAGGCCGGACAGACCCTCGGGTCGCCATCGAGGCGCTCCCAGGCTGCGACGCTCAGACGTCGTCGAAAGGCGCCGACCGAGACGGTGCTTCAGGCTGATTGCTCTGCGCGTCCCAGCCCCGCTGCTGACGCAGAACCCTGGCCTCCTCGCGCTCCTGCGCGAACAGTTGTTCCAACTGCTGCCGGCCGGTCTTGGCGTTCGCGACACGCCAGGCCTCGTCGCGCCAATGAGGGGCTGCCGCGGCCAGCTGAGTGAGGTTGTGACGGCGGAAGCGCAGCGCCAGCGTGCGCGCCTGGTGGGGTTGCCACCCCATCGTCTCGAGCACTGTGCGTGCGCTCATCAACGCAGAGTCCAGCGTCTCCCGCTCGATCAGCTGCACACCCAGGTCGCGCAGTGCGTAGTAGTGCTGCACGTTGCGTGCGCGGGCGATCACGGTGAGCTGAGGGAAGTGCTCTCGAGCGATGTCGGCCACCTTCAGGCTCTGCGCCACATCGTCGATCGCAAGCACCAGCACTCGCGCGGTGCCTGCACCGGCGGTGCGCAGCAGGTCGAGCCGTGTCGCGTCGCCATAGAAGACGCGCCAGCCGAACTTGCGCAAGGCCTCGACCGCTTCCGCATCGTGATCGAGCACCGTGGCTTTCAGGCCGTTGGCATACAGCAGGCGACCAACGATCTGCCCGTAGCGGCCGAAGCCCGCGATGATGATCGGCGCCTCCTGCGGCTCGTTGATCTCGGGCATCGCTGTCGCCGTGCTGCGCAAGCTGCGCTCCAGCCGCGGTGCAATCACCCGGTCAGCGATCACCAGCAGCAGCGGGCTGAGCAGCATCGACAGCGCCACTGTGGCGACCAGCAGTGACGATGCCCCGTTGCTGATCACCCCCGCTTGCGCCGCCGCCTGAAACACGACGAAGCCGAACTCGCCGCCCTGCGCCAGCAGGATGATGAAGACCGGCCGCTCCAGCACCGGCAGCTTCATCACCCGCGCCATGCCCCACAGCACCAGCGACTTCAGCGCGAGAAAGCCGACCAGCAACGCAGCGACCAGACCGGGTTGCTGCAGGACGACGGCGAAGTCGATCGTCATGCCGACCGCCATGAAGAACAGGCCGAGCAGCAGTCCCTTGAACGGCTCCAGGTCGGTCTCGAGCTCGCGCCGGTATTCACTTTCTGCCAGCAGCACACCGGCCAGGAAGGCGCCGAGCGCCATCGACAGCCCGACCGACTGCATCAGCGCGGCAGTGGCCACCACCAGCAACAGTGCTGCAGCAGTGAAGATCTCGGGCGTCGCGCTGCCGGCGATCCAGCGCAGCGCTGGGCGCAGCAGCAGGCGGCCACCGAAGACGATCGCGGCGATGACCGCGATGGCCTTGCCCGCAGCCAACCAGTTGGCCACGCTGTCGGTGGCCTGCTGATCGGTGCTCCCGATCGCCTGCACCGCCAGCAGCGGCAGCAGGGCCAGGATCGGGATGGCTGCCACGTCCTGCAGCAGGGCGACGCTCAGCACGCTCTGGCCTGAGGTGGTTGGCGTCAGGTTGCGTTCTGCCAGCACGGACAGCCCGATCGCGGTCGACGACAGCGCCAGGCCGAGCGCCGCCACCAGCGCAAGACGGCCGTCGCTGCCGCAGGCCATGCCCACGCCGACCATCAATGCCGCCGAGCCGAACAACTGCACGCTGCCCCAGCCGAAGATCGGCTTGCGCAGCTTCCACAGCCGTTGCGGCTCGAGTTCCAGACCGACCAGGAACAGCATCAGCACCACGCCGAATTCGGCGAAGTGCAGGATGTCCTGCGGATCGGTGACCAGCTTCAGGCCCCAGGGGCCGATGACGATGCCCGCCCCCAGGTAGCCGATGATCGCGCCCAGCCCCAGCAGCCGTGCCAGCGGCACCGCCAGCACCGCAGCGGCCAGGTAGACGAGGGCGCTGCCGAGCCAGCTCGTGTGCTCCATCAGGCTGCCCCTCCGATGGGCGCCTTGGAACGTGCGGGCGCGATGTCGCTCGGGCGTGCCAGCGGTGGCACGACACAGGCGGGGCATTCGGCGAGGTCGGCCAATTCGGGCCAGTCGGGGTAGCTCGCCAACTGTTGCGCGTAAAGCGCCGCATGGGCGTCGAGCTCGGCATCGCTCAGGCGGTGCGCGCCATGCAGCAGCAGTGGTGGCAGGAAGCGAATGCCACAGAGCGTGGCCGTCTGCTCGTAGGGCGGCAGGAAGGCGTCGAAAAAGTAGCGGTTGTGGCCGCTCGGGTGGTACGCCTCCTCGGGGCTGCCGGTGGACGCGACCAGCCAGAGGTGCTTGCCGGCCAGCGCGTGACCGCCTGGACCATAGGCCCACCCGAAGCCCAGTACCTCGTCGAGCCAGAGCTTCATCAGCGGCGGCATGCCGTACCAGTGGATCGGGTGCTGCCACACCACCAGCTGCGCGGCACCGAGCAGCGACCGCTCGGTCTGCACGTCGATCAGGTAATCCGGGTAGAGCGCATAGAGATCGCGCACCACGATGCGCGAGGCCGGTGCGGAACCTGCAGCGCCGATCGCCCGCAAGAGCCGCTGGTTGACGCGGGACTGTTCGAGCGCAGGGTGGGCGAGGAGCACCAGCACTCCGGGAGAGGCAGGCGCAACGGTATCGGCGGCTGGAGAGGTGTGATTCGCTGAGGACGCCATGGCAGACCCTGGTGAAGCAAGCAGTGTGAAAGGGAGCCCTGGTGGCTCGCAATTCACGGACCAGCGCACCCCCACGGCTAACATAACGCGATTCAGGGAGGCAGGAGTCGAGCATGCGGGTGATCGTGGTTGCCAATCCAAAGGGCGGCGTCGGAAAGAGCACGCTGTCCACCAATGTCGCGGGGTATCTGGCTGCGCAGGGCAGGTCGGTCATGCTGGGCGACATCGATCGCCAGCAATCGGCGCGAACCTGGCTCGGTCTGCGCCCGTCGGCTGCGCGCGTCATCAGCGCCTGGGACACGATGGAGGATCTGCGGGTGCGCACGCCAAAAGGCACCACCGATGTCGTGCTGGACACGCCAGCTGGCCTGCACGGCAAGCGCCTCGATGAGGTTCTGAAGATCGCCACCCATGTGCTGGTGCCGCTGCAGCCCAGCATCTTCGACATCCACGCGACGCACGACTTCCTGTTGCGCCTGGCAGAGCACAAGCGAATTCAGAAGTTTCAGGTCGGCATCGTCGGCATGCGCTCGCGCGAAGGCACGATATCTGCCGACCAGTTGAAGACCTTCCTTGGCAGCCAGGCATTCCCGGTGCTCACGCACCTGCGCGATACGCAGAACTATGTTCACCTCGCGGCCAAAGGCCTGACCTTGTGGGACGTGGCGTCCAGCCGCGTCGAACGCGATCTCGAGCAGTGGCGGCCGCTCACGGCCTGGATCGAAGGTTGATCGACACGCGTAAGCCCCCGTTTGGGGGTGCTGCCCCCGGCGCTCCAACACTCCCGCGCGCCGGTGCGCTGACTTAGCATCTTTTCGGTGCTGAACACGGAGGAGCCAACATGAAGGTCTTGCTGATCGACGACCACCCGCTGATCCTGTCGGCGCTGCAGAACATCATCCAGGGCCTGAGCGACAACGTGAGCGTGGTTGCGGCCGCCAGTGCGCGCATGGCTCGCGAGACGCTGGCACAGGACAGCGCCTTCGATCTGGTTTTGCTCGACCTGCGCCTGGGCGATGCCGACGGCTTCGATGTGCTGACCGAGTTCCGCGCGGCCTACCCGGGGTTGCCGGTGGTGGTGGTGTCGGCCAGCGACCGCACCAGCGACGTGATCCGCGCCATCGATCTGGGTGCCATGGGCTTCGTGCCGAAGCGCGCCTCCAACGACACCCTGTTGGAGGCGCTGAGCCTGGTGATGTCCGGTGGCATCTATGTGCCGCCGATGAACATGGGCGACGAGCCATCGGCGGCCGGCCTGCATACAGACACCACGTCCGGCGCGCTTCGCTCGGTGCGCCAGCGCGCCACCGACGAGGGCTTCCAGACCCACGCCCCGCTCGACTCGCTGGGCCTGACGCCTCGGCAGACCGAGGTGCTGGGTCTGTTGCTGCAGGGCAAGCCGAACAAGCTGATCGCGCGCGACCTGAACCTGTCGGTCGAGACAGTCAAGGACCACGTCGCTGCCGTGCTGCGCGCCTTGAACGTCAGCTCGCGCACGCAGGCGGTTCTCGCGGTGAGCCAGATGTCGCACCAGCAAGGCGGCTTGCACGGTTGGAAAAAGAGCAGCCGATGAAGGAAGAGCCGGCATCCTCGTCCAGCGAGTTGTCGGCGTCATCGCTGCCAGAGGAGGTGCGCAGCGCCTTCGATTACCTGCCGGCGCAGCTGGCCGGCAACCTGGCTGGCATCAGTGTCATCGTGATGATCTTCTGGACCAGCACGCCGGCATCGTTGATGCTGCCCTGGCTGGCGGTGTTCGCGGTGATGTGGTTGGCGCGGCTCTGGCTGCTGCAGCGCTTCAAGCAGGCCACGCCTCTCACGCTGACCGATTGGCAGCGCTGGCGCTGGTTGTGGAACGTCGGCACACTGACATCGGGGGCGCTGTGGGGCGCCACGGCCTGGCTCTTCTATCTGCGGGGCGGTCACGTGCAGCAGATCGCACTGATCATCACCGTCTACACCTTCTGCATCGCTGTCGTGCCGGTGCTGGCCACCCAGCCCCGGATGTACCTGCTTTTCTCGGCACTGTGTTTTGTGCCGATGGCAGCGCGCGTGGCCACGGATGGCTCGGAAGACAGCTACCGGCTGGCTGGCATCCTGCTGCTGATTTTTTCGCTGAGCACGCTGCTCGCGCGCACCTACCGCCAGGCGCTGCAGCGGGTTCTGGAACTCAAGCTGCGGGCCGATCACCTGCTGGCGCAGCTGCGCATCGAGAAGCTCGCCGCTGATGGGGCGCGGCAGGAAGCGGAGGTTGCCAACCGCGCGAAAACGCAGTTCTTCACCGCCGCCAGCCACGACCTGCGGCAACCGCTGCACGCGATGGGGCTGTTCGCCGAGGCCCTGCGCCAGAAGAACCACGACGTCGAGGTGGCGCACCTGGTCAACAGCATCAACGAGTCGGTCGACGCCCTGGAAGGCCTGTTTTCCGAACTGCTCGACATCACCCGGATCGACAGCGGTGGCATCGAGGTGCATCCGCAACACTTCCCCTTGTCGGACCTTTATCGCAAGCTGGCACTGCATTTCGAACCGGCGGCGTTCGAGAAAGGCTTGGCGCTGCGCTTTCGGGGTGCGGGGCATGTCGTGCATGCCGACCCGCTGCTGGTCGAGCGCATCCTGCGCAACCTTGTGTCGAATGCCATCCGCTACACCACCGACGGCACCGTGCTGGTCGGCTGCCGGCGTCGTGGCGACAGGCTCTGCTTGCAGGTGTGGGATACCGGCCCTGGCATCGCCGAGGACCAGCAGGCGCGTGTCTTCGAGGAGTTCTACCAGGTGCCGCACGGGCCGCGCACCGAAGCGCACCAGCGCAAGGGATTGGGCTTGGGTCTGGCCATCGTCAAGCGTCTGGCCGACCTGATGGGGGCGTCGGTCGGGTTGCGCTCGCAACCGGGCAGGGGAAGTGTCTTCAGCCTCGAAGTGCCGCTCGGCAAGTGGGCTCCGCAGGCAGAGCCAATGCTGACGGGCAAGGCGTTGCGGAACCTGACGCTGGAAGGCCGCACCATCGTCGTCGTGGAAGACGAGCCAGCGGTGCTGAGCGGGCTCGAAGCGCTGCTGCACGGCTGGGGCGCGAGCATCATCGCCTTCGACAGCGTGGCCGCGTGCAAGGCCTGGGTGCAGACCGCCCACGGCTCGATGCCGCGCCCTGATCTGCTGATCGTCGACTACCGGCTGGAACAAGGCATGACCGGCGCCGATGCGCTGGCCCTGCTGCGTGGCCGTTTTGGCGAGGCTCTGCCGGCCATCGTGATCACCGGCAGCACGATGTCCGAGCTCGACCTCGAAGCGCAGCAGAAGAACTTCCACCTCCTGATCAAGCCGGTGGTGCCGAACAAGCTGCGCGCGATGATCGCGTTCAAGCTCGGCGTGAAGACTGTCTGAGGGCGCTGCATCCCATGGGATGGCCGGGTCGGCTCGAACTGAACTACCGCCGCGATGGCAACCGCACGCTGGCACACGACCGCCACAGCGGCCCGCTGCGTGTATTGCAAAGCCTGTACCCCGAAGGTGAGGGCATCTGCCACCATGTCCTGGTGCACCCGCCGGGCGGCATCGTCGGCGGGGATGTGCTGCACATCGAGGCGAATCTGGCCGCCGGCGCGCATGCACTCATCACGACGCCGAGCGCCACCCGCTTCTATCGCAGCGCAGGCGAGCCCGCGCGGCAGTCGGTGGTGGCCCGGGTCGAGGTTGGTGCGCGACTCGAATGGCTGCCGATGGAAACCATCTGCCACAGCGCGGCACTGGCCGAGAACCAGTTGCGTTTCGAGATATCGCCAGGCGGCGAAATGATGGGTTGGGACCTGGTGGCGCTGGGTCTGCCGGCCAGCGGCGAACCTTTCGAGACGGGGCACTACGCGCAGCGCATCGAGATCCCTGGCGTGTGGCTGGAGCGATCGACGATCCGCGGCGATGACCATCGCCTGCTCAATTCTCCTTTGGGCTTTGCCAGCCACCGAGTGCTCGCGACGCTGTGGTTCGCCACGGGCAAGCCGATGGTATCGGATCGTCGCGACCACTTGCTCGACGCCGCGCGCGAGCAGGCGTCGAGCCATGCGCTGACGCGCACTGCCGGCTGCAGTTCACCGCATGCCGAAGTCGTTATCTTGCGTGTGCTCGCACCGCGAGTCGAACCGGCGATGCAACTGCTGGGCGCGGTCTGGGCCCGCTGGCGTGAGGTGGGGTGGGGCCATTGCGCAGTGCCGCCGCGCGTGTGGCGGACGTAGTGCACAGAGCGCCAAGACAGCGCAATCATCTGCTCGCTGTGAGGGTTCGGAGCGAACCGCGAATCAGGATTCACTCCGGGGAACGCCCACGACTGGATCGTCCGGGGAGCGCCGCGCGGTGATTGCCCGCGGCCGCGGTGCCGACATGGAAGCCGACAAGGTGCGCGACCGGGTGTCGATCTGACAAGCCGCACCCCCCCCCTAGATAAGGGGGGTGTCACTGAAGATTCATCGGCCGTCCCTAGCGTGCGGAATTCACGTCCACAGCGCAAAGGCCACCATGCACACCCGCCCCTTCCGTACTGCCTTCCGCCTCAGCCTGCTTACCGCCAGCGTGCTGCTGGCCTTCGGCAGCGCCCAGGCAGAAAAACTCACCCTGCTGCACGTGGGCGACCAAGAGAGCTGGTTGCTGTCGGCCCAGGGCAATCTGCGTGACAACGCGTCCCAGCCCATTTCCTTCTACGGCGGCATCGACCGCATGGCCAGCGTGATGTTCTCGGCCCAGACCGCAGCCCAGGCCGGCGGCGCCACGGTACTCAAGCTCAACGCCGGTGATGCTTTCCTGCCCGGCCCGCGCTGGAATGCCAGCAAGGCCAACCTGGGCATCAGCTTCAGCGACGGCGGACAGGACTACTACGACGCCATCGCGATGCGCCACATCGGCTTCGACGCGGCGGTCTTCGGCAACCATGAGTTCGACGAAGGCGCTGCCACGGCGGCCCGGTTTGCCAAGGTGTCTGGCACCACCTACCTGTCAAGCAACCTGAACTTCAACGCCACGGCCGACTTCCAGAGCCTGGCGCTGGCCGGGACCGTGGCGCCCTACAAACTGGTCACCACCACAGGTGGCCACAAGGTGGCGCTGGTGGGCGCCACCACGCCGCTGCTGCCGACGATCTCGTCGCCCGGCGCGGTCAACCTGCTGGGCTAC
This sequence comes from Rubrivivax sp., assembly GCA_027490215.1. Taxonomy (GTDB): domain Bacteria; phylum Pseudomonadota; class Gammaproteobacteria; order Burkholderiales; family Burkholderiaceae_C; genus PBB1. The sequence continues at coordinate 22,437 of JAIXYO010000027.1, forward strand.
ACCGCCGGGGCCACCGAGCAGCAGAACCTGCTGTCGATGGCCTCCGTGGTGCAGGGCCAGGTCAATGCCGCACGCGCTGCCGGCGCCACCACCGTGGTGCTGATGAGCCATCTGCAGAACTGGAACAACGAGCGCAACACCGTGATCCCGGCCCTGCGCGGCGTCGATGTGGTGTTGTCGGGCGGTGGTCATGAGCTGATGGCCGATACGGATGACCGCCTGCTTCCCAACGACTCACGAGCCATCACCGGCATGCCGCAGCTGGTAGCCGATGCCGACGGCAAGCAGGTGGCCGTGGTCACCTCGAACTTCGGCAACCGCTATGTGGGCGAGCTGAACCTGACGCTCGACGATGCCACCGGCCGGGTCAGCAGCATCGATTCCAGCCGCATGCTGCGCGTCAGCGGTCTGGCGGCCGACCCCGACGATGTGGTGGGCGACAGCTTCCTGAAGGCTTCGGTGGTCGATCCGGTGAAGGCCTACATCGATGTGCTCAACACCACCAGGATCGGCACGTCCGAGGTGTTCCTGGCCGGCTTACAGCGCGGCGCTGTGGGTGCGCCGGGCAGCTTCACTGCCGGCATTCGCAATGCCGAGACCAACATGGGCAATCTGGTGGCCGATGCCATGCGCTTTGCCGGTGGCAGCGTGGTGGCCATCCAGAACGGTGGCGGCGTGCGCGCCGACATTGCCGCAGGCAACGTGACCGTGGGCGACACCTTCAACGTGCTGCCCTTCACCAATCTGGTGAAGACGGCCCCTGCGGTGAGCGCCACCCAGTTGAAGGGCGTGCTGGAGCATTCGGTGGCCACGGCGTCTACATCGGGCGCGGTCAACGGCCGGTTTGCGCAAGTCTCGGGCATGCGGGTGGTCTATGACACCAGCCGGGCTGCCGGCGGCCGGGTGTTGAGCATCACGCTGGACGACGGCACGGTGCTGGTGGCCAATGGCCAGGTGGTGGCTGGTGCGCGCACCGTGTCGCTGGCGACCATCGACTTCACCGCCAACGGCGGCGACGACTACCCGTTCGCCGCCCTGGGCGTGCAGTTCGACAACGCTGTCAACACCATCACCTACCAGGAGGCGCTGGCGGACTACATCGAGACGTCGGAAGCCGAAGGCGGCCTGGGCGGCGTGATCCGCGCCAGCCGCTACGGCGCTGCCACACCGTTCGATCTGGCCGGTCGTTTGGTGGACAACGCCATCACCCCAGTGCCCGAGCCCCAGACCTATGCCATGCTGATCAGCGGTCTGGCGATGCTGGGCTTCATGGTCCGCCGCCGCCGCTACTGACGCAGACGGGCCGGGGCGGCATCTGCCGCTGCGGCCCGGTCGGTTGGCGCAGTCGGTCGGCAGACCGACTGCAGTTCCCGTGTGGGCCACCGCCAGCGCAGGCAGGCGCTGGCTCCAGCCAGCTGCACCCAAAAGCGGCGAGGCCTGCAACTGCTGCTGTACGAAGCAGCACGATTCCGAGCACAAATCCGTCGAGTGCTGCGCAAGCAGAGGTTGCCCGAGGGCTCTCTGGAGCTGCGTTGGCGGAGTCCGGCCTTGCAAGCGGTTTGGAACCAACGCGCAATCAGGCCCGGGCAATAATGGCTCACCAGCACCGATGATGCGAGACGCCTGAGGTTGTGGCGCGGTATTCCCGACTGGGTCTCCACCACAAGGGTCGCCATTTCGCATGTCCGATCTGCCACAGGACTCTTCGCAGGCCGTCCGCCACATCAGCCTGGTTGAGAGCGGGCGCATCCCTGTCGTGGGGATCGGTTGCTCTGCCGGTGGCCTGGAGGCATTGAACCAGTTCTTCTCGGCTGCGCCGTCCGATGCGGGCCTGGCCTTCGTGGTCGTTCAGCATCTGTCCCCAACGCACCACAGCGCCCTGCCTGAACTTCTGCGTGCTTCTACCAGCATGCCGGTGGAAGAAGTCACCGACGGCACCGTTGTGCATCCTGATCACGTGTACGTGATTCCGCCCAACTGCGACTTGTCGTTGCTGCAGGGCGTGCTTCACCTGACGGTTCCCTCCGCTGCGCGTGGCCTGCGGCTGCCCATCGACCACTTTCTGATCAGTCTGGCCGATGACTGCCAGGACAAGCCTGTTGGTGTGCTGCTGTCGGGCATGGGCTCGGACGGCGTGCTCGGACTTGCTGCCATCAAGGCAAGGGCCGGGCTCACGCTCGTGCAGGAGCCGGCCAGCGCTGGCGCTGATGGCATGCCCAGCAGCGCCATCAAGGCCCGGGTGGCAGACATCATTGCCAAGCCCCAGGAACTGCCTGAACGCATCCTCGAGTTTCTGGGGCGCGCCGCAAGTCATCGTGTTGCCAACGAGGCCGCCGCACCCAACCCTGGCGACGACTCGGCAGCACTTGCGAAGATCCTCCTTCTGCTTCACACCGCGAGCGGAAGTGATTTTTCGCTCTACAAGTCCAACACCTTGTTGCGCCGCATCGAACGGCGCATGGCGGTTCATCACAGGGCCAGCCTCGACGACTACGCCCGATTGCTGCAAGGCGAGCCCCAGGAGTTGGGCCTGCTTTTCAGGGAATGCCTGATCGGTGTGACCAGCTTCTTTCGTGACCCGGCGGTCTGGGATCAATTGCGCGATGTGGCACTTCCCCAGCTGCTTGCGCGGTTTCCGGCGGGCAAGATCTTGCGGGCCTGGGTGCCGGCCTGTTCGACCGGCGAGGAGGCCTACACCTTGGCCATGGTGTTCACCGAGGCTGCACGCGCTTTCGGATCGAGCATCCCGTTCACGCTGCAGATCTTCGCCACCGATCTGGACGACACCGCCGTGGAGTTTGCCCGCAAGGGGGTCTACCCCGCCAGCATCGCTGCCGATGTCTCGGCCGAGCGATTGGCCGAATTCTTCTCAGCCGAAGAAGGCGGTGGCTTTCGGGTCAAGAAGCATTTGCGTGAGATGCTGGTGTTTGCCAAGCAGAACCTCGCGAGCGACCCGCCGTTCACCAGGCTCGACATCCTGAGTTGCCGCAACCTGCTGATCTATTTCGACGTCGCGCTGCAGCGGCGGATCCTGCCTTTGTTTCACTACGCGCTGAATCCAGACGGACTGCTGGTGCTGGGCAGTGCCGAAAGCGCTGGCAGCTTCGAACAGATGTTCGTGCCGATCCGCCCCAAGGAACGGATCTATCGCCGCAGCCAGCAGCCGCGAGGCTTGCCCTCACTCAACTTCAGCCAGCAAAGGCCCACCATCTTGACTCTCCCCGATGAACCACCCATCCCTGACCGGGGGGAGGCGATCGGTCGCCTCACTGACCAGCTTGTGCAGCAGACCTGGGCTCCCGCAGCCGTGCTGGTGAACGCCAATGGCGACATCCTCTACATCAGCGGACGCACGGGGAAGTACCTCGAACCCGCCGTCGGCAGGACGAACATCAACATCCACGCGATGGCGAGGGAAGGACTGCGCGAAGCGCTTGCAGGCGTGATCCACAGGGCGATCGCCGAAGAGCGCCCGATCCTGCTGCGCGGGCTTCGCGTCGGCACCAACGGCGGCACACAAGTCGTCAACGTCACGGTGCAGGCGCTCGACAAGCCAGAGCTGCTCCGCGGGCGCGTCATCGTCGTCTTCAGCGACGTGGCCACTCCTGCAAAACGACGCAAGTCCGTTGGCGCCGGCACGTCGGACTCGCAAGGCGGACTGCAAGACGAGTTGCAGCAGGCGCGCGACGCGCTGCAAGCGACCCATGAGGCGATGCAGATCTCCGTCGAGGAGCTGCAGTCCAGCAACGAGGAACTGCAGTCCACCAATGAAGAGTTGCAGTCCACCAACGAGGAACTCACCACATCGAAGGAAGAGCTGCAATCCGTCAATGAGGAACTGCAAACGGTCAATGCGGAGCTGCAATCGAAAGTGGACGACCTGACCCGCGTGAAGAACGACATGGCCAACCTGCTCAACAGCACGGATATCGCCACCATCTTCCTGGACGCCAACATGAACGTACGCCAATTCACCCCGTACGCCGTGAAGCTGTTCCGGCTGATTCCGGGCGACATCGGCCGACCTCTGGCACATGTGGTCAACGACCTGGACTACCCACAGCTGGTAGTGGACGCGGCTGAAGTTCTTCGCACACTGGTATTCAAGGAAACGACCGTTGCAACCGCCGATGGTCGCTGGTACCGTGTCAGGGCGATGCCTTATCGAACGCAGGACAACGTGATCGAGGGTGTGGTGATCACTTTCACCGATGTCACAGCCATCAAGCAACTCGAAGCCGAGTTGCGGAGTCATGGCCCGTAGGAGCGTGCGATGGCCTCATTCTTGGTGCCAGAACCGGACCCCCAGGATGCATCAGCAGCCGAACTGCGCCGGCTCGCCGAGCAGCGTCTCGCGCGCGCGCCGGAAACACCCGAGCTGACCCTCGCCGAGGCCAAGTATCTGGTACACGAGCTGCAGGTCCATCAGGCCGAACTGCAGATCCAGAACGAAGCCTTGCAGCAGTTGGAGACGAAGGCCCGCCAAGCGCTGCAGCGCCTGGCCGAATTGCACGAGACTCTGGAGCAGAAGGTGGTCGACCGCACGGCCGAACTTGCGATGGCGCGCGAGGCAGCCGAGGCTGCCAACCGTGCCAAGAGCGCTTTCCTTTCACACATGAGCCACGAGCTGCGCACACCGCTCAACGGCATGATGGGGATGACCCAGCTGGCACTGAAGCGAGCGACGGACCCGGTGCAGATCGACTGGCTCAAGAAGGCTCTGCGCGCGTCGGAACGCCTGTTGTCCGTCATCAATGACGTGCTGGAAATCTCCAAGATCGAAGCCGACAAGATGGAATTGGCGCAGGAGGAGTTCCAACTGGGCGGCGTCTTGGAAGAGTTGACCAACCTGTTTTCGCTGCAAGCGGCACAAAAGTGGCTCGGCTTCGAAGTGGTGATTGCGCCAGATTTGGCGAGTCGTCTGCTGGTGGGCGACGCTCAGCGCCTTGGGCAGATATTGGTGAATCTGGTCGGCAACGCTGTGAAGTTCACGGAAGCGGGCACGGTGCGTGTCGAAGCGCGTGTCGAGCAGGAACTTGAAGACGGCGCGCTGGTCCGCTTTGAAGTCGAAGACACGGGGGTGGGTATCGCGCAAGAAAACACAGCCCGACTTTTCCAGTCGTTCGAGCAACTCGACGCATCGTCCACGCGCAGGAATGGCGGTACGGGCCTGGGCCTGGCCATTTGCAAGCGACTGGTGCAAATGATGCACGGGGAGATCGGCGTGCACAGCAGACTGGGTCGGGGCAGTACGTTCTGGTTCAACGCTCGTCTGGGGGCCAGCCAAGCGACGCATCAGGAGGTGTTGGTGCCATCTCTGACCGATGCTCGGGAGCAGCTGCGCCACGAGTTCGCCGAATCCTCGGTCCTGCTGGTCGAGGACAACCCGATCAACCAGGAAGTGATGTGTGCCTTGTTGGAGGATGCGGGCTTGCAAGTTGCCGTGGCCGACAACGGCGCGTCGGCCCTGGCGATGTGTCGCTACGCTGACTACGCGCTTATCTTGATGGATGTGCAAATGCCTGTGCTTGATGGCATTCAGGCCACGCGCGGAATCCGCCAGATTCCTGGACGTGAGCACACACCCATCATCGCGTTGACGGCCGGCGCATTTGTTCAGGACCGAACCCGTTGCCTCAATGCGGGCATGAGCGATCACCTCGCAAAGCCTGTCGATACCGCTGCGCTGTACGGTACCTTGCTGAAGTGGTTGCGTTCAAAGCCGACGATGCCGCGGGTTTGAGTCTGGGCGTGGATTGAACGGCAGCTCTTCTTGTTCTGGAAGTGCCCGTGCGCATCGCTTGATCACGGCAGGAAAAGTGATGTTCGGCCCTAGATGGACATCCTTGCCCGAACGCCCTCGGCTTCCATGTCCTTGCCGCGTCCGCGCTGGATGATCTCGCCGCGCTCCATCACCAGATACTGATCCGCCAGCTCGGCGGCGAAGTCGTAGAACTGCTCGACCAGCACGATGGCCATCTGCTGCCCCGGGGTCATGCCGCGATCGGCCAGCATGCGGATCACCCGGCCGATGTCGTTGATCACGCTGGGCTGGATGCCTTCAGTCGGCTCGTCGAGGATCAGCAGCTTCGGCCCTGCAGCCAAGGCACGTGCGATCGCCAACTGCTGCTGCTGGCCACCGGAGAGGTCGCCGCCACGGCGGTTGATCATCTGCTTGAGCACCGGGAACAGCTCGAAGATCTGCGATGGAATCGGCGTGCTGCCACTCTTGTAGGCCAGTCCCATGCGCAGGTTTTCTTCCACCGTCAGCCGCCCGAAGATCTCGCGGCCCTGCGGCACATAGCCCACGCCTTTTCGCACTCGCTCGTACGGCGTGTCGCGGGTGATCTCAGCACCATCGAGCGTGATGCTTCCGGTCTTGACTGGCACCACGCCCATCAGGCTTTTCAGCAAAGTGGTCTTGCCCACGCCATTGCGGCCGAGGATCACCGTGACTTCCCCCAGCTTCGCTTCGAACCCGACGTTGCGCAGGATGTGTGAGCCACCGTAATACTGATTGACGCCTTCGACCTTCAGCATCTCAGTGTTCCCACCGCTTGCATGCATGGACTGAGCGGGCCGAGGATGCCGAGTGACCGGCTCCGCTCATGTCCCCCAGGCCGGGCTTCGCCCGACCTTCCTCCTTTACTTCGCTGCGCCGGTCACCCGGCACCCTCGGCCGGGAGGCGTATGGGCTGTGCGGAGACCCGAACGGCCACGCTGTTGCCCAGAGCGCTGCGGTGGGGTGGCGTGTGGAGTGAAGTAAAGGAGGAGGGCCGGCTGGGCTCGCGAAAAACGCGTGGGTCGACAACCGGCCCGGGGGAGCGAGCCTGGACGCAAACAGTCCTGAGGACTGTTTGTGCCTGGCGAGCGCCCGGGGCTCTGTCCCCGGGCATGAACGGAACACGGCGCCCCGCCGCAGCGCTCCCGCGCCAACGCCAAAACAGCTAGCGCCCAAGGTAAACCTCCACGACCTTCTCGTTCGCCTGCACCTCGCTCAGCAGCCCCTCGGCCAACACGCTGCCTTCATGCAGCACGGTGACCTTCTTGCCGTTCCTGCCGTTTTGCGTCAGCTCGCCGATGAACTTCATGTCGTGCTCGACGACGACCAGGGAATGGTTGCCCTCCAGCGACAGGAACAGCTCGGCCGTGCGCTCGGTCTCCTCGTCGGTCATGCCGGCCACCGGTTCGTCGAGCAGCAGCAGCTTCGGGTCCTGCATCAGCAGCATGCCGATCTCCAGCCACTGTTTCTGGCCATGGCTCAGCAGCCCGGCATTGCGTTGTGCGCTGTCCTTCAGGTGGATCAACGTCAGCATCTCGGCAATGCGGTCGAGCTGCTCGCCGCTGAGGCGAAAGAACATCGACGCCCGCACGCCGCGGTCGGCGCGCAGCGCCAGCTCGAGGTTCTCGAACACGCTGAGCTGCTCGAAAACGGTGGGCTTCTGGAATTTGCGGCCGATGCCGATCGACGCGATCTCGTTCTCGCGCAGGCGCAGCAGATCGATCGTCGAGCCGAAGTAGGCGTGGCCCAGATCGGGTCGCGTCTTGCCGGTGATCACGTCCATCATCGTCGTCTTGCCAGCGCCGTTCGGGCCGATGATGCAACGCAGCTCACCGGCGCTGATGCTCAGACTGAGCGCATTCAAGGCCTTGAAGCCGTCGAAGCTGACGGTGATGTCGTCGAGGTACAGGATGGCACCATGCGAGACGTCCAGCGTGCCCGGTTTGTGCAAGCGGCCGTAGCTCGCCTGGCGACCCCCGGAGCCGCTTTCGACCATCGACTTTTCGTCACGGGCCCGGCGGATCTCGGTGCCGGCCTTCATCAGATCGGGCGTCATGACGGATCGTCCTTCTTGCGGCGAAACAGGCCCACGATGCCGTTCGGCAGGAACAGCGTCACCGCGATGAAAAGGGCCCCGAGGAAGTACAGCCAGAACTCGGGGAACACCTGTGTGAACCAGCTCTTGGCGCCGTTGACGAAGAAGGCGCCGATGATCGGCCCGATCAGGGTGCCACGCCCGCCCACCGCGGCCCAGATCGCGATCTCGATGCCGGCTGCGGGAGACATTTCACTCGGGTTGATGATGCCGACCTGGGGCACATACAGCGCACCGGCGATGCCGCACATCACCGCCGAGATCACCCAGATCGACAGCTTGTATTTCAGCGGGTCGTAGCCGGTGAACATCACGCGCGTCTCCGCGTCACGTATTGCCTGCAGCACGCGGCCGAACTTGCTGGTGACGAGCCAGCGGGCGAACAGGAAGAAGCCGATCAGCGTCAGTCCCGTCAACACGAACAGCGTCATGCGCATGCCGGGTGTGGCGAGCGGCATGTCGAGGATGCGCTTGAAATCGGTGAAGCCGTTGTTGCCGCCAAAGCCGGTTTCGTTGCGGAAGAACAGCAGCATCGCGGCGAACGTGACCGCCTGCGTGATGATCGAGAAGTACACACCCTTGATGCGCGAGCGGAACGCGAAGAAGCCGAACACGAAGGCGAGCAGCCCCGGCACCAGCACCACCAGCAGCATCTGCGCGACGAATGAATCGCTGAGCGCCCAGTGCCAGGGCAGCGTCTTCCAGTCGAGGAAGACCATGAAGTCCGGCAGGTCCGACTGGTAGTTGCCGTCGCGGCCGATCTGCCGCATCAGGTACATGCCCATCGCATAGCCGCCGAGCGCGAAGAACATGCCGTGGCCCAGCGACAGGATGCCGGTGTAGCCCCAGATCAGATCCATCGCCAGCGCGCAGATGGCGTAGCACATGATCTTCGCGATCAGCGACACCGCGTAGTCGCTGAGGTGGAACGGGCTGGTCTCCGGGATCAGCAGGTTCATCACCGGTACCCCAACCGAGACGATCACCACGAAGGCAAACAGCACGCTCCACATCTGGCCGGTGAGCAGGCCGCCACGCGGTGGTGCGATCGACAGCGAGGGGGGCATGACGGCGCTCATGCTTCAGCACTCCGGCCCTTCATCGCGAAGATGCCCTGCGGCCGCTTCTGGATGAAGATGACGATGAACACCAGCACCATGATCTTGGCCAGCACCGCGCCCTGCCAGCCTTCGAGCAATTTGTTCAGGATGCCCAGGCCCATCGCGGCGTAGACGGTGCCTGCCAGCTGGCCCACACCGCCCAGCACCACCACCATGAAGGAGTCGACGATGTAGCCCTGGCCGAGGTCAGGTCCGACATTGCCGATCTGCGACAGCGCACAGCCGGCCAGCCCCGCAATGCCCGAGCCGAGTGCAAACGCATAGGTGTCGACACGTGCCGTGTTGACGCCGACGCACGCCGCCATCTTGCGGTTCTGTGTCACGCCGCGCACGAACAGGCCGAGCCGCGTGCGGGCGATCAGCAGGGACACGCCAGCGAGCACCAGCACTGCGAAAACGATGATCGCCAGCCGGTTGTAAGGCAGCGTCAGGTTGCTCAGCACATCGACACCGCCCGACAGCCAGGCCGGGTTCTCGACCTGCACGTTCTGCGCGCCGAACAGGCTGCGCACGCCCTGCATCAGCACCAGGCTGATGCCCCAGGTCGCCAGCAGTGTTTCGAGCGGACGACCATACAGCCAGCGAATCACGCTGCGCTCGAGTACCGCACCGACGAGTGCGGCCACCAGGAAGGAGGCCGGCACCGCAGCGACCATGTACCAGCCGAAAAAGTCGGGCAGATGGGCCTTGAACAGGTTCTGCACCAGGTAGGTCGCATAGGCGCCGATCATCATCAGCTCGCCATGGGCCATGTTGATCACGCCCATCAGGCCGTAGGTGATCGCCAGGCCGAGCGCCACCAGCAGCAGGATCGACCCGAGACTGACGCCGGTGAAGATCACCCCCAGCCGCTCGCCCCAGGCCAGCTGCGATTCGACTCCGGCGAGTGCTGCGGTCAGCTGCGCGCGCACCGCGGGATCGGGTTCCACCCCGGGCTTCAGCCGTTCGATCAGCAGCGCCTTGGTGGCCGGGGTGCGACTCTCCGCCAGCAACTTCGCGGCCTCCAGGCGCCTCGCCGTGTCGCTGGAGGACACCAGCACCGCGGCGCGCAGCAGGCCGAGATCGGTTTTCAGCGATGCATCGGTTTCGGTCGCCAATGCCTTCTCGATCAGCGGCAGCTTCGATTCGTCAGCGCCGTCGCGCAGTTCGCGCACTGCTTGCCGGCGCTCGACCGGGTTGCTCGACAGCAGCTTCAGCGAGGCCATCGCCGACTCCAGCTCCCGACGAAGCCGGTTGCTGTTGATCACATCTTCGGCGTCTTCCGGCAGCGTGGCTTCAGTGCCTGTCGCGGCATCAGTCGCCTTGTCGTCGCGCACGATGAACACCTTGTCGCCCGACACCTTCACGGCGTCATCGAGCAAGGCCTGAAAGAACGACTGCGCAGCGGGGTCACCGCTGGCAGCTGCCTGCGAAATGGCTTGCGAGCGCGCGTCGCTGTCGCCGGCCGACATCGCCAGCACCTGCTCGGGCGTCAGCGCATGGGCCGCCGACGCGCCGAACAAGGTGGCCATCGCCACGATGAACCCCCACAGCAACCACTGCGTTCGCAGCAGCCCCCTCTCGGTCAGGTTCCTCGTGCGATGGCCTTTCATGTCAAGCATCAAGCTCACTTCTTCTCAGGCTCGTCCTTCTTCTTGTCGTTGCCTTCGATGAACGGGCTCCATGGCTTGGCCTTGACCGGGCCCGGCGTCTTCCAGACCACATTGAACTGGCCGTCAGCCTTGATCTCGCCGATGAACACCGACTTGTGCAGGTGGTGGTTCTTCGGATCCATCATCGACGTGATGCCGCTCGGCGCCTTGAAGGTCTGGCCGGCCATCGCCGCGATCACCTTGTCGGTGTCGGTGCTCTTGGCCTTCTCGACGGCCTGCTTCCACATGTGGATGCCGATGTAGGTGGCTTCCATCGGGTCGTTGGTCAGCGGCTTGTCGGCGCCCGGGAGCTTCTTGGCCTTCGAGTAATCGGCCCACTGCTTCTTGAACGCTTCGTTGGTCGGGTTCTTGATCGACATGAAGTAGTTCCAGGCCGCCAGGTGGCCGACCAGTGGCTTGGTGTCGACGCCACGCAGCTCTTCTTCACCCACCGAGAAGGCCACCACTGGCACGTCGGTTGCCTTCAGGCCCTGGTTGCCCAGTTCCTTGTAGAACGGCACGTTGGAGTCGCCATTGATGGTGGAGATCACCGCCGTCTTGCCACCCGCTGCGAATTTCTTGATGTCGGCCACGATGGTCTGGTAATCGCTGTGGCCAAACGGGGTGTACTTCTCGTCGATGTCCTCGTCCTTCACGCCCTTGCTCTTCAGGAAGGCGCGCAGGATCTTGTTGGTGGTGCGCGGGTACACATAGTCAGTGCCCAGCAGCACGAAGCGCTTGGCCGATCCGCCGTCCTTGCTCATCAGGTACTCGACGGCCGGAATGGCTTGCTGGTTCGGCGCGGCGCCGGTGTAGAACACGTTCTTGCTGAGCTCTTCACCTTCGTACTGCACTGGGTAGAACAGCAGGCTGTTGAGTTCCTCGAACACCGGCAGCACGGACTTGCGCGACACGCTGGTCCAGCAGCCGAAGGTCACGACCACCTTGTCCTGCGTGATCAGCTGCTTGGCCTTCTCGGCGAACAGCGGCCAGTTCGACGCTGGGTCGACCACCACGGCCTCGAGTTTCTTGCCCAGCACGCCGCCCTTGGCGTTGATCTCGTCGATGGTCATCAGCACGGTGTCCTTCAACACCGTCTCAGAGATGGCCATCGTGCCCGACAGCGAGTGCAGCACACCGACCTTGATGGTGTCGGCGGCGTTGGCGAATGAGCTGAGGCCGAGGGCGGCCACGCCCATCGCGATGGCCGTGAGTGACTTGCCGATTTGGCGGCGGGATGTGTTCATGGGTGATCTGCTCCTGTGGGTTGTTCGGTCGTCCGGCCAATGGCATGGGGTGCCGCTTGGCGTGCATCGCAGGTTACGCAGGGACCGAGGGCAGCGGAATACGCCCGATGGCGTATGCGGGGAGAAGCGGAGCAGGTGCTGAATTCACCACGCCTTTCGCGCTGGGGGTTTGCGCGACAATACTGTTCATAAAAACAGTATCCTTCGGCCTGCCTGTGACTGCCATGTCGCTGCGGCGTCGGCGCTCATCGATGGTGGGGTGAGGTTTTCAAGTGGTCGCTTACGCCGAACTCCATTGCCGCAGCAATTTCAGTTTCCTGACCGGTGCCTCGCATCCGCAGGAACTGCTCGCGCGGGCGGGGCAGTTGGGGTACCGCGCCTTGGCGATCACTGACGAGTGTTCACTGTCGGGGGTGGTGCAGGCTCACGAGGCGGCCGCGCGCTGTGGGCTGCAGCTGATCGTCGGGGCGCAGATGTGGGTGTCGCAGCCCGTGGGTGCTGGTGATGCCGATGCGGCGGGGTTGTCGATGTCGCCGATGCGCCTGGTGCTGCTGGCACAGACGCGGGCAGGCTATGGCCACCTGTCGCAATGGATCACGCTGGCGCGGCAGCGTGCGGGCAAGGGCCGGTATCGGGCGTACCGCGCAGATGTCGAGACCGCAGCAGATCATCCACACGGCGATCTGCTTGCCGGTCTGCCCGGTTGCCTGGCGCTGCTGGCGCCCGATGTCACGCAGCCGTTCGATCAGGTGCTGGCCCATGCGCAGTGGTTGAAGGCGGTGTGCGGTGACCGCGCGGCGATCGCGCTGTCGCTGCTGCTGCGCGCGCGCGACGATGAACTGATCGATCGGGTGCGGCGGGTGTCCGACATCACCGGCCTGGCCGTGGCCGCCGCGGGCGATGTGCTGATGCATGTGCGCTCGCGCAAGCCGCTGCAGGACACGCTCACCGCCACGCGGTTGGGTCTGCCGCTGGCGCAATGCGGCTGGCAGCTGGAGCCCAACGCCGAGCAGCATCTGCGGCCGATCGGCCGGCTGCAGGCGCTGTACGAGCCGGCGTGGCTGGCGCAGACGGTGGCGCTGGCCGAGCGCTGCTCCTTCTCGCTGGCCGAGCTGCGCTATGAATACCCGCAGGAGATCGTGCCACCGGGCGCCACGCCCACCAGCCACCTGCGCGCCCTGACCGAGTTGGGTGCGCTGAAGCGTTACCCGCCCGATCTGTTTCCACGCGGCTTGCCACCGAAGGTGCGCGAACAGATCGAACACGAACTGGCGCTGATCGCCAAGCTGGGGTACGAGCCGTATTTCCTGACGGTGGCTGACATCGTGGCCTGGGCGCGCTCGGAGAACATCCTGTGCCAGGGTCGCGGCAGCGCGGCCAACTCCACCGTCTGCTACTGCCTGCAGGTGACTGAGGTCGATCCGTCGCGCCAGCACACGCTGTTCGAGCGCTTCATCAGTGCCGAGCGCAACGAGCCGCCAGACATCGACATCGACTTCGAGCACCAGCGCCGAGAAGAAGTCATCCAATACATCTACCGCAAGTACGGCCGCGACCGCGCAGCGCTGACGGCCGTGATCACCCGCTACCGCCCGCGCAGCGCCTTGCGCGACGTGGGCCGCGCGCTCGGCCTCGATGCACAGCACATCGACCAGGTCGCAAAAAGCCAGCAGTGGTTCGATGGCCAGCACATCGATCCCGAACGCCTGCGCGAGAAAGGCTTCGACGTGGCAGCGCCCATCACGCGGTTGTGGATCGAATTGACCGAGCAGCTGATCGGCTTCCCGCGGCACCTGAGCCAGCACCCGGGCGGCTTCGTGATCTCGCGCGGGCCGCTGGCGCAACTGGTGCCGATCGAGAACGCGGCGATGGACGGTCGCAGCGTCATCCAATGGGACAAGGACGACCTCGATGCGCTCGGGCTGTTGAAGGTCGACATCCTGGCGCTCGGCATGCTGACCGCGCTGCGCCGCTCGCTCGATGTGATCAGCGAGAAACTCGGCCGTCGGTTCGAGCTGCAGGACGTGCCCGCCGAAGACGCCGCCACCTACGACATGATCTGTCAGGCCGATACCGTCGGCGTGTTCCAGATCGAAAGCCGCGCGCAGATGAGCATGCTGCCGCGCCTGAAGCCGCGCGAGTTCTACGACCTGGTGATCGAGGTCGCGATCGTGCGGCCCGGCCCGATCCAGGGCGGCATGGTGCACCCCTACCTGCGACGGCGCGATGGGCTGGAGCCGGTCACCTTCCCCAAGCCGGAAATCGAAGTGGCGCTGTCGCGCACGAAGGGCGTGCCGATCTTCCAGGAGCAGGTGATGCAGCTCGCGGTGCTGGCCGCCGACTTCACACCCGGTGAAGCCGACAGCCTGCGCCGCGGCATGGCCGCCTGGAAACGCAAGGGCGGGCTGGGGCCATTCCATGAGCGCCTGGTCGGCCGCATGGTCGAGAAGGGTTACGAGCGCGACTTTGCCGAGAGCATCTTCAAGCAGATCCAGGGCTTCGGTGAATACGGATTTCCGGAGAGCCATGCCGCCAGTTTCGCGTTGCTCGTCTACACCAGCAGCTGGATCAAACGCCATCACCCCGATGCGTTCCTGGCGGCCTTGCTGAACAGCCAGCCGATGGGCTTTTATGCGCCCGCACAGCTCGTGCGCGATGCGCGCGCGCATGGCGTGGAAGTGCGTGCTGTCGATGTGCGGTACAGCTTGTGGGACAGCGGTCTGGAAGGGCAGGGCGATGCGATTCGTCCCGTGCGTCTCGGGCTGAATCGCATCAGTGGCCTGTCGGCCGAGGTGGCCAGGCGCATCGTGCAATCGCGTGAGCGCGACGGTGCGTTCAGCGACCTCGACGATCTGACTCGCCGCGCCATCCTCCTTGCGCACGACCTGAAACTGCTGGCCGATGCCGACGCGCTGCGCGGGCTGATGGTGGAGTCTCGGGTGCAAAGCGGCGCATCGGCACTGGCGGGCCACCGCCATCAGGCTGCCTGGGCGGTGGCCGCGATCGATCCCCGGCCGACCGCGCTGCTTCACGGCATGCGCCGTCGTGAAGCCGACATCGAAGCGTTTCCGACCGCGCTGGCCGCGCCCAGTGCCGCCGAAGACATGCGCGCCGATTACCGCAGCCTGGGCCTGACACTGAAGCGCCATCCGCTTTCGCTGCTGCGCCCGCAGCTCAATGCGTTCCGGGTCCAGACGGCCGAGGTGTTGCGCGGCTACCCGAGCGGGCGCATTGCGCGCGCCAGTGGCCTGGTCACGCACCGCCAGCGGCCGGGCACCGCCAAAGGCACGGTCTTCGTCACCCTGGAAGACGACACCGGCAGCATCAACGTGATCGTCTGGCCGGCGGTGGCGCAGGCCCAGCGCCAGCCGCTGCTGGCCGCGACGCTGCTGACCGTCTACGGTCAATGGCAGCGCCACAGCGACAGTGGCGGCGAGCATGCGGTGATGCACCTGCTGGCGACGAAGCTGATCGACCACACCGCCTTGCTCGATGGCTTGACGACGCGCAGCCGCGACTTCCGCTGACTTTGTTGGCGTGCAAACAGGACCGCGGCCGGTCATCGTGTGAGCAAATGTTCGCGCTGTAGGCGGGCGCTCACAACAAAGCGTCACAGCTTCCGAATGACAGCCTGCGGATGCCTCCCTAAAGTGCCAATCAGTTCGCACTATTGCGGTTTCCAGCCACCGGCCAAGCACCGTTGGTGCTCAACTTCGGGAGGTTTCATCATGGTCAACCCCAAGAGCGGTCTGTATGTCTTCATTGCCATGGTCGCGTTGGCGGTCGTGGCTTGTCAGCCCAAGGAAGGGCCTGCAGAAGAAGCGGGCAAGGCCGTCGACAACGCGGCCCAGAAAGCAGGCGACCAGATCGAGAAGGCCGGCGACAAGATCAAGGAAACGGTCGACGACGCCAAGAAGTAAGGCGCTTCAACGCGGCGCGATGAACCTGGTGCGTGCATCGCAATGTGCGGTGCATCTTTCGATAGAGTGCGGTGTGTCCCCCACCGCCGTCGCGCCAGAGCCATGTTGTTCCTACTGTCCCCCGCCAAGACGCTCGATTACGAAAGTCCCACGCGCGCCATCGATGCCACCACACCGCAGTTCGTCTCGCAGTCGGCCGAACTGATCAACTTGCTGAAGACGAAAAGCGTTGCCGACATCGCGGCGCTGATGGATCTGTCCGAGCCGCTGGCTGCCTTGAACGTCGGCCGCTACGGCGTATGGAAGCCACGATTCACTGCGAAGAACAGCAAGCCGGCGGTACTGGCCTTCAATGGTGATGTCTACGAAGGCCTCGAGGCGTCCACGCTGAGCGATGAGGATCTCGGGTGGGCGCAGAAGCACCTGTTGATCCTGTCGGGGCTGTATGGCCTGCTGCGTCCGCTCGACAGGATGCAGCCCTATCGACTGGAAATGGGCACCGCGCTGGCAAACGCGCGGGGCAGCAGCCTGTACGCCTACTGGGGTGATGCGCTGGCGCAGCACATCAATCAGGAAATGCATTCTGATCCGTCACCCGTGATCGTCAATCTGGCCTCGCAGGAGTATTTCAAGGCAGTGCAGCCGACGCCGAGTAACCGCTGGCTGAAAGCTCGCGTTGTCGAGTGCGTGTTCGAGGACTGGAAATCCGGGCAGTACAAGATCATCAGTTTCTTCGCCAAGCGCGCGCGTGGCCTGATGGCGCGTTATGCGATCACGCACCGGGTGCAGACGCCGCAAGGGCTGCAGGCGTTCGACTGCGATGGTTATGCGTTCGACGCGGCCGCGTCCGAACCGCACCGACTGGTCTTCCGGCGCAAGCTCTGAACTCTCGGCATGTCGGCAGCCCAGCAGATCACGCCTGAGCTGAGGCGCTGGATCGTCGAGCAGGCGAGCGCGGGCCAGGCGCCCGAGGTCGTGCTGCAGGCCATGCGCGACAGCGGCTGGTCGATCGAGGTGGCCGAGCAGGCGCTCGAGGACACCTTGCGCGGGTACCTGGTCGAGCGGGCTCAGGCGCAAGGCCTGCCGCCACCCGTGAAGGTGCCTGAGCCGATGTCTGCGGATGGCAGCCTGTTGTACCGCCTCGATTCGCCACAGACCTCGACAGTTGCCGCTGCCAGTGGTGTTCACGTGCTGGCCAGTTTGTTGAACCCGCGCGTCGTTGTTTTCGGGAGCCTGCTGTCCGATGCGGAATGCGACGCCTTGATTGAACTGGCCACAGCGCGGTTGGCGCGATCTGAAACTGTCGAATCGCACACTGGCGGCAGCGAAGTCAACGACGCTCGCACAAGCGACGGCATGTTCTTTGGGCGGGCCGAAAACCCGCTGTGCGCACGCATCGAGCAACGCATTGCTGCGCTGTTGAACTGGCCGACGGAAAACGGCGAAGGCCTGCAGGTGCTGCGTTACCGAACGAACGCCGAATACAAGCCGCACTACGACTATTTCGACCCGCAGCAGCCCGGCACGCCGGCTGTGCTGGAACGTGGCGGCCAGCGTGTGGCCAGCGTGGTGATGTACCTCAACACACCTGCGCGTGGCGGTGCCACGGTGTTTCCGGATGCGCAGTTCAGCGTGCTGCCGATCAAGGGCAACGCGGTGTTTTTCAGCTATGACCGTCCGGACCCGATGACGCGCACGCTGCACGGTGGCGCACCGGTGCTGGAGGGTGAGAAGTGGGTGGCCACCAAATGGCTGCGGGAGCGGCGCTTCGATTGACCGAAGCGCCGTTGGCCGAGTTGGCCGGGCACGATGTGCCGGCCTTGACGCTCAGCGCTTGGGTCCCGTCGACCGCGGGGTGAACAAACTCCCCCCTTCGCGTCGCGGCTCAGGCCGGGAACCGGCCGGGCGGTTCGCGGGTGCTGCTGCACGCGTGCCTTGTGGTGTCTGGCCGTCGCGGGCCGGAGCCCGCGGCGCCTGGCTGCCGCTGGAGCCCGATCGCGCTGGCGCACTGCCGCCGTAACCGCCGCCACCGCCTGAGCGCGATGGTGCCGAGCGGTTGTCATTGCGGCCTCGGCCACCACCACCACCGCCACCTCCGCCACCGGGACGACCGCCGCCGCTGTTGCGAAATCCACCGCGGCCGGCACCTTCACCGATCACCATGCGGCCGAGCACGATGGGCTCGGCTTTCTCCCCGGGTGGCGGCGCAAAGCCTTCGATGATCTCCTTCGGGATCTCGCGCTTGATCAGCCGCTCGATGTCGCGCAGGAAGCCGTTCTCGTCCGGGCAGACCAGCGATATTGCCTCGCCCTGTGCTCCTGCGCGGCCGGTGCGGCCGATGCGGTGCACATAGTCTTCCGACACGTTCGGCAACTCGTAGTTGACGACGTGCGGCAGCATGTCGATGTCGATGCCGCGCGCGGCGATGTCGGTCGCCACCAGCACCGTCAGGTCGCCTGTCTTGAACTCGGCCAGCGCCTTGGTGCGTGCGCCCTGGCTCTTGTTGCCGTGGATCGCCATCGCGCTGATGCCCTGCTTCTCGAGGAATTCGACCAGCTTGTTGGCGCCGCTCTTCATCCGTGTGAAGACCAGCACCTGCTCCCAGTCGTTCGACTTGATCAGGTGCGCCAGCAGGTCCTTCTTCATGTCGCGGCCCACCGGGTGGACCTTCTGCGCGATGGTGTCGGCGGTCTGGTTGCGGCGCGCCACTTCGATCAGCGCGGGCTTGTTCAGCAGCTTGTCGGCCAGTGCCTTGATCTCGTCGCTGAAGGTGGCGCTGAACAGCAGGCTCTGCTTCTGTGCCGGCACGATGGCCAGCACCTTCTTGATGTCGTGGATGAAGCCCATGTCGAGCATGCGGTCGGCTTCGTCGAGCACGAAGATCTCGATGTGGCTCAGATCGAGCGTGCGCTGCTGGTGGTGGTCGAGCAGGCGGCCCGGTGTGGCGACCAGGATGTCGACGCCACGGCGCAGCTTGTCGATCTGGGGCTGCATGCCGACACCGCCGAACATCACCATCGAGGTGAGCTTGCTGTACTTGCCGTAGGTGCGCACGCTTTCCTCGACCTGGGCGGCGAGTTCGCGGGTGGGCGTCAGGATCAGCGCGCGGATGGGCAGCTTGCCTTTCGCATCGCGCACGGCGGGTTGTGCCATCAGGCGGTGCAGCATCGGCAGCGTGAAGCCGGCCGTCTTGCCGGTGCCGGTCTGTGCGCCACCGAGCAGGTCGCCGCCCGCCAGCACGACAGGGATGGCCTGCATCTGGATGGGCGTCGGGGTGGTGTAGCCGTATTCAGCGACAGCACGCAACAAGGGCTCGGCGAGGCCGAGGGATTCAAAAGACATGTGGAGATTCCAAACAGCGGATCGGCCTGTCGCTCGCATCGCGAGCGCCAGTCGCAGGCAGAGGGGTGTGAGGGGCGCAATAAAAACGCGGGCCCGGTCAGGATGACATCAGCGAGGCGACTGGTTTCCGCGCTGGTTGCGTCGAGTCTAACGGGTTATCCCTGATCTCTGAGCTGATCAGAAGGGCAAATGAGGTGCAAACCTCGACCAACGACAATATGCGTTTCCAGTGCGATGGCAACCTCCGCGGTCCGTCCGTCGCCCGAAGCGCCTTCGGCGCCCAACAACGCTCGTCACTCACTGAATTCAAGGCAGCCCATGGCCCAGTACGTCTTAGCGAAACAACTGCCCGCCTGCGGCGGCCTCCACTCACTTCGTTCACGGAGGGCCCTGTAATGGCTCAGTATGTTTTCACCATGAACCGCGTCGGCAAGATCGTTCCGCCGAAACGCCAGATCCTCAAGAACATCTCGCTCAGTTTCTTTCCCGGCGCCAAGATCGGCATGCTGGGCCTGAACGGCTCGGGCAAGTCGACGCTGCTGAAGATCATGGCCGGGGTCGACAAGGACATCGAAGGCGAAGCCACGCCGATGCCGGGTCTGAACATTGGCTACCTGCCGCAGGAGCCGGTGATGAACCCCGACCAGACCGTGCGCGAATCGGTCGAGGAGGGCATCGGCGGCGTGCTGGCTGCGAAGAAGCGGCTCGATGAGGTCTATGCCGAGTACGCTGCAGAGGATGCCGACTTCGACGCGCTGGCCGCAGAGCAGGCCGAGCTCGAAGCGGTGATCGCTGCGGCAGGTTCCGAGAACACCGACCTGCAACTCGAACTCGCCGCCGACGCGCTCCGTCTGCCGCCGTGGGACGCCATCATCGGCAAGCTGTCGGGCGGTGAGAAGCGCCGTGTGGCGCTGTGCCGGCTGCTGCTGTCCAAGCCCGACATGCTGCTGCTCGACGAGCCGACCAACCACCTGGACGCCGAGTCGGTCGACTGGCTGGAGCAGTTCCTGAGCCGCTTCAGCGGCACCGTCGTCGCGATCACCCACGATCGCTACTTCCTCGACAACGCGGCCGAGTGGATTCTCGAACTCGACCGCGGTTCGGGCATTCCGTACAAGGGCAACTACAGCACCTGGCTGGAACAGAAGGAAGCCCGCATCGAGCAGGAACAGAAGACCGAAGACGCGCGCACCAAGGCGATGAAGAAGGAGCTGGAGTGGGTGCGCCAGAACCCGAAGGGCCGCCAGGCGAAGAGCAAGGCCCGTCTGGCCCGCTTCGAGGAACTGAGCGACACCGACTACCAGAAGCGCAACGAGACCAACGAGATCTTCATCCCGGTCGGCGAGCGGCTCGGCCACGAGGTGATCGAGTTCGAGAACGTCACCAAGAGCTTCGGCGACCGGGTGCTGATCGACAACCTGAGCTTCAAGGTGCCGGCCGGCGCGATCGTCGGCATCATCGGCCCGAACGGTGCCGGCAAGTCGACGCTGTTCCGCATGATCAATGGCCAGGAGAAGCCGGACAGCGGCACGGTGAAGATCGGGCCGACCGCACGCATGGCCTTCGTTGACCAGAGTCGCGAGTCGCTGGCCGCTGACAAGACGGTGTGGCAAGACGTCTCGGGCGGGCTCGACAACATCATCGTCGGCAAGTTCGTGATGCCCAGCCGCGCCTACATCGGCCGCTTCAACTTCAAGGGCAACGACCAGCAGAAGCTGGTGGGCAGCCTGTCGGGTGGTGAACGCGGCCGACTGCACCTGGCGAAGACGCTGGCGCAGGGTGGCAATGTGCTGATGCTCGACGAACCGTCGAACGACCTCGACGTCGAAACGCTGCGTGCACTCGAAGACGCGCTGCTCGAATTCGCCGGCAGCATCATGGTGATCAGCCACGACCGCTGGTTCCTCGACCGCATTGCGACGCACATCCTGGCCGCAGAAGGTGACTCGAAATGGGTCTTCTTCGACGGCAACTATCAGGAATACGAAGCCGACAAGAAGAAGCGACTCGGCGAGGAAGGCGCACGGCCGAAGCGGGTGCGTTTCAAGGCGCTCAAATGAGTGCAGCGATACCGGCTGTGAGGTCTGTGCTGCTGCTCAAGCTCGCGGTCCCTGCCAGCGCCTTGCTGCTGGTGGCTTGCGCGGCCGTGCCGCCGTCACCCACAGCGGTGTCTGCTGCGGTATCGCCGTTCGGTGCCGCTGCGCCCGTCACCGCAGGCGCTGCTGCCACTGGTCCTGCTGGTGCAACGGCGCGTCCTGTGGCAGCGCCAGGTGCCGCGCTGCCAGCCGCCACGGCCCCGGGCGCGCCGCGTCCGTTTGCCGAAGTGATCAAGGACGCCAAGGAGATGAGCGGCCTGTTCACGCTGTGGCAGAACGACGAGAAGGTCTGGCTTGAGTTGAAGCCGTCCGACTTCAATCAGCCTTTGTTCCTGTCGCCCAAGCTGAAGACGGGCATCGGCGAGCCCCGTTTCTTCGGCGGCTTGATGGGCGACGAACTGGTTATCGAGTTCCGCCGCATCTATAACGTGGTGCAGATGGTCGCGCGCAACACCGAATACGTCGCTGCGCCGAAGACGCCGACCGGCCGCGCGGTTGAGGCGGCTTTCTCGCCCAGCCTGCTGTCGGCCACGCCGGTGGCGAGCCTGCCGCATCCCGATCGGAAGTCGGTGCTGGTGGAAGCCAACGCGCTGTTCGTCAACGACATGATGGGCATCGCGCAGGGTTTGCAGCGCCAGTATCGGCAGGGCTATGCGCTGGACGGTCGCAACTCCGTGATCACCGAAGTGCGCTCCACCGACGACCTGCTGGTGCTGGAGGTGCTGAGCCATTACGCCACTGGCACGATCGCGCTGCCGAGCTCTGGCGCCACGCCACCCGGGGCGCCGCAACCGTCACAGCCGCAAACGGTGCCCGACCCGCGCAGCGTGTTCATGACGCTGCACTACTCGCTGGCGAAACTGCCCGAACAGGTGATGGCGCCGCGCCAGGCCGATGGTCGAGTCGGCTACTTCACCAGCAACCGCTCCGACTTCAGCGACGACTTGCCTCGCTCGCCCCGCCAGCGATTCGTGAACCGTTGGCGGCTTGAAAAATCAGACCCTGCAGCCGAGCTGTCGCCACCGGTCAAGCCCATCACCTACTGGCTCGACCGCACCATCCCCGAAAAGTACCGCGCCTCGATCACCGCGGGCGTCCTCGAATGGAACAAGGCGTTCGAGAAGATCGGCTTCAAGGACGCGATCCGTGTCGAGGTGCAGCCTGAAGACGCGCCCTGGGACACGCTGGACTTCGGCCGCAACTCGGTGCGCTGGATGACCAATTCCAACCCGGCGTTCGGCGCCATCGGCCCGAGCCATGTCGATCCGCGTTCGGGCGAGATCCTTGATGCCGACATCGGCATCGAAAGCCTGTCATCACGCAGCCTGCGCGCGCTGCGATCCCAGGTGCTCGCGTCGTCACCCGCCGGCGCGTCGTCCGACCTGCCGCCTGAACTGGCCGCGCGTGGCATGCGGGCGCAAAGCTGGTGCGCCTACGCCGACCAGGCCGCCGAGCAACTGGGCTATGCGCTCGATGTGCTCGAAGCCCGCGGTGACATCGCGCCGGACAGCCCCGAAGCCGAGGCTTTCGTGCAGGGCTACATGAAGGACGTGACGATGCACGAGGTCGGCCACACGCTGGGCCTGCGTCACAACTTCCGCTCCTCGCGGGTGTACACCGAAGCGCAGCTGGCCGACCCGGCATTCACCGCCAAGCACGGCATCAGCGGCTCGGTGATGGAGTACGCCGCGCTGAATCTGGCGGCGCCCGGCGTACCTCTGCCCAAGCAGGGCACCGTGTTCAACGCGACCATCGGGCCCTACGACTACTGGGCGATCGAGTACGCCTACCGCCCGCTGCCGTCGGATCAGGAGACCAGCGAGCTGGCCAAGATCGCCGCGCGCAGCGCCGAGCCACTGCTGGCCTTCGGTACCGACGAAGACAACTTCCTCGGTGTCGACCCGGAGACGCTGCATTTCGACCTTGGCGCTGATGTGATCGCCTTCGCGCGCAAGCGCATCACGATCGCGCGCGACTTGCTGTCTCGCCAGGAGGCGCGCACCCTGCCAGCCGACCAGGACTACGCAGTGCTGCGCCGTTCGGTCACCTATGCGTTGCGCGACATGGGCCGTGCGGCCGGTGTGCTGACGCGGCAGATCGGCGGCGTGCGCACGCTGCGCGACCATGCGGGCAGCGGTCGCGACCCGTTGTCGCCGAAGCCGGCGGCCGACCAGCGTGCCGCGCTCGACCTGCTGGCGCGCGGCTTCCTGTCGGCCGACAGCTTCCGCATTTCGCCGGCGCTGCAGCGCAAGCTGGCGGTTGATTTCCTCGAGCGCGGCGATGCTGCGTTGCGCGGCGACGGCACTCTGGCCACTGCGCTGGTCACCGATTTCTCGCTGGCCTCGCTGGTGATCGAGCTGCAGCGCAATGTGCTGGGCAACCTGCTGAGCGACAGCGTATCGGTACGCCTGCTCGACAGCGAAGACAAGCTGCCGAAAGACGCGCTGCGGCTCTCCGAGCTGTATCGCAGGTTGAACGATGCGGTGTGGAGCGAGCTGGGGCAATCGGGCGACATCCCGTCGCTGCGCCGCGAACTGCAGCGCGACTATGTGACGCGCATTTCCAACCAGTTGCTGCGCCCTGGCGCACTGAGCCGTGCCGACGCACGCAGCCTGGTTCGCGCGCAGGCGCAGACGCTGCTGAGCCGGCTGAGCACCGCGGCCAAGCGCCCCGGCCTGAGTGCCGAAGCGCAGGCGCACCTGCAAGACAGTGCCGACACCTTGCAACAGGCACTGACCGCCAAGCTCACGCGCACGGGGGCGTGAGCGAATCAGAACCGTCCACCAAGGAGACATCATGAAGCCGAAAACCAACGAGGAATACGTACAGATCGACGCGCTGACCTGGCAGGCGTTTCCCGAGGCGTTCTCGACCGGCGGCATCCGCTGGAAGCTGCTGCACGTGTCGCCCGAACAGGGCGCCTGGACGGCGATCTTCGACTGCCCGGCTGGCTCCTCCTTCGCGCCACACGTCCATGCCGGGCCCGGCGAATACCTGCTGACCAAGGGCCGCATGGATGTGCGCGGCGGCAAGGCTGCTGGCGGCGACACCGCCGTGGCTCCGGGCTACGGCTTCGAAGCCTCGGGTGCCCGCCACGACAAGACCCAGTTCCCGGTGGACAGCGAGTTCTACATGACCTTCCTCGGCCCGCTGACCTTCATCCACCCCGACGGCTCACCGATCGCGGTGGTCGGTTGGGCGGAGGCGCAGGGAGCCTGGGGCTGATCGCCACCGGCCCGGCACCCAGCCCAGTTCCTGCCAGGCCTCACGCCAGCAGTCGGCCATCCACTGGTTGAACACCGGACAGGCGGTCGGGGTCTCCCGGCCGCCGGCTTCAGGGTAAAGGGTCATCTCGCCCAGCACGATGCCGCCTGCGGTGTCGTAGAGGTCCACCCTGACGAAGTCGAGGCCCGCGGCCAGCCTTTCGGCGGTCCGCTTGAGGTCTTCCCAGGTTGACGGGACGGGACGCTCGACCAGGATCTGCTGGCCCCGGGTCAGGACCCAGGGACGTCCATCGGCGTACCAGGCGGCAGCCTGACCGCGCTGACGGAGGGTTGGGGAACCGAGGTTGGCGGCCCTGACTTTTCCGGCAAACACGTAGAAGCGGTAGTCCTGAAGCTCATCGGCAGTCCGGTCGACCAGAGACTCCTCCACGAAGACCCGCCGCGGGATGGGCTTGTAGGCCCACTCCCTCAGGGAGAAATGCCGCCGAAGCCAGCTCTCCACCAGGGACTGGGCGCTGGAACGGGTCAACACCCGCCGCTGCGCTTCGGGGACCTTGCCGTCCTGAAAAAAGGTGATCAGCCCGTCGTGGTACCTCAGGTTCCAGCCCGAACCGTGATTGGCCTTGAGATAGCACGAAGGCGGCAGGTCGTCCCATGGAATGGGCTGACCCTGCCGCCCCTCCCAGACCACCGGTGCCGTCGCG
Source organism: Rubrivivax sp. (assembly GCA_027490215.1). Lineage (GTDB taxonomy): Bacteria > Pseudomonadota > Gammaproteobacteria > Burkholderiales > Burkholderiaceae_C > PBB1. The sequence goes on from JAIXYO010000027.1 coordinate 47,599, forward strand.
ACCCCGTGGGTCCGCGCCCAGTCTTTCACCCTTCGCTTGTCAGCCAACACAGGAAGCAGGGGATTGCGGTCCCGGTCCATCCGCAGTCGAACCAGATCGGCAAAGGGGGCCGTCAATGGGTCGATGGTCCGGTCGGCCCAACGAGCCCTGATCCAGGTGCGCCAGCGCCGCAGACTCGCCTTCACTTCAGCGTGGATCGCAAACGACCTTCGTGGCGAGTGGCGCCACTGAGCTTCAGAACGACGGCGACGGCGTGCCCGCGGTGCATACACCCTGGCGGGTTCGCACGTTGGTGATCATGGGTGGCTCGGTGGCCCCTTCCGGCACTGGGTCGGTGCTGAAGTACTTGCGCGTCGAGATCGAGAAGTACTTGCCGTTGCTGCGGTTGATCACCACGCCGGTGGCATTGGCGCCGGTGCCGTTGGTCTTCGGGCCGGGCGCGTCCTGGTTGTCCGGATTGAAGTCGGTCGCGGCACCGAAGTTGATTTCCTTGTCGTCGATGCTGATCGACGTCAGTTTGCCGGTGCGGGCATTGGCGATGCCCTTCTTCACGAGGTCGATCGTGTACTCGACCCGGAAGTCGCCCTTGCGCGGGGGGTCCAGTTCGGTGCCGTAGATGATCTCGACGGTTTCCACGCCGCTGCAGATCAGGTGCAGTGCTGGCAAGGGCGTGGCGGCCTGGACTGTGGCGCTCAGCGAAAGCGCCAGCAGCGCGCCACATGCGAGGCGCGGAATCGATGTCGCGAATGCCTTCATGCCCTGGTCTCCTTGGTGCGGGGCGGGTCAGCCGAAATGGCAGATGTAGTGCAGCGCCTCGGTCACTTCGATCTCGAACGACGACTGGCCGGGCACGTCGAACGACTGGCCACCGGTGTAGCCGACCCACGCGTCGCTGCCTGCCAGTTTCACCCGACACTGGCCGGCGACCAGCTCCATCACCTCAGGCGCGCCGGTGTTGAAGGTCAGCTGCGACGGCAGTATCACGCCAACGCTCTTCTTCGTGCCATCGGGCAGCGTGATGCTGTGCGAGACGCACTTGCCATCGAAGTACACATTGGCGCGGGTGGCGATGGAGGCAGTGATCTGGTCGGTCATGGCGAGGGAGTCGAGAGGTGAGTGATGGATTTGAAGCGATGAAGGCGGGCCGAGCGCAACTCAGGTGCCGCTGTCGTTCTTCAGGCCGGGCAATGCAGCACCGCTGCCTTGCGACAGCAAACCCGCCTGTGTGTAGATGCCCAGCTTGCTGCGGGTGTCGGTGATGTCGAGGTTGCGCATGGTCAGTTGGCCGATGCGATCAGCTGGCGAGAACGGCGCGTTCTCGACCTTCTCCATGCTCAGCCGTTCGGGCGCGTAAGTCAGGTTCGCGGACACGGTGTTCAGGATCGAGTAGTCGTTGCCGCGGCGCAGCTCGATCGTCACCTCGCCGGTGACGGCGCGCGCCACCCAGCGCTGAGCGGCCTCGCGCAGCATGATGGCCTGCGGGTCGAACCAGCGGCCCTGGTACAGCAGCCGACCGAGCTTGCGGCCGTTGTCTCGATACTGCTCGATCGTGTCCTCGTTGTGGATGCCGGTGACCAGCCGCTCGTAGGCGATGAACAGCAGTGCCAGGCCCGGTGCCTCGTAGATGCCGCGGCTCTTCGCTTCGATGATGCGGTTCTCGATCTGGTCGCTCATGCCCAGGCCGTGGCGCCCGCCGATCCGATTCGCTTCCAGCATCAAGGCCACCGGATCGGCGAACTCCACACCGTTCAGCGCCACCGGCTGGCCTTGTGCAAAGCGCACGCTGACGGTCTCGCGTTTGACTTCCACCTCGTCGCGCCAGAAGGCCACGCCCATGATCGGGTTGACGATGGTGATGCCGCTGTCCAGGCTCTCCAGGTCTTTCGCCTCGTGCGTGGCGCCGAGCAGGTTGGAATCGGTCGAGTACGCCTTCTCGGCGCTCATCTTGTAGCCGAAACCGGCCTTCGTCATGAAGGCCGACATCTCGCTGCGGCCGCCCAACTCGTCGATGAAGGTCTGGTCCAGCCAGGGCTTGTAGATCTTCAGCGCCGGGTTGGTCAGCAGGCCGTAGCGGTAAAAGCGCTCGATGTCATTGCCCTTGAAGGTGCTGCCGTCGCCCCAGATGTTGACGTCGTCTTCCTTCATCGCCGCGACCAGCATCGTGCCGGTGACCGCACGGCCGATCGGTGTGGTGTTGAAGTAGGTGATGCCGGCGGTGCTGATGTGGAAGGCGCCGGCCTGCAGCGCGGCGATGCCTTCGGCGACCAGCTGCGTCCGGCAGTCGATCAGCCTCGCGTTCTCGGCGCCGTAGAGCAAGGCCTTGCGCGGGATCTCGTCGTAATCGGGCTCGTCAGGTTGGCCCAGGTTGGCGGTGTAGGCGTAGGGGCGGGCGCCTTTGAGCTTCATCCAGTGCAGTGCGGCGCTGGTGTCCAGGCCGCCGGAAAACGCGATACCGACCTTCTGGCCGAGGGGAAGTTGCTGCAGGATGGTGGACATGGTCGGAAGAGCGGTGAGTGATGCGGCTGCGCGAAACGGGCGGTGGACGGGTGTCGCCCCGATGCCCAGTCGGTATTCTCGCCGCTGTTACCCGGGCTCGGCAGAGCGCAGGTGGCGCAGCGTCATCTGCAGCAAGCGGGCATCCGAGCTGGCGCGGTGACGCCGCAGGTTCAGTTCGTGCGCAACCTGGTCCTTGACCTGATGCCAGCGGGCGGCGTCGCTGTCGGTCAGCAGGGCGCGCAGGTTCTCGATGTGGAACGCTGGTGACAGGTCGGCTACGTCGAACAGCGTGCCGATCCAGCTGTAGTCGTTGGCCCAGCCGTCGGTGTACACGGTCTGCCCGCGCAGGACCTGGTTCAGGTGCCGTGCGATCTCGAGTGCCGGCCGACCGTGCAACAGCACGGTGTCGCGCGAGATGCCATGCAACTGTTGAGCCTCCGCGTCCCAGTGCGTCCAGGCCGCTTCCGGGCGCACCAGCGTGCAGTAACCGCCGCCGTCGGGCAGCACATAGCCGATCTCGATCGGGTAGCTGTCGCGGCCGAAGCCTGAGGCCTCGATGTCGAGCACTGTCGGCAGCGCGCCGTCGGTGGAAGATGCGGTGAGGGCATTGAACATGAACGAAGGCTAAGCACGGATCGTGACAGGTGCGTCAGTCTGCCTTACCCAGTTGGCGCCACAGGTAGGCAAATTCCAGGGCCTGCAGGTGTGAGCGCTGGGAGTTGTCGGCCGCGCCGCCGTGACCGCCCTCGATGTTCTCGTAGTAGAGCAGCGCATGGCCCATCTCGCGCATGCGTGCGGCCATCTTGCGGGCATGCGCCGGGTGGACTCGGTCGTCGCGGGTCGAGGTGGTGAACAGCACCTCGGGATAGGTCTTGTCGGCGCTGAGGTTCTGATATGGGCTGTAGCGCGCGATGTGCGCCCAGTCTTCCGGCACATCGGGGTTGCCGAACTCGGCCATCCACGAGGCGCCTGCCAGCAGGGTGTGATAACGCCGCATGTCGAGCAGCGGCACCTGGCAGACCACGGCGTTGAACAGCTCGGGTCGCTGAGTGAAGGCGGCGCCCACCAGCAGACCGCCATTGCTGCCGCCCATGATGCCGAGGTGCTGGGGGCTGGTGACACCGCCGGCGATCAGATCTTCGGCCACCGCGATGAAGTCGTCATAGCTGCGCTGCTTGTGCTCGCGGATGGCGGCCTGGTGCCAGGCCGGTCCGAACTCTCCACCGCCACGGATGTTGGCCACCACCAGCACCCCACCGCGTTCGAACCAGGCGAGGCCGTGGCCCGCCGGGTACCACGGGTTCAGCGCGATTTCAAAGCCGCCGTAGCCATACAGCAGCGTCGGATTGCGCCCGTCGGCCTTGGCACCTCGTGGCCAGACAAGAAAGTAGGGCACGCGGGTGCCATCGGCCGATGTGGCAAAACGCTGCTCCGTGCGCAGTCCGGTGGCGTCGAACAGGGCAGGGCGTGCTTTCAGCAGTTCGAGCGCGGGCGGGTCGACGGCCATTCCCGAATCGGCTTCGGTCCGGCCGAGGAAGAGTGAGTCCGGCGTCAGGAAGTCGGTGTAGACGAGCAGGTAGCTCTCGGCAAAGGGGTCGTCCTGGCGCATCGGGTCGTGCAGGCTGCGCACGCTCAACGTGCCGGGGCAGGGCGCGTCGATTGACCGCGGCTCGAAACCGCCCGGCGTGCGTCGCCACAATTCAAGTCGGCTGGCGACGTTGTCGAGCAGGTTGACGATCAGGTGCTCACGCGTCGGTGAATATCCCGCCAGCGAACAGGTGGCCGTGGGTGTGAACAGCAGCGTGAAGCGCCGCTCCCCGGCCAGGTAAGCGAGCGCATCGGCGGCCAGCAGCGAGCCGCTGGCATGGGTCGAGCCTGCCACCGTCCAGTCGCTGCGCAGCTCGATCAGCAGGGTGTCGGCCACACTGCCCGCGTGGTTCCAGAAACTGAACGACGCGTCGCTGGGCAGGTCGATGCTCACCAGCGCCTCGCCTTGCAGCAGGAAATGCTGCTGGTGATAGAAATCGAGCGAGCGACTGAAGAACGTGCGCTCGTGGCCCGGTGTCAGATCGACCGACACGCTGACCGACACATCGGTGACTTCGCCCTCGAACACCGTCATGGCCGAGGCCAGCGGGGTGCCGCGCGACCAGCGCTGGACGAGGCGCGGGTAACCGGAAGCCGTCAGGCTGCCTGGGCCGACATCGGTGCCGACATAAAGCGTGTTCTCATCGATCCACGTGACCGAAGACTTGGCTTCGGGCAGCGCAAAGCCGTCTGCGATGAACTTCTTCGTGGTGGTGTCGAATTCGCGCACCACTGTCGCATCGGCGCCGCCGCGCGACAGTGAAACCAGGCAGCGATGCGGCGCGGTGTCGAGCGCATCGGTACCGGCCCAGACCCAGTTCTCGCCTTCGGCCGAGGCCAGTGCGTCGATGTCGAGCACGGTCTCCCAGCTCGGATTGGGCTGTCGGTATTCGTCGAGTGTGGTGCGACGCCACAAGCCGCGCGGGTGGGTGTCATCGCGCCACAGGTTGTAGAAGTGATCGCCACGCCGCGTGATCTGCGGGATGCGCTCCTTCGAGTTCAGCACTGCCAGCAACTGCTCGCGGATGGGTGCGTACTCGGGCCGCGCGGCCAGCAGCCCCTCGCTCTCGGCATTGCGTTCGCGCACCCAGGCGAGCGCCTGCTCGCCTTGAACGTCTTCCAGCCAGCGGTACGGATCCTCGTCGGTTGGGCTCATGCGCGCAGGTCCTGGGTGTCTGCATGCCGTTGCATGTAGACCCGCACATAGGAGCACAGCGGGTTGACCTTGAGGCCGTGTTCGCGAGCATGGGCCAGGGCGAAACGCACCAGCGCTGCCGCGATGCCGCGGCCTTCGAGTGCAGGCGGCACCTCGGTGTGGTCGATGTGCATCACCTTGCCGATCAAACGGTAGTCGATGACGCAGCGCAGTCCGTCCGCCTGGCACTCGAAGCAGAAGCCTACCGGGTCATGCCGGATGTCGAGGTCGGTGGCGCGGAGATGGGGGCGGGGTGCTGTCATCCAGCCCATTCTGGCCCCGATCGGTGGCTCAGGGATTCAACCGAATCGGCCGCACCTCGACGGAGCGCTCGCCTTCACCGATCCACACCACGCCGTCCTGCACCGTCACTTGCAGCTGCATGCTGCGCTGAGCCAGTGCAGCAAGCGCCTGGCTCTGCTCGGCCTCGATTTGCCACACCGCCACATTGCGGGCGCGGGTGATGCGCGTCTCCAGCCCTTTCCACCACACCGGCGTGCTGTGGCTGAAGCTGATCACCGTGACCCGTTCGGCGCGCGGAGCAGACTTCATGATGCGCCGCTCATCGGGCTGGCCGACATCGATCCAGTGCACGATCTGGCCGGTCAGGTCCTTGTGCCACAGGTCGGGCTCGTCGGTGTCCCACAGGCTCTTGGCCAATTCCAGCGTGCCATTGCGCGGGTCGGCGGGCACGTTCAGCGCATACGCCAGCACGCGGATCATCATCCGCTCGTCGGTTTCTGATGGATGGCGTGCGATGGTGAGCGCATGCTCGCCATACACATTGCGGTCCATGTCACTCAACTGCAGGCTGGCTTTGTGGATGGTGGCCTTCAGTGCCATGGATGTGTGTCCTGTGGGGCGTGAGGAAACTCAGCGCAGCCAACGATTGTCGGCCACGCATGACAATCGCGGGCTGACGAACCTTCGCAGCGCACAGAGCACGACACCATGAGCATGAAGAAGACCGACCTGGTCAAGCACCTGGCCAAGAAGATCGATGGGCAGATGAAGGTGGCTGCGGTACCCGGCCGCTTCGGACAGGCCGCGGGCGCGGTCGTCGACAAGCGCGAGCAGCGCAGACTGGATGCACAGGCCGGCCTGCTGCCGTTTGCCTGCAAGCTGCCGGCTGAGCTGGTGAGACAACTCCACGATCGCGCGGTCAGCCATGAGGGGGGACTCAACGCGCTGATCGCCCAGTTGCTTGGGCAGTCCCTGCAGAACGACGCGAAGAAGTAATTCGGCGCGGGCATAAAAAAACGCGGCCGAAGCCGCGTTTCGAAAGCTGATTTCGCGGCGCTTTTACAGCACGCGAATGTTGGCAGCTTGCAGACCCTTCTGGCCTTGCTTGACTTCGAATTCGACCTTCTGGTTTTCGACCAGGGTCTTGAAGCCGCTGCCGGTGATGTCACGGAAGTGGGCGAAGAGGTCAGCACCACCCGCGTCTTGAGCGATGAAGCCGTAGCCCTTGCTCTCGTTGAACCACTTCACGGTACCTGTTTGCGTCGTCATGGACGGTTTCCTATCAAATAACAAAATGATGCGACTGCACATGCAATCGCATGCAGAGACACTCAAGATCAACTGGGGATTTCTTGCGATCCCGCTTCAGAACAGAGGCGGGTAGATGATCACTAGCAACCACGGTCTTGCGTATACCTGTCGACCTAATGTACCCCATCGCGGGGTCGGCGCATGCGTGTTTTTTGCGGGTTGGCGCCAATGACACAGAATCGCGCTCCCTTGATCACCATCATCCGAGCGGCCGAAGGGCGGCTCGAAACTGTCGAACGATGCACCTGATTGATTTCGAATTGCGCGGTGAGCACATCACGCTCGATGCCTTGCTCAAGGCCACAGGTGTGTCGCCGAGTGGCGGTGCAGCGAAGGCCCTGGTGGCTGCGGGTGGCGTTCAGGTGGACGGGCGCGACGAGCTTCGCAAGACCTGCAAGATCAGGGCAGGGCAGGTGGTCGCCGTGGCGGGCAGCCGCATCAAGGTGATCGCAGCCCCCACCGCAGCGGCTTCCCCGCTGACGCCATCGTGATGACGCCTGCACCGCCGTCGATCGCTGCGGCGGCCTTGCCGCAGGCCTTGATCGACCATGGCCACGCGGTGCTGGCACCGGAGGCCTTGCGCACGCTGATCGACATCGACGCCGCCCCGCTGATGGCGCTGGTACCGAGCTGGTCCGACCTGCCACCTGACGCCTTCCTTCGTGACGGCGGCCGCTACCGGCGGCGCCGGCACTCGTGCTTCATCGTCGACGGCACCCGTGTGCAGCAGGTGCCTCACCGGCCGCATTGGCAGCCGCTCGAATACAACGCGCTGCACGGCGGGCTCGAACGCATGTTCGACCCGATGAAGACGGACATCACCGCCCAGCCGGCGTGGGCGGCACTGCTGCGCGGCTTGTCCGGGGTGTGCTCGCAGATCAAGGGCGCGCAGCCCTGGTTCGTCGAAGCGCACCAGTTCCGCATCGACACCACCGACGGCATCGGCCGGCCCACACCGGAGGGCGCGCACCGCGATGGGGTTGATTTCGTCGTCGTCGTGCTGGTCGATCGCCGAGGCGTGAAAGGCGGCGAGACGCGCGTGTTCGACGCCGACGGGCCGACCGGCATCCGCTTCACGATGAGCGAGCCGTGGACGTTGCTGATGCTCGACGACGCGCGGGTGATCCACGAGACCACGCCGATCCAGCCTCTGGAACCTGGCCGGCTGGACGGCCACCGCGACACGCTGGTGCTGACTTTCCGACAGGGCGGATTTCAGGGGCCGGGCAGCGCTTGATGCCGCTGCTGCGGGATCAGACCAGCCGGATGTCAGCCACCGCGTTGCTGCCGAAATCGTCGCGCGCCAGGTAGGCGAGGACGCGGCGGGCCGTCTCTTCGGCACTCACCAGCTGGCCTTGTGCATGCAGTTGCTCGAAGTGCGCCTTGTCGGGGAAGCCCGCGCTGGCAACGGCGCGCAGTTGCGCCTGCATGTCGGTATCGATGACGCCCGGCGCCAGCGACACGATGCGCGCTGCGCGGCTTTTGTCGCCTGCGGTCTTGGCGCGGTGCGCTTCGTCGAGCGCCACCACCCGCGAGTAGTGGTCCATGCCGGCCTTGGCTGTTCCGTAGATCGCGCTGCCCGCCATCGCCCGGCGGCCCAGGCCTGACGAGATGTTCAGCACACGACGATCGGCACGCCAGCCACCGGTTGCGCGAAGGAACGCGGCTGTCAGCAGGATGGTCGATTCCAAGCCCACGCGCAGCGCACTGGCCAGCTCGACGGAGGTGCTGTCGTCTGACGGGCCGACGGTCGCGATCGCGCCGGCGTTGTTGATCAGTGCCGCTTGGTCGAAGCGGTGCGCATCGAATTGGCGCAGCCATGCCTCGACCTCGTCGGCCACGGTGATGCTGTCGGCCAGATCGCGCGGCCATTCCTCGAGCTGTGCCTGCGAGGCTGCGGCCCGTGTGGCCAGCGTCGGATGACGTCCGCGCGACAGGCAAAGCATCACCGTGCCGGCATTCAGTAACTGCTCAGCCATCGCGGCGCCCAGGCCGCGCGAGGCGCCGGTGAGGATGACGAGGCTTTGGGACATGGACTGGCTCCGATACGGCTACAGCCGCTCATTCTGGCGCGGCCGACAACTTCAGAACGCAGGCCTGCTCGTCAACGCCAGGGCCTGCGATGTCAGTGGATGCAGCAACTCCAGCCGCGTGGCGTGCAGCATCAGCCGTGTGACGGTGGGCATCTCGGCCGGTGCATACAAGGCATCGCCAACGATCGGGTGCCCGATCGCCAGCAGGTGCACCCGCAACTGGTGCGTGCGCCCGGTCAGCGGCTGCAGTGCGAGCCGTGTGGCGCGTGCGGCGGTGTCGCGGTGCAGCACGCGGTAGCGCGTCAGCGATGGCTTGCCCTGCAGCCGATCGACCTTCTGCCGTGGGCGTTGTGGCCAGTCGGCGAGCAGCGGCAGGTCGATCTCACCAAGGTCTTGCTCGACGAGGCCGTGTACCACCGCCTCGTAGTGCTTGTGCACCTCTCGGCTCTCGAACATGACGCTGATCGCACGCTGCATCGTGGCGCCGCGGGCGAACAGCAGCAGGCCCGAAGTCGCCATGTCGAGCCGGTGAACGGTCTGCGCCTCGGGAAACTGCGCCTGTATCCGCGACACGGCGCAATCGGCCTTGTCAGCGCCACGACCCGGCACCGACAGCAGGCCCGCGGGCTTGTCGACGGCGACCAGCGCATCGTCAGCATGGACGATCACCAGTGGCGGCAATGGAGGGAGACTCGGGCGGGCAGACACCCGGTCATCATGCATCGGCTACGCTTGCCGGGATGTTCTCAGCCTTCGAAAAACTGCTCGACCCGTATCCCGACGGGCAACCCACCCCGCCGCCGCGCGGACTCTTTCCCTTCGTCTGGTCCTGCATCGCAGGGGCGCGCGGTCTGGTGCTGGGCATGATCCTGCTGACAGCATCGATCGGCGTGTTCGAGGCCTACCTGTTCAGCATGCTGGGCGATGTGGTCGACTGGCTGGCGCGCGTGGAGCCGTCGCAGTTGTGGACACAGGAGCGAGGCCAGCTGCTGCTGCTCGCGGCCATCCTGATGGGCAGCCCGCTGCTGATTGCGCTGCAGACGCTGATCAAGCACCAGGCGCTTGCGGCCAACCTGCCGATGCGGCTGCGCTGGAATTTCCATCGGCTCATGCTCGGCCAGAGCATGCAGTTCTACCAGGACGAATTCGCAGGCCGCGTGGCCACCAAGTTGATGCAGACCGCGCTCGCCACCCGCGATGTGGTGATGATCATCTGCGACATCATGGTCTTCGTGGTGATCTATTTCGTCACCATCATCGCGCTGGTCGGGCGCTTCGATGCCTGGCTGCTGCTGCCCTTCGTCGGCTGGCTCACGCTGTATGCGCTGGCGATCTGGTACTTCGTGCCGCGTCTGGGCAAGGTCTCGAAACTGCAGGCCGATGCGCGCTCGCTGATGACCGGGCGCATCACCGACGCGTACACCAACATCGCCACCGTCAAGCTGTTCTCGCACGCCGGGCGTGAGTCGGGCTATGTGCGCTCGGCGATGCAGGAATTCATCGTCACGGTGCATCGGCAGATGCGTCTGGTCAGCGGCTTCGAGGTGGTGAACCACCTGCTCAGCATGTTGCTGATCGCCAGCACAGCGGGTGCCACGTTATGGCTGTGGACGCGCGGCGAACTGGGTGTGGGTGCGGTTGCCGCGGCGATCGCGATGGCCTTGCGCCTGAACGGCATCTCGCACTGGGTGATGTGGGAAATGGCCTCCCTGTTCGAGCACATCGGCACCGTGCAGGACGGCATGAACACGCTGTCGCGCCCACAACATGTCACCGACCGGGCCGAGGCCGTGCCTTTGCAGGTCTCGCGCGGCGACATCCGCTTCGACAACGTCCGCTTCGCCTACGGTGGCGAGACGCCGGTGATCGACGGCCTGTCGCTGCACATCCGCCCGGGCGAGAAGATCGGCCTGGTGGGTCGCTCTGGCGCGGGCAAGAGCACCATCGTCAACCTGCTGCTGCGCTTCTACGACGTGGAGTCAGGCCGGGTACTGATCGATGGCCAGGACGTCTCTGCAGTGACGCAAGACAGCCTGCGCGCGCAGGTGGGCATGGTCACGCAGGACACCTCGCTGCTGCACCGCTCGGTGCGCGACAACATCCTGTACGGCCGCCCCGAGGCTGGCGATCCCGAGATGATCTCCGCTGCACTGCGCGCCGAGGCGCACGATTTCATCGTCTCGCTGGCCGATCCGACGGGCCGCACCGGTTACGACGCTCACGTGGGCGAACGAGGTGTGAAGCTCAGCGGTGGCCAGCGCCAGCGCATCGCCATCGCCCGCGTGATGTTGAAAGACGCGCCGATCCTGTTGCTCGACGAAGCCACCAGCGCGCTCGACAGCGAGGTCGAGGCTGCCATCCAGGCCAGCCTGTACCGCTTGATGGAAGGCAAGACGGTGGTGGCCATCGCACACCGCCTGTCGACGATTGCCGCCATGGACCGACTGATCGTGCTGGAGCACGGCCGCATCGTCGAGGAGGGCGATCACCAGAGTCTGCTGGCTCAAGGCGGGCTGTATGCGCGGCTCTGGGCGCATCAGAGTGGGGGATTTCTGGGGCTGGATTCGGGGGACGCCGTCGAGCCGGCGGCGGACGACACGCCTCAGCGCAAGACGGGCACCTGATCAGTCGTATTGGACGTACCTGTACTGAGCCTCGTCCGGCGTGCCCTCCAGCGCCGAACCGGCCTGCTTGGCCGGTTGCCACATCACCAGATCCTCGATCTTCAGCGCCAGTTCGAAGTCCTTGTTGGTGATGCCCTTGGCGCTGTGGTTCATCAGCTTGACGATGACCGACGGGTACGAGACCTCGAGGTCGGGGTGGTGCCAGGCGGCTTCGGCCAGGTGACCGATCGCGTTGACGACCATCAGCGTGCCTTTCCAGCCGCTGGTCTTGTACTGGCGGCGCAGGTGGCCGTCTTGATGCGTCCAGGTCGGCAGATCCTGCTGCAGCCGGGCCGCAATCTCGCTGTCGGTGTACACCTCGTTGGGGGTTTTCTGGGTCCAGGCGCTCATCGCGGGCTCCTTGGTGGTTGTGCTCGCGGCATGTTCGCACGACACCACATGCCTGCGCCAATGGCAGCCCTTTCCAGGGGGCGCTCCCGGCTACGATCACCGCCAACCCCGCTGCCTCGAAAGAGTCTCTGATGGCTTCCAGCCTGCTCGCCCTGATCGACGACATTGCAACAGTACTCGACGATGTCGCGCTGCTGACCAAGGTCGCGGCGAAGAAGACCGCCGGCGTGCTGGGCGACGACCTGGCGCTCAACGCGCAGCAGGTGTCGGGGGTCAAGGCCGATCGCGAACTGCCGGTGGTCTGGGCGGTGGCCAAGGGCTCGGCGATGAACAAGGCGATCCTGGTGCCGGCGGCACTCGCGATCGGCGCCTTCGCGCCCTGGGCCGTGACGCCGCTGCTGATGATCGGTGGCCTTTTCCTCTGCTACGAAGGCTTCGAGAAGCTGGCGCACAAGTTCCTGCACGACGCGTCGGAAGACGCCGCCCACCACGAGCAGATGCTGCAGGCGCTGGCCGATCCGGCGGTGGACCTGGTCGCGTTCGAGAAAGACAAGATCAAGGGCGCGGTGCGCACCGACTTCATCCTGTCGGCGGAAATCATCGCCATCACGCTGGGCACCGTGCAGGATTCTCCTTTTGTCACCCAAGTGAGCGTGCTGGTCGGCATCGCAGTCGCGATGACGATCGGCGTCTACGGCCTGGTGGCTGGCATCGTCAAGCTCGATGACCTGGGGCTGTGGCTCACGAAACGCCCGGGCCACGGCGCGGGCGTGGCGCTGCAACACCGCATCGGCACGGCCATCCTGAAAGCCGCGCCGTACCTGATGCGCACGCTCACCGTGGTTGGCACCGCGGCGATGTTCCTGGTCGGTGGTGGCATCCTGACGCACGGCCTCGCCGCGGTGCACCACGCGATCGAGGCTGTCGCAGCGTTGGCCACCGACACGCTGGGAAGCTGGGTCGGTGCCGTGGTGCCGACGCTGCTCGACGGGCTGGTCGGCGTGGCCGCTGGCGCGCTGGTGCTCGTCGGCGTCACCGTGGCTCGCAAGCTTTTGGCCAAGCCCGCGCTGGCCGGATGAGACACCGGTTCAGCACGGCGCGCTGTCGCCTGACGATTCGCCGGTCAGTACAGCGAGATCGAGATCAGCTCCACCTCAAAGGTCAGCGTCGCGTTCGGTGGGATCACGTTGTCGACGCCGCGTGCGCCGTAAGCGATCTGCGACGGGCAGGTCAGACGCGCCTTGCCGCCCACCTTCATCCGCTGCAGGCCTTCTGTCCAGCAGCGGATCACGCGGTTGAGCGGGAAAGTCGCCGGCTGGCCGCGGCTGTACGAGCTGTCGAACTCCTTGCCATCGGCCAGCGTGCCGCGGTAATGCACCGTCACGCCGTCGATGGCGCGCGGGCTGGCGCCGGCACCTTCGACCACCACGTGGTAGACGAGGCCACTGGCGGTGGTGACATCGCCCGATTCCTTCGGCGCCGCTGGCGCCACACCGGATTGCGCCCAGGCGGCGCTCAGGCAGGAAAGCGCCAGCAGGCCGGCAAAAATTCTGATTTTCAAGACAGGTCTCCTGTGGTGAGGGGCGACGTCGATCGCGTCGCGGCCGCCATCATCGCCGCAATCGCAGTGGCTCGGAGTCCGCAACACCCATGACGCTGCTGCTCGCGCCCATGGAGGGCCTGCTCGACCACACGCTGCGCGACATCCTGACGCGCGTCGGCGGTGTCGACCGCTGCGTGTCGGAGTTCATCCGTGTTTCCGGCACCCTGCTGCCCGAGCGCACCTTCTTGCGCGTGGTGCCCGAACTGCGCCAGGGCGGCCGCACCCGCGCCGGCGTGCCGGTGCGCGCGCAGCTGCTGGGCTCCGACCCGAACTGCCTGGCCGAGAACGCCGCGCGGCTGGCGTCTCTCGGGCCGGATGGCATCGACCTGAACTTCGGCTGCCCGGCAAAGATCGTGAACCGGCACGGGGGTGGGGCCGCACTGCTGGACGACCCGGAACTGATCTCCCGCATCGTCAGCGCCGTGCGCCGTGCGGTTCCAGCGGCGATGCCGGTCACGGCAAAGATGCGCCTTGGCCACCTCGACGACCGCCGCGCAGTTGAATGTGCACAGGCGATCGCCAGCGCCGGCGCCGACGAGCTGGTGGTGCACGCGCGCACCAAGGCCGATGGCTACCGGCCGCCCGCCTACTGGGAGCGCATTGCCGACATCCGCGCGTCGGTTCATCTGCCCATGGTGGCCAATGGCGAAATCTGGACGGTGGCCGACGCGCTGCGCTGCCGCGAAGTCTCGGGCTGCCACGCGTTGATGCTGGGCCGCGGCATGGTTGCCAACCCGGGGCTGGCACTGGCCATCGTGGCGGCCACGCGGTGCCCTTCCTCACTGCCGCGTGGTGAGCAGCCAGCCTTCACCTGGGTCGATTTGCGCCCACTCGTTGCCGATTTCTGGACACTGGTTCTGGCGCGGGCCGACATAGCCGATCGCCACCGTGCCGGGCGGCTCAAGCAGTGGCTGCATCAGCTGCGCCGCCACCATCCGGAGGCCGAAGCCGTCTACCAGGCGGTACGCACTGTCAACGATCCGGCACAGATCACGCGGCACCTGATGGTGGCCATGCCGCTCGCTGCCTGAGGCTCCCCCGAGCCATCGCCAACACAAGCACCGCCAGAGGAACGGGCGAAAGTGCCCAAAACCGCACGGTCGGCTGGCGCAGAAGAAACGTCCTGATACGACTGTCTTACACCAGCCCAGGCACCAGCGCAACAATTGTCAGTTGTTACTTGTTGCTGTCATCCACCCGATGTCCATTCCCCGCCCGCCGGTCAAGACGCAGCTCGGAGTCGACGAGTTGCGCACCCGCACGCACGGCCTGAATCAGCGCCATCGGACCATGCTGTTCCTGGTGGATGGCTTGCGCCCGCTCAGCGAGGTGCTGGCGCTCGGGCTGCAAGCCGGTGCCCGAACGACGCACTTTGCCGATCTGGTGCACCTGGGCATGGTCGACGTGGCGCTTGACCCCGCTGCCTCTGCCCCCGCGCCACCTTCGGTGGAAGCCGGCGACAGCGGCGGCAACACGCTGTCGGGCGTGCTTGCGGTGGACCTGGAAGCCCCCGTCAGGGTGCCGAAGTTCACCACCGAAGACTCCTCGCGCAAGCCGCTGAAGCCCGCCGAGGGCAGCGAGGCCGTGGCCTACGCGCAGCGCCGCGCGCTGGTCAAGTCCGAGCAGGAAGATCTGCAGCAGGAGGTGCGCGAGCTGTTGATCGACACCTTGCGCATCGACGCGCCGCTGTTCGCCGCCGTCACGCTGGTGCGGGTGCGCCGCGCACACACGACTCGCGAGCTGATCAACCTGGTGTGGGAGATCGAGCGCCACCTCGTCGCATCAAGGAAAAGCCAGAGCGAGATGCAGGCGCTGCATCGCGCCCGCGAACTGCTGGGCATGGGCAACACACAGGTCAGCACCGACTCGCCGACCGGCTTCGACGACAGCCGGTGAAGGCCAACGGTTGGCCCGCCGCATCTGGCTCCGGATGGAGCCTGTTCGCTTCGAGGCTGACGCGAAGGAGGGTCTGCCTGTCCTGGTGAGGTTGGCTTACCAGCGTGTCAAGTCGGAGTCGGCCGATTCGATCGCCACACCAACGCGCTGCGCCTTCGCCTTGTGCTTTGCCCTGGCGGCGGCCGAGGCCACCTCTTCAGCCCGGCTGAACACCCCGGGACGAACAGGCACGGCACCAATCGACAGCGTGGTGAAGTCGAAGAATCGCCTCACGCCATGCCGGTCTTCGGCATCGATGCCGCCTCTTCGGAGCGCCTCCTCGTCAAACAAGGAAAGTGCCTTTTCATTGAACATCGACACGATGGCCTCACAGCGGTCCATCCAGTCATCGCTCTGGAACAGCACGACGAAATCGTCGCCGCCGACGTGCCCGATGAAGTCTCGACGTGGGTCGCAATGTGACGTCAGCGTTCGGGCCACCAGCCGGATCATCTCGTCGCCGCGCCAATAGCCGTAATGGTCGTTGTAGGGCTTGAAGTCGTTCAAGTCGCAGTAGCAGGCGACGAACTCGCCACCGGACGCCAGCAACCGAGCAATGTGTTCGCTGATCGGAATGTTGCCCGGCAGGAAGGTGAGCGGGTTGGCGTGGCGTGCGGCTTCGATGCGCACCTCGGTCACGACCCGAACCAGTTGTTCCCCCGTGCCCAGGCCGAAGTAGCGACCGCCCTCTGTGACGATGAAGCCCTCGCTGAGATAGCGCTGGTCCGAAGACGTCAACACAGCGGTCAACGCGTCCAGGCCGGTGAACTTGTCCAGCACGAGTGGGGTGGTGTTGGCAAACATCAGGCACGGCTTGCGGCCGTACACCTCCTTGAAATAGGGCTTCGCGTAGCGGTCGATGAAGGACTGGCGGTTCAGCAGGCCGATGGGCTTGCCGCCATCGACCAGCGCGATGGAACGCAAGGTGGGGTCATTGTTGAAGGCCCGCGCGATGTCCTCGTTGGTGGCGTCCGACCCGAATGGCGGCACAGGGACCGAGAGGCGCTGCACGGTGAAGTCAGACCCTGCGGCGCGTGTCAGCTCGGGCATGACGGCGATCTTCGAGCTGGTGAAGGACTCAGCCGCAGCGTTCAGTACCGTCATGGCCGGCACAGGGCTGGGCCGCCCCAGGAAATAGCCTTGCCCGAATTCGATGCCGAGATCTCGCACGACCTGCAGCTCGGCCTCGGTCTCGATCCCCTCGGCGATCAGCGAGCTACCGAAGGTTTCAGCCAGGCGCATCAGTCCCCTGAGCGTTTGCACCTTGACGGCTTCGTTGTGCACGTTGCGGACAAAGTACTTGTCGAGCTTGACGTACTCCGGAAGGAACTCGGCCCACAGGCGCAGGCTGGACCGGCCGTCACCAAAATCGTCCAGTGCGAAGCGCATCCCCAAGGCGTGCAGTTCCGAGCCGACCTGGATCAAGCGTGACATGTCAGCGACGCGATCATGCTCGGTGATCTCGATGACCACTGCTGAAGGCGCGATGCCCAGATCCTGCAGCGATTGCATCATCCCTGAGAGCGAGAACTGGTCCACCATTGCGACCAGGGTCTGCGCGCTGAGGTTGACGAACAACCTTTTGTCTTGCGACCGACTCGCCCATGAACGCAAGCCCTCAATGACGCAGGCGTGCTCCAGTCGGAGCGTTAGACCTTCAGAGCGCGCCGCCTCGAACAAGGCATCCGGGAAGCGCAGCGGCGAGTCGACAGGGCCGCGGATCAGGCTTTCGTGGCCCATGACCTTGCCGGTCTTCAACTCGACGATCGGCTGGTAGTGGGCCTGCAACGAGCGTCGTGCCAGAAGCAGCGCAACGGTATGGACGTTGACAGCCTCATCGACGCTTCGCCGCATGGCTTGCAGCGCCGCTGTGGACAGGGGGGCATTCAAAGTGAGAACTCCTCTTGGTGCAGCCTGCAACCGTGTGCGTTGGCACTTGCCACACGGTTATCGGTGCACAAGAAAGCAAATTGACCCAGAAAGTCCTAGACGCCCACAAGTTTCTTGAAAGAGCCGATCACCGCCGCGCCGTTGAAAGGCTTGACGATCCAGCCCTTCACGCCGGCAGCCTTGCCGCGTTCCTTCATCGAGGGCGAGTTCTCGGTGGTGAGCATGACGATGTTCACCGTCGAGTTGTTCAGCTCGCTGCGCACCTTCTCTGCCATCGTCAGGCCGTCCATGTTGGGCATGTTGACGTCGCAGACGATGAGCTTGAGCGACGAGTCGGCCTTGACCTTGCCGAGGCCGTCGCGGCCGTCCACTGCATAGGCCACGTCGAGCCCATTCTTCTTGAGGAACTCGCCGACCTCGGTTCGTACGGTGCTTGAGTCGTCGACAACCAGTACCTGTGCCATGTGATGTACTCCTTTTGGGGTTAGAAAAACTCGATCTCGCCAGTTTCCACGAGGGAATCCACTGACACTTGGTTCTCTTGGAAATGTTCCGGCGACCAGTTCAGGTTGAAGACGAAGCGCTGCTGGATGACCAGCGGTTCCAGGCTGTCGTCCTGCGGATCGGTCACGCTGCAACGGAAGCACAGCTGCGGGATGCCCGTGCCAAACGAGATGTAGCGGTGCAGGTGGTTGATGATCAGCGGCACCTGGGACAGATGTGAATCGATCGCCTGCACCGTGCTGAAGCGGTTGCGGAACTGTCCCCACACCAGATTGGTCAGTTCGCCGAGGATGACATTCAGCGTGCGAAAGTCTTCTGCCTCGTCAGCGAGCAGGTGGGTCTTGCCCGCACGAACGAACTGCTGCAGCGACGCCTCCTCGGCCTGCAGCGACATGTAGCCGCGGCACCAGTTGCTGTCGACCGGGATCAGCGAGAACAGCTCGCCGAAGATGAGCCGGTCGCGCACGATGTACGGTGTGTCGATGTGGACGGCGGTCCCCGGGAATTCGCTCTTCAGCGCCGCCGCTGTCATCTCGATGATGCCGCGCACCATCTCCTGCGGAAAGACCGTGGAGAAGATGGATTCCTCGACCTTGGGACCGAGTTCGTCGATGTCGGCCAGGGTGAAGACGGTGGCGAACAGGGACGCGTCGGCAGGGGTCAGTGCCGGCAGGCCGTCGTCTTGCTCGCGGCGAAAGAAGATTGGCAGTTCAGGCCGGGCGGCATGAACCTGCCGCGCCAGCACCAGGCCAGCAGTCGGATCCTCACCGAGTCGCTCTGACATCCAGATGCCACCCAGGTCGACGTTTGTGCGCAGCACCGACAGGATGTTGTTGCGCCCGACGCGCAGACCTTGCAAACGGTGCGCGTCACAGAAGCGGCGGATGTCTTCGGTCGCCTCGGCGTCGGTGTCGAGCACGAGCACCTTGCTGATGGGGAATTGGTCGTTGTTCATGGTGTGTGATGGGTGGGCTTTGGTGTTGTGGTCAGAACATCTCGAGCTCGCCGCAGACCTCGACCTCTTCCTCGGCCGTCGGTTCGAAATCGAGCCTGTCGTAGGCGCACACGGCCAGGGAGCCGTGGAACTGGGTGTTGCCGTTCAGCGTCAGGCGCGCGTGGGAGCAGTGGTTGTGCTGCAGCAGATGCAGGTGCGCCAGGCTCTTGCAGTCGAGCACGTACGGCGTGGACATGCCCACGTGCGGAAACGTCCGCCCCAGTCCGCGATTGAGCGCGCCGCAAGCCATGTTGCCGCACTCGTTGATGGCATCGTTGAAGGCTTGCCCGGACATCTGATCGAGCGAGACCCCATGCAGGCGAGCGAAGTGTTCGCGCGTTGCGGCGTCGGGCTCGAAGTGGATCCACATCATCAGCCGGAAACGGTACGACGACACCACCAGCATCACCGCCAGGCTCTCGGCGATGTCGTCCATGCTGGCCACCGGAACGATGTCGGTGACGCTGTCGTCGGATCCGGTAAAGGCGCTGCGCAGGCCCTGGTGAAGCAGCTGGTCGAATCCCTGCCGGGCGGAGTTGCTGATCATGGCTCCGCACCCTGCTGCGGGGCCAGGGTCTCCATCGCATTGCGCTGCGCCAGATCCAGCCCGACCAGCGCACCCATGATCATCTTGCCGCCAGCCTGCAGGTCCTGGAAGGTCGCGGTGGTGATCAAGTCGTTCTCGTACAGGCTCTTGCGGTAGTCGGTTGAGAGGGTCTCTGCACGCGCGGCCAGACTGCGCATCTCTTCGGCGACGACGGCAAACCCACGGCCCTCCGCGCCGGCCCGCGCTGCCTCGATGGAAGCGTTGAGGGTCACGATCGTCATCTGCCGAACGATGAGCGTGAAGTCATCGTTCTTGCGGTGCATGCCGCCGTTGTGGGTGAGTACGCCATCCATCGCCGCGTGCCAGCGCTCGAAGGTCTTGTCGACCTGCATCAGCTCCTGCAAGCCGCGCGCAAGCTCGCCAATCTGCGCCTGCGCCTGCCGCGATGCGCTTTGGGCGGCGGTGACCTCCCGTCGAGTCTCGGCCGTCAGCCTGGCGTGCTCGGCGGCGGCGCTTCGGGCCGCGGACTCGAGGTCCCGGCAGCGATCCTCGGCCGCTTCGCGGTCCCAGTGAGCCTGCTCGAGTTGCGCGTGCAGTCGTTCGATCTCGGCCGACAACGCGGCCTTCTCGGCCACCGCTTCGGGTGAAGGATGGCGCTGCCAGGGCCAGCGGATGTTGCGCGCCTCAGCAGCCGTCGCCAGACCTGCGGCCCGCGGCGGCGCTTCCGCCATCGCAGTGTCAGACATGTGAGACCGCCGTCCGTTGGGTTTCGACCAGGCGCACGGCCAGCTCGGCTGGCAGCGTCACGACGGTTCTGAAGGCCACGAAGCCTTCGGCGTTGTCGCCGTCTTGCAGCTCCAGCGTCACCTGCCCGCCCTCGCTTTCGACGAAGGCCTTCACGGCGTCCAGGCCGACGCCACGCCCGGAGACTTCCGTCACCTGCTCTGCGGTGGAGAAGCCGGGGCGGAAGATCAACGAAGCCACCGACTGCGGGGACAGCGATTCGTCAGCGCTCACCAGGCCTGCCGCCACCGCCTTGTCGCGGATGCGCTTGAGGTTGAGGCCGCGGCCATCGTCCTGCAGCACCAGGCGAAGACCTGTGACGTCCAGTTCCGCACTCAGCGCGAGGTGACCGGCGGCGGGCTTGCCCGCGGCCTGACGTACTTCGGGCGTTTCGATGCCGTGATCCAGCGCATTGCGCAGGAGGTGCATGTAGGTGTTGCGCAGGAGACCGGCGACCTGGCTGCGCACGACCACGCCGTTGTCGTGGATGGTGACCACCGGTTGGGCCTTGCCCAACTCGCGCGCCAGCGGCGGCAACGAGTCCAGCACGCCCGACAGTGCGTCTTCGATGCGCTCGGTACCGATGCGCTTGACCGTCTGCCGTGCCTCGATCACGGCGTTCTGCAGTGACTTGCCGTCATGCAGATCTGCCTGATCCAGCGTCTGGATGAGACGCTGCACCTGCTCCTTGGCCACCATGAAGAACTTGTCGACGCTACCGCGGCGGCCCGGACCGCTCCGACCCAGCTTCTCCTGGTTGAGCGTGTCGTACTCGGTGACGATGACGCGGGCTTCGTTCAGCTCCACGTTCAGGCGTTCGGTGTCCCACTCGGCTGTGCCCTTGCGCAGTTCGTCGTAGGTTTCCTCGATGCGGTGCACCACATCAGCCAGCTGCAGCAGGCCATGCGTGCGTGCATTGCCCTTCACGGTGTGCATGTTGCGGAACAGCAGGCCCACCACATCGCTGCGTGCTGCATCGTCGGCGGCTGCCGCACCCTGGGAAATCAGGCTGGCGTTCTGCTCGACGAACTGGACCGCGCCGTCGATGAAGGTCTGGAATTTCTCTTGCGGCACGGCGAGGATTTCGCCGATCAGGGCCAGCTCGCGGCGTCCGGCCTCGGCTGCGCGTGCCAGGGCTCGCAATTCGGTGACATCGCGCAGGCACAACAGCAATCGCGTGACGTTGCCGGCTCCGTCGGTCATCGGCGCCCAGTGCAGGTCAAGCACCTTCACCGCGCCACTCGGCAGGGTCTTCTCGATCTCGGTGGGCAGCAGGTGCGAGTTGAACTCGAAGTTCATCTCGTCCTCGCCGATGCATGCGGCGATGGAGGCGTCGGCCTGAGAAAGCGCATCGGCGCCCAGGCTGCTGCTTTCCAGGAGGACGTCGTTGACGTTCTGGCCGGCAAAGCCGTCGGCCTCGAGGATGGACTTGAGCTGTTCCGAATACTCGGGATGGATGCGTCCGCCCGCCTCGATGGTCAGGATGCCCTGCGGAATCGAGTGCAGCATGGCGTGGATGTCCGCCGTCTTCTGCCGCACCTGCTCGGCACTCTCCTGGATCTTCTCGATCATCTTGTTGAAGGCCACGACGGAGCGACCGACCTCGTCCATGCGCTTGACCGGCAAGCGCTGGCTGAAGTCCTGGCTGGTCGCGATGGCGGTCATCTTGTGCTCCATGGCGCCGATGGGCAGCACCACCTGCCGGTAGAGCAGAAAGCCCAGCAAGCCCAGACCCAGCACCGCGCCGACGCTGACCATGGTCAGCGTGCTCTGCGTGTCCTCGAGCTTGGCGTTCAGTGACGCGATGGCGGTGTCGCGGCTGCGGGTCTTCTCGATCTGCAGCGTATTGAGGGTTTCGCCCTGTTCACGCAAGTACTGGTCGACGGTGGCGGCGAGCGTCGCCTCGGCCAATTCCTTCTGTCCGGCGAGCTTGAAATTCACCGTGTCGTCGATGGATGAGAAATAGTTCTGCAGGCTTTCGAGCGCTGCCTGCACCAAACCGCGCTGGGCATTGCTGTCTGCGGCGGCGAGCTGGGCCTCCAGCGCACGCTGCAACTCCGCCTTGCGCTCGACCAGATCCTTGCGGCTCTGCTCGACGCTGGCGTCGTCGGTGCCTGACACCATCGCCAGCGTGGTGATGTGTACGTCTTTCAACTGCCCCAGCAGGGCAATGGCCTTGGCGGAGCTGGGCACAACGCCCTCTGTGACCGATTTCACGTCGATGGCGCCAGACCGAGCCTGGAAAACTGCGAATCCTCCAACGAAGCCCAATGCCACGAAGGCCACGAGCACGAGAAAGATGATGCGTTGGCGAATATTCACTCAGTACTCCTTCAGTAAGAACAACGTACGCCCTGCGGACTGCGATGAGCGCCCAAATCCGATCAGCGATCACGGCTACGCCTCGGCCAGGAATCGCTTAAGTTCCAACCTTTTCGACCGACGAGCCGCGGGCTTTAGTGCATCCGAGGCACTGTCATGAAAAATTCACACTTCGGCGAAGGGCTCCCTTGTCCGGCACCGGTGGCACGAGCCCACATGTGCCGTTTGGCGCGGGAACGAGTGAGATGCGACCAAGGGCGGTGGGGACTCGCCCACGCTGCGTGAGCCAACGCGACGGTGGGTTCCCACGCCGTCAGGCGAGGGCCTTCATGCCGGGCTCAGCCCTGGAACCGATCTGGCGTCGAGCGGGGTGACTGCCACCTGCCGGGGTTGCCCACTTGAGAGCGGTGCGCTATGGCCGCTGCAGCTCGAAGGTGCGTGCGTTGATGCGCTGAAACTCACCGCGCTCGCCACTGAAATCCCAGCGTTCGATGTTGCAGCGGGTGGCCCCTGAGGTGTCGTGGCGGATCACGTTCACCGAGTTGGGTGCATCGCGGCGCAGCCGGCTCGACAGGGCGGTGCCGGCCTGCGCGATGACGATGCGGGCGCCGCTGGCGCCCGGGGGTGTCAGCTCGGCCACATAGGGCAGGTGGATGTGCCCGCCCAGCACGACATCGGCGCCCGCCTCGGCCCATGCCGACAGCGCAGCGTCTCGGCCGCGCAGCAGGTGTTTCGCCTCCGCGCCGCCTTCGACGTGCATGGGCTGGTGCACCACCACCACCCGCAATTGCTCGGGTCGCGCCTGGCGCAGCCGTGCGGCCACGCGCTGCACCTGCGTGGCGTTCACTTCACCTTCAATGTGGCGCCACCAGCGCGTCGTCTTCACGCACTGCACCAGCAGCCCGGCGCTCTCGTGCACCGGCTCCAGTTCATCACCGAAGGTGCCCCGATAGCCGGTGTAAGGCGCCAGCAGCCGCGTCAGCGGGTTCAGCACCGTGAGGTCGTGGTTGCCGGGGATGCTGACGAAGGGCAGGGCGAGGCGATCGATGAAGCGCCGCGCAGCAGCGAACTGGGCCGGCCGCGCGCGCTGCGTGATGTCGCCAGAGATCACCAGCAGCTGGGGCGAGAGCTCCGCTGCCAGTGCCGCCAGCGCTTCGACGACGGGTGGTTGCTCGGTGCCGAAGTGGGTGTCGGAGATGTGCAGCAGCGTGGTCACTGCGTCTGCTGGATGCCTGCAATGGCCCACGGTCCGCCCGCGCTCGGCTTGACCAGGTGCCAGACCTCATCGAAGGCCGTCACCGGGCCGTCGGCCTCCTCGCGGATCGTGCCGTGGTAGCGAACGCTGACCACCTGACGGTCCGCCTCTTCGGCCACGTCGATCACCTCGGCATCCACATGGGTCACGTCGGTGCGCTGCTCGCTGTGCGGACGCTCCTGCAGGTCGAGCTTGATCGCGGCATACATCTCCGGCGTGGTGAACTGCCGCAGGTCGTTGAGGTCGGCCGTGTCGTTGGCGGCCTGCATGCGGATGAAGGTGAGCTTCGCAATGCGCTCGAACGCCTGCTGATCGAAGCCGGCTGGCAGCATCGTCGGGCGGGCGAAGGCCGCTGCGTTGGCGGCCACGGGTGGCATGGCAGCAGCAGCGCTCCAGCCTGAACCCGAGCCGCTCGCTGCGCCCGCGTTCTCGCCGGCGAATTGCAGGCCGTTGAAGCCAGGGGCGGTCTGCTTTGCCGGCGAACCACGCATGCGGCTCATCACGAATCGGATCGCCACGAAAGCGACGATGCCCAGCAGCAGCATCATGATCAGGTTGCCGAACTCGGCGCCCATGCCGAGGTGGCTCATCAGGGCGGCGATGCCCAGACCGGCTGCGAGGCCAGCGATCGGACCCATCCACGAGCGCTTGGGCGCAGCCGCCGGCGCTGCGCCAGCGGTGGGCGCTGTAGTCGGGTTGGCCTGAGCGGGCTTGGCCGGGGCCGGCGTGGGGGCTGGGGCGGGCGTGCTGCGCGGCGGCAGCTGGCGCTGCATGCCGGAATAACCGCCGCTACCGAGACGCTTGGCATCGACGCTCAGGGGCGAGAAGCCCGCCGTCAAAACTGCCACCGACAAAGCCAGGATCCAGGATTTCATCAGTTTGTCCTTTTCATGCAGATGCCGCAGATGCCACGGATGTGCGGGCTGAAACTGTCTGTGCAAGAGGGATTGTGCTTGGCGCCGGTGCGGCCCGTCCGGCGTGTGGTCGTATTGACCGAAAAATCGGAAAAAGCGCCCGATCACTCGCACAATGAGTCCATCGATCCCGGACGCCGCATCCTGCGGCCTCAGGCCTCGCTGGAGGAGCTGCGCTCGATGACACACGCCTTGATCGTCGATGACGATGTGGATTCGGCGTCCACCCTGAAGGCGCTGATCATGGCCGAGCACTGCACGGTCGCGGTGGTGCACAACCTGCGCGATGCCCGGCGCCAGATCGCCCTGCAGCAACCCGAGCTGGTGCTGCTCGACCTGCAACTGCCCGACGGCAACGGCATGGACCTGTTCGCCGAGCCCGAGCTGCTGGCCAATGCGGAGGTGGTGCTGATCACAGGCTACGCCTCGCTGGAGACCTCGATCCAGGCGCTGCGACTGGGTGCTGCGGACTACCTTGTGAAGCCCATCAACCTGCGCCAGCTGCAAGGTGTGCTGTCGCGGGTGACGAAGCCGGCGCTGCTCAAGGCCGAGGTCGAAACGCTGGCCGCGCAGGTGGCGCCGAGCGGCCACTTCGGCGCGCTGTGGGGCCGCGCACCGGCGATGCTGCGGCTCTATGAGCAGATCGCCCGGGTGGCGTTGACCAGCGTGACGGTGTTCATCACCGGCGAAAGCGGCAGCGGCAAGGAGGTCGTCGCGCAGACGGTGCACGACCTGAGCCGCCGCCGCAAGCAGCCGTTTCTGGCCGTCAACTGCGGTGCGATCTCGCCCAACCTCATCGAAAGCGAGATCTTCGGCCACGAGAAGGGCAGCTTCACCGGTGCCGATCGGCAGCACCTGGGATTCTTCGAGCGTGCCAGCGGCGGCACGCTGTTCCTCGACGAGATCACCGAAATGCCGATGGAGCTGCAGGTCAAGCTGCTGCGCGTGCTGGAGACGGGCTGCTTCATGCGCGTGGGCTCGACGCAGATGCAGGCGGCCGATGTGCGGGTGCTGGCCGCCACCAACCGCCGTCCCGAGCAGGCGGTCGCCACCGGCAAGCTGCGCGAAGACCTGCTGTACCGGCTGAATGTGTTCCCGATCGAGCTGCCGCCGCTGCGCGAGCGGCTCAGCGACGTCGGTCTGCTGGCGCAGCATTTCCTGAACGCTTTTGGTGTCCAGGAAGGACAGGCCAAGCATTTCACTTCGGCCGCACTCGATCGGCTCCTGCAATATCGCTGGCCCGGCAATGTGCGTGAGCTGCGCAATGCGGTGCAGCGCGCCTATGTGATGGCGGCGGGCGATGTGATCGACCCGCAATGGTTGCCTCAGCCTTCGCCGCTGACCGAGCCTACCGGCAGCGCTCAGGCGGCGGCGATGCCCACAGCCGCGCGACGAACCGCTTCGGCGTCCGACGACGCGTTCGAGCAGGAGTCGGTCACGCTGTCCATCGGCACCTCGCTGGCGACGGCCGAGCGCACGCTGATCCTCGCCACGCTGCGCCACCACCACCAGAAGGAGCGCACGGCGGCGGCGCTGGGCATCAGCCTGAAGACGCTTTACAACCGCTTGAAGGAATACGCCGCCGACGGCCTGGACCACGCGGCGCATTGACGGTCACGCCGAGCCGAAAGCTCGCAACTCTGACTTCAGCCTGCCAGCGCTGAAGTGCTTTCCCCCCAGTGGAAACCGACTGTGGCGGTCGGCCAGGATCAGCGGCGTGCGGCGCGATTTGGTTTCGCGCCCGGTTCATTGCTCATTTCGGTGCCAGGGCCTCGAAGCGAGGGGGAACACCGCTTGCCGTCCCAGACTGAAGGGTGACACTGTCAGTTCGCCCGAAATGAAGGCAGGCCATGAACATCCCGACTCCCTCCGACGCTTTCGACCTTGCGGTGCCGACAGACGCATCCGGCCCGGATCAGACGATCCGATGGCTCGCTGGAACGCTCGCAGATGACGACCTGGCTGTTCTCGAAGGCGATGATCCAGACGCTGGATATGTCTTTCTCGAACCCAAGGCATCCAGCCAGAGCGAGGACAGCGAGGCGCTTTAGCCAGCTGGGTGACCGTGCCTGCACCCCGGCGCTTTGCCGGGGGCACCGGGTTCACGGGTGCACAGCAGTGCCCTCGATCGCGTCATGCAGCGCGGCGACCAGTTCGGATGGCTGACACGGTTTGTCCAGCACGACGAAGTCTTCCCCGGCCAGGGTTTGTGCTGCGTAACCGCTGATCAGCACCACGGGCAAATTGGGGCAGGCGTCTCGCAGCACGCGCGCCAGGCCCAGGCCGTCCATGCCTCCGGGCATCTTGATGTCCGACAGCACCACATCGAAAGCGGGTTCGTCGGCGATCAGGCGCAGCGCGCCTTGCGGATCGACGACGCGACGCACCTCGCAGCCCAGCCGGCTGAGCAGCGCCTCGGTCACTTCGGCCAGGTCGTCGTTGTCTTCCACCAGCAGCAATCGCGCGCCGTCGATCGAGGGCGCAGGGCTGTCGGGCTCCGCTGCGCCCAGGGGCGCCGCAGCGTCCTCGCAGGCAGGCAGCAGCAGCGACACGGTGGTGCCCAGGCCCTCGGTGCTGGTCAGCCGCGCGGTGCCGCCCGCCTGTACGCAGAAGCCCATCACCTGGGCCAGACTCAGTCCGGTGCCCTGGCCGGATTCCTTGGTGGTGAAGAAGGGCTCGAAAACACGCCCCGCCACCTCGTCGTCGATGCCCAGGCCATCGTCGCTGACGGTGATCAGCACATAGTCGCCGTCTGGCAGATCGGGCACCTCATCGTCGTGCGCGCGTCTTGCCTGCAGGCGCAGGTGCCCACCCAGGGGCATGGCGTCGCGCGCATTCAGGCTCAGATTGGTCAGCGCGAGCTCGAGTTCATGGGCGTCCACCCTGACCAGAGGTGTGCCCGGCGCCACCGCCACCGTGACCTCGGTGCGTGCGCCCGTCACCGTTTGCAGCAGATCCCGCAACTCATGCAGTGCGCCCGCCAGATCAATCGGCCTGGCACACCCCGGCTGCTGCGCTGCGAAACGCAGCAACTGCTTTGTCAGGCGGCTGCCGACGGCCACGGCCCGCAAGGTGGCGGCCAACGGTGCCTGCAGTTCGGCAGCGGCGGACTGGCGTTGCATCAGGTGAGCGCTGTTGCTGATCACGCCCAGCAGGTTGTTGAAATCGTGCGCGACGCCGCCGGTCAGGCGCCCCAGCGCCTCGATGTGCTGGCTGCGTGAAATGCGCTGCTCGGCCTCGCGCGTGCGGGTCAAGGCTGCGGCGACCTCGAGCTCGAGCTGGCTGCGTGAGCTGCGCAATCCGTCGGCGGCCTGGGTCAGTGCCGCAGCGACTTCGTTGCATTCCGCGATGCCAGTGGTGTGTGTCGCCACCAACTCGCCAGCCTGTATACGGTCTGCGGCCTGCTTCAGAGAGTGCAGCGGCGCGGTGATACGGGCTGCCATCCAGAACGCGGCCCACACCGCCAGGCCCAGCAGCAGCAGCGAACCGGCCGCCACCTTCTGCACCGCTTGCTGCTCGGCGGCGTCGTTGTCGATGACGAACCAAACGACCGCCACCACGCCCGGCACCCAGACCGACATGACGAGCAGCAACAGGCGGGAGCGGATGGAAAGGGTCATCGAAGCGTTGCCGAATGTGAATCAACGTGCCACGCGAGCATGTCCCAGCGAGCGGGCCGACTCTTGCAGGCGTCGCAAGGCGTGCCTCAAGTCGTTCCACATGGCAATTGTCGTTCCCGGCCTGCACGCCAGCGCTGCGCGTGCAGGTATTTCTCGTGCGCTCAGCGTGCGGCCAGGTGTCCTTCGGCATCGGAGAACAGCACTTCGACGCGACGGTTGCGCTGCCGGCCCGCTGCGCTGCCGTTGTCGGCCACCGGATTGGCCTCGCCCCAGGCGCGCACCTCGATGCGGTCGGCCGAGATGCCGCCGTTCATCAGCTCACGCTGGAAGGTTTGCGCCCGACGCTCCGACAGCTTCATGTTCATCTCTTCTCTGCCGACGCTGTCGGTGAAGCCCTCGATCAGCACCCTGCGTTCGGGGTGACGGATCAGCACCTGCACCAGTTGCTCCACGCTGCGCTGAGCGCCCGGTTGCAGGGTGGACTTGCCGGTGTCGAACAGCACGTCACCCAGCGTCACCACCATGCCACGGTCGGTCTTCTGGGCCTTCAGGTCGGCCAGATCGCGTTCGAGCCCTTCGGCGCGGCCGGATTGCTTGAGCGCCAGCAGTCTTGCGGCGTCGGCCTGGTCCCTCGATATCTGAGAGTCGGTCTGTGCGTTGCGCGCAGCGGTCTGCGCGTCGCGCGCATCGGCTTGAGCCGCGCGGGCGCTGGCGGTTGCCATATCCGCCTCGCTGGTGCGGGCCTGCAGCCGGACCTTTTCGCGCTCCGCAGTGAACTGCTGCACGCGCTCGTCGGACTGCGCCTGCATGCCGATCGCCAACGCGATGTCGGCGCGCTTGCGTGCCAGGTAGGCGAGGTGTCGCGTCTGCTCCACATCGCGATCTGCGGCCCAGGCGGCGTCGGCGCGGGTCATCGCCTGCTGGGCGCTCTGCAACTCGACGGCGCCGCTGCGCGCGACGTAGGGGTTGCCGTTCGCCTGGTCCAGCGAGCTGCGCGCGGCGACCAGGTCGGGATTCGGGCCGGGGGTGGTCTGGCAGGCAGCAAGTGTCAGCAGCGTGGCGGTGGCAATCAGGGTTCGGGTGGTGTTCATGGTGTGTTCCGGAAGTTCATGCAAAGGTCAGGGCATCGGGCGGGGGGCTTGCTTCGCCGCCGCGCGGTTGAGTTCGTCGCGCAGCGTCTGCAGACCGGTCTCCAACTCGGCGACCGCCAGTCGTGAGCGTTCGGTGCCGGCCTTGGCGCGGGCGAGCTGGGCATCGACATCCGCCTGCTCGGCCATGCGCATCGCAGCTCGGTCGTCGCCAGCGGCGGCCAGCGCACGAGCCTTCTCCAGCTTGCTGCGCGCTTCGTTCAGATCGACGGCGTCGAGCTCCGGCGCGCCGGCCGAGCGGGCGGCTTCCACCGAAGCGGCGCCCGCGGCAATCGACGGTGCTGCCGAGGGCGTACTGCCGCAGCTGGCCAGGGCGATGGCGCAGGTGGCCAGCACGGTGGTGAGGATCAGTGTCTTCATGCGATGTCTCCAGGGAGTGTTCAAAGGGTTGTGTCTTCGCTGGGGCAATCGACGCGCCCGGGTCACCAACGGGCCGGGCAGGAGCGGCATTTGCCGTCGGTAGGCATTCGCCTGTTCCGTGGTGTCCTCGCCAGGGCGGCGCAGTTGCAGGCGCAGCTCGAGATGGAACTGTCCTACCCGGCGCTGGACGCCAATGCGCTGGACCTCGACACGCTCGGCGCCCGCATGGCCGTGCGCCGCGGTGAGTTGCTGGGCGAGCAGGGCTCGGACTGAGCGGCCCCGGGCCTTGTCCGCCGCGACTCAGGCGGGCTGCTGCGTGCTGGCCTCGACCGGCACGGGCGCGAGAGGCAGCGTGACGACGAATTCGCTGCCCGTTCCCTTGCCGCCGCTGTGTGCCGTCACGGTGCCGCCATGCGCCTTCACCAGTTCTGCCACCACCGTCAGGCCCAGCCCCAGCCCGTTGGTGTTGAACTTGTGGGCATCCTCGTCCTGCATGAACGGCTCGAAGATGTGCGGGAGGGCTCGCTCAGGGATGCCAATGCCGTTGTCGCGCACCGTCATCACCACCGCGTCGACGCTGCGGCTCATCGACAACACGATCTCGCCCGAAATCGGCGTGTACTTCGATGCGTTGTCCAGCAGGTTGCGCAGCACCTGCGCCAGCCGTACCGGGTCGCAGTTCAACGCCAACTCGCCCGGCTGCACATGCACCAGGAAATGTTGCAGCCGGGTGTCGATCGCCGGACGGCTGGCCTCGACCACGTCGTTGATCAGGGTGATCAGATTCACCTCACTGAGCTCCAGCCGCAGCTTGCTGCCTTGCGCACGCGACACATCGAGCAGGTCACTGACCAGCCGTGACATCTGTGCCGCCTGTCGCTCGATCACTGCATTTATCCGCGGCAGCGGAGGTGGAATGTCTTCGCTGGCGATCAGCGCGGATGCGTTGCGGATCGCCGTCAACGGCGAACGCAGCTCGTGAACCGCTTGTGCCATTCGCAGGTTGTGCCGCTTCAGTGCCTCCTCGGCAGCGTCCTGCAGCCGTTTTGCATCGAGTGCGCCGAGCAGCAACTGCTCGTTGGCCTCCTGGAGCAATTGGTGCCGCTCCACATGCGCGTTGATGGCCTCCTGAAAACTTGTCACGGGCAGGCGCAGCGACTCGGGAAAGGCGAATTGCAATGCGTGGCCGGAAACAGGATCGGAAGGCTTCGACACCGCATAGCCCAAGCCCCGCCGCTTTGCCTCGTACATGGCGGCGTCGGCCGCGTCGATCAGCGTGGTCACATCTTCACCATCGTCGGGGTAGACGCTGATGCCGATGCTCGCGCTCATGCGCAGCACATGTCCGGCGAGTTGCGTCGGCACCGCGAGCGCGGCATTGATCTTGTCGGCAATGGCGCCTGCATCGCTGGCGTGCGCCACATCGTCGAGCAGGATCAGGAATTCATCGCCCCCATAGCGACTGACGGTGTCCGAAGCACGCACGACCGACACCATGCAACGGGCGGCCAGTTGCAAAACCTGATCGCCGAAGTGGTGCCCCAGCGCGTCGTTGACCTGCTTGAAGTTGTTCAGGTCGACAAACAGCACCGCCATGCGGCGATTGCGGCGACGCCCCCCGGCGATGGCCTGGGTGAAACGGTCGAGGAACAGCATCCGGTTGGGCAGCTGTGTCAGTGCATCGAGCGCGGCCACCCGCGACATCTCCAGCATCGAACGCATCGCCTCGTCGGAATCGACCTTCGACTGCATCAGCGCCAGCACGAGCTGCTCGTTGGCTTCCAGCAGATCGGAGGCCTTGCTGGCGTCGGCCACACGGGTTCGTGCATCAGCCGTGTCGTCCCGCAGCGACTGCAGTGCCCTGAGCGCCTTGTCGGCCTCAGCGCGCAGTTCAAGCAACTCGAGCCTGGCGCGGACCAGCTCTGCGCTGTCGGCATTGCCGTGACCTGGATCGTTCATGGGTTCACTCCGGCTGCCATGCTTCAGAGAAGCCCGCGCTCGGGATCGGAGCGAGTCAGCCCCGCCACGGCCTTTCGGGTCGGTCGACCGCCCAGCAGCCCTTCCTGATCGACGAGCCTGCTGCCAATGTGAATGCCGTCGTCTTCGATGTGGAACTCGCGCAGTTCGTCAGAATGCGCGCTGGCACGCACCTTCACCACGGCCATCACGCGACGCAGACGGCTGTCGACCTCGATATAGCGCTGCACGATGATCGCGTCGGTCATGAACGCGGTGCCATAGGGGCTGAAGCGCAGGTCGGTGTAGCGATCCTCGAGCTCGGAGGTCATCAGCATCGTCACGCCGGCGCCGGTCATCGCCTTCACCAGTCGTGACATTGACTCGCGGAAGTCGTCGCGGAAGGTCGGCGCCACCGACAGCTCGAAGCTGGAAAGCGAATCGATGACGACGCGCGTGGCCTTCAGCCGGCGGATCTCGTCGAGCAGCAGCATCACGATCTCGTCGATCGACAGATCGGGCGCGCGGCTGTCCACCACGCCGACCTGACCGCTGGCGATCAGCTCCGTGACCATCCGGTTGCGCGAGCGGTTCGGGTGCTGCTCGAACACCGCGATCACGCCGGTCTCGCCCAGCCGGGCGCCTTCAGCCAGGAACGCGGCCGCGAGGATGCTCTTGCCCGAAC
This sequence comes from Rubrivivax sp., assembly GCA_027490215.1. Lineage (GTDB taxonomy): Bacteria > Pseudomonadota > Gammaproteobacteria > Burkholderiales > Burkholderiaceae_C > PBB1. The sequence continues at coordinate 79,994 of JAIXYO010000027.1, forward strand.
CGGATGGCCCGGCGACCAGCAGCGAATAGCCCCGTGGCAGTCCGCCGCCCATCATCTCGTCGAGGTGCGGCACACCCGTCGGCACACGCGAAGTCGACGTCGTGGGCGAAGTGGGTGATGACACGGGCGGTGTCGCAGGCGGCATCGAACCGGGCTGCGCCTCGCCCGGCGGCAACGCGGTGATCGGCGCGAAAACACGCACGCCGCTCGGGTCGATGCGAAAGGTGTGCAGCCCGGGCAGCGTGGGCTGGCCGCGCATCTTCATGATCTCCATCTTGCGCACCACCGAATTGCGCATCACGCTCTGGCGCAACCAGATCAGGCCGTCGGCCACGGTGAACACCGGGTTCGCATCGGCTTCGTCGAAGTACTCCCCGATCAGGAAGGTGGTGGCCTGCCAACTGGTCATCAGCATGCCGAGTTGCTGCACGAACGACTGCAGATTCGTGCGCGGATCATGCGCGGTCTGCTGGGCAGCGTTGGCCAGCACCACCGAGCGGAACGAGTCGACGAACACCAGGGACGGGCCGTGGGTGGTCACTTCTTCGACGATTCGGCGCAGCACCCGGTCGAGATCGCCGGCCATGGCTTCTTCGGACAGGTTGATGAAGCGGATCGCGCGCGTCACCGCCTCGGTGTCGAAGAAATCGAACTGCTGCTGGTAGCGAAGCATCTTCAGCGGCGGCTCGCCCAGCACGGTGAAGTACAGCGCAGGGCGTTCGGGCGTTGCCAGCGCGAACATGATCTGGTGAGCGAGCGTGGTCTTGCCGCAGCCGGGCTGCCCGGCGATCAGGTTGAACGAGAACTCCGGCAGCCCGCCGCCGAGCACCTCGTCCAGCCCCGGCACACCTGTGCGCAGGCGGTTGATGGTCACTTTGGTGTTCATGGCTTGGGGTCCTTGGCAGCGGAGTCGCTCGACGTGGCGACCCACACAGGGCGCATCAGTCGCTCGGTCAACGAGGGCCCGACCACGCTGGACAACAGATCGTGGAAGGTGCTGAATAGCGTGGTGGCGCCAGCCAGGGCAGCGGCGGCGCTCTGCTGGCAAAGCAGTGGGGTCAGCTCGGAGAAGTCAGCAGCTGCTGGTGCGACGTCATCAGCCACGCTCAGCCACGGGCGGGATTGCGCGGTGACGTGGATGCTGCGCTTGTAGAGCGCAGCCAAACCGCGTTTGCCGATGATCGGTACCAACACCGCATCAATCCCGCTCCAGGTGACGAAGACGGCGTCTGCAATCTGTGCGCTATCGGCGCTCGGCGGGACCCTGCTCGCGAAATGGGTTGCTACCGAAACGCCCAACGGGTTTTCCGTGGACATCGTCAGCAATCTTTCTGTGCGTGGACTTTGATAGTAAGCGTTGTTCCCGCGATCGGGAACAAAAAATGTGTCACGGTTTGGTCCACGGCAAGCGGTGTGCCGCGACGCACGAAAACCGACTTGCTTTTCGGGAAGGGCGCGTGACCAGCGCGAATCGGCAAGATTTACCGCAAGGCTCTCCGCATCGGTAAACGCGATGCGGCCGGGGCCCTTGCTCACTGCGGTGCGCTCCCGCATCACAGTCCAAACGCCGGGCGTGCGGGTTGTTTGGGCGACGAGGGTTGCGCTTCGCCTCGCCTCGGCACGGGGGTTGCGATCAGAGACTCCAAAGACAAGCCAAGTGGCCGGTCTCTCAACACTTCTTCAGGAGTCGCCCGGTGTCATCGCTGCATTTCTTGGCCGACACGCGACACGCACAGACGCTGTCGCCACGCTTTCAGCATGCGGTGCGTCTGCTGCAGCTGTCGTCGATGGACTTCGCCGCGACGGTGCGCGATGTGTTGGGCCAGAACCCGTTCCTCGAGCTCGAAGAGGGTGCGTCCGACGGTGAGGGTCCAGGCGACGATGGCGAGGCTGCCAGCAGCGACGACGAGCGTGTGGAGGTGGACGCGCCATATGACGGCAACACGCTGTCCGCCGCCATGGACGGGATGTCCGATGAACGGGGTGACGACCGCGAGCTGTGGCAGGTCGATGCGCCGTCGTCGCAGCGGCCAGCGGGTGATGGCGATCTGTCGGCGCTGGACATGATGGCAGTCGAAACGCCGTTGAATGCGCACCTCAACGCCCAGCTCGATCTGCAGCCCTTGGCAACCCGCGAGCGGTGGCTCGCGCGCACCATCGTCGAATCGCTCGACGACGACGGCTACCTGCGTGCATCGCTGGCTGAACTGTGCGAGCTGTGCGAGTTGAACCCGCCGATCCAGCTGCCTGAGATGCAGGCGGCATTGGCGCGTGTGCAGGCGCTGGACCCGGCAGGTGTGGCCGCGTGCAGTGTGGCCGACTGCCTTCGGCTGCAACTTCCATCGATCGAATGCCCGGAGGTGCGCGCACTCGCTGAGCGCGTGGTGAGCCAGCACCTGGCGCTGCTGGCGGCACGCGATGTCCCTGCGCTGGCGCGCTCGCTCGGCGAGCCCGTGTTGCGGGTGCAGCAGGTGTGTGATCGCATTCGTCGACTCGATCCACGGCCGGGCTGGCGATTCAGCTCGACGCGCATTGCCTATGTGGTGCCCGATGTGGAGGTGAAGAAGGTTCGCGGCGAATGGCGGGTGCACCTGAACCCGGCGGTGATCCCTCGCGTTCGCCTGAATCAGGTGTACGCCGACCTGTTCAAGCGTCACCGCAGCCCCTCCCACGCCGACATGGCGAGTCAGTTGCAGGAAGCGCGGTGGACCGTCAAGAACGTCGAGCAGCGCTTTTCGACCATCCTCGACGTCGCCGAAGCGATCGTCAGGCGGCAGCGGCATTTCCTCGAGTTCGGACCGATGGCGATGAAACCCCTGGGCCTGAAGGAGATTGCCGACGAACTTGGCATCCATGAATCGACCGTCTCGCGGGTGACCAACAACAAGTTCCTCGCCACACCCAGTGGCGTGTTCGAGCTGAAGCACTTCTTCTCCCGGGCGATGGTCACGGCCAATGGCAGCACGTGCTCCGGCACCGCGATCCGCGGTTTGCTCAAGGACATGATCGCTGCAGAGGCACCGGAGTCACCGCTGTCCGACGCCGAGATCACGCGGCAACTGGCGCAGCAGGGGCTGGTGGTCGCCCGTCGCACCGTCACCAAGTACCGGCAGTTGCTGCGCATCGATGCGGTCGAGCGCCGGCGCCGGCAGGCCTGACCGTGCGGTGGGTGCTTCATGCGGCACGTCGCTTGCCAATGGTTACATCGACAGCGGTACCGAGCCCTTGCTGCCGCGTCGGATGGTTTGCCTTGCCTTGAAGCTTGGAGTACCCCAATGAACACCGACATGGATCTGATCAAGCGCTGGCCGCAGGCGGTCACGCTGGACATCGCGGTTCACTACGAACGCAGCGCACCTGACCGGCGGACCTATCGCCTTGCGCCCATTGATCGCACGACGCTGGTTCGCGTGCTGACGCCGCAGTACCGTGGAGCGCCAGTTGAATTGCAGCGAATGAACTGGTCGCAGTTGCCGGGTCGCACGCTGTACCTGCGCAGCCTGAGTGTGCTGGCGGTTCACTTGTTTGGCGAAGCGGCGATGCCGCCGCGTGCGCGCGGCACACCGCTGTGGCAACACATCAGCGCCGGCATCTCGACCGATCAGAACGCCGCCCACCAGATCTACTTCGAGCTGGACGCGGTTGACGACGCGCAGGCAGTGCTGCGTTACCGCTGCTCCGAAACTCAGCCGCCGGTCCGGCGGGTGGTCGCGCTCGATGTGCTCGACGCTGATCCGCTTCGCGCGCTGTTGCGCATTGGCATGGCACGGGTCCGACCGGTCCTGATGAGCAATGCAACGCCAGCACGCTCTGCGCCGCATCCCAGGCACATTCACGTGGCGCCTGAGCTGGCGCAGCAGGCGTGACCCGCTCCCTGTATCACCTGCTGCCATGATCGCGGTGATCATTTCGGCACGCAACGACGAGGCGCACCTCAGTGCCTGCCTGCGCTCGGTGCGCGAGGCCTCGCGCCGACGCCGCCTGGGCGGCGAGGCGGTGCTGAGGCTGGTCGTGCTCGACACCTGTACCGACGGCAGCGCGGCCATCGCCCGCGATGGCGGTGCGCACACGCTGAGGCTGCAGACGGGCAACATCGGGGCGGCGAGGGCGCAGGGCGCGCAGTGGGCTGTCGATCGCAGCGCACGCTGGCTGGCGTTCACCGATGCCGAGTCGGTCGTGGCCCCCGACTGGCTGTCGATCCAGGTGGCGCTCGGCGCCGACGTGGTTTGCGGGACGGTCGGTGTGCGCGACTGGGGCGAGGACGGCGAGCGCCTGCGTCGCCACTACGACGCCCACTACACCGATGCCGATGGACACCAGCACATCCATGGTGCCAATTTGGGCGTCAGCGCCGATGCCTATCGCCGCGCTGGCGGCTTCCATCCGATGGCGATCAGCGACGATGTGGCGCTGGTGCGCGCGCTGCAGGCCAGCGGGGCGACCATCGCCTGGTCGGCGGCGCCCCGGGTATCGACCAGCGCGCAGCGCCTGTTCAGCGCACCAGCCGGCTTCGGCGTGACCGCGCAGTGCATCGATGCCGAGAACCGCGTTTTTGCCACGGGGGCCGTGGCGTGACTGCGATGCCCACGCTCAGCAGTGAAGCCGCCGACACGCTGCTGCCCGGACCGCTTCGCCGGAACCCGACGCTGGTGCGCCTGCGCGCCTGCCTGCTGGCGCAACGGCCTGAGCGCGACGCGGTGGATGAGGTCTGCAGCCGCCTGCTGACCCCTGCCACCGCGGGCGCGGATGACCTGGCCACGACCGGCCCGACGGCCCCTTTGCGCGCCCAGTCAGGCTGAGGGATCCGGTACCGATCCTGCAGGGTGGGCCCGCTCGCTCGCCACATTCGACGCAACCCTCTTTGGGCCGGCATGTCGTTTGCCCTGATCAGGCATGAAGTGCCATTACCAAACCCCTCCTGCCCGCTTTGCGATGCCCGTCCCGTTGCGCAGTGCAGCGTTGGACATCAGCCAAAGTGCCCACAAGAATCGCCTGCTGGCGCGGCTGCCTGATGAGGCTTGGCAGCGCTGGCTTCCGCAGCTCGAGTGGGTCGATTTTCAGCAGGGACAGGTGTTGCACGAGTCGGGCACCTTGCCCAGCCACGCCTACTTCCCGACCACGGCCATCCTGTCGCTGCTCAACGTGACGCAGGATGGCGCCTCGACCGAAATCGCCGCTGTCGGCAATGAGGGGTTGGTCGGGGTGTCGCTGTTCATGGGCGGTGACTCGACCTGCAGCCGTGCCGTGGTTCAAAGCGCCGGCTTCGGGCTGCGGCTGAGGGCGCAGGCGATGCGGGCCGAGTTCGAGCGGTCCTCCGAGGTGATGCAGGTGCTGCTGCGCTACACCCAGGCACTGATGACGCAGATGGGCCAGACGGCGGTGTGCAACCGCCACCATTCGATCGACCAGCAACTGTGCCGCTGCCTGCTGTTGAACCTCGATCGGCTGGGAGGCAACGAGATCGTCATGACCCACGAGCTGATCGCTGGCACGCTGGGCGTGCGCCGCGAGGGGGTCACCGAAACGGCACTCAAGCTGCAGGCGGCCGGCTTGATCCGCTACGCGCGCGGGCACATCACCGTGCTCGATCGCCGCGGTCTGGAGCGCCGCGCCTGCGAGTGCTATGAGGTGGTGAGGAAGGAATACGACCGTTTGCTGACGGACAGGATGGCTGCCTGACCGGGCCCGAAGCGCTGGCTGGTGCGGTGTGAGGGAACTTCGCTGAACCGCGGCGACTCACTGCCCGGTGCACGACGGCCCGATATCATCGACCCAGCCTTTTTTGCATCCGTGCCACCGCGGCCTCCGCCGCCTCCCGAGAGCCCGCCTTTTACCGCCCATGTTGCGTCCGATCACTGCTGCCACCGCCCGATTCTTCATCGCTGCATGGGCCGCTCTGGCGGTTTCCTTTGTCCTTGCTCCCGCCGCACAAGCCCAGCTTCGGGTCGAAATGTCGGGCGTCGGCGCTTCGCAGGTGCCGATCGCGGTGGTGGGGTTTCGCAATGAGCAAGCCGTCCCGCAGCCACTGTCGCAGATCGTGCGTGCCGACCTGGAGCGCAGCGGACTGTTTCGCGGTGTTGACGCGCCGGGCGTGCTCGACGAGACCGCCCAACCGGCGATGGCCGACTGGCGCCGCCGCGCCGCGGATGCACTCGTCGGCGGCTCGGTGACCCGACTGGCCGATGGCCGCTACGACGTGCGCTTCAAGCTGTGGGATGTCGTCAAGGGCACCGAACTGGGCGCCCAGAGCACGGTGGTGGTAGCCGCCGATCTGCGACTGGCCGCCCACCGCATCGCCGATTTCATCCACGAGAAGCTGACCGGGCAGAAGGGCGTGTTCTCGACGCGCATCGCCTACGTCACACGGATGGGCAAGCGCTACACGCTGAACATCGCCGATGCCGACGGTGAAGGCGGTCAGATTGCGCTGAACAGCGCCGAGCCGATCATTTCGCCCGCGTGGTCGCCCGATGGCCGCGAGCTGGCGTATGTGTCGTTCGAGACCCAGAAGGCGGTGGTCTATGTGCAGGAGGTCGCCAGCGGCAAGCGGCGAGCGGTGGCGAATTTCCGCGGCTCGAACAGCGCGCCGGCGTGGTCGCCCGATGGCCAGACCCTGGCGGTGACGCTGTCGCGCGACGGCGGCTCGCAGATCTATCTGATGGGGCGCAACGGCGACAACGTTCGCCGCCTGACGCAAAGCATTGGCATCGATACCGAGCCGGTGTTCTCGCCCGACGGTCGCAGCATCTATTTCGTCAGCGACCGCAGCGGCGGCCCGCAGGTCTACCGCATCCCGGCCGCCGGAGGCGCTGCGGAGCGCATCACCTTTGCCGGCAGCTACAACATCAGCCCGACCATCAGCCCCGACGGGCGAACCCTGGCCTACGTGTCGCGCGAAAGCAATGCCTTCCGGCTGTACGTGCAGGACCTGACTGGCGGCACGCCGATGTCCATCAGTGACACGAGCGATGACGAGAGCCCGAGCTTTGCGCCGAACAGCCGTTCGATCATCTACGCGTCGCGCGCGCAGGGCCGCGACGTGTTGCTGACCACCTCGCTGGACGGCAAGATCAAGTCGAGACTGGTGTCGTCCCTGGCCGATGTGCGAGAGCCGGTCTGGGGCCCGTACGGACGTTGACGGCGGCCACCGATCGAAGCATTCCGAATCGCACCGTTTGTTGTTCCATTGCCTTTCACCGCTGATAATTTCTTAATTTGACAAGGAGTCCCCATGACCTCGAATTCGACCTCATTCCGCCCGACACAAAAGCTGCTGTGGGCTGCGCTTTGCGCGGTGGCATTGGCAGGTTGCGGCTCCAACGTGAAGCTTGACGACAAGAACGTGCCTGTCGAGTCGCGCACGGGTACCGGTACCGGCAGTGACAGCAACGCCTCTGGCGCTGCCCAATCGCAAGTCACCCCGGTCGACCTGACCAAGAACGGCGGCGCTGGCGTGTTTGCCGGTACCGGCAAGGTCGTGTACTTCGACTTCGACAGCTACACGGTGCGCGATGACGCGCGCCCGGTGATCGACGCGAACGCGAAGGTGCTGGCGGCCAACAAGACTGCAAAACTGGCGGTGGAAGGCCACACCGACGAACGCGGTGGCCGCGAGTACAACCTGTCGCTGGGTCAGAAGCGTGCTGAAGCGGTGGTGCGTGCGCTGACGCTGGCCGGCGCCACCGATGGCCAACTCGAGCCCACCAGCTTCGGCAAGGAGCGCCCTGCGGTTTCCGGCAGCGATGAAGCGGCTTATGCGAAGAACCGCCGTGTCGAGCTGGTGACCCGCTGAGGTTGGGTTGATGAGCGCCGCGCCCGCCAGTCGGAGCAAGGGGTGGTTTGCCTGGGCGGGCGCCGCCTGCCTGATGCTGGTGCTCTCGGCGCCGGCGGCGCGGGCGGGCCTGTTCGATGACGACGAGGCGCGCCGCGCGATCCTCGACCTGCGCCAGAAGCTCGAGCAGAGCAATGAGCAGTCCCGTGCGGCCCAGGCCGAGCAGATCGGGCAGTTGCGCGCCGCTCTGGCTGACTTGAGCCGGCAAATCGACCTGATGCGCACCGAAAACGCCAGTCTGCGCGGCCAGGTCGAGCAAGTGGCGCGAGACCTTGGCCTGCTGCAGGTTCAACTGAAGGACATGAAGCAGGATTACGACGAGCGTCTGGGTCGCATCGAGCCGCAAAAAGCCTCGGTCGATGGGCGCGAATTCATGGCTGATGCCGAGGAAATTCGGCAGTACGACGCTGCGATGGCGAAGGTTCGCAGCGGTGATTTCGCGGGAGCGGCAGCGGCGCTGGCGGTGTTCCGCAGTCGCTACCCGAGCAGTGGCTATGGTCAGTCGGTCCTGTTCTGGCTGGGCAATGCGCAGTACGGCAATCGCAGCTACGCCGACGCCATTTCGTCATTTCGCAGTTTCGCCACCAGCTATCCGGGCGATCTGCGCGCCCCCGAGGCGCTGCTGGCCATCGCGAACTGCCAGTTCGAGTTGAAAGACACCAAGGCCGCGCGCAAGGTGCTCGATGAGCTGTTCAAGACCTACCCGGACTCCGAGGCAGCACAGGCGGGCAAGGCACGGCTGGCCGCGCTGAAGTGAATCCCGCTCTGGCCGTCGACGACGCGTCGGTGGCCGATCTCGAACGCCGCTTCGGCGGTCTGCGGCGCTTGCACGGCGACGCCACCTACGAGCGGCTGCGTGCGACACGCGTCGCGGTGGTCGGGCTGGGTGGTGTGGGGTCCTGGGCTGCCGAAGCCCTGGCGCGCTGCGGTGTGGCCGAGCTGACGCTGATCGACCTCGATCATGTGTCGGAAGGCAACATCAACCGCCAGGTTCAGGCGCTCGGCCGCACGGTCGGCCAGTCCAAGGCACTGGCCTTGTGCGAACGTCTCACCGACATCCATCCGGGTTGCGTGCTGCGGCCCATCGAGGAATTCGTCGAGGCCGACAACTGGCCGGCGCTGTTGACGCATCCGATCGATGCGCTGATCGATGCGTGCGATCAGGTGCGCGCGAAAGCGGCACTCGCTGCCTGGGCCATCGACACCGGTACCGCCTTCGTCAGCGTGGGCGCGGCGGGTGGCAAGCAACGCCCACAGGCCGTCGAGGTCAGCGATCTGGCCGATGCCACCCACGATCCACTGCTGGCATCGCTGCGTCAGCGATTGCGTCAGCATCATGGCGCTGCGCGCCACGGCCCCATTGGCGTTCACTGTGTCTATTCCCGCGAGGCAGTTCGTCAACCGGAACAGGCTTGCGACACCGAAAGCAACCTGAACTGCCATGGCTACGGTTCGAGCGTGACCGTCACGGCCACCTTTGGCATGGTCGCCGCAAGTGAAGTCATGCGAGCGTGGCTGAGTCGCCAAGTGCCGCGTTGACCCGTGCCCTCCTCTTCAAAAGGCCCGGAAGTCGGGCTACAATTTCCGGCTGCTCCGGGGGTTGTTAGCTCAGTTGGTAGAGCAGCGGACTTTTAATCCGTAGGTCGTGGGTTCGAGTCCCGCACAACCCACCACCGGCACAAATCGTTTTCATCCGAAGGCGCCAAGCTTCGGGCTCTTAGCTCAGTTGGTAGAGCAGCGGACTCTTAATCCGTAGGTCGAGTGTTCGAGTCACTCAGGGCCCACCAGTAAAAACAACGGCTTGCCAGCAATGGCAGGCCGTTTGTCTTTTCAGGAGTGATTTTTGCCATGCACTCTTGCGACGGGTGCAGACGCAGGGAAGCTCCCACAATATGTTTTGAGTCAGCGGCTTGCCCCTGGCCGCCACCAGAGGCCCCTCCCCATGACCACCACACTCGCCTACGCCGCGCAAAACGCCGCCGCCCCGCTCGCCCCGTTCAGCTTCGAGCGCCGCGCGCCGGGGCCCGACGATGTGCAGATCGACATCCTGTACTGCGGCGTGTGCCACTCCGATCTGCACACTGCTCGCAACGAGTGGCAGAACACGCTCTATCCCTCGGTACCGGGCCATGAGATCGTCGGCCGTGTCAGTGCGGTCGGTGCCAAGGTCAGCCAGTTCAAGGTGGGCGACATCGCTGGGGTGGGTTGCATGGTCGACAGCTGTCTCACGTGCGGCTCCTGTGCCGAAGGGCTGGAGCAGTACTGCGACAACGGCTTCACCGGCACCTACAACGGGCCGGTCTTCGGTGGCGAGAACACCTTTGGCGGCTACTCCAGCCGCATCGTGGTGAAACAGAAGTTCGTGCTCAGGATCAGCCACACGGACAATCTGGCCGCCGTGGCGCCACTGCTGTGCGCCGGCATCACGACCTACTCACCCCTGCGCCAATGGGACGTGCAGAAGGGCCAGAAGGTCGGCATCGTCGGCCTCGGCGGATTGGGTCACATCGGCGTCAAGATCGCGGCCGCGATGGGTGCGCACGTGGTGCTGTTCACCACCTCAGCGAGAAAGGTCGAGGACGCCAGGCGTCTAGGCGCCGCCGAGGTGGTGATCTCCACCGACGAAGCCGCGATGGCCGCGCACCAGAACTCGTTCGACTTCATCCTCAACACCGTCGCGGCACAGCACGACCTTGACCCGTTCATCGCGCTGCTCAAGCGCGATTGCACGATGACGCTGGTGGGTGCACCGGAACACCCGCATCCGGGCCCCAACGTCTTCGGCCTGATCTTCAAGCGCCGCCGGCTGGGTGGATCGCTGATCGGTGGCATCCGCGAAACGCAGGAAATGCTCGACTTCTGCGCCAAGCACGGCATCGTCGCCGACATCGAGATGATCGCGATGAAGGAGATCAACACCGCCTACGAACGCATGCTCAAAAGCGATGTGAAGTACCGCTTCGTGATCGACATCGCGACCCTGCAGGCGGAGCCCGCAGTGCTCTGATGGCCCGCTGAAGGGCCGCATAAACTCAGCGACGGTAAGCGCTGCCGCGTGCCAGCGTGGTGTCACCGATCGACATGTGGAGCATTGGACCTTGGCTATTCAGGCGTCACCCGAGCACTCATCAGTCCCGTCATTGCCGGACCGTCCCGATGGAACGCGTCTGAATCTGGGCTGTGGATCGAAGCGCAAACCGGGCTTTCTGGGCATCGACATCGGCGAGGGCAGTGCGGTCGATGTACGAATGGACGCCGTGACGTACCTTCGATCGCTGCCGCCGAACAGCGTGCAGGAGATCTACTCGAGCCACTTCCTCGAACACGTCGAAGTTCGTGACCTCCATCCCATGCTGCTCGAATTCGACCGCGTGCTGCGCCCCGGCGGCCACATCCAGGTCATCGTGCCGCACCACTCCAATCCGCACTACTACGCCGACCCGACCCACAGGACTTTTTTCGGCGTTCACACCTTCAGCTATTTCTGTGATCGTTCCTGTCTGAAGCGCCGGGTGCCTCGTTACACCGAGATCGCTGGATGGTCCCTGCTCGACGTCACGCTGAGATTCCAGCCCTTCAAAAGGCTCAAGCTGTTCGGCATCAAGATCTCGCCGATCAGTGCTTTGCTGAACTGGGGTCTCAACAAGCGCATGCGGGCGATCGAAATCTTCGAATATCACTTCTGCGGCCTTTACCCCATTTATGAAATCTCCTATCGGATCGAAAAGCGCGCCGCATGACGCCATCCGGCGGTCTCCTCTCTGCAGTGCAGGCTGAGCCATCACGCCCCCAGCTTCCAGCCCAGCCATTCGCGCAGCACCAGCCGCACTCGCTCAAAGCCGGCGGACGTGGGCAGCCATGAGAGTTGCGGGATGTCGACGTTCGTCGCCAGCGCCATGGGCGCCGCTTCGATGCGGATGCCGCTGTCGGCGGCCGCTGTGTCGAACAGCGCCTTGGCGCGCTGCATGTGCCAGCCTCGGGTCACCAGCAGCACGTGGCGCACACCGGAAGCGTGCAGCAGCTGAAGGCTGCGGGAGGCATTTTCTCGGGTGTCGCGCGACTCGGCCTCGACCCAGCGCAACGGCCGACCGTACTCTTGCGCCGCGATCCGCGCGGCCACGTCTGCCTCGGCTGCGCCGGACTGGTTGCCCCAACCCGTCCCGCCGCTGAAGCCCACCGGCCAGCCGGTTTCACGGCCGAGCCACAGGCCATAGCGCAGGCTCGCCAGCGAGTACGACGACAGGTTGCTCATGCCGTACTCCGGCGCATACGGTTCGACGCCCCCGCCGAGCACCAGTATCGCGACCTCGCTGCGACCATTGCTGCGATTGGCGGTTGCCGTGCTGGCTGCCGTCCGGCCCTCGCCACGCAGCTCCGCGATGCGATCGGCTTGCAGCGCAGGGTAGGCGTTCAACAGCATCGGCTCGATCACACGGGCGAAGCCGGTGCAGGCGGTGAGCCACAGTCCGGCGACGCTGAGAGACACCACCAGCCAGCCCCATCCGCGGCGTGGCAGCATCAGCCGGGCGCCGATCAGCACCGCCAGCAGCAAAGGCACAGGCGGCAGCAACAACGCGGTCAACACCGGCTTCCAGGTCTCGATGCCGAGCAGGCTGATCAGACTGTGCAAAGGTGTTCCTCGGCCTCAGCGTGGAAAATCGTCATTGTGAGCGGGTGCTGGCGCATGACACGATAGATGTCTGGGTCCGTGTCGTCGAACGGGTGCAGTGGCAGGAGAAAAGCAGTGAAGTGGTTGCGGCGTTTCGCGTGGGCGGGTCTGGCGTTGATCGGGGTATGGGTGCTGGCGTGGGCAATCGTGCCGCCGGTGCTGAAGTCGCAAGCGCAGCAGCGCCTCAGCGAAGTGCTCGGTCGCAGCGTGACGCTGGGCGAGGTCCGTTTCAGCCCCTGGTCGCTCGAATTGACGTTGAGCGACGTCGTGATCGGTGGCGCGCCCGGTGATACGAAGGCGTTGCCGCTGCTGAAGGTGGCGCGGCTGTATGTCGATGCCGACATCAGTTCCTTGTTGCGTGCCGCGCCGGTGGTCGAGGCGTTCGAAATCGATTCCCCCGAACTGCGGCTTGCGCGCACTGCGCCCGGCCACTACGACATCGACGACCTGATCGCGCGCTTGCAGCCCACCTCGCCTGAGCCTCCATCGTCAGAGCCGTTGCGCTTTGCCCTGTACAACGTGAAGGTCAGCAACGCTGCGGTGTTCTTCGACGACCGTCCGGTGCAGCAGCAACACCGGCTTGAAGCGCTGAACCTGGGGCTGCCGTTTCTCGCCAACCTGCCGTCGAAGATCGACGTGAAGGTCGAGCCGCGACTCGCCTTTCGCTTCAACGACACGCCCTTTGACAGCGGGGCGCAGGCCACGCCGTTCGCAGAGACGCGGCAGGCCAAGCTGCAACTGAAGATGGGCGAGCTCGACCTGAAACCCTACATCGGCTACCTGCCGCAATCCCTGCCGGTGCGCCTGCGCGGCGGCAGCGTCGCGGCGGATCTGGAGCTCGATTTCGCGATGCCGGTCAATGCCGAGCCCAGCGCCACGCTGCGCGGCAACGTCGGCCTCAACAACCTGGCGCTCGACGACACTGCCGGCGCACCGCTGCTCGAATGGAAGCGTCTGGCGGTGGCGCTGAGTGACGTCAGGCCGCTGCACCGTTCGCTCTCGTTCGGCACCATCGAACTCGACGCGCCCACCCTGCATGTCAGCCGCGACGCGGCGGGCCGCCTGAACCTGGCCTCACTCGCCGGCACGCCGTCCAAGGCTGCTGCGGCGCCAGCTGCCGTGGCCTCGGCGCCCACGGTACCGACCGCAGCGGTCTCGCCGTGGAAGGTCCAGGTGGATGCCGTACGACTCAACGGCCTCAGCGTGCTGTGGGCCGACGCGAGCGTCTCACCGCCGGCTGCGCTGGCGCTGCAATCCGTCGATCTGAAGGCCGGTCCCTTGGCGTACCCCTTCACCGCCGATGGCGCCGTACCGCTGAGCCTGCAGGCAACGCTGGCCGGGGCTTCGGCTGGTGGCCCGGCGCAGGGGAGCGTGACGGTGGACGGCCGCGTCAATGACCGGCAGGCAGAGCTCGAGGTCAGGCTGAGCGCCCTGTCGCTGCAAGCCTTGGCGCCCTATGTCTCGCAGTCCCTGCGTGCGCAGGTCAGCGGTCAACTCGCTGCGTCGGCCCAGGTGAAATGGGCGGCAGGCGACTCGCCCAGGCTCACCGTGGGCGGCGGTGAGATCACGCTCGACGAACTGCAGGTTGCCGATGCCACCGCCGTGCCCACCAAGGGGAAGGCGAGATCGAAGCCGCCTGCGATCGCGTTGAAGCAGCTCGCGGTGAAAGGTGCCGAGGTCGACGTGCTGGCGCGCAGCGTCACGCTGGCCAGTGTCAAGTTCGCACAGCCTTCGCTCGCGGTGTCGCGTGACCTCGAGGGTATCTGGAATGTGCAGCGCTGGCTGAAGACCACAGAGCCGGCTGCTGCGCCGACCCGCCCGGTGGCCGCTGCCGCGTCGGCACCCACGGGTGATGCGGGCTGGCGCGTCGATCTGCGTGAGTTCGGCATCGATGGCGGATCGTTGCGGGTTGACGACGCCTTCGTCCTTGGCGTTCCCGACAGCGATCCGGTCCGCATCGACGTGCGCGCCATTCAGCTGGCCGTGCAGTCCCTGACGCTGAACGGCTCGCGCACCACGGCGCCGGCCAAGGTTCAGTTCAGCGCCAGGCTGCTCGGGCCGCGCGAGATCGATCAGACGGCCAGCAAGGCCAGCGAAAAGTCGACGGCGGTGATGCTGGGCGCCGTGACCTCGGGTGTGCTGGACTGGCGCGGTCAACTCGGGCTGCAACCGTTGATGGTCAAGGGCGCGCTGAAGCTGGATCGACTTCCGGTGCAGGCATTCGAGCCCTATGTGCGTGATCGGCTGCCGGTGCGCCTGCTGCGCGCCGAGACCGGCATCAAGGCGAATGTCTCCGTCAAGGAGCTGCCAGCAGGGATGGACATCGGCGTCACCGGCGATGTGCTCCTGGCTGACGTGCTGGTGCACAGCCGACCGGCGGCAGGCGCCAAACCTGGCCTCGGCAACACCGACGAACTGCTGAGTTGGCAGTCGTTCAAGCTCAGCGGTGTCACGCTGGCGATGGCACCCGGACGCGGGCCGGTGATCGACATCACCGAAGCGGCGCTGGCTGATTTCTATTCCCGTCTGGTCATCACGGAAGAAGGGCGGTTCAACCTGCAAGACGTGTCGGCGAACCCAGCTGTTGCTCCGGCCGATGCTGCCAGCGCGCCAGCCGTGGCGCAGGCGCCAGCGGCCGTCACCGCGACCGCTGCAGCTGCGTCCGGCGCAGCCGGGACCGAGGTCGCTCCCGTGACACCAATGCAACTGAGCATCGGCTCGACCAAGTTGACCAACGGCCGCGTCGACTTCACCGATAACTTCGTCCGCCCCAACTACAGCGCCGAGCTGACCGAGCTGAACGGAAGCCTCGGTGCCTTCCGCTCCGGCTCGCGCGACATGGCCACCTTGGAACTGCATGGCCGCGCCGCGGGTACCGCGCTGTTGGACATCTCGGGTCAGCTGAACCCGATGGCCCAGCCGCTGGCGCTGAATATCCGTGCGAAGGCGACCGACCTCGAGCTGGCGCCGCTGTCGCCGTATGCCGGCAAGTACGCGGGCTACGCGATCGAGCGCGGCAAGCTCAGCATGGACGTTTCCTACGCGATCAGCGCCGACGGCCGGCTGGAGGCCAAGAACCAGGTGATTCTGAACCAGCTGACCTTCGGCGAGCGCATCGACAGTCCGAGCGCCACCAAGCTGCCGGTGCTGCTCGCGGTGGCCCTGCTGAAGGACCGCCGCGGCGTGATCGACATCAACCTTCCGATCAGCGGCTCGCTGAACGACCCGCAGTTCAGCGTCGGCGGCATCATCTTCAAGGTCATCCTCAATCTGATCGAGAAGGCGATCACCGCGCCTTTTTCGCTGATGTTCGGCGGCGGCAGTGAAGACTTGAGCGAGGTCGCCTTCGGTGTCGGGGTGCCGTACTTCACCGAGTCTGGTGTGGCCGCGCTGGACAAGGTGGCGAAGGCACTGGCCGATCGGCCCTCGTTGAAGATGACGGTGACCGGTGTGTCCGATCCCGCCACCGAGCGCGACGGTTTTGTCCAGGCCGCGCTCAATGCACGGCTGGAGCGGGAACGCAAGAAGGAAGCGGCGCGTTCCGGAGCGGCGGCCACGGCGGCCAGTGCGCCAGCGGCGCCGGTGTTTGCTGCAGGCGAGCGGGATGAATTGCTGAAGGCGGTCTACAAGGACACGGACATCCCGGACAAGCCGCGCAATCTGGTCGGCCTGGCCAAGAGCCTGCCGCCTGCCGAGATGGAAGCCCTGCTGAAGTCGACCATCGAGGTCACGCCCGATGCGATGCGTCAGCTGGCGTTGCAGCGTGGCCTCGCGGTGCGCGATGCCCTGGTGGCCAGGGGCCTGCCGAGCGAGCGGCTCTTCGTGGCAGCACCCAAGGTGCGCAGCCCCGCTGGCGATGCCGAGGTCTGGCTGCCGAGCGCCAAGCTGTCGTTGACCAGTGATTGACGTCTTGCGCAGGCGGCGCACGGTCATGGCAGGCGTTCAGGTCTTGTCGTTGCCTGTTGCCCTGGCCGTGGTGGTCGACGCGGGGGCGCAGACGGGTCCGTCAGTCACGTCGCTCGACACCGTGGTGATTTCCGGTCGGCGGACCCGAGAGCCCTCGTTCGATGTGCCAGCGGCGATATCCGCTGTCAACCGCGATGCGATCGAGAGCGCCGGCCCGCAGGTCAGTCTGGCCGAGGTGCTGAACCAGGTACCGGGCATCTCGGTGAGGAACCGCAACAACGACGCGCAGGACCTGCAGCTGTCGATCCGCGGCTTCGGCGCCCGGTCGACATTCGGCATCCGCGGCGTCAAGGTGCTTGTCGATGGCATCCCGGCCACGATGCCCGATGGGCAGGGTCAGGTGTCGAATGTGTCGCTCGGCTCGGTCGGGCGCATTGAAGTGCTGCGTGGTCCGCTGGCCCAGCTGTACGGCAATGCCGCTGGCGGTGTGGTGCGCATCGTCACGCAAGACGATGCGCTGGTCCCGACCGCCACCGTCACGGCCGCGCGGGGCCGCTTCGGGCTTCGCAAGATCGGTGTCAAGGCCAGCACCAGCACGCCGGGCTACGGCTTGACCATCGAGGGCGCCGAGAGCCGCACCGACGGCTTTCGCCCGAACAGCGAGTCCAAGCGGCGCCAGCTCAACGCCCGCTGGCAGACACAGGCAACCGATGACACCCATCTGGCCATCGTGCTCAATGCGCTGGACCAGCCGCTGTCGAAGGACCCGCTCGGCTTGACCGCCACGCAGTTCCGCAGCCGCGACCGAGGCAGCCAGCCGGCCTACCTCGCGGCGTTGGCGCAGGATCCGCGCAAGACCGTTCGCCAGGAGCAGCTGGGTGCCACCCTCGAGCACCGCCTCGGCGAAGCCACCGAACTGTCGGCCAGCCTGTACCTCGGCTCGCGCCGTCTGGCCAATGCGCTGTCGATCCCGATCGCGGCTCAGGGGTCACCCACGTCGAGCGGCGGCATCGTGGATTTCGATCGAACCTATGGCGGCGGCACGCTGCAGGGAGCTCACCGAGTGGCTCTCGGGGAGGGTCGCTTTTTGAAGCTCAACGCGGGCGTCGAGGTCGAAACCTACCGGGAAGACCGCCAGGGTTACGTCAACACGCGCGGCCAGCGCGGTGACTTGAAGCGCGACGAGGTGAACACTGTGCGCAGCACGGATGTCTTCATGCAGGCGGCCTACGACCTGAGCGCGCAGTGGACGCTGACCGCCGGCGCTCGGCACAGCGATGTCAGGTTCAAGTCTGACGATCGTTACATCACGGCGGGAAACCCGGACGACAGCGGTCGGCGCCACTTCAACGCGATCAATCCGGTCGCAGGCCTGGCCTGGAAGGTGACCCCTTCGCTCAACGTTTATGCCAATGTCGGCCGCGGCTTCGAGACGCCGACCTTCAACGAACTGTCCTACCGATCGAGTGGCCTGACGGGACTCAACACCGCATTGAAAGCCTCGCGCAGCCGTCATGCCGAGATCGGCGGCAAGTGGAAGATCGCCGACGCGCAGCGTCTTGATGTGGCTGTGTTCGACATCCGGACCGACGACGAGATCGTCGTGGACACCAACAGCGGTGGACGCTCGACGTTCAGAAACGCGGGACGGACCTCGCGGCGTGGCTTCGAGGTAACCCACCAGGCCCAGCTGGGCGACACGCTGCACAGCGTGATCAGCCTCACTGCGCTGCGGGCGCGTTTCGACGACCGCTTCATCAGTGGCTCCGGCAGCGCTGCTGCAGAGGTGCGCGCCGGCAACCGCCTGCCGGGCACGCCCAATCGCCATCTGTATGCCGAACTGGCCTGGTCCCCGAACGCCGCCTGGGGCGGCTTCACCGGCGCCGCCGAAGTCGCTCACACCGGCCGGCTGTATGTGAATGACACGAACACCGATGCCACATCCACCAGCACGGTCTTCAATCTGCGTGCCAGCTGGCGGCAACGTCTGGGTGGCTGGGAGTTCAGCGAGCTGATTCGTATCGACAATGTGGCCAATCGCTACTACGCCGGTTCGGTCATCGTCAACGAAGGCAACGGCCGCTTTTTCGAGACCGCCATGCCGCGAACCTGGACGATCGGCATCACCGCCACCTATGCGTGGCAGTGAGCCCCGAAAGAATGTGCGGTGAATGCCGACCCAGGGTCTTGGATTGCTTCCGAGAATCCACATCTGAAATCGAAGGAGTTTTCCATGGCACAAGAAGTCATCACACTGGGCGGCGGTTGTTTCTGGTGCACCGAGGCGGTGTTCGAACTGGTCGATGGCGTCACGTCGGTCGAGTCCGGTTACAGCAACGGCCAGGTCGCCAGGCCGAGTTATGAACAGGTCTGCAGCGGCAGGACCGGCTGCGTCGAAGTGATCCGCGTCAACTTTGACAACGAGCGCATCAGCTTGCGCGAGGTGCTCGAGATCTTCTTCGTGATCCACGACCCGACCACGCTGAATCGCCAGGGTGCAGACACCGGTACCCAGTACCGCTCAGGGATCTACTTCCACCACCCCGACCAGCAGGCCGTGGCGCGCGAGGTGATGGCCGAGGTGGACCAGAAAGTGGCCGGCAAGCTCGTCACCGAGTTGCTGCCGGTGGCCGACTACTCGCGTGCTGAGGATTACCACCAGCACTACTTCGCCAACCACCCTTACCAGGGCTACTGCGCCATGGTGGCAGCGCCGAAGGTCGAGAAATTCCGCAAGACCTTCGCCAGCCGGGTCAAGCAGACGGTTTGATGTCGAGCGCGTGATGAAGACCGTCTGGCCGCGCGTGGCCTTCGCCCTGGCGCTGTGTTTCAGCGCGCTGACGATGCAGTCGATCGGGCTGCTGCACGGCGTCGCGCACCCGCATCACGGGCACGCGCCCAGCGCGGTGTCGGTTGATGCGAGCATCGGCAGCCCCACCGAACCACAGGCGGCATCCGGGTTCGCCCACTCGCACGGCTGGCTCCAGGCATTGTTCGCGGACCACTTCGAAGGCAGCGCAGGCTGCACATTGTTCGATCAGCTGACCCACGCTGATCTGCTGCACGAATTGCCGGCGCTCGCGCTGACCTTCGAGGCGCCGTTTCACCCGGACGCCGTCCACGCAGCGTGGCACCACGCCACCCAGGTCACGGGCTTCCTCGCCCGAGCACCGCCCGCGATCGGCTGAGTGGCGCAGGCCTGGCCGCCGGCCAGCCCCCCGCGCCCTTCCCTTGGCAGCAGCACGCCGCGGTCCGTGATGGACTGCGCCGTCACTCCTTTTTCAGCGCCATCGGTGCGTCTGGCCCTCGGGTCGCGTGCCGGTGTTCGCATGTCCAGAGTCGATCCATCCATGTCTACACGCTTTCATACCCCACGCAGCGCCCTGGCGCTGTCCTTGAGTCTGGCCTTCGCGGCCGGAACTCCTCAGCTCGGCCAGGCGCAAACGCCGCCTGATGCCACCACTTCTGCCAGCACATCGCTGCCCGCCCGCACGCTCGACACCGTCGTGATCACCGGCAATCCGCTCGGGAGCCCCCAGATCGCTGCACCCGTGTCGGTGCTGTCCGGCGACGGGCTGGTTTTGCGACGCGGCAGTTCTCTGGGCGACACACTCACTGGCCTGCCTGGGGTGTCGTCAACCTACTTCGGACCCAACGCCAACCGGCCGGTGATTCGCGGGCTCGATGGTGACCGTGTGCGCATCCTCAGCAATGCGGGCGCCTCGATGGATGCGTCGTCATTGAGTTACGACCACGCGGTGCCGCTCGACCCCTTGATCGTTGACCGCATCGAGGTGCTGCGCGGCCCAGGCGCGCTGTTCTATGGTGGCAGCGCGGTCGGCGGTGTCGTCAACACGCTGGACAACAGGATTCCGCGTGCTCCGATGGACGGCTTCTCCGGGTCCGCCGAGGTGCGGCTCGGTGGTGCTGCGCGCGAGCGCGGTGGTGCAGCGCTGATCGAGACCGGCAACGACCGTTTTGCCTTGCACGCCGATGTCTTTGGCCGTGACACCTCGGACCTGCGGGTGCCCCGTTACACGCCGCTGGAAGATGGCACGCCACTCGCGCGCAGCAGCCGTGTCCGCAATTCGGCCGCTGAAACACATGGGGGCGCGCTCGGCGGATCCCTGTTCTTCGGCGGAGGTGCTGATCCGGCACAAGGTCGCGTGGGCTTGTCTGTTGACACGTATCGCAGCGATTACGGCATCACGGCCGAGCCCGACGTGATGATCCAGCTCAAGCGCGACCGTGTCGGCTTTGCCAGCGAACTCAAGCTCGCCGACGGCCTCTGGCGGGCGCTGCGGCTGAACGCCAACTACACCGACTACCGGCACCAGGAAGTCGAGGGCAGCGGTGCGGTGGGCACCGTGTTCAGCAGCGAGGGTTACGACCTGCGTCTGGAGGCTGAGCACGCGCCGCTCGGCCCGCTGCGCGGGGTGCTGGGCGTGCAGCATGAGGATTTCAATTTCTCCGCGCTGGGCGACGAAGCGTTCGTGCCGAAGACGAACACCCGCAAGACCGGCCTGTTTGCGCTGGAAGAGATGGCGTGGGTCGGCGGCACGCTGTCTGTGGGCGCCCGCTTCGAGCGTGCCGAGGTGGATTCCGAGGGGGACGCCGACCCACTGCTGCCGAAGTTCGGTGACCAGGTTCGCCGGAACTTCTCGCTGCAGAGCTATTCCCTGGCCAACGTCCTCCCGCTGACACCGAACTGGTCGCTTTCCGGCTCGCTGAGCGCGACAGAGCGCGCGCCGACCTATTTCGAGCTCTACGCCAACGGGGTTCATGCGGCCACCGCCGCCTACGAACAGGGGAACAGCCGCTTGCCGACCGAGCGCGGCACCAACGTGGATCTGGCACTGCAATGGAAGACCGAAACCGACCAACTGCGAGTCGGAGCGTTCTACACCCGGTTCTCGCGCTTCATCTCGCTCGACGCCTCGGGCGAACACGTCGACGAATCCGGCGCGGTGGTGGCCGCTGGCACGCCGGACAGCGTGCCGCTGTACCGATTCAATGCGGTGCGTGCACGTTTGTATGGTGTCGAGATCGAAGGCCGCAAGCGACTGGCCGATCTGCCGTGGCAACTGGATGGCACCAGCCAATTCGACATGACGCGCGGCGCCAACCGAAGCACCGGCGAGCCGTTGCCGCGCATTGCCCCGTGGCGCTTGAAGCTCGGGCTCGATGCGGCGCGCGGGCCGTGGACGGCACGCATCGAGGCCGACCATGCGGCGCGCCAGAACCGCGTGCCCGACACCGATCGGCCGACGTCGAGCTACACGCTGGTGAACCTGTCACTGTCTCAGCGCATCAGCGTGAACCTGGCCGATGCGATGTGGTACGTCAAGCTCACCAATCTGGGCAATGAGCGGGCTTACAGCGCATCGACGATCGAGACCATCCGTGGCCTGTCGCCCCTGCCAGGGCGTGCTGTTCAGGTGGGGATGCGTGTGACCTTCTGAGGCGGGATCGCTGGATCAGGGGGCCAGCCGCTCCCTGATCCACTGTTGCGCTTCCAACCGATACCGCAGCCGGTCGTGCAGCCGCGACCGGCGGCCTTGCCAGAACTCCCAGCGGTCCGGCACCAGGCGGTAGCCGCCCCAGTGGGGCGGGCGCGGCGGGTTCAGCAGGTACTGCGCCCCGTACCTCGCCGCATTGGCGACCAGCACGCTGCGCGAGGAAATCACTTCGCTTTGCGGTGAGGCCCAGGCGCCGATGCGCGAATCCAGCGGCCGCGATGCGAAGTAGGCGTCGGACTCGGCTGCATCGACCTTCTCGACCTGGCCCTCGATCCGCACGACCCTTTCCAGCTCGACCCAATGGAACTGCAAGGCTGCCTGCGGGTGCGCCGCCAGCTCCCGGCCCTTGCGGCTGTCGTAGTTGGTGAACCAGACGATGCCCCGCGAGTCGCAGCCCTTGATCAGCACCACCCGGGTCGAGGGTCGCCCGTCAGCACCGACGGTGGCCAGGGTCATCGCATTGGGCTCCGGAAGCTCGCCGCTGATCGCCTGTTGCAGCCACAACTCGAACTGCGCCAGCGGGTCGGCCAGCGAAGCGCTCTCGTCGAGTTCGGCGCGTTCGTAGCTCTTTCGGAGATCGGCGAGGTGGCTCATCAACCGAGTATAGAAAGCAGTCGGTTCCGATGTCAGTGATGCCCCTCTGGTGCCGCAGACTCGTTGTCTGCATCCTTCGCGCCAGGAATTCAGAAGTAAAGGACGCAGACGATGACCTCAGGGCCCGTGATCATTGTGTTGGCTGCCGGCCTGGGATCCCGATTTCAGGATGCCGGTCACAAGTTGAGCCAGCCCTTGGGAACCACCAGCGTGCTCGGCGCCACGCTGACTCAAGCGATGGGCAGCGGTCTGCCGCTGGTCGTGATCACCACCGAGGCCCTGGTGGCCGAAGCCGCCCGCTACGTCGCCCGCCAGGACATCGTGTTGCTCGAAGCGGCGTCACGGGCGGTCGAAGGGCGCAGCGACCTGCGCGCGGTCAATGCCCGGCTCGGCAAGGGCGCGGCGATCGCGGCAGGGGTGTCCGCACGCTCGAACGCCGATGGCTGGCTGGTGCTGCCCGCCGACATGCCCCTGGTGCAATCGGCCACCCTGCAGCAGGTGGCTGCGGCGCTGCGCGATCACACGATCGCCTACGCCCAGCTTCATGGCCAGCGGGGGCATCCGGTCGCCTTCAACGTCGAGCTGTATTCCGAGCTGGTCACGCTGCAAGGCGACGAGGGCGCGCGCCGCATGCTGTCGCGCTACCCGGCACACCCGGTGGAGGTCGACGACCCGGGCGTGCTGGTCGATGTCGACACCGTGGCCGATCTGGAACGGGTGCGCAGACTGTGGGCGCCCATGGAGCCGGTGTCTCACTAGACCGCACGCTCTTGCCGCTTTGGGCATCACGCTTGCTAACAGGCATCGCGAGCGACGTGCCTTGATCCCTGCGTGCGCAGAAGTGAACCTCCGCCTGCGACACTGTGGTCTGTGGTGATGTCGCCGCCCAGTCGAAAGCAGACCATGCCGATGAATTCCACCGTCGATCAGGTGACGCAGCGCATCCGCGAACGCAGCGCCACACTGCGCCAAGCCTATCTGGCCCGTGTGGCCGCTGCGGCGCAACGCGCTCGCGGCAGCGACCGCATGGGTTGCGCGAACGTGGCGCATGCCTTTGCGGCGATGCCGGCCGAAGACAAGCTCCGGATCGTGGCCGAACGCGCTCCACACATCGGTGTGGTGACGGCCTACAACGACATGCTGTCGGCGCACCAGCCCTACGAAGGGTTCCCGGCCCTGATTCGCGATGAAGCGCACAAGCGTGGTGCCACGGTGCAGGTGGCAGGCGGCGTGCCGGCGATGTGCGATGGCGTGACGCAGGGTCTGCCTGGCATGGAGCTCAGCCTGTTCTCGCGCGACACCATCGCCATGGGCACCGCCGTGGCGCTGACGCACGATGTGTTCGACGCCGCGCTGCTGCTTGGCGTTTGCGACAAGATCGTGCCTGGCCTGTTGATCGGGGCCCTGCATTTCGGCCACTTGCCCTGTGTCTTCGTGCCGGCGGGCCCGATGAGCACCGGTCTCAGCAACAACGCCAAGGGCAAGGTGCGCGAGCAGTTCGCGCAGGGGCTGGTCGGCCGCGACGAACTGCTGCGCTCCGAGTCGGCCTCGTACCACGGCCCCGGCACGTGCACCTTCTACGGCACGGCCAACAGCAACCAGATGCTGCTCGAGGCGATGGGCCTGCATGTGCCTGGCGCCGCCTTTGTGCACCCGCACGCCGATTTGCGGGAGACGCTGACACGCGACGCGGTTCGCACCGTGCTCGGCCTGGTCAAAGGCAGGAAGTACACGCCCATCGGCCAGCTCGTCGATGAGCGGGTGATCGTCAACGCCATGGTCGCGCTGCTGGCCACCGGCGGCTCGACCAACCACCTGATCCACTGGGTGGCCGTGGCGCGTGCGGCCGGCATCCTGATCAACTGGACCGATTTCGCCGACCTGTCGCATGCCACGCCGCTGCTGGCGCGCGTCTACCCGAACGGGAGTGCCGATGTGAACCAGTTCCAGGCCGCGGGCGGGCCGGGCTACGTGATTCGCGAGTTGATCGACGCGGGCCTGATGCATGCCGACGTCGCCACGGTGGCTGACGGTGGCCTGCGCGACTACACGCGGCTGCCGAAACGTGATGACACCGCTGTGCTGCGCTGGGTTGACCTTCCACCATCGACCACCGTCCATCGCGACGACGACATCGTGCGGCCCGCTGCCGCTCCATTCAGCGACCAGGGTGGGCTGGCGCTGTTGACCGGCAACCTCGGCCGTGCCGTCATCAAGACCTCGGCAGTGCCGGCCGACCGGCATGTGGTCGAAGCGCCCGCGATCGTGTTCGACACCCAGGAAGCGCTGCAGGCGGCGTTCAAGGCGGGTGAGCTGGAACGCGACTTTGTCGCTGTGGTGCGATTCCAGGGCCCGCACGCGAACGGCATGCCCGAGTTGCACAAGCTGACACCACCGCTGTCGGTGCTGCAGGGCAAAGGCTTCAAGGTCGCTCTTGTGACCGACGGCCGGATGAGCGGCGCCTCGGGCAAGGTACCCGCTGCCATCCACGTCAGCCCCGAAGCGCTGGCGGGTGGTCCATTGGCCAAGGTGCGCAGCGGCGATCTGATCCGCATCGATTCGAACACCGGCACGCTGGAGGCCTTGGTCGACGCGGACACCTGGGCGGCGCGTGAGCCGGCGGTGCTGTCCGAGGAGCAGCGCGACATCAATGCCCACGGCCTCGGCCGCGAACTGTTCGGCGGCATGCGCCGCAATGTCTTGACTGCCGAAGAGGGCGCTGTGACCTGGCTTTAATGTTGGCCCCAAGGCCACCGCAAGCGGTGACCGCCCCCCGAGGGGAGCAAAAATTCTTGGGGCGGCCCGGCGAATTTTTTTCACTGAGGTACATCGAATGCACAGCCTTGATCTCGCCAACTACGGCCCGGTGATCCCGGTCATCGTGCTCGACCGCATCGAAGATGCGGTACCGATGGCCCAGGCCCTGGTGGCCGGCGGCGTCAGGGTGCTGGAGGTGACGCTGCGCACGCCGGTTGCGCTGCGTTGCATGGAAGCCATCGCCCGTGCGGTGCCGGAGGCCATCGTTGGTGCCGGCACGGTGCGCAGTGCGGCCGATGCGCAGGCGGCCAGGAATGCCGGGTGCCGCTTCGCGGTCAGCCCTGGCTACCGCCAGGAGATCGGTCAGGCGTGCCGCAACATCGACTTGCCCCTGTTGCCGGGTGTGGCCACGGCCAGCGAGGTCATGGCGGCGAACGCCGATGGGTATTTCTTCCTGAAGTTCTTTCCTGCCAGCGCCGCCGGTGGTGTCGTGATGCTGAAGGCGTTTGCCGGGCCGTTTGGCGACGTGCATTTCTGCCCGACAGGTGGCATCACGCTGGCATCTGCGCCGCAGTTTCTGGCGCTGCCCAATGTGAAGGTGTGCGGCGGTTCGTGGCTGACGCCGGCCGATGCGGTGGCGGCGGGCGATTGGGGCCGCATCACCGAACTGGCGCGTGAAGCGACGGCGTTGCGCCAGGGCTGAGCCTGGCGCCGAGGCGGCTGTCGGAGTCCGCGCTGCAGATCAGCGCTGGATCAGCTCGACCTTGTAGCCGTCTGGATCGGTGATGAACGCAATCACCGTCGAGCCGCCAGCCACCGGCCCGGCTTCGCGTGTCACGCTGCCGCCACCGGCCTTGATCGCGGCGCAAGCCGCATAGGCGTCGGGCACTTCG
Source organism: Rubrivivax sp. (assembly GCA_027490215.1). Classification (GTDB taxonomy): domain Bacteria; phylum Pseudomonadota; class Gammaproteobacteria; order Burkholderiales; family Burkholderiaceae_C; genus PBB1. The sequence continues at coordinate 106,163 of JAIXYO010000027.1, forward strand.
ATCGCGATGTGGCCGTAGGCGGTGCCGAGCTCGTAGTGATCGACGCCGTGGTTGTAGGTCAGCTCGATCTCGGCATGCTCGGGGTTGGTGCCGTAGCCGACGAAGGCCAGGCTGTACTTCTGATCTGGCCGATCCGTGGTGCGCAACAGCTTCATGCCCATCACGCGGGTGTAGAAATCGATCGATCGTTGCAGGTCGCCAACGCGCAGCATGGTGTGTAGCAATCTCATCGCAAATGCTCGGAAAGTGGAAACACCCGATAGCCTAACGAGGTTTCAACTGACGCACCGTGGCGCAGGCGCATCAACCTGCGCGTGTGACCGTCAGGTAGCAGGCCTGCACGCCGGGTGGCAGGCTCATCAGAGTGGCATCCATTCCGTCGGGCAGACGGGCATCACAGGCCAGTGCGTGCAGTGAGGCCAGGACATGGGCACGCTGCAGCGACACGGCCAATGGCGACTGCGCTGCGGCGAGGCTGCTGGCCTCGATCTCGTCGGCCATCGCCACCAGCGGCATGCTCAGCTGCCACGGCCGCATCAGCTTGCAGAACAGCAGATCGCGGCGATCGGCCAACGCGCGAGCCATGGCGGGCGCGATCAACTGCGCTACGGTGGGCACCTCCTGAGGGCCCAGTCCATCCAGCGCGCGCAGCAGCGCCGTCCAGCCGCAGTCGTGCAGCATGCCGGCCAGGTAGCCGTCCAGTGGGTCCAGGCCTTCGGCGGCGGCCGTCTCAGAGCACAGCCGCGCCTTGAATTCGGCGTTGACCCAGATCTGTGGTGCGGCCAGCGCGGACAGCGAGGCACCTCGCACGCTGAAGATAGGCCGCAGCACCGATTTCGCGATGACGCGGCGGAGGTGGTCGGCGCCAATGGACAGCACCGCCTGCGACAGATCGACGATCGGTTCGCGGCGGCCACGGTGCGACCCATTGGCCGCCCGGATGACCTCTGCGGCCAGCACCGCGTCCTTGCCGATGCGCGCGGCGACTTCGACCGACACGTAATGATCGTCGCGCAGGCTGCGCATCAGCTGTGGCAGCACCTGCGGAGCGCGCGGCAGCAAGGCGCTGCGTCGAAGCTCTGATTGAATGACTTCGTCGAGGCGTGCCAGAACCGACAGCGCCTGTTCGTCAAGTGCGGTGGGGTGGACCGACGGCTCGATGTCCGTCTTCGGTTGAGACAGCAGCCATGCGAAAAATGGCGGAGCCACCTCGGCTGTTTCTGCGGCGAGGGCAGGCAACTCTGGAGCAACAGCTGCTGCAGTCGACGCTCCCTCGCTGGCTACCAGCCGCGGCCGCGGTGGCGCCACGCGTCCAGCGGCAGCGCGAGCACGCCGCCAGGGGCTCAGCGCCAGGGGCCATCGAAAGATCGACATGAAATGGGCTCGTACGAGCTGAAGTTCGCTGCAGTGTGGCGAACTCGCGGCCAGGCAATCCGCGGTGTTGCGGCCGATTCACCGGCCAGATCGAGGCTTGGCGCGGGGTCAGAACTGGTGCGCAGTGTCCAGCCAGCCCGCCATACCCTGGGCATTGAGTTCAATGTCCATGGCCAGCAAGCCGATCACCTGCTCGCGTGGCAGTGTGCTGCCCAGGCGCTGCAACTGCTGCAGGTAGAGCGTGGCCAGTCCGGCCGTCAGCGCCGCATGGCGCTCGGTCGGTACCAGGGCTTGCTGGCGAGTACGTTCGCCCAACTCGACCACTGCATCGAGCTGTTCAAGCAGTTCGCGGCCCAACGCCGCGACGTTGCCAATGCAACCGTAGTGGGTCAGGTACATGCGCTGCGGTTGCCGGGCCAGCATCCTCTCGATCGATGCGCGAAGTGCCTCGGGGTCGAACTGCGTCGGTGTTGTTGTCGGAAGCAGCCACACACCCTGTGGTGTGTCGAACTCGCGATAGGACAGTCCGAAGGTGTCACCGGTGAAGAAGCCCTGGCTGCGTTCGTCCCAGACGCAGTGGTGGTGGCGTGCGTGGCCCGGCGTGTCGAGCAGCGTGAGCGGCCGGTCGGCCAACTCGATCACCATGCCATCGGCGCTGCTGACGACCCGGCTGGCTTCCACTGGCACCACCGTGCCGTAGGCGCGCAACACTTCCTCGTCGCCATACACCGCCCGCGCGCTGTCGAGCAGCACGGTGGGGTTGATCAGGTGCCGCGCACCCCGTGGGTGCACCAGCAGCTTCGCCGCCGGCAATGCCGTCATCAGCGCACCGGCCCCGCCAGCATGGTCCAGGTGCACATGCGTGGGGATCACCCAGTCCACCGCTTCTCGCGCGACGCCGGCCGCATCGAGTGCCTCCAGCAGCCTCGGCACCGCCAGGCTGGTGCCGGTATCGATGAAGGCGGCACGACCCTGCTCGACCACCAGATAGGCCGCATCGAACATCGGCCGCTGGTAGCCGGTGTCGATCACCCAGATGCCATGGTCGAGCAGGGTCGAGTGTTCAGAGCGGGAAGCCATGGGCGACGATCGGGGTTTCGGGGCGAAGCAGTGTAGGGTTCGGCATGAGCATGATCATCGTCTACGGCATCCCGAACTGCGACACCGTGAAGAAGGCGCGCGCCTGGCTGCAGGACCAGAGCGTGGCCTACACCTTCCATGACTACAAGAAGCAGGGCGTGCCGCTGCCTCAGCTCGACGCGTGGATGCGCGCGCTCGGCTGGGACGCCTTGCTGAACCGCAAGGGCACGACCTGGCGCAAGCTCGATGCAGCGCAGCAGGCGGTCGTCAGCGACGCGGCCAGCGCGCGCGACTTGATGGTTGCGCAGCCCAGCGTGATCAAGCGCCCGGTGGTCGAGCACCCGGGCGGCGTTCTGGTGGGCTTTGACCCCGAGGCGTGGGGCAGGGCGCTCGGCTGAGCCGCCCTGCGCCTTATCGTCCGCCAGCGGCGCTCAGGCGGCCAGCAACTGCCGCAGAACGAAGGGCAGGATGCCGCCGTGCTGGTAGTAATCGACCTCGATCGGCGTGTCGATGCGCAGTGTCAGTGGCACGCGCTTGTTCTTTCCATCGGCTGAGGTGATCACCAGCGTCGCGTCCTGCTGTGGCTGGATCTGGACCGCGAGTTCGATGTCGAAGGTCTCATTGCCGGTGATGCCCAGCGTCTGCCAACTGTCCGCGCCCTTGAATTGCAGCGGCAACACGCCCATGCCGACCAGGTTGCTGCGGTGGATGCGCTCGAAGCTGCGCGCGATCACCGCCTTGATGCCCAGCAACGCGGTGCCCTTGGCCGCCCAGTCGCGCGACGAGCCGGTGCCGTATTCCTCGCCGGCGAAGATCACCGTCGGCGTGCCGGCGGCCATGTACTTCATCGCGGCGTCGTAGATGAACAGCTTCTCTCCGGAAGGTTGATGCAGCGTCACGCCGCCTTCCTCGCGCGAGCCGTCGGCACCGGCCGGGATCATCAGGTTCTTGATGCGCACATTGGCGAAGGTGCCTCGCACCATCACATCGTGGTGGCCGCGCCGCGACCCGTAGCTGTTGAAGTCGGCCTTCAGCACCTTGTGTTCCTTCAGCCAGGCGCCGGCGGGTGAGGCTTCCTTGATCGAGCCCGCGGGCGAGATGTGGTCGGTCGTGATCGAGTCACCGAACAGCGCCATGGCCCGCGCCCCGACCACGCCGGCCGCCGCCTGCGCCGGCTGCATCGTGAAGGCGTCGAAGAACGGTGGCTTGGCGATGTAGGTCGAGGTGGGCCAGTCGTAGACCTGGCCCGTGGCGCCATCGACCTTGCCCCACAGCTTGCCAGGGTCTGTCGCGACCTTCTCGTAGTTCTCCTTGAAGGCCTTGCCGTTCATTGCGAACTTCATCAGCGCATGGATCTCGTCGCTGCTCGGCCAGATGTCGCCGAGGTAGATGTCGCGGCCCTTTTTGCCCTTGCCCAGCGGCTCGCTCATCAGGTCCTTCAACACGGTGCCCGCGATCGCATAAGCCACCACCAGCGGCGGCGACGCGAGGAAGTTGGCCTTCAGGTTCGGGTGGATGCGCGCCTCGAAATTGCGGTTGCCCGACAGCACGGCCGCACACACCAGGTCGTTCTTGGTGATCGCCTCGTTGAACTCGGGGCGCAGGTCGCCAGCGTTGCCGATGCAGGTGGTGCAGCCATAGCCGGCGAGGTAGAAGCCGAGCTTTTCAAGGTAGGGCAGCAGACCGGCTTTATCCAGGTATTCGGTGACGATGCGCGAACCCGGTGCGAGCGAGGTCTTGATGTGCGGCTGCACCTTCAGGCCCGCCTCGACCGCCTTCTTCGCGAGCAGGCCCGCGGCCAGCAACACGCTCGGGTTCGAGGTGTTGGTGCAGGAGGTGATGGCGGCGATCAGCACGTCGCCGTTGCCAATCGAGATGTCGCCAACCTTGTGCTGTTCCGACGCGGCGCTGGACTGCGCCGCTTCGAGTGTCGAGCGGCTGCCGACCATCTCGACCACATCACGCGCCGCACCCACCGCCGTGTCCTTGGTGGTGGCCAACGCCGTGTCCACGACATCCGCCGCCCGCACCATGTGCCTCAGGTGCAGATGGGCGGCGGGCTGATTGAAGCCGTTCTCGGTCGGTGGTTTGCTGAACAGGGAAGTGAACTGTGTTTTCACATGGCCGAGTTCGATCCGGTCCTGCGGCCGCTTCGGCCCGGCCAGGCTTGGCGCGACCGTGCCGAGATCGAGTGTGACGACCGAGGTGTAGTCGATCTCGCCGTTCTTCGGAACGCCGAACAGCTTCTGCGCGCGAAAGTAGGCCTCGAAGGCTTCGATCTCCTTTTTCGTGCGGCCGGTGCCCTTGAAGTAGTCGATCGTCTTGTCGTCGACCGGGAAGAAACCCATCGTCGCGCCATATTCGGGCGCCATGTTGGCAATCGTCGCGCGGTCGGGCAGCGCGAGGCTGGCCGTGCCTTCGCCGAAGAACTCGACGAACTTGCCGACCACCTTGGCCTTGCGCAGGATCTCGGTAACGGTGAGCACCAGGTCGGTGGCGGTGACGCCTTCGCGAAGCCGACCGGTCAGCTCGAAACCGACCACATCGGGCGTCAGGAAGTACACCGGCTGGCCCAGCATGCCGGCCTCGGCCTCGATGCCGCCGACACCCCAGCCCACCACGCCGATGCCGTTGATCATCGTCGTGTGGCTGTCGGTGCCGACCAATGAGTCGGGGTAGTACACGCCCGCGTTCGGCTTGTTCTTCGCCGTCTTGTGCACGCCGCGCGCGAGGTACTCGAGGTTGACCTGGTGGACGATGCCGAAGCCCGGCGGCACCACGCCGAAGGTGTCGAAGGCCTGCATGCCCCACTTCATGAACTCGTAGCGCTCCTGGTTGCGCTGGAACTCGAGCTTCATGTTCAGGTCGAGCGCCTTCTTGTTGCCGTAGTGGTCGACCATCACGCTGTGGTCGACAACCAGATCGACCGGCACCAGCGGCTCGATGGTCTTGGCGTTCTTGCCCATGGCGGCGGCGACGTTGCGCATTGCGGCCAGATCGGCCAGCAGCGGCACGCCGGTGAAGTCCTGCAAAACCACGCGGGCGACGACGAAGGGGATTTCGTCGCTGCGCTCGGCCTGGGGTTTCCAGTTGGCGAGCTGTTCGACGTGGGCGGTGGTCACTTTCTTGCCGTCGCAGTTGCGCAGCACGGACTCCAGCACGATGCGCAGCGACACCGGCAGGCGCGCCACGTTCGGGATCAACTTGGCGAGCGCTGGCAGTGAGTAGTAGCCGCCTTCGACGCCGCTTTGAGTGGTGAAGGTCTTCAGCGTCCTGGCGAACGCATGCTTGGGTGTCGTGGACTTTGCTGCAGATCGGCTCATGAGGGCTCCTGGCGAGAGGGTGTGATGAGAATATCGGTCATTGTGGACGGGTGGTATGTTGCAGTCCATGGACCCGATCACCTTCTTCTGGCACGACTACGAAACCTTTGGCGTGGTGCCTCGCCGTGACCGCCCTGCGCAGTTCGCCGGGCTTCGCACCGATGCCGATCTGAACGAGATCGGCGAGCCGGTCACCTTGTACTGTCAGCCCGGGTCCGACACGCTGCCTGACCCCGAGAGCTGCCTGCTGACCGGCATCACGCCCCAGGTGTGCCTGGCACGCGGCGTACCCGAACATGCCTTCGCCACAGCGATCGAGGCGGAACTGTCCAAGCCCGGCACCATCGGCGTCGGCTACAACTCGATCCGCTTCGACGACGAGGTGACGCGCTTCCTGTTCTGGCGCAACCTGATCGAACCGTATGCCCGCGAATGGCAGAACCAGTGTGGCCGCTGGGATTTGCTCGACGTCGTGCGCTGCGCCTATGCCCTGCGGCCTGACGGCATCACCTGGCCCAGGCACGACGACGGCCGGCCGTCGTTCAAGCTGGAACACCTGACCCTTGCCAATGGCATCGCCCACGAGGCCGCGCACGATGCGCTGTCGGATGTGCGCGCCACCGTGGCGCTGGCGCGGCTGATCAAGGACAGGCAACCCAAGCTTTGGGATTTCTGCCTGCGCCTGCGCAAGAAGGACGCCGTCATCGAGGAGATGGCCAACGCGCAGAAGGCGGGGCAGCCGTTCCTGCACGTGTCGGGCATGTACCCACCCGATCGCGGCTGCATCGCCATGGTGTGGCCGCTGGCGCCACACCCGACCAACAAGAACGAAGTCATCGTCTGGGACCTGGCCGAAGACCCGGGCGTGCTGCAGTCGCTGAACGCCGAGACGATCCGGCTGCGCATGTTCAGCCGCGCCGATGCGCTGCCCGAGGGCGTGACGCGGCTGCCGATCAAGACGATTCACCTGAACAAGTCTCCGGTGGTGATCGGCAACCTGAAGACGCTCAGCCCCGAGATGGCCGTGCGCTGGGGCATCGACATCACCCAGGCCAGAAAACATGCCGACGTGGCCGCGCACCAGACCGCTCTGCTGGCCGGACTGTGGCCCGAGGTGTTCGAGCGACCGCCAATTGAAGGCCGACCCGATGTCGATGAAGACCTCTATGGCGGTTTCGTCGGCAATGAAGACCGCCGCCTGCTGCAAAGGCTGCGAGGGTTTCCGCCGCAGACGCTCGCCGAGCAACGCCCGGCCTTTGCCGACGAGCGCCTGAGCGAACTGCTGTTCCGCTACCGCGCCCGCAACTTCCCTCACACGCTGACCGACGCCGAGCAGCAGCAGTGGCACGAACACCGGGCGAGCCGGCTGCACGATGGCGTGGGCGGCGGGCTCACGCTGGCCACATTCTTCGAGCGCATCGACCAGCTCGGCGAGTCGATGCCCGACCCTGACGACGAACGCGCCCAGGGCATCCTGGGCGACCTGGTGGATTACGCGACCGAGATCGCGCCGGATCGGGATTGATCGGCGTGTCGGTCACGCCGATCGTGTGCGATGCGGCGTTTGGACTGCAAGGGCTGATCAGAGGTCGGTCTTAGCACGAGGCACCGGCGTCTTGGCCAGCCGTTCGGCCATGCGTGATTGCCAGCCCGACCCAGTGGCGCGCCAACGGGCGATGACCTCCGGCGGCAAGCGCAGGCTGATCAGTTGCCGAGGGTTGGCCGACCGCGGTCGGCCGCCCTTTTTGACCGTAGCGCGAGCGAGCATTTCGTCGGTGAGTTCAGGAAGCTCCTTGTACTCCGACGGCTTGACCACATGCGCGTCCACGCGCGCCAAGTCAGAGCCCAAAGTACGCGGCGAGGCGGTTTTGCTCACGTTCGTTTGCCTTTCTCATGCTGAACACATGGCGAACCGCGCCACGCGGTGTGTAGCCCACCACAATCAGTCTGCCAGCCAGCAAACCGAAGCAAAGTACGCGGCGCTCACCATAGTCCTTGCGCGTGTCTTCGACCTCGATCGTCATGCCTTGGAAGATGGCTTCAGCGTCTTCGAAGTCCAGGCCCCGGTCAGCCAGCGTTCGTTCGCGTTTTGCTGAATCGTAGGAAACTCGCACAGAGTTATTGTATTTACGTAAACATCGTACGACAACTGTCTCGGCTTCGGAGGATGCAGGCCTTAGATGTCGAAATTCTTCACGACTAGAAGCGAGAGGGCGGACGCCACGATCTTTTCGCGGTCAGTTGTAAAGAACCACTCGCGTGCTGAAGCTCGAAATCGTGATCCCAACCTTTGTGTGCTCAAGGTTGACCAGGGTCTTGTGACCGCGGTACGTGGGCTTGAGTACTTCAGTGGTCGGAAATGCGAGATATACGCCCGTCGAGTGTGGACTGATTTCTTCCGGGCAATGGAAGCCAGGTTTGAATGTGATGACGAGAGCGGTCGGCATGTGTCGTGTCATTCAAATCGCAGCTTGCGACATATCGGAGCCAGAAATTCAACGCGTCAACATTCTCGATAGCTCGCACGCACCTCACCCGAAAACCTCATCCGCTCGAAGATACCGCCACTGACCGACCGGCAGATCACCCAGCATCACGCGGCCGATGCGCACGCGCTTGAGGCCCAGCACCTTCAGGCCGACGGCTTCGCACATGCGGCGGATCTGGCGCTTCTTGCCTTCTTGCAGCACGAAGCGCAGTTGGTCGTCGTTCTGCCATTCGACAACGGCCGGCTTCAGCGCTTCGCCGTCGAGTTCCAGACCGTGGCGCAGCAGCGCCAGATCGTCGACCGAGAGCTCGCTTGATGCCGGTCCTTGCCCCAGCGGCCCGGCCACGCGCACCAGGTACTCCTTCTCGATCTCGCTGTCCTCGCCGATCAGCTGCTTGGCGATGCGGCCGTCCTGCGTCAGCACCAGCAAGCCGGTCGAATCGATATCCAGCCGGCCGGCGGGCACCAGGCTGCGCAGGTGTTCGCGCAGGAAGCGCGTGCCCGATTGGTCGCTGCTCCACTGGTTCTCTGGCTTGACCAGCACCACCGCTGGCTCGTAGCCGTCTTCCGCCTGACCGCTGACGTAGCCGATTGGCTTGTGGATCAGCACGGTGACCTTTTGCGCCTGCTGGAATTTGGCACGCGCATCGATGGTGATGCGCTGATCGGGCATCACGCGCGAGCCGAGTTCCTTGACCACCTCGCCGTCGACGCGCACCCAGCCCTTCTCGATCCATTCGTCGGCTTCGCGGCGCGAGGCCAGGCCCAGCTCGCTCATCCGTTTCGACAGCCGCAGGCTCCCTGGCGCGGCTTCGACCTGATGGTGGAACGGGCCGCGCTCGTCATCGTCATCGTCGCGAACCGGTCGAGCCACATGACGGCGCTTCGGTTCAGCCGGGCGCTGCGGCGGGCGTTCCGGCGGTCGTGACGGCGATCGCTCCTGTGGACGCACGGGTGGGCTGACCGGGAAGCGCGGCGTTGCGATGATCGGCGGGCGATCGGCCTGGCGATCGCGCGGGTCACGTGGGTCACGCGATTGCTGCGCTTGCGGCGGGGCGTCGCGATGGCGTGCGCTGGGGCGCGGCGGTGGACCGTCGCGCCGCTCTGGCAGACGCTCACCGCGAGGGGCTGGCTGCGCAGGGCGCCGATGCTCGGCCTGGCGGTCGTCCGGGCGCGGTGACCGGTCGGAGGGCGGCGCGCGACGAGGCTCGCTGCCACGGTCGGCGTCTGATTGAAACGGCGCCCGCGCGGCTGGGCGAGCTGCATCGCGGGGCGCTGCGTCGAAGGGCGCGCGCGATGGTGGGCGCGCTGTTGCGCGAGGCGGTGTGTTCGAGCGGGCATCCTTCGGTCGGTCGAAGGACGCTTCGCGTGAGCGCTCGGCGGGTCTGTCGTTTGGCGACTGGACCTCACGCCGCGCGCGTTCGGCTTGCGCTTCGGCCAGCGTCGGGCGTCGGCGCACGCCCATGCCGGCGCCGCGCACAGGGGCTCGATCGGTGCGGGCTGCGGAGCCGGCCGTGTTCTTCGGTTTGATCTTCAGCGTGGCCATGCGGGTCCAGTCGGGGTGCGGAGATGTGCAGAAAAAAGAGGGGCGCCTCTCGGCGTTGGGTTGTCTGGCAGGTCAGCGACCGCGCCAGAACAGCGCGTCGAGTTCGCGCCGGGTGATCTGCCGCCAGGTGGGGCGGCCATGGTTGCACTGGTCGGCGCGCTCGGTGCGCTCCATGTCGCGCAGCAGCGCATTCATCTCCTCCAGGCTCAAGGCCCGGTTGGCACGTACCGCGCCGTGGCAGGCCATGGTCGACAGGATCTCGTGCTGCGCGCGCTGCACCACGCTGCTGGCCTCGTGCTCGGCCAGTTCGGCCAGCACGCCGCGAGCGAGTTCGACCGCGTCGCCGCCCGCCAGCGCCGAGGGTTGGGATCGGATCGCCAGTACCGTCGGCGACAGCGGCGACACCTCCAGCCCCAGCGTGTGCAGCGTGTCGGCATGCGCTTCTGCGGTGGCGATCTCGGCGGCGGTGGCGGCGAAGGTGGCCGGGATCAGCAGCGGCTGTGCGTCGATGCGCGATGCGGCGAGGCTCGCCTTCAGCCGCTCGTAGACGACGCGCTCGTGGGCCGCATGCATGTCCACGATCACCAGACCCTGCGCGTTCTCGGCCAGCACGTAGATGCCGGCGATCTGCGCGATGGCCTTGCCGAGCGGCCAGGTGCCAGGATCGTGTTCTGCGGCGGCGGGCGATGGCGCAAGGGGCGCGTCTTCGTGCCGCAGCACGTTGGCGCCCCACGGTGCATCGGGCTCACGCGCATGAAGCACCGTGGCCTGGTGCAGGCTCAGTGCCACCTGGGCGCCGGTCGGTGTGTTGCCACGAAAGTCGGCGTGTCGCACGGCTTGCCCGAAGGTGCTTTGAGCCATGCCGATGTCGACGCCAGTTGCGCTGGCGCTTGGGGTCGCAATCGCTTCGGCCAGCGCCGCCTCCACCGCACGGCGCACTGCCTGATGCACCTCGCGCGATTCGCGAAAGCGCACCTCGATCTTCGTCGGGTGCACGTTCACATCGACGCGGTCGGGCGCGATGTCGATGAACAGGACGTAGGCCGGCTGCCGCCCACCGTGCAGCACGTCTTCATAGGCACTGCGCACGCCGTGTGCGATCAGCTTGTCGCGCACGAAGCGGCCGTTGACGTAGACGTACTGCAGGTCGGATCGGCTGCGTGCTGACGCGGGCGTGCCGGCGCGGCCGGTGATGCGCAGCACGCCCAGGTCCAGCGACACCGATCGACTGTCGGCGATGAATTCCGCTCCCAACACGTCGGTCAGTCGCGCGTCGGCGTTGCCCTGGTCGGTCACCTGCCGCCACTGCTGCACCAGCTTGCCTTCGTGCCACACCGCGAAGCTGACATCGGGCCGCGTCAGCGCGTGGCGGCGCACCGCTTCCACGCAGTGCGCCAGCTCAGTGGCTTCGGTCTTCAGGAACTTGCGGCGCGCCGGCGTGCTGAAGAACAGCTCGCGCACCTCGACGCTGGTGCCCACCCCACGCGCTGCCGGCGTGATTTCGCCCGATCGCGCATCGAGCCGGCGTGCCTGAGTGTCGTCAGCGCAGCGGCTGGCGATCGAGACCTCGGCCACCGACGAAATGGCGGCCAGCGCCTCGCCACGAAAGCCCATGGTCGCCACGTTTTCCAGATCGCCGAGCGATTCGATCTTGCTGGTCGCGTGGCGGCGCAGTGCCAGCGGCAGTTCGGCGGCGGGCAGTCCGTGGCCATCGTCTTCCACGAGAACCGCACGGATGCCACCCGCGATCAGCTTGACGGTGACCTCGCGTGCACCTGCGTCCAGCGCGTTGTCGACCAGCTCGCGCACCACCGATGCCGGCCGCTCGACCACCTCGCCGGCGGCGATCTGGCTGATCAGCTCATCGGGCAGTTCCCGGATCGGGCGGCGAGGTGTGTGGGGCCCACGGGCATTCATGGACGCATTGTAGAAACCGCACCCATCTCCGCACCGGTCATCGCGAAGTTGGTCACGGGCGCATGTCGCGAGGATGCAATGAGCGCCAACCATAATCATTTCCCATGGAAATCGTCGCGGCACTGATCGACTTCATCTTGCGCGTTGACGTGCACCTCGCGAACTTCGTGCATCAGTACGGCGCCTGGGTATACGCACTGCTGTTCGTCATCATCTTCGTCGAGACCGGCGTGGTCGTGATGCCCTTCCTGCCCGGCGATTCGCTGCTGTTCGTGGTCGGTGCGCTGTGCGGCGCAGGGCTGATGAGCCTGCCGCTGGCCATGGCCTTGCTGGTGGTGGCGGCGATCCTCGGCGACCAGACCAATTACACGATCGGGCGGTACTTCGGGCCCAAGGTGTTTCAGTGGGAGCAGTCGCGTTTTTTCAACAAGGCGGCGTTCGAGCAGGCGCATGCGTTCTACGAAAAGTACGGCGGCATCACGGTGGTGCTGGCGCGCTTCATGCCGTTCGTGCGCACCTTCGCGCCGTTCGTGGCGGGTGTCGCCGAGATGCGGCGCGCGAGCTTCACCTTCTACAACGTGATCGGCGCACTGATCTGGGTGGTGGGTCTGACAACGGTCGGCTACCTCTTTGGCAACCTGCCGTTTGTCAAGGAGCACCTCGACAAGATCATCTGGGCGGCGATCCTGATCCCTGGTCTGCTGGTGCTGTGGGGTGGCTGGAGGGCCCGCCGCAAGCAAGCGTCCGCACTGCCCTGAGCCGGCTCAGCCGCTGACTGGCACGCTGCTGACGGCATCTTTCGCAGGCTTTCGCCACGTTGGCGACTCCGAGCGGCGCGGTAGCGGCGGAATCACGAACTCCGGCAACTCCTGCAGGCAGAAGCTCAGCGCGACCAGCGCGGTCGGCAGGTGGTACAGCATCACCCACAGCCCGGGTTTCTCACCGAAATCGATGCGCGGGAACAGCAGCACCGTGATGATGAGCCCGACCGGGGTGAGGATCGGGATCGCGCGACGCAGCGCTGCCCACCAGCGCGCGCGCAGATGTCGTTCATGGAATCGACCCGGTGGTTCGGCCAGGGCCTGCGCCAGATGTTGTGCTCCGCGGTCCGCCGCCTGCTCGGCCAGTCGGGTGCGTCGCGCAGCCCCACCGCGCAGACGCAGCTTGCTTTCCCACATGTCCTTCTTGCGGACCAGCCGCGTCCAGTCCCAGCCGATCACGGCCAGCAGATCGTCCGGCAGTTCCAGTGTGCTGCCGTCGTTGACATGCGTCGGTTTGATGTTGATGTCGGCCGAGACGCCGCGTGCCTCCGGCACGTCGAGTGTCAGCGTGAGATCAGCCAGATGCACGACGGCGCGCGTGAGCACCAGCGGAACGGCGGTCTGGCCCTCTGCCGAGACGGTCGGGTCAGCTGGCACCGTATAGCTGCGCGTGATCAGATAGCCGGCGCCGGCGCTGAACTGCTGATGGGGCGCGACCGCTTCTATGCGCGCCAGCAGGTCCGCCGGCTGCCGGCCACTGGTCTGCAGCGTGGCAGACTGACCATCGGCTGCGGTCAAGGTGCGCGTCAGGTCGAAGTTGCCCGAGCGGTAGCTGTCGAGTTGCAGGGTTTCGCGCAGGGCGGGCAGCCCGGCGTCGTTTGCTGCATGCTCGATCGGCTTGAACAGCAGGCGCCGGTTGAGCCGGTCGCTCGCAGCCAGGTCGACCTGCCGGCTGCGACGAGTGAAGGGCTCGACGATGCCGAGGATGTCGTGGTGGCTCAGCGGGCTCGCTGCGCTTGCCATCTGCGGCTCACAACACGCGGCCTGGGTTCATCGTGCCGCGCGGGTCTAGCGCGGCCTTGATGGCATGCATCAGCTGCCTCGCCACGGGCGACTGGGTCTGCGCCAGCACCTCGCGCTTCAACACACCAATGCCATGTTCTGCCGAGATTGATCCGCCGTGGGTCTGCACCGCCTCGTACACCACGGCATTCACCGCCCCCTCATGGTCGGCCAGGAAATCCGCGGCTGAGACGCCCAGCGGTGCCTGTACGTTGTAGTGCAGATTGCCGTCACCGAGGTGGCCGAAGTTGACGATGCGGATGCCGGGCCACGCTGTGCTCAAGGCTGCGTCGGTTTCGTGCACGAATGTGGCCATGCGCGACACCGGCAGCGCGATGTCGTGCTTGATGTTCAGCCCCTCTTCGGCCTGCGCCAGCGGAATGCCTTCACGCAGCCGCCACATCGCGGCGCTCTGCTCCAGGCTGGCCGCCACGACGGCATCGCTGATGCAGCCTTCGTGCAGCGCCGCTTCGAGCAGCGACTCGAACACGGTCTGAGCGTGGGTCTCGTTTTCGGCGTCCGACTGTTCGAGCAACACGGTCCACGGCTCTGGCGGCAGCGGTTGAGGCCACTGCGGAAAACGGGTGCGCACCAGGCCCAGCGCGTGGCCGTTCATCACCTCGAAGCCGGTCAGGCCGGCCGCGAGACGCTTACGCGCGAGGTTCAGCAGATGCACCGCAGCCTCAAGGGTTGGCACGGCTGCCATCGCGGTACAGACCGCAGCGGGCTGCGGGACCAGCTTCAGCGTCGCGCCGGTGATCACGCCCAGCGTGCCTTCGCTGCCGATGAACAGGTCGCGCAGGTCGTAGCCGGTGTTGTCCTTGCGCAGGCCGGTCAGGCCATTCCAGATCTCGCCCGTTGCAGTGACAACCTCCAGACCCAGGCAGAGCTCGCGTGCCGTGCCATAGCGCAGCACCTGCGTGCCGCCCGCATTGGTGGCGAGCGTGCCACCAATGCTCGCGCTGCCTTCGGCTGCCAGGCTGAGTGGGTACAGCAGGCCCCGCTCGGAAGCAGCCTGTTGAACTTGCTGCAGCACACAACCGGCGTCCACCGTGATCGTCAGGTTGTCGGTGTCGATGGCGCGGATGGTCGCGAGCCGTGCGAGGCTCAGCAGCACCTGGGTGCCGCTGCCATCGGGAACCGAGCCGCCGACGAGGCCGGTGTTGCCGCCTTGCGGCACCAGGCTCGCACCGTGCCGCGCGCAAGCCCGCACGACGGCTGCCACCTGCGCGGTGTCGGCTGGCCGCACGACGGCGAGCGCGCGGCCCCGGTAGCGACGACGCCAGTCGATTTCCCAGGGCGACAGATCGCCATCGATCAGCACCTGTTCGGCACCGAGGGCAGTGCGCAGATCGTCGAGCAGGGTCATGGCGAAGCGTGGCGCTTCGGGTCGTCAGGCGTCAGCCGGCGGCGGTATCCGGGTTGGCCGCCGCCAGGGCATGTGCCCGGTAGAGGCGCCACCGCACATGCACCGCACAGGCGGTGAACAGCACCACGCACAGCAGCACTTCGATACCGGCCAGCCAGGCACTGATGCCACGGTCGCCCGAGGCGCGAATCACGCCTTCGATGAAGTACAGCCAGATCATCAGGCTGACCCAGCGGTAGGTGTACATGCGGTTCTTCAACAGCCCGACCAGCGGCACCGCCAGCGGCAGCACCTTCAGCGCCAGCGTGCGGTTGCCGGTCGGCGCGAGCACCAACTCCCACGCGAGACCCAGCACGATCAGGCCGAGCAGGCTGCCCACCGCGACGGCGCGGCTCCAGACGACGACAGGAGGCAGTGCCGATGCTGGCGCATCGACGCTGGGCGGCAGCGGCGGGGTGGTGGACAGACTCATCGATGGCATCATATCCATCGATGGAGTCCCCACCGACGCACAAGGCCACGGTTGCCGAGACCTGGCGCCAGCAGGCGGCGATCTGGCTGGTGACGCTGCAGACCTGGCCGTGGATGGACACCGTCCACACACTGCGCCAGCGCTTTCGCGAAGACCGCCTTGGCCTGACCGCCGGCAGCCTCACTTTCACCACGCTGATTTCCCTGGTGCCTCTGTTCACCGTGATGCTGGCGGTGTTCTCGGCTTTCCCGATGTTCTCGAACTTCCAGGGTTCGCTGGAGAAGTACTTCCTGCAGGCGCTGGTGCCCGAGGGCATCGCCAGGCCGGTGCTGGGCGCATTGACGCAGTTCGCGGGCAAGGCCAAGCGCCTGGGCACCGTCGGCTTGATCGTGCTGGTGGTGACGGCGATCGCGCTGATGCTGACCATCGACCGCACGCTGAATGCGATCTGGCGCGTGCGCTCATCGCGACCGATGGCGCAGCGGGTGCTGGTCTATTGGGCCGCAGCGACCTTGGGGCCTCTGCTGCTGGGTGTCAGCCTCAGCGTCACCTCGTATGCGATCTCGGCGTCGCGCGGCTTTGTCAGCGGGCTGCCCGGCGGTGTCAGCCTGCTGCTGCTGGCGGTGGAGTTCGCTCTGCAAGCGCTGGGCATGGCGGCGCTTTTCTACTACGTGCCGAACACCCGGGTGCAGTGGCGCCATGCGCTGGCGGGGGGCGTGTTCGTGGCGATCGGGTTCGAACTGGCCAAGGAGGCGTTGGGCTGGTACCTGCGGCAGGTGCCAACTTACTCGACGATTTACGGCGCATTTGCGACGGTGCCGATCTTCCTGATCTGGATTTACCTCGGCTGGGTGATCGTGCTGCTCGGCGCGGTGATTGCCGCCTACGCCCCGACGCTGCAGGCCCGCGTCGTCCAGCGCGGTCATGTGCCGGGTTACCGGTTCGAACTGGCGGTCTCGGTGCTGCGCAGTCTGGCGAAGGCACGCCAGGCCGGCGAGCGTGGTTTGTCAGCGCAGCAGATCGCGAAGGCGCTGAACACCGATCCGCTGCAGGTCGAACCGGCATTGCATGCGTTGGTCGCCATCGACTGGGTGGGCCGCCTTGAAGAGCCTGGCGGATCCCGTCACGTGCTGCTGTGTGATCCGGACACCACGGCCGCCCGCGCGCTGCTGGCCGCCACCTTGCTCGATCCGTCACCGCAGTTGGCGGCTTTCTGGCAGCGGGCGAACCTTGATCGGTTGATGCTGCGCGATCTGATCGCGCCCTGACCTCGTCGATCGACTGGACGCAAGACGCTCCCACTCAGGCGCTTGCGACAATGTCGCCCGGCCCGGTTTGGGTCTATATTGATCCCATCCACTTTGCCTGCGTTGAGGAGACTCCCATGAAGGTCACCCACATCCTGAGTGCCAAGGGCAACACGCTGTACACCGTCAGTTCCGACACGCCCCTGTCGCAAGCCCTGCAGACGATGGCCGAGAAGGACATCGGCTCGCTCGTCGTGATGGACCATGGCGAACTGGTCGGCATGCTGACCTTTCGAGAGGTGATTCAGGCCGTCGTTCGCAATGGCGGGGTGGTCGGCTCGCTGATCGTGCATTCCGTGATGGACGATGCCCCACTGACCTGCACGCCAGACACCGAAATGGATGAGGTGCGCCGCATGATGCTCGGTCACCATGCCCGTTACATGCCGGTGATGACGCAGCGCACCCTGATGGGCGTGATCTCGTTCTACGACGTCGCCAGGGCAGTGGTCGATTCGCAGGACTTCGAGAACCGCATGCTGAAGGCCTACATCCGCGACTGGCCAGCGGACGGCACTGCGAATCAGGCGGCGTCCAGCCAGGCCACGAGCTGAGAACGTTGCTTTGGGGCGTTTGCCCTGAGTGTGACGCACCGGGATGGCGCACCAGCGCGTCATGGTCGCCCGGTGCCGTGTCGCAGCAAGGCTGGCTGGATTGCTATGCTCGGCGCTCCACCTGACGCTGCGCCGCTGCGGCAGGACCGACTCACCACCTCGCACTCCTCGAAAGCCCGTCGCCATGTCCGGCAGCACCCTCGGCCACCTGTTCTGCATCACCAACTTCGGTGAGTCTCACGGCCCGGCCATCGGCTGCGTGATCGATGGCTGCCCACCCGGCATGGCGCTGAGCGAAGCCGACATCCAACCCGAGCTCGACCGCCGCCGCCCCGGCACCAGCCGCCATGTGACGCAGCGCAACGAGCCTGACGCGGTCGAGATCCTGTCTGGCGTGTACGAAGGCAAGACCACCGGCACGCCGATCTGTCTGCTGATCCGCAACACCGACCAGCGCAGCAAGGACTACGGCAACATCCTCCAGACCTTCCGCCCCGGCCACGCCGACTACACCTACTGGCACAAGTACGGCCTGCGCGACCCGCGCGGCGGCGGGCGGAGTTCGGCGCGTCTCACAGCGCCGATGGTCGGTGCTGGCGCGGTGGCCAAGAAGTGGCTGCGCGAGCACCACGGCGTGAGCTTCACCGGGCACATGTCGCAGCTGGGCGAGCTCGCCATCCCGTTCGAATCGCTTGAGCACGTGCCGAACAATCCGTTTTTCGCTGCTAATGTCAGCGACATCCCGCGACTTGAAGCGTACATGGACGATCTTCGCAAGGCCGGTGACTCCTGCGGCGCGCGCATCGAGGTGGCCGCGCGCGGCGTGCCCGTGGGCTGGGGCGAGCCACTGTTCGACAAGCTCGACGCCGACATCGCCCACGCGATGATGGGCATCAATGCGGTCAAGGGCGTCGAGATCGGCGCCGGCTTCGCCAGCGTCAGCCAACGCGGCACCACCCACGGCGACGAGCTGACTCCTACGGGCTTCCTTGGCAACAACGCCGGCGGCGTTCTCGGGGGCATCTCCACCGGTCAGGACATCACCGTGTCCATCGCGATCAAGCCGACCAGTTCGATCCGCAGCCCTCGCCAGTCCATCGACCTGAACGGCCAGCCAGCGACGGTGGAAACCTTCGGTCGCCACGACCCTTGCGTCGGTATCCGGGCGACCCCGATTGCCGAGGCCATGCTGGCGCTGGTGTTGATGGACCACGCCTTGCGCCATCGGGCGCAGTGCGGCGATGTGCACGTCGCCAGCGCGGCGCTTGCGGGAGCTGCGCCGAAAGGCTGATACCTCGCTTTGCGATGGATCATGCGCCCACCGCAGCGCTCCGGCCATAACGGAAGCGTTCTGCGATTGAATTCCTTGGCGTGCAACCGCAGTGCTGGCTGTCGAGGGCGTGGGGTGACCGGCGCAGCGAAGTAAAGAAGGAGGGCCGGATCGGTTCTACGCGAGGCGCTTTGGAGGTGACCCGGCCCGGGTGACATGAGCGGAGCCGGTCACCCCGCGTCCTCGACAGCTCGAACCCCAAATAGGCACTGGCGTAAAAGCGCAGTTAAGTCAAAGCGACGCCTGCGCGGTGTAGATCGACTCCCGCACCATCGGATAGATGGTGTTGTTCCAGCGACGGCCGCTGAATACGCCGTAGTGGCCGACGCCGGGCTGCACGTAGTGAGTTTTCAGATAGTCGCGCAGACCGGTGCACAGATCATGCGCCGCCAGGGTCTGGCCGACCGCGCAGATGTCGTCGCGCTCTCCCTCGACCGTCAGCAGCGCGGTACGGCGAATCGCCGAGGGCCTGACCAGCCGGTCCTTGTACTTCAATTCGCCCTTGGGCAGCGAGTACTCCTGGAACACCGCTTTGACCGTCTCCAGGTAGAACTCGGCCGGCAGGTCGGCCACCGCGAAGTACTCCTCGTAGAAGCTGCGGGTGGCCTCGGCTTTCAGCATGCCTTCCGGCTCCTGCTTCTTGAGCAACTCGTACAGCTCCTTGAAGGAGTTGACGTGCCTGTCCTTGTTCATGCTCATGAAAGCGGCCAGTTGCACGAAGCCGGGGTAGACGCGCCGCCCGCCGCCGGGGTAGCGCATCGGCACGCGGCCGATCAGGTTGGCCTCGAACCATTCGATCGGCTTGGTGACAGCGAGCTGGTTCACCGAGGTCGGGCTGATGCGGCAATCGATCGGCCCGGCCATCAGCGTCAGGCTGGTGGGCGTGGCTGGATGCTGATCTTCGGACATCAGTGCGGTGGCCGCCAGCGCCGACACGCAGGGCTGGCAGATGGCCATTAGATGTGAGCCCGGGCCCATGATGTCGAGGAACTCGATGATGTGTTCGGTGTATTCGTCGAGCCCGAACTTGCCATGCGACAGTGGAACATCACGCGCGTTGTGCCAGTCGGTGATGTAGACGTCGTGGTCGGCCAGCATGGTGCGCACGGTTTCGCGCAGCAGCGTGGCGAAGTGCCCTGACATTGGCGCCACGATCAGCACTTTGGGGTGCGGCTTGTCGGTGACCTTCTTGAAATGCAGCAGGGTCGCGAACGAGGCGACATGGGTGGCCTCTTCGATCACGGCCACCGGCGCATCTGCGCCTGTCACGGTGACATGGTCGATGGCAAAGGGGCGACGCTTGTGCGTGACCTCGCTGAGCTCGAACACCTCGAGCGCCGCCGCCAGGTTGCGGCTGGGCATCCAGCGATTCCAGCCGTAGGTGTCGTCCTTCAGCATGGGGAGTGCTGCTTTGGTGAAGGTACGCAGCGGCCACATCAGGTCCGTTTGCGCCTGGTAAGCCTCGTACATCATCCATTCCCCCCAGGAACCTGCCATGGCTTGTACTCTTGCAACTCCTGCGCCAGCACGTGGATCGCAACTGGTCTGTGAACCGGTGTCAGCTGCAGCGTGTCATGATGCCGAGGTCGATTGGCACAGCGCTTGCACTCGACCTGAGCATAACGTCACCAAGGAGCCGCCACCATGGCCACTGCACCGAAGACCCGACCGCAGGGCCGCTCCGCTGCTGCCAAACCGAAGCGCAGTGCCACCCCGCCTCGATCGGCCCCGAAGGCGCGAACCACGGTGGAAGCGTCGATCACGCTGAGCAGCAAGAACTATTCATCGTGGTCGCTGCGCGGCTGGCTGATCGCCAGGCTCGCCGGACTGGATTTCGAAGAGGTGATGGTGTCGCCCGACGACGCGGATGCCCGCAAGGAGATCCTGCTGCTGTCGCCCTCGATCCTGGTGCCCTGCCTGACCCACGGCGGCATCAAGGTGTGGGACACGCTGGCGATCGGCGAGTACCTCAACGAGGTGAAGCCCGATGCCGGGCTGCTGCCCGCCGACATGGCCGCCCGCGCCCATTGCCGCGCCATCTGCGGCGAGATGCACTCCGGTTTCAGCAGTCTGCGCTCGGCGCTGCCCATGAACCTGAAGGGCGATTTCCCGGGCTACAAGGTGTGGGCGAAGGCCGAGGGCGACATCGAGCGCATCACGACCATCTGGCGAGACTGCATCTCGAAGTACGGAGGGCCGTTCCTGTTTGGCGACAAGCCTTGCATTGCCGATGCGATGTACGCGCCGGTGACCACCCGATTCCTGACCTACCACGTCACCGTCGACCGCGTCAGCAGCGCCTATTGCAAGCAGATCCTGGCCATGCCCGAGATGAAGGAGTGGATCGCCGCCGCCAAGCTGGAACATGAGGACATCGAGGAACTCGACATGGAGTTCTGAAGCCCTCGGCCTGTCTGGCCTGCGCAGCGTCAGTGCTGGCTGTCGCGCTGACGCCTGCGCGTCACGAACCCAAGCCCCAACAATGCCGCCATCGCGAGTGCAACCGATGACGGTTCCGGGACGCGGTTGACGAACACCTGATCCTGGCGGCCTGCAAGGTTGCCCCGTGTCACGCTCTCCAGCACCTGCACATCGGAGGTGTTGGTGATCGCGCTCAGTTGGCTGAGCCAGTCGCTGGCCAGCGACAGTGCACCGCCCGGGTCGGCAGCCGAGCCGCCGAAGAATCTGGCAGCTCCAGAGGACACGTCGTACGTCGTGCTGGTTTCATACGCCAGTTCCCACACGGCAATCTGAAATGCGGCCTGCTTGGTCGCGTTGTTCACCAGATGACCTGCGGAGAACAGCCTGCCGATGTCGGTGTCGGCGCGCGTGTTCTTGAATGCATACAAGGAGCCGTCGACGATGTTGTAGTTGGTGTAGGCCGGGTCGGAGAAGCTCAGAAACTCGTACAGATCGATGCAGTAGCTGGTCACGAGTCTGGTGTTGTCCAGCAGCGTATTGAAGCCACCCGCTTCGGTGAATCCTGACGTGGTGATGTTGGGCGATGACAGTGCGAAATTGACCGTGCGTGACCCATTGGCAAATCCCTGGAAATCGACCAGCGTGGCGTGGGCCTGAGCGGCTCCGAGGGCCAGACAGGCCCCCAGCCAATGTCGAGAGAGGATGTGTTTCATGGCGAGCATTCGTTGCAGGTGATCGGCTTTGAACGCTGCCGGAGGGCGACGATTCAAAGGCTATGGACGCACCTTAGCTGTCCCGCTGCCGCTGTGCCTGTCTGTCGAAATCGCCGATCTGCTTTCCGTGCGCCGCGTCACGGGCTGGTGATGCCATCCCCCCGAAGCGAGGGGTCGCGTTTGTGGCGTGGTGGCGCCGATGAGCGGGCGCGCGGCTTAGAACGCGTACTTGAAGCCGACCGACCATTCCCTGATCCGCGGGCGCTCCGACTGCATGCCGAATCCCGCGTTGACGCTCAGCGATTCGGTGGCCTGCCAGCGCGTGCCGACGCCCCACCAGGGTTTGCTGTGTTCCTCACCATAGAACTCGCCCACCACGTCCACGCCGCCACCCACCGCGTACTCGCCAGCCAGGTTCCAGGTGGTGAAGTTCTTGCGATCGATCTGATTGCGCAGCCAGCCAAGGTTGGCGTGCCAGGTCACCCCCGTCAGAACCTCCTGGGTGGCCACCAGGTTCAACTGGCTGAACTCGTGCTTGAAGTCCGTGTTGCGCTCCTTGACACCGCCGATCGTCCAGGCCACGGTCAGGCCGATCCCGTCGTCCTTCCGCTCGATCAATCCAGTTTTCCCAACCAGAGCCACGCCGCGCGATTTCACATCTGCAGCGCGCGCCTCGCCGTAGGCCAGTGCGACCTGAGTCGACAGACCGATGCCGCACCCCAGTTGCGTCTCCCAGGCGTTCTCCGCAGGTGATCGGCGGGCGGTCTGCCGGGCATAGACGCCCTCCCACTCACAGTCTGCCTTGTCAAGAATGTCAGCGTCTTCGGTCGCCAGCGGCCGTCCCGCTTCGCAGTGAAAAGGCGCAGCGGCGCCGATCAGGCTGACCACCACGCAGGCGGCCCATTGAAATGGCTTCATGAAGTTCTCCCTGCGATGCTTGAATGCATTCAATCGACGCGCGGTTCCACACCGCGGGTCGCCGCCCGACAGAGACCTGCATCGACTCGTCCTGATCGGGTCACTTCAACGATTACGCCCGTCTTTCGGCAGTTTTGACCGGCGCTGTAGGGCCTCAGTCCGGTGAGTTGCCGACCCGTGACGCCAGACTCAGCGTCGGGGCACGGCCATCAGCTGCTGACCCATCCGGATCGGTGTGCCGGAAGCGATGCCCTGGCACAAGGTGAAGCCCTTCGGTGCGAAGACGATGATCGTCGAGCCGTGCTGGAACCAGCCCATCTCGGCGCCCTTGTCAAAGCGGGCATCGCAATGCATCTCGTTGGGCCCTCGGTATCTCAGGTGCAGCAGCACGTCGAGGAAATGCAGCCGGATGCTGGCAACCAGGATCGCCGCCACCGGCACCAGCGCGATCTCATGGCCACCGGCTTCCAAGCGGGTGTGGATGACTGCACGCTCGTTCTTGCAGTACAGCCGCTCAACCCGCTTCAGCGCAATCGGGTTCACGTTCCAGGTGTCGCCGGAGATGTAGTTGACGCGATCGACCCGGCAGTCCTGCGGCGCGTGGAAGCGGTGGTACATGCTGGAAGTGAGCCGCAACGTGACGTAGCAACCGTCGCGGTAACGCTCGGCAGCCACATCGTCGCCAAGCAGGTCCTGCAATGTGTAGGGAAAGCCCTTCGCCTGGAACACAGTCACGCCTTGCACATCGCCACAGGCGCCGACGATCGCATCGCAAGGGCTGCTGAGCACTTGTGGGTCGGTGTCGATGGGTCGCATACCGGGCTTCAGTTCGCGGATGAAGCAGTCGTGCAGGCTGCTGAAGCTTGTCTTGCGCGCTTCGCTCAGATCGAGATCGGAGAACGCTTTCCACACGGCGATCGAGGCGCGCGTGACCCACGGAATTTCGATCTTGCTGAACCAGCCGATGAAGTGCGTCAGCGCGATGCGCGGGACGCGGTTGGTCAACAGGAAGTTCAGGTCTTCCTGCTGGAGCAGACGGTCGCGCAGGCGCGTGGGCTTGAGTACGGTGGTTTTCATGTCGGTGTCACGCGGGTGGGTTATTTCTACGGGATTGCAACTTGTGAGTGACCATGGACGAAACCCTGTGGATGTATGCGTTGGCTGCGGTCCTGCTGACGCCATGGCTGCCTGCGGCAAAGCGCCGCCTCGAGTTGTCGCGCGCCAAGCATCGTTCGCTGGCTGGCCATTCGCGCATGGCCAAGCGGGTGGCAAAGCTGGTGCCCTTCTATGCCTACGGCGAAGACCGGTTCTTCAGCTCCGACGATGCGCCAGCCGAGATCGCTGATCGACGTCGCGCCGCATTGCAGCGTCTGGGGCAGACGTTGCGCGAGCGCGCGCCGAAATCGATCGCGCTGACGGCCGAGACTCAGGACGGTGTGTCCGACATGCAGTTCACCAGTGCTTACCGTGTGCCCTACCAGTACGCCGGCCTGCTGCGCGAGCATGTGAAGACCGGCAGCTTCGTGCAGTCGGCGTCGGGCGTCACCGTGACCGACCTCGATGGCAATGTGTATTACGACCTGACGGGTTCGTACGGCGTCAATGTGTTCGGCGTCGATTTCTACAAGCAGTGCATGGCCGAGGGCAGTGCTCGCGTCCAGGATCTGGGCCTGGTGTTGGGTGCTTATCACCCGTGTGTGGCGTCGAACGTGAAGCGCCTGCGCGAGATCTCGGGGTTGGATGAGGTCTCGTTCCACATGTCGGGCACCGAAGCCGTGATGCAGGCCGTGCGGCTGGCGCGTTATCACACGGGCCGCTCGCACCTGGTGCGCTTTTGCGGGGCCTATCACGGCTGGTGGGAAGACGTGCAGCCTGGCATCGGCAACCCGTCGCCGCCGAACCGGACCTACACGCTGACCGACATGGCCGAGCGCTCGCTGAAGGTCTTGCGCAGCCGCAAGGACATCGCGTGCGTGCTGATCAACCCGCTGCAGGCCTTGCACCCGAACAAGGGTGCGCCGGGCGATTCTTCGCTGCTCGACAGCGGCCGCAGCGCGCACTTCGATCGCGCGGCGTATACCCGCTGGCTGCAGCAACTGCGCGAGGTCTGCACCGAGCGCGGCATCGTGCTGATCTTCGACGAGGTGTTCGTTGGCTTCCGTCTGGCAGCGGGTGGTGCACAGGAATACTTTGGCATCCAGGCCGACATGGTCACCTATGGCAAGACGCTCGGCGGCGGCTTTCCGGTCGGCGTTGTCTGCGGTCGCCGCGATCTGATGAAGCGCTACCGTGACGACAAGCCTGCTGACATCTGCTTCGCGCGGGGCACTTTCAATTCGCACCCCTACGTGATGGGCGCGATGCAGGTGTTTCTGGAGCGCATTCAGACTCCTGAGGTTGAGGCCATCTACGCCGACCTCGACGCCACCTGGAATCGCCGCGCTGCGCGTATGAACCAGCGTCTGACCGAGCTGGGTTTGCCGGTGCAGGTGGCGAATCTGTCGTCGATCTGGAGCGTTTTCTATACCAAGCCATCGCGCTACAACTGGATGCTTCAGTACTACCTGCGCGAAGCCGGGCTGGCGCTGAGCTGGGTCGGTACCGGTCGCTTGATCTTCAGCCTGAACTACACCGAGGCCGACTTCGATACGGTGCTGCAAAAGTTCGTATCGGCCTGCCAGGCGATGCAGACCGATGGCTGGTGGTGGGCACCGGACGGGCTGACCAACAAGGCGATCAAGCGTGGCATCCTGAAAGAGATGCTGGCGACGAAGTTCTGATCGGCGCGTTGTCTCAAGGCTGCGGGCGGTGGGCCGTCGGGGCTTAGCTGCTCCGCTCGGCCCTGCGGGCCGAGTCCCCTGCGCTGCTCGCAGCCCCAGGCGGGCGCGCAAACTCGCCCGCTGCGCTGACTCAGACACGCGCACCCGACCGCGCTGCGCGCGGCAACTTTGGCCTGCTGCGCTGCTCGGCGCCGCAAATGCGCCCCGACGGCCCAAGGCCCGCAGCCTTGCGGCGCAGACCGATACCGTCAAATTCGTGGAAGGGCTCAGTGGTGATCGCGAGGCAGGCAGTGCACCGCCGCAGGCGGCGCCTCTGAGGTGCCGAGGAGCGCCTCGGACCGCGAGTACCGCAGGGGAGTCGGCCCACCGGGCCGACCGCCGAAGCGAAGCTCCTGCGGCGGTGCGCTGCCTGCCTCGCAAACGCTAAACCAATCAAGCGTGCCGATGGTTGGTCATCGGGTCGATCAGTTCACCGCGCATCAGGTACAGCGGTGCCTTGTAGTACAGCTTGATGTCGTGAAACGGGTCGGTCAGGATTTTCGTCATCCATGAAAGACCAGCCACCACACCCTGCAGGAAGAACAGATGAACCGTGCGGAAGATCAGGCCACCTGCGCCGATGAACAGCCACATCCAGCCGATGTGACGCATGAACTCGATGAACGAAGTGGCAGGCGCGAAAGCGCCGAAGAGTGTTGGGTCAATCCACAACAGCACCGGTGATGCGGCCCACACAGCCATCAGCACGACCTTCCGGCGCAGGTTGTAGCCGACCTTGATTTCTTCCTTGTGCTCGTGCGTGGCCTGGTTCACATGGTCATAGGTCTTCGGTTCGAAGAAGAAGTGGCCAGCCTGGCGACTGGTCATCGACACCAGCCATGCGAGCAGTGCCGCCGCGGCCGGATCGACGAACAGCAGCGCATAGGCGCAGACGAAGCTGACGGCGCTCAGCAGGTGCAGCGATTGATTGATGCGGCTATGGTGGTAGTAGCGGTGGTCGTCCCACCGTTGGACCTCGAGGGTGCGAAAGAAGTCGTTCACGCGGGCTCCTGTTGTGGACCGGATTGCAGCGCGCGCGGGATGTGCGACAACTGCAAGTCGCCAATGTGACGTGCTCTCGTGAAAAGCTCGTGACGGTGGTCACGGCGTGGCGGTGTCGCGTTTCACAAACGGCTGGGTTCGGATCCGCAATCTGTCATGTTGCGTCATCGAACTGTTGCAATCGATCAGCAACATCGGGAGATGACCATCTGGGGATGCCCATGATCTCGACGGCGATGAACACCCGCGAAACCCGCGCGAACGATCAGCCTCTGCGCATCGCGTTCGTCACCGAAACCTATCCACCGGAAGTCAATGGCGTCTCGATGACGGTGGCCCGCGTTGTCGAGGGCATGCGCAGTCGCCAGCACCAGGTGCAACTGGTGCGCCTGCGACAGCATGCTGCCGACACGGCCGTTCGTGCCACCGCGTATGAAGAGGTTCTGATGCGCGGCTTGCCGATTCCGCGCTACCCGGAGCTGAAGATGGGCTGGCCGCAGACTGCCGCGCTGTTCGATTTGTGGTCCGCCAATCGGCCTGATCTGGTGCACATCGCGACCGAAGGTCCGCTGGGCTGGTCGGCGCTGCGGGCCGCACAGCGCCTTGGCGTGCCGGTATCGTCTGACTTCCGCACCAACTTTCATGCGTATGCGCAGCACTACGGCATCAGCCTGCTGAAGCGGCCTGTGCTGGCCTACCTGCGCTACTTCCACAGCCGTACCTCGTGCACGATGGTGCCCACCGAATCACTGCGCCGCGAACTGGCCGAACAGGGCTTTCGTGATCTGAGTGTGGTCGCGCGCGGCGTCGATACCGTGCGCTTTCATCCGGCCAAGCGCAGCACCGAGCTGCGACGTCAGTGGGGTGTGAGCGACGACGACATGGTGGTGATGTGCGTCGGCCGGCTGGCCCCGGAGAAGAACCTGACCGATCTGGTCTCGGCTTACCAGGCCATGCACCGTATCCAGCCACGCACGCGGCTGGTGCTTGTCGGCGACGGTCCGGCGCGGCAAGCCTTGCAGTCGGCATGTCCCGAGGCCATTTTGGCCGGGTCACGCACTGGCGACGACCTCCCCGTGCATTACGCCTCGGCTGACGCGTTCCTGTTTCCCAGTCTGACCGAAACCTTCGGCAACGTGACGCCTGAGGCCATGGCCAGCGGCCTGCCGGTGCTGGCCTACAACTACGCAGCCGCAGCGCAGCTGATCCAGCACGGTGACAACGGCCTGTTGGCCGCCTACGGCGCGGCCCATGACTTCGTCACGCTGGCCGAGAGCCTGGTAGCCGACCCTCAACTCGCGAGGCGCATGGGTGCGGCCGCACGACAGACCGCCGAGCGTCTGGCCTGGGACACGGTGATCGGCCAGGTCGAAGCGCTGTTCATTGCGGTGGCGCGTGGCGGCGATGGCGTGCCCACGATGACGTTGTCGCCGGCGGTTGCCGAAGTGTGAGCCGGGTTGCGCGAGCGAAGTGAGTCAGCTGTTGGCGAGGCCAGGACTTACAGCTCACCGATGGCCATTTGCGACAGCACGTCGGCCTGCATCAATTCATCGAGGGCGGGGTCGGGACGCTGCAGCCACAAGACCGTGGCGATGACGGCGCCGAGCAGCAGGCCGGTCGTCAAGCCAACCCAGCGCCAGCGCCGACCCGGATGCCCGCCAAGCAGCATTGCTGGGCCCGAAGGGCCGGCTGTTGTCGTCGCACCCATCGAGCCCCGCAGCTCATGCCATTGCATGAGCACCTGATCACCCAGCGCATCGATCTCGGCGGCTGGCGGCTTCAGCGCGCGCAGTTGCAGACGCAGGGCCTGGTCATTGGCATCGGCATCAGCGTGCGGATCGGGGGCAGAGCGGTCTTTCATCGGGGGGCTCCTTCGAGCTGCATCCGCAGCGCCTGCTTGGCGCGGTGCAGCAGTTGATGGGCGGCGTTCGGGTCGATGTCCAGGGCGCGGGCGATGTCGGGCACCCCCGCATCGGCATAGGCCCACATGACCACCGCCATCCGTTGGCGCACCGGCAGACGTGCCAGCGCGTTTGCCAGCGCGCGGCCGTCGCCCGCAGCGCGACCGTCGTCGTGCGCGGCGATGTCGCTGGCCTGCTGTGCATCGTGCAGTTCAGCCAGTGCCTGGGGGTCGGTGGCGTCTTCGCGCTGTGCCGTCCAGCGGCTGCGGCAGCGGTTGATGACGATGGTGTTGAAGTAGGTAGACAGCGTGGCGCCATGGCTGTCGCTCGGGTGGCTGCGCCACAAGCGCAGGAAGGCGTCCTGCACGGCGTCTTCAGCATCTTCGCTGCGGCGCAGCAGCTGCAGCGCGAGACCATAGGCCTGAGGCGTCAGCGCGCGGACCAGCTGCTGCGCGCTGCGTGCGTCGCCTGCGCAGGCTTCGTGCCACAGCGTCCAGTCGCTGGCGGGTACGGCCGGTCCGGTGCGAACGCGCGCGGCTGCGCTTTCCAGCCAGCCGCTCAGCCGTGACATTGGGTGTGCCCAGGTCGTGCCCATGCCTTCATCGAGCGCATCACCGCGCTGGAAGTTTCTCGCGCAGCGCGGCGCGTTCTTCAGGGCTGAGCTTGCCGAGGATGTCGCGCCGGTCCTGAATCAGCTGCCGACGCTCTTCGGGCGACATCGACTGGACGCGCTCGCGGCGCTCATTGATCAGGCGCTGCCTTTCATCGGGCGCCAGCTGTTGCCAACGCTCGCGGGTGCGCCCCGCCAGCGCCTGCCGCTGCTCTGGCGTCATGCCTTCGAGACGTTCACGCAGCCGATTGCGAAATGCAGCGCGCTCCTGCGGGGTGGCCTCTTGCAGTCGCTGCTTCAACTCGGCGCGGCGCGTCGACTGTTCCTGCGGACTGAGCGCAGCCCACGCTGCCGGGTCAGGCACCTCCGGCAGGGCCGCATGGGCCGAGAGCAGCGGCGTCGTCCACAGTGCCATCCAACACATCAGCAATCGGGTTCGTCTCATCAGGGGTCTCGCTTGATGCTGCTCTTCATGGGTCGCTTGCCGGACGCTTGTAGCGTGCCACGCCAATCTTCAACTCTTCAAGCGGGCTGTTCTTACGCTGAATTCACAACATCCTCGCACCGTATGCGGATTTGCGTTGGACGCAGTAAGAAGCCCTGGGGCCGGGCGGTTCAAGGTGGACGTGACTGCGATGCGGTCACGCGATTGAGCCCAGCCACCAACTTGTCCTCCACAGGAGCTTTCATGTCGAATCTTCGTTCCCACACCCTGTTGTTCACGTTGCTCGTCGCCAGCGGGACGAGCACCTATGCCGAAACCCCGCTCACACAAGCGGTCGAACAGCGAGTAGACCATCGCCAGGATCGGCAGGAACAGCGCATTGACAACGGTGTTTCCTCAGGCGCGCTGACCGCGCCCGAAGCCCGTCGGTTGGGCCGGGAGCAAGCGCGCGTCGCCCGCGCAGAAAACCGCGCCGAAGCCGATGGCAAGATCACCCCGAGGGAGGCTGTCGCGCTCGAGAAGCGGCAGGACGTTGCCAGCCGACGCATCTACCGGCAGAAGCACGACGCGCAAACCCGTCCGTGAGCTCGGGTGGGGTCACTTCGCGAGGGCGGTTGGTACTGAAGCCTGCAAGTGCGCTCGCACGCGCGGGTCGGCGGTCAAGCCCAGGGCGCGCTGCAGCGCGGCCTCGGCATCCTCTGTATGGCCGGCCCGGCGTTCCAGGTAGGCCCTGGCCACCCAATAGGGCTGGCTGGCTGCGATCTCGCCGTCGGGCATGGCGCGCAGGTACGTCAGCCCGGTGGTGACATCTCCCGCTTCAGCTCGAGCGATGGCATGTCCGATGGACGCCCCGGTGCTGCGGGAAAATCGCCACCAGCAGACCATACAGATTGGCAACTGCTGACCGCAGCGTCTTGACGGCAAAAGTGTTTTGGCGCTGCGCTGAATGGATGGCTGATTCGAGCTGGAACGAGCCTGGTTGACGCTGCTGCGCGGACAGCCGAAGGCAGCGTTCGGCTTCGTCGATCCGCGCCGATCGTCGTGCCTCGCAACACGGCATCGGTGCCGACAGTCCCAGTGCCTAGGCGTGGTCGGGCTGCAGCATGAACACAAGGCGGCACAGCTACGGCGCCTCTGCGCGCAGCCCCGACAAAAGTCGGCGGCTGAACCGCTTCAGGCCCGAGAACGGCGGTATTGGCGCTGATGGTGTACGCGCCGTAGATACCTTCAAGCACCGCGCCGATGCGAGCTGGCCACTCGCACGACTCAGGCTCCTCGAAGCACAGGCTGGCACCGCGGATCTTGGCCTTGGCGCGTGCACCGATGGGAAGAGCGAAGGGCCGGCGCAGACGGACAGCAGCTTGAGCCGTTCCTCGGGTAGGGTTGGTGCTTCGGGCGCCAGGGCCTCGTTGTCGAACAGAGCAAGCACCCTGGGGTCATGTTCTATCCGCAAATGGCGCCCGCGCTGCTGCAACTGTCGGCGGGCAGTGGTCAGCAACCAACCTTCGGGTGAGGCCGGAACGCCATCCATGGGCCGGTCAAGGTGTTAGGCGGCTGCAGGCTATTTCCAGATACGACGATACCTGCGCCGCTCAATGCGCCGATATTGGCGTTCCAGAAGCCCCAATAGGCCGAGCTTGGTCGGACCTGTCGCGCTGGCTCATCTTTTGTGCTGTTTCCTGGTACCTGAGCATGTATTGCATGGGGTTCTCCTGTGGAGTTGACGGACGGCGACCCTCGCACGTCCTTCCCAATGGATGCACGGCCAGGCGCGTAATCGACATCGGACCCGAAGAGTTCTGTGAGCCCTCCGTCTGCGGGGCACAAAAAACCCGCCTGATGGCGGGTTTGGGTGATGGGCGATCGAAGATAGAAGCGCCGACGCGCTTGGCCGATCAAGTTGTCACTGGCTGGGACTGTGAAGGCTGATCTTCGACGCGCTGAACCGCTACGTCGATTGGGAATATCTTCTGTGCCAATTGCCCCTTCGGGCCTTGGATCAACTCGTAGTTGACCTTGCTGCCTTGCTTCAGTGTTCTGAAGCCTTCCATTTGGATGGCAGAAAAATGGGCGAACACATCGTCTCCGCCGCCTTCGGGTTCAATGAAACCAAAGCCTTTGGCGTCGTTGAACCACTTCACCGTGCCTGTGATCATGCTGCAACTCCAGTGAAACAGAAACGCCTTGATTTTGCTGCGCCAGCAATGCCGGTGTCAATTCGCCCTTTCCGTGCCATGAAGTTTGGCTGCTGTCAGGTTTAATGTCCAGTCCCGACGCACCATTGGCCGCAGGAACCGGTACCGCTGAATGGCGTGCTTCTTGGCTTGTGATTTGCAGCACAGGTCCAATATTCCGCCTGGCCCGTACCGGTCTTTCATGTCGATAGAATGAACCCATGTCCACCGATAAACCCACTCCTGCGACTCCTGTTGTCCCCCAGATTGATGAGGGGCACGGCGCAGTCGTTGTCGAACGGCAGGCTCAGAAGACCGAGCCACCGCGCATGTACCAGGTCGTCCTGCTCAACGACGACTACACGCCGATGGAATTCGTCGTGGTGGTATTACAGGAGTATTTCAATCGCGACCTCGAAGCCGCGACGCAGATCATGTTGAAGATTCACCATGACGGTCGAGGCGTATGCGGCGTCTATTCAAAGGATGTCGCTGCGACGAAAGTCGAGTTGGTGTTGGCTGCCGCACGCCGCGGTGGTCACCCGTTGCAATGCATTATGGAGGCCGCATGATCGCTCAAGAACTTGAAGTCAGTTTGCACATGGCATTTGTGGAGGCGCGTCAGCAACGCCACGAATTCATCACCGTCGAACACCTGCTGATGGCGTTGCTCGACAACCCATCAGCGGCTGAAGTGCTGCGCGCCTGTTCGGCCAATGTCGATGACCTGCGCAAGAGCCTGGCGCAATTCATCAAGGAGAACACGCCGACTGTCGGGGGCACCGACGAGGTCGACACGCAACCCACGCTGGGCTTTCAGCGGGTCATCCAGCGCGCGATCATGCACGTGCAGTCCACGGGCAGCGGCAAGAAAGAAGTCACCGGCGCCAATGTCCTGGTGGCGATCTTCGGTGAAAAAGATTCGCACGCTGTCTATTACCTCCACCAGCAGGGTGTCACGCGTCTGGACGTTGTCAATTTCATCGCCCACGGCATCAAGAAGTCCGATCCGCCAGAACAAGCAAAGCCCGCAGACGGTGGTGGCAGCGCGTCCGAAGGTGACAAGGAAGACTCTGATGTCAAGGGCTCGCCGCTGGATCAATTCACCCAGAACCTGAACCAACTCGCCCGCGAAGGCAAGATCGACCCGCTGATCGGGCGAGAGCACGAAGTCGAGCGCGTGATTCAGATTCTTTGCCGTCGGCGCAAGAACAATCCGCTGCTGGTCGGCGAGGCTGGCGTTGGCAAGACGGCGATTGCAGAAGGTTTGGCTTGGCGCATCACCGAGGGCAATGTTCCCGAGGTGCTGGCGAATGCCACCGTGTATTCACTTGACATGGGGGCCTTGCTCGCCGGTACCAAATACCGCGGTGACTTCGAGCAGCGCCTGAAGGCGGTGTTGAAGGTGCTCAAGGAGCAGCCTAATTCCGTGCTCTTCATCGACGAGATTCACACGCTGATCGGCGCCGGTGCAGCGTCGGGCGGCACGCTTGATGCCAGCAATTTGTTGAAGCCTGCGCTCAGTTCTGGCGCGATGAAGTGCATTGGTGCAACCACCTTCACCGAGTACCGCGGCATTTTTGAGAAAGATGCAGCCCTGTCGCGTCGTTTCCAGAAGGTAGATGTGACCGAGCCTTCGGTCGAGGAAACGGTCGAAATCCTGAAGGGGCTGAAGTCCCGCTTCGAAGAGCACCACAGTGTCAAGTACGCACTGGGGGCGCTTCAGGCGGCGGCCGAGCTGTCTGCCAAGTTCATCAATGACCGCCATCTGCCCGACAAGGCGATCGATGTGATCGACGAAGCCGGTGCGGCGCAACGCATCCTGCCAAAGAGCAAGCAGAAGAAGACCATCACCCGCAACGAGGTCGAGGAGATCGTCGCAAAGATTGCGCGCATCCCTCCAGCCAGCGTGTCGAACGATGATCGCTCGAAGCTCAAGAGCCTGGATCGTGACCTGAACAGCGTGGTGTTCGGTCAGGAGCCAGCGATCGAAGCATTGGCGGCGGCCATCAAGATGGCGCGTTCGGGCCTGGGCAAGCCTGACAAGCCGATCGGCTCATTCCTGTTCTCTGGCCCGACCGGTGTGGGCAAGACCGAAGTCGCGAAGCAGCTCGCATTCATCCTCGGGATCGACCTGATCCGCTTCGACATGAGCGAGTACATGGAGCGCCATGCCGTCAGCCGCCTCATTGGCGCGCCTCCGGGTTACGTCGGCTTCGACCAGGGCGGTTTGATGACCGAGGCGATCACCAAGAAGCCGCACTGCGTGCTGCTGCTCGACGAGATCGAGAAGGCCCACCCGGATGTGTTCAATGTGCTGCTGCAGGTGATGGACCACGGCACCTTGACCGACAACAACGGTCGCAAGGCCGACTTCCGCAACGTGATCATCGTGATGACCACGAATGCGGGCGCCGAGATCATGAACAAGGCGAGCATCGGCTTTACCAACCCGCGCGAGCGTGGCGACGAGATGGCCGATGTGAAACGCATGTTCACACCGGAATTCCGCAACCGGCTCGACGCGGTGGTCAGCTTCCGCGCGCTTGACGAAGACATCATCCTGCGTGTCGTCGACAAGTTCCTGCTCCAGCTCGAAAGCCAGCTGGCCGAGAAGAAGGTCGACGTCACCTTCACAGACGCACTGCGCAAGCACCTCGCCAAGAACGGCTTCGATCCGTTGATGGGCGCACGTCCAATGCAGCGCCTGATCCAGGACACGATCCGTCGTGCGCTGGCCGACGAACTGCTGTTCGGCCGCCTGGTCGATGGTGGCCGACTGACGGTGGACATCGATGCCGACGGCAAGGTGTCGCTGGACATCCAGCCCCTGAAGAAGAGCGACAAGCCGAAAGCGGAGTCGGCGACGGCTTGACCACACCTTCTTGAGGTCAGACGAAGCCGGGGCAGTCGCAAGACGCCCCGGCTTTTTCATGTGGCCAGCGGTCAGCGTGCTGAGTGACGTGCCGGGTCCTCGTGGAAGTAGTCGGCTAGCAGGTGATACACCGAAGGTGCCTCGCGTTGCAGCTCCAGCGGCTGGACATAGAAAGTCTCAACGCTCACGGCGAAGAATTCCTCGATCGAGTTGGCCGCGTAGGGGTCGATCAAGGTCTGCTCCTGCGCATCGACCTGTGTGCAGAAGTCTGTGTACGCAGCTGTCATCACCTGAACCCAGCGCACGTGCGCCCTGCGGTCGGTGAGCGGTGGAATGCCATCTGCCCGGCCATCGATCATGTCGATCACATGCGCGAATTCATGGATCGTCACGTTGTAGGCCCAATCGGCATGAACTGCTTCTTCGGAAGCCGCCTCAACATCGTGCCAGGACAGCATCACCGGGCCACCCTGCATTGCCTCTCCGGCCAGTTCTTCCTCGTATTCGTGGACTACGCCGTCCTCGTCCAGAACCTCGCGCGCCACCATCACCGCGTCGCTGTGCAGCACGATGCCGACGAAGCCCGCGTACAGATCCAGGCCGCCCTTGAGGTTCAGAATCGGCAGCGATGCCTGCGCAGCGACCGCCACGGCCATTTCGTCCGTCACGACCAAGCCATGCGCGCCACTGAATTCCTTCTGCGCCAGGAAAAGCGTGGCGACGCGGCGCATACGGATCAACTCGTCTGCCGACCGCCAACTGAGAAAGGGATAGCGCAGCAGCGTCAGCTGCCAAAGCAGGTCAGGGATGGCATGCCGGCGACATGCGCGGTCTTCTCGCCAGCGTTTCCATGCGCCTTGCAGCCTCGCAAGCACGCTCAGCGCTCGGCGACCTGCGCCAGCGGCAAACGCCTCAACCCCCCCGCGGTCCATCGCAGCACTTCTGCTCGCGGCGGGCCGTCTGTCTGATCCAGGTCCCAATCGCTGAGCACATGACGCAGGAAGCCCGGTGCCAGCCCGTCGGTCCCGGGTCGGTGGGTGTGCCCGTGGATCAACACGGTGGTGCCGGATTCGTGCATCCAGCGCACGGCAGTGGCAAAGTCAATGTCGGCGTCGCGGCCGGCCAGTTGTTCAAGCTTGCGGCGTTCGCTCTCGTCGCGCACCTCGCGCGCTAAGCGGCGACGCTCGGCCAGCGGACGCACCAGAAAATCTCGGCGCCAGGCGGGGTTGCGCACCACCGCACGGAAACGCTGGTACGCCACATCAGCAATACAGAGCGCATCACCGTGGGTGAGCATGATCCGCTCGCCGAAGGCAAGCATCACTGTCGGGTCGGCGAGCGCGAGAACGCCACAGGCTTTCAGCATATCGGCACCGACCAGGAAGTCGCGGTTGCCAACCATGAAACCCAATGCACAGCGCGTGGAGGCCTCGCAAAGCACTTCGGCGCATCGGGCCTCGAAGCCCTCGTGACGAGCGTCGTCGCCAACCCAGACCTCAAAGAGGTCACCGAGGATGAACACCGCGTCGGCGCGCGTCTGCCTCAGGTAGCTTGCAAACGCGTCGAAGGTCTGCGGTGTGTCCTCAGCCAGATGCAGATCGCTGATGAAGTCGATCGTTCGCCATTCTGCCGATGCCTGCATCTCCCAGAACGTGGGCAATGCAAGCGGGTCGTCTGTCGTCACGCGTTCAAACCACCACGGCCTTGACGATCAGCACATCATCGTTCGGCACGTCGTCGTGGAACCCGTTGCGGCCCGTCTTCACGCCTTCGATTGCATCGACCACCTCGGTGCCGGCGATCACCTTGCCGAATACGGCGTAGCCCCAACCACTCGACGTCTCGGCCTTGAAGTTCAGGAACTCGTTGTCCTTGGCGTTGATGAAGAACTGGCCGGTTGCCGAGTGAGGGTCGGAGGTCCGTGCCATTGCCAAGGTGTAGCGCTGATTCTTCAGCCCATTGTTGGCTTCGTTCTTGATGGGTTCGCCGCTGGTTTTCTGCTTCATGCCGGGCTCGAAGCCGCCGCCCTGGATCATGAAACCCTTGATCACGCGGTGGAAGATCGTGCCGTCATAAAAGCCATTGCGTGCGTAGGTGAGGAAGTTGGCTGCGCTGACCGGCGCCTTCACGTCGTCGAGCTCGATCAGCAGCAGGCCGTGCGAGGTGTGCAATTCAACTTGGGTTGCCATGGTGTGGTTCCGTGGGGTTAAGAATCTGATACGGGCTGCGCTCAGGGCGCGACCGTGGCCTTGATGATGGTCACCGGCTGCAGCGGCACGTTTTGGAGACCACCGCGGTTACCTGTCTGCACCGCGCGAATGCGGTCGACCACTTCCATGCCGGAGGCGACCTTGCCGAATACGGCGTAACCGTTGCCGTCCTGTGACCGGGCAGCGTCGAGGAAGGTGTTGTCCTGCACATTGATGAAGAACTGCGCAGTCGCCGAATTGGGGTCTGACGTGCGCGCCATCGCCAGCGTGCCGCGGTTGTTGCTCAAGCCATTGCGCGACTCGAGTGGGATCGGTGCGCGGGTGGCTTTCTCCTTCAGATCGGGTGCAAAACCGCCGCCCTGGATCATGAAGTTCTCGATCACGCGGTGGAACACCGTGCCGTCGTAATGCCCGGCCTTCACGTACTGCAGGAAGTTGTCGACCGTCTTCGGCGCCTTGGCGGCGTTGAGTTCCACAACGATGTCACCCAGGCTGGTGCTCAC
The DNA here is from genome assembly GCA_027490215.1 of Rubrivivax sp. Classification (GTDB taxonomy): domain Bacteria; phylum Pseudomonadota; class Gammaproteobacteria; order Burkholderiales; family Burkholderiaceae_C; genus PBB1. Next base: position 143,337 of record JAIXYO010000027.1, read on the forward strand.
GTTCACCTTCTGGGCGAAAGCCGAAGTGACCGCTGCTGCGGCCAGCATCGCGGCGGCAAGACCAATCAAGAATCTGGGACGCATGGACGGTCTCTCGAAGAGGGCGTAGATCAGGGATCAGGGTTGCGATGGGCGTGAGGCGGGCTCGTTCAACTTGCGCAGCAGTGACAGCCTCGGCGGGATTTCCGTGTTGCCGGGCTCCGCCTTCAGCGCGCGCTGGTACGACAGTTGTGCCAGCTGCGCGTACACATCGCCCAGGTTCTGGTGTGCCGTTGCGAAGCCGGGGTTGGCGCGCAAGGCGCCATCCAGCGCCACGCGAGCCTTGTCGAACTGTCCACGTGCCGCGTACAACACCGCGAGGTTGTTGTAGGGCTCTGGGACCTCGGGGAAGTCTTCGGTGAGTTGCTGGAACACCACCAGTGCCTCATCGGTGCGACGTGAATCGACCAGCAAGATGCCTTTGAGCATGCGCAAATCAGGGCGATCGGATTTGGTGGCGAGCAGCGCGTCGATTTGCGCTAGAGCCTCCGTCTGCTGGCCGGAGCGGAACAACTGGGTGATGCTCGCCACGTCGTCGGCAGCATGGGCCATGCCGGCCGAGAGCCACAGGATCACCATCGCGAAAGCGAGTTGCAGGCGTCGAACGAGGGACATGGGTTCAGGGGGAAGCGGCTTTGAGGGGTGGGGCGTGCGGGACATTGAGCATGGTGCATCGTCCGAGGGCACGCCGCTATACTGACTTTCGCTCGATTGTAGGTGCGCTGCTTCTGGCAGGAATCGATCGGTGCGGGTGCTGTTCTTGCTCTGCATTCGTGTGGCCGCGCTGCACAATCGCGGCCCTGTTTCCTTGTAGGCATTTCTGGTGCGGCTCGCTGTGGCGCCGCATTCCTTGCGACCTTGCTCATGACCTTGCGCATCTTCAATTCCCTGTCCCGCGAGACAGAGGTGTTCACCCCGATCGATGCGAACCTCGTGCGGATGTATGTCTGCGGCATGACGATCTACGACCTCTGCCATGTCGGTCACGCGCGCTTCATGATGGCCTTCGACGTGACCTGCCGCTGGCTGAGGGAATTGGGATACGACGTCATCTATGTGCGCAACATCACCGACATCGACGACAAGATCATCAAGCGTGCAGTCGAGCGCAACATTCCCATCCGCCAGCTGACCGACGAGATGACCGTTGCGATGCACGAGGACGTGGCTGCGCTCGGCATCCTGCCGCCGACCCACGAGCCTCGGGCCACCGAGCATGTGCCTGCGATGCTGAAGATGATCAGCACGCTCGAAGCCAAGGGATTGGCCTACCGATCGCCCAACGGCGACGTCAACTATGCGGTGCGCAAGTTCCCGGCCTATGGACGCTTGTCCGGCAAATCGATCGATCAGCTGCGCGCTGGCGAGCGCGTCGCGGTGCTCGATGGCAAGGAAGATCCGCTGGACTTCGTGCTGTGGAAGTCAGCGAAAGACAGCGAGCCCGCCGACGCGAAGTGGGAAAGTCCGTATGGCACGGGTCGCCCGGGGTGGCACATCGAGTGCTCCGCCATGAGCTGCGCGCTGCTCGGTGAGCACTTCGACATCCATGGCGGTGGCCTTGATCTGCAGTTCCCGCACCACGAGAACGAGATCGCGCAAAGTGAAGGCGCGTCTGGCCACAAGTACGTCAACGTCTGGATGCACAACGGCTTCCTCAACGTCGACAACGAGAAGATGTCGAAGTCGCTCGGCAACTTCTTCACCATTCGCGATGTGCTCAAGCGCTACGACGGCGAGACGATTCGCTTCTTCATGCTGCGCACCCACTACCGCAGCCCGTTCAACTTCAGCGACACCAACCTCGACGATGCGCGGCAGGCACTGCGGCGGATGTACACCGCGCTGGCGAGTGTGGATGTGGCTGACGACGAAGGCGCAGAGATCGACTGGACGCAGCCGCAGGCTGCGACCTTCCGGGCCGAGATGAACGAGGACTTCAACACGCCCGGTGCGGTTGCGGTGCTGTTCGATCTGGCCGGCGAGGTCAATCGCACCCGTTCGCCGCAGGCCGCGCGGCTGCTCAAGTTGCTGGGCGGCGTCCTTGGCCTGTTGCAGCAAACTCCGCAGACCTTCCTGCAGGCGGGCAGCGGGCTCGACGAGTCGCGCATTGATGCCCTGATCGCCGAGCGCCAGGCCGCGAAGGCAGCGCGCAATTTCGCGCGAGCAGATCAGATCCGCCAGGAGCTCGCAGCGCAGTCCATCGTGCTGCAGGATTCCCCGCAAGGCACCACCTGGGTCAAGGCTTGACCGTGTCCGCCCTGACGACACCACCCGCCTATTGGGAGGATGCGTGCAAGCACCTTGCGAAGCGCGACCGGGTGATGCGCAAGCTGATCCCGAAGTGCGGCAACGGCCACCTCAAGGGGCGCGGCGATGCCTTCACCACACTGGCCCGGTCGATCGTCGGGCAGCAGATTTCGGTGAAGGCGGCTCAGACGGTGTGGGACCGCTTCGTGGCGGCGGTGCCTGGCGGCGCCGAGCATCTGCGGCCGGCGAGCGTGCTGAAGCTGCGGTTGCCAGAGATGCGTGCGGCCGGCCTGTCGGCGCGCAAGGTCGAGTACCTGAACGACCTGGCTCAGCATTTCACGGCCGGTACGGTGCATGAGCGGCAGTGGTCCGAGATGGACGACGAGGCCATCGTCGACGAACTGGTCGCGATCCGCGGCATCGGCCGCTGGACGGCCGAGATGTTCCTGATGTTCCACCTGATCCGCCCGAACGTGCTGCCGCTCGACGATGCCGGGCTGATCAAGGGCATCAGCGTCAACTACTTCAGCGGCGAGCCGGTGTCGCGCGCCGAGGCCCGCGAGGTCGGCGATGCCTGGGCGCCGTTCCGGTCAGTCGCCACCTGGTACATCTGGCGCAGCCTCGACCCGGTGCCCGTAAACTACTGACCCGTTCGGTACCTGATGCCGACGGATACCGCGAGAAGCCCCTGGGATGAGCAAAAGACACTTCCTTGAATTCGAACAGCCCGTCGCTGATCTCGAAACGAAGATCGATGAACTGCGCTATGTGCAGAACGAATCGGCGGTCGATATCTCCGAAGAGATCGACCGCCTCAGCAAGAAGAGCCTGCAGCTCACCAAGGACATCTATTCCAGCCTCACCCCCTGGCAAGTGACGCAGATCGCGCGTCACCCGCAGCGGCCTTACACGCTGGACTACGTCAACGAGATCTTCACCGACTTCCAGGAACTGCACGGCGACCGGCACTTCGCCGACGACCAGTCCATCGTCGGCGGGCTGGCGCGCTTCAATGGTCAGGCCTGCATGGTGATCGGACATCAGAAGGGTCGCGACACCCGCGAGCGCGGGGTGCGCAATTTCGGCATGTCGCGTCCGGAGGGCTATCGCAAGGCCCTGCGCCTGATGAAGCTGGCCGAGAAATTCGGCCTGCCGATCTTCACCTTTGTCGACACACCCGGTGCCTACCCTGGCATCGGTGCTGAGGAGCGTGGTCAGTCGGAAGCGATCGGCCGCAACATCTTCGAGATGGCGCAGCTGGAGGTGCCGATCATCGTCACCATCATCGGCGAGGGTGGCTCGGGCGGTGCGCTGGCCATCAGCGTCGGCGACCAGTTGCTGATGCTGCAGTACTCGATCTACTCGGTCATCTCGCCGGAAGGTTGTGCGTCGATCCTGTGGAAGACCTCGGAGCGCGCCGCGGATGCGGCTGAGCAACTCGGCATCACCGCGCACCGCCTGAAGGCCTTGGGGCTGGTCGACAAGATCGTCAACGAGCCCGTCGGCGGCGGCCACCGCGACGTCAAGGCGATGGCCGCGCAGCTCAAGCGAGCCTTGAACGATGCGCTGCGCCAGGTCAGCGACCTGAAGCCGAAGGAACTGCTGCAACGCCGCTACGAGCGTCTGCAGACCTACGGCCGGTTCACCGACACCACCGACCGTTGAGCCTTCGAGGCGGCGGCGCGTGACGTCTTCGCCACAGCCGCCCTGTGTGGCCGTCGCCTACAGCGGCGGCCGCGACTCCACCGCACTTCTGCATGCCACGCTGGTCACTGCGCGTGATCTAGGCGTTGCCGTGGTCGCCTTGCACGTCAATCACCGCCTCAGCACCCACGCCGATTCGTGGCAGCGCCACTGCCGCGATCAATGTGCGCGCTGGGCGGCCGAGGGTTACCCGCTGTCGTTCGCCGTGGCTCGGCTGCGCAGCCAGCCGCAGCCCGGCGACAGCATCGAAGCCTGGGCCCGCCGCGAGCGCTATGCCGCACTCAGGCGGTTGGCCCGGCGCCACCGTGCCGAGCTGGTGCTGCTCGCGCACCATCGCCGCGACCAGGCCGAGACGCTGATCCTGCAAGCGCTGCGCTCGGCCGGTGTGGCGGGGTTGTCGGGCATGCCGCAAAGCGCCCTGCGTGATGGCCTGCGCTGGGCGCGCCCCTGGCTCGACAAGCCTCGCGCCGCGATCGAGGCCTATGTGCAATCGCAGGGTCTCGTCTACATCGATGACGACAGCAACAGTGACGAGCGCTACGCACGCAACCGGCTGCGGCTCCGTGTCTGGCCGGCGCTGGAACAGGCCTTCCCCGACGTCGAGCCCGCCCTGGCCGCCGCCGCGACCTGGGCACAGCAGGCGACTGCCTGTCTCGACGAGGTGGCCGCTTTCGACCTGTCGACGATCGCTGGCGATGAAGGCCTGACGCTCGCCGGGCTTCAGGCGCTCTCGGTGGCGCGTCGGGTCAATGCGCTGCGCGCCTGGCTACGCTGCCAGACCGGTGCTGCGCCACCCGCCTCGCTGATCACCCGCCTGAACGACGAACTGTTCGGCGACGGTGCGGCCTCGTGGCCGCTGGCGGGTGGTCTGTTGAGGCGGTATCGGGGGCATTTGACGTGGCGTGTCTCGGCTCTTGCCGCTGAAGTGGCGGTGATGCCTGAAGCGACTCTCAGTATTCGCAGAGCCGGCAGCTATCGCCTGCCCGGATGGGGCGGCTGCCTGAGGGCAGTGCGCGTGGGGGAGGGCGGCGTGCCTCTGGCCTGGTTGGCACAGGTCGAATTGCGCGAGCGATCAGGCGGCGAGCGCTTCCAGGCCGGCATCGGCCGCCCCGCGCGCAGCCTGAAGAAGCAGTTCCAGGCGGTCGAAGTGCCCGCCTGGCAGCGAGCCGGCCCGCTGGTCTACAGCGGCGGCCAACTGGTCTTCGTGCCCGGCCTGGGTATCGATGCGCGGGTGATCGGCCTGCCGGGGCAGCCACAGGTGACGCTGCAATGGGAATCGGCCGGGCCGGCGTGACAGGTTGCCGCCGGGCACCGCACTGGCGCTTGTAAACTAGAGGGCTTTCCCGAACTCAGCACCAGCAAAGCATCGCTGCGATGCACTGAATCCCATGGCCCTGACAGTACACAAATACGGCGGCACCTCGATGGGCTCGACCGAGCGCATCCGCAACGTGGCCAAGCGCGTGGCCAAATGGGCTCGGGCCGGCCACCAGATGGTGGTTGTGCCGTCGGCCATGAGCGGTGAAACCAACCGCCTGCTCGGTCTGGCCAAAGAGCTGTCCCCGGAGCGCAGTTCCCCCGAACTCATGCGCGAGCTTGACCTGATTGCTGCAACCGGCGAACAGGTGTCGGTCGGCCTGCTGGCCATCGCCCTGCAAGCCGAGGGCGTGCCCTCCGTCAGTTACGCGGGTTGGCAGGTGCCGATCAAGACCGATTCGTCCTTCACCAAGGCCCGCATCCAGAGCATCGACGATCAGCGCGTGCGGGCCGATCTGGCCGCCGGCAAGGTGGTCGTGATCACCGGTTTCCAGGGTGTTGATGAGCAGGGCAACATCACCACGCTGGGCCGTGGCGGCTCGGACACCTCGGCGGTGGCCGTGGCGGCGGCGCTGAAAGCCGATGAGTGCCTGATCTACACCGACGTCGACGGTGTCTACACCACCGACCCGCGCATCGTGCCAGAGGCACGCCGGCTGCACACCATCAGCTTCGAAGAGATGCTGGAAATGGCGAGCCTCGGCTCCAAGGTGCTGCAGATCCGCTCGGTGGAGTTTGCAGGCAAGTACCGCGTGCCGCTGCGCGTGCTGTCGAGCTTCACGCCGTGGGACATCGACATCGTCGAAGAGGCGAAGTCGGGCACGCTGATCACTTTCGAAGAGGACGAAAAAATGGAACAAGCCGTCGTATCGGGCATCGCCTTCAACCGCGACGAGGCCAAGATCAGCCTGATCGGCGTGCCGGACAAGCCGGGCATCGCCTTCCAGATCCTCGGCCCGGTGGCCGATGCGAACATCGACGTCGACGTGATCATCCAGAACGTGTCGCACGATGGCAAGACCGATTTCTCGTTCACTGTGCACCGCAACGACTTTGCGCGCACGATGGACCTGCTGAAGTCGGCTGTGCTGCCGAAGACCGGCGCGGCCACGCTGTCGGGCGACACCAAGATCTGCAAGGTCAGCATCGTCGGCATCGGCATGCGCTCCCACGTGGGCGTGGCCAGCAAGATGTTCAGCACCCTCAGCGAGGAGGGCATCAATATCCAGATGATCACCACCAGCGAGATCAAGACCAGCGTCGTCATCGACGAGAAGTACATGGAGCTCGCCGTGCGTGCGCTCCACAAGGCATTCGACCTGGAACAGGCGCCAGCCTGAGCATGAAGGCGATGGTGAGCAGCTAGAATCGAAAGCTGATGTCTGCGGAGCTGTGACCGAGTGGCCGAAGGTGCTCCCCTGCTAAGGGAGTATGTGGGCAAAACCTGCATCGAGGGTTCGAATCCCTCCGGCTCCGCCAGCAAGTCTGAGCCCTCCCTCGTGGAGGGCTTTTTCTTGCCCGAGCCCCGCACAGTGCGGGCCTACGGGCGACGCTGAATTCTCTGTTTGGCGATCACTGCGCAATTCCTGGCGTGATGGTCGCCAGACCGCCGGCCATTCTCAGTCGCCCATTTCGCCGGTATAACTTTTCCGCAATGAAGCTAATCCGAGAAGCCCGCACCTTGAAGGCGAAAAGCATCGCCTCCCTCCGGAGAGGTTTGAGCGCTTTCAACTCCTATGAAGACGATGGAAGAACCACGGCCGTTCTCCTACATCTACAACACGCCTGCGAGATGCTTGTGAAGGCGATCTTGGTTCAGAAGCGAGTCGAGGTGTTTGATAGGAAAAGCGGTACGTCGATCGGTTTCGCGCGCTGCGCCAACCTAGCGCAGTCCGCTGGTCACATAACGAACAGCCAAGCTGGCGTTATGAGGGCCGTCGACTCGCTGAGAGACGCCGAGCAGCATTGGCTTCTAAAGCTCGACGAGGGCCTGATGTACATGCATGCGCGAGCGCTTGTGACTGTGTTCGACGAAATTCTGAAGTCCCTCTTCCTGGACGCCCTCGTCCAACACCTCCCAACCCGTGTGCTTCCTGTGTCCTCTCATGCGCCACAGAACATCGAGATACTCATGGACCGCGAGTACACGCAGATCCGAGATTTGCTAATGCCAGGCCGTCGGGCGCGTGACGAGGCGCGCGGACGCATTCGAGCGCTGCTCGCTATGGAGTCTCACTTGGTGGAGGACGTTGCCGTTTCAGAGAAGGACATTGACCGCGTCGAAAACGCCATTCGCACGAACGCCGAGTTCGGCGCAGTTTTCCCACGTCTGACGGCCCTTGGAACGGAGACGTCGGGAGCCGGTATTGAAGTAACTGTCCATTTCACCAAGAAGCTTGGCGCACCCGTGAAGTTCGTTCCGGCCGACGATGTCGGGGAGGCGGCTGCAGTGCGGCAGATTGACCTCAGGAACAAGTACCACATTTCTCCGACAGAGCTGGCCAGGAACGTTGGCCTATCCATCCCCAAAGCGGCATTCCTTCGAACGCACTTGAAGATCGATGAGGACACTAATCTCCGATACGCGTTCGAGCATGGTGCGGCCAAGTTTCCTTACTTCTCGGAGGGGGCGGTCGAGAAGATGAAGCAAGCTAAGGCCGACCTTGATGTCGAAGCGCTTTGGAAGGAGCGAAAGCGCTAGCGGCGCGAGGGTTGCTCATGGTAGTCCTCACGGCATTCCGCTGGAAGATGGCCCAGTAATCATGAATCGACCCGGATTTTGAGGAGGCTCCATCTTTGCAAGAGTTGAAGCCCCTCGAAACCCGGGGCGGTTCAGTCACTAGCTCATCCTGTGAGCTACTCGAGCAGTTAAATAGACTATGTTTCCGCAACGAACACTTTGCATAAAAGGGAGAACCGGTCAGGTTTCTGAAGATGTCTGCCCTCTACGAGACTGAAGCATCTTTAAACCCTCGTGGCGGTTCGGTACTGCCCGTAAAACGGCATCGCAGCGGCATAGTTGGACGCGGCCTATCCAGTTTTGGTCAAGAAACCTGCAGTCAAGAAAGCTGTCATCAAATAGCGCGGTCACTTTTCAGAAGTCCCTTCGAGCCCAACTAGAACGGGGAACAATTCAATGAGCGACCCCGTGTTCTTTGAAGCCGAGCGCAAGCGTTTCTTCCGCCCACTGAATAGCTCCCGCCGTGAGCTCGTTGTTACGTGCCTGCGCGCGCTGTACGAACGTCTGCACGGGCCCGCTGCGGACTACGCTCACACGATGACGCGGGACTCGCTGCGCGAACTGCTTACAGCGGTCGTGCGCGACAACCCTGACCGGCTGAGCTTGGATGCCGAGCCTGACGAGTTCAGCAGTGCCAATGGCGAACCGCTGCAGCTCACGAATTTGCTGATGCGGGCGTTGCTGACGGACGGCTGGCTTGAGCAGTTCGCCGACCGGCACGGTTTGGTCACAGCGTTTCGCTTCTCACGCCCAGGTAAGCTCTTCGCAGAGGCTTTGTGGATGCTGGATCGGCCCAGTCGCAGCCGCCAGCGCAACATGCGTGGTTGCCGCAATGCGCTTGAAGCAGCGCTCCAGCCTCGCGGCGACGCTCACGACCTCGTCGACGCTTACGAGTACGCCGAGAAGGTCATCGAAGACCTTACTGAAGGCATCGATTACTTTCAGGAACTCGTGCGTCACCTGATGCAGACAGCCTCAGCGCAGCGCCAGTGGAGCGAGTTCGTCGAATTCCTCGACCGCTTCCAGCGGGAGTATTCCAAGCAGCTCACCGCAGACAACGCGATGCTCAATCGGCAAGCCATCCGGCAGAACCTCGAGCGGCTGCGCCAGGTAAACGATACGAAGTTTCTCCGGATGGACGAGCAGCTGCACGACATCGCGCACTGGGCTGTCAAAGAGCACGCCGGTTCCACGGTCTACGAGTGGCTCTTGATCCGCATTGAAGCCATCGTCGACGCGGCCTGCGAGACCAAGCAGCCTGGCTTCCTCAAGGCAATGGAGACCTACTTGAAACGCATCAACGGTTTGGCGATGCAATCGCTGATGCTGCGCTCGGGTCAGACTCGCCACGCGTACCTACAGGGCATCCAGCGCATCGCGCATACGGAGGACCGCGCGGAGCAGGACCGCCTGCTGCTGCACTACGGCGCGCACCTGGCTGGCGCGGAAGTCCGACTGCTGGACCCGGCCAGCTTCAAGCTGCGCACAGCCACTCAACGCCGCAAGGCGGTCACCGTCACCATTCGCCCGCGCAGCACCCGGGAGGAGCGGCTTGCGGCGGCGCTGGCCCGAGCCGAAGCCGAGGCCTTCTCTTTGCCGAACGAAGTAGTGGCCGAAGGCCTTCGAGCGGACCTCCGCGTGTTTCGGCACCCCATCCGGCTCTCTGCCATGCCGATCGAAGGGGCCGCGGATGTCCTCAAGGTCATGCAGGCCGTGGAAGCGGCACGCAGCAGTGCGGGGGACTTCGATGTGCGCAGGCTCCCAACGCGGCTCGACAACTCCGCGTACTCCGGCACCGACTACGAAATCGAGCTGAAGAAATGAACATCTCCACCGTCGTGCGCGACCAGCTGGCCCTGGTCAACATGAAGTCTGAGCGGTTTCGGGAGCTCGTCATCCGGCTGTTTTCATACGGCGTCATCGTGCGGGAAGAAGACCGTACCGAGCAGGCGCTGTATGACGACGCCCGCCGCATTCAGCAGCTGCTTGAAGACTACTTCGACCTCGCCGGTTTTCTCCTGCACCACGACACGACCAACCAGTTCTATCGGCTGTATGCGCCTGGCGCTGTGGTGGACGGCCTGCCTGAGGACCCTTTGGAGTCGGTGCCATCACTGCGCGCCCGGGTGTCTGCCGACTTCGTGGCCGCGGCGCTGGCGCTCCGGTTCCTGTATCAGAACAAGCTCAACACCGGCGACATCCAGCCGCAGGGCGAAGCGCTCATCAGCATCGAGGAGTTGGCAGTGGCACTGCAGACCCAGCTCAAGCGGCCGCTACCAAACGGCGCGACCGAGAAGATGCAGTTGCTGGCGGAGCTTCGTCGCCATCGGCTGTTGAGCTACTTGCCCACTTTTGCCATTTCAGATGAAGACGCGCTGCTGGCCATCCGACCCACCATCTTGGGCATTGTCTCCAACGACGCCATGACCGCTGCACTCGACACGGATGGCGTAGTCGAGCAAGTTGGCACTGTCGCAGAGGACGCCGAATGAAGCTGGACCGAATGGTGCTCGCCAATTGGGGACAGCTGCCGCCCGGCAACTACGACCTCGGCAACATGACGCTGCTGACGGGTCCGACGGGCGCTGGCAAATCGACACTGCTCGACAGTCTGCAGACTGTCATGACGGCGTCCTACCAAGGCATCGTCGCGTACAACCCGGGTCAGGAGGAAACGCACGGCACCCAGCGGCGCGGCAAGACCAAGCGCACGCTGGAGTCTTTCATCTGCGGCGCCGAGTACAGCCTGTTCTCGCGGCCCGACGGCGCACATGGCTGTGTTGCTGCTGTCTTCCGTCCCGAGGACGGTGAGATGGCTGCCAAGCCGTTCACGGCAATAGTGGCTGCGGCTGCCCGCGTCGACGGGCAAGGCGAGCGCCGAACTGCTCGCCTGGAACGGCTTGAGCTCATCATTGTCGATGACGACGCCCTGAGCGTCGACGACTTCCTGAAGGATGCTCAGCAGAGCGAATGGGTGGCCGTCGAAGACCTGGTCAAGCGCTTGAAGTCGCGGTATGGAAAGGTCGTCTCGTTCGACAGCCACAAGCGGGACTACCTCTGTGCGCTATACGGACGCTTCCGTGGCCGCAGCTCGATAACGTGGGACGAAGCCTCCAACGCTGCCAAAGCTTGGAGCCAGTCCATCGCGTACAAGCCAATCGGGTCTGTGCACGACCTGGTCCGCGATGACATCCTCGAGTTCGACGGCAAGGTGCTGCAGGAGAGCATTTCTCGTATCAGCGAGCTGATGCGCCAAGTGACCAGCCTGCGCGAAGAAGGTGAGCGGCTCTCGGCCACCGTCGCGCGTCTGAAGTTGCTCAAGGGGGCCATCAATGACACGGCAACCGCCTTCGAGGAGCAGGTGCAGTACGACCTGCTGCTGTCAAAAGTTCATCTTCGCGACGACGACGCCCGTGTCACCGAGGAGCGTCGGAAGATTGCGAATGACGCGGAAATCGAGGACCGTAACCTCGCACTCATCCGGACGCTGACAGAGCAGTGGGAGAACTTGGATCGCAGCCGGGTGCAACTGACTGCGATGTTGCAGGGCATCGAAGCGCACGGTGTCAAAGAGCGGCTGGACCTGCAATTGCACAACGCCAGCAACAACGCTCGCAAGGTCTTGGAAGAACTGTCCAAGGGCTTGCGTTCGGCCGCGAACCTGGACAAGGTGGCGCGGCAGTTGGCAGGCAAGGCCGTCCCGAAGGAGTTCACACGTCTGCTTCCGGCCGTGGAGGCTGTGGCCCAGGCGTTCGCTCGAACGGAGCTCGGGCATCTGGCTGACCTGGTGCCGGCCGTGCATCGAGCATTGAACGCACCTTCGTTCGTTCCCGATGAACTTCTGGAACTCTGCGACCAGTTCGAGGGTTTGAACGCGGGCCTTGCCGACGTCTTCAGGTCTCTGGTTGGTCCCGTGGACAGCGTGTCCATGGCTATCGCGGCCGACGAATCATCCTTGGGGACCCGCATCGAAGTCGAGCAGACGACGGTCAGGAACTTGGCGAACACCAAGTCCCGCCTGGCGACTGGCTCCGGCAACTACGACCCCCCGACCGCCGCCGCGGTCGCTCGCATACGCGAAACGCTGCCGGAAGCGTCTGTGCTCGTACTTTGCGACCTCGTCGAGCCCGCGTCGGAGAAGTGGCAACCGGCCATCGAAGGCTACCTGGGCAATGCCCGCTTCAATCTCATTGTCAAGCCGGAGTGGGAGTCACGAACCATCGACTTCCTGCATTCCTGGGGCTCTAAGGCGAAGGTGGTCCAAGGCAAGCGATGTCTGGACAAGGCCGATACCAGCCGCGTGCCTCGTGAGTCCATCATCCACGAGTTGCATACGAGCCATCCCATCGCGCGGGCTTACCTCGTCGAGCAGTACGGTTCGGTCATCAAGGTGGACAACTCGAACCAGCTGCGAGAGGTCGCCCGCGGGCTGACCGTGGACGGAAAGGGCAGCGGCTCGCGCACGATGTTCGTGACCGAGCGGCAAGAGCTTGTCTTCGGCCGCGTTGCGCGAGAGAACTCGCTTCGTAGGACGATTGAGCAACTGCAAGAGGCCGAGGGCCGACTGGCTAACCTCCAGGCCCTCAGGCAAACCTTCGCCGATGTCCGGTCGCTGCTCGCGTCGGTCCGTGAGCCAAATTTCGACCCCAACCCGCTACTCAACTACGCGGGCGAAATCGACCAAGCGCAAAGTGCTTTGAGCCAGTTGGACCTGCGCGAGGTGAACGAGCTGGAGACCGGTCTGGCGGAACTGCAGCGCAAGCTCGGTGAAGTCGACAAGGATCGCAACCTGGCGCGCCGCGCCATCACGTTGGCACAGGAGCGCACCGAGAAATCGGAAGACGTCATCAAGGGCATCATGGGTCGTCGCGATGAGCGGCTGTGCGAACTTCAGCGGCAGATTGGTCGCCTTAAACAGCTCTGCGAAGTCAATCCCGAGCGCACGTACACCGTGATGTCGGAGCAGGTCGAGGACCTGCTGACCGTCGTCGCCATCAATGAAGTGACAGCACGCCGCGATCACTTGCGCAGCCTTCCGGCTATGCGGGTGGGCGAGGTTCGCGAGCAGCTCAGCGAGCACAACGCCAAAGCGAAGACGGAAGAGCGGTTCCAGGTTCATTTGCCCTACCTGCACGACGGGGAAGGATTCGACGCCTGCTACGGCCCGCTCGTCCAGCTCGGGCGAGCTGTGGGCGGCACGCACGCCGACCTGGAGGGCCTGGGCCTCTACAACAATCGCAACGAGGTAGAGAAGGCCGAGCGTTCGTTCCACGATGTCTTCACCAAACAGTTCTGCGTCGAAATCAAGGCGAAGGTCGATGACGGAGTACGCACGCTACGGCAGATGAACGCGGAGCTGCAGAACCTGAAGTTTGGTACCGACCGCTTCACCATCGACTGGTCCAAGTGGGAGCCCGAGTTTGAGGACTACTACGGCTTCTTCAAGGCCGTGACCGAGCTGGCCGACTCTCAAGAAACCATTGACCTGTTCGCGGCGACCACGCTCACCGACAGGCAACGAGGCGTTCGCGACAGGCTGGTGAAGCTCCTGTTGGAGAAGGACCAGGAGCGGGCCGAACGCGATCTGCTGCGCATCGCTGACTACCGCAACTACCGCCGCTACGAAATCTGGAACGAGTCCGACAGTGGCGGCAAGATTGCTTTGTCCACCTGGGGCACGGGCTCTGGTGGCCAGCTGGAGACGCCAGCGTACATCGTGCGCGCGGCCGTGGTGACCAACCGTATGAAGCTGTTCGACAAGGGCGTAAGTCTCAGACTCCTGGTCAGTGACGAGTCGTTCTCTCGAATGGACGAGCTGCGCGCCCGAGCCGTTCTCCGATACCTGCGCGACACCTTGGGCCTGCAGCTCATCAGCGCGATGCCGACGCGCGGCGCCGGCGGTCTGCGTCCGGAGTTCGACCGCGAGTTCAGCTTCAGCAGAGCTGGCGTCGACACGATGAACGGCGAGCTCGACTTCATCATCGAGTGCGACGAGCGGCTCAACAAGCAGGACCGCATGCGCGACATGTGGGAAGCGCATCGCGTGAAAGCTCGAGAACAGGCACGCGTGGAGTTCGATGCCAAGGAGCCAGTACCCGCGGTACTGCCCGAGCCCCCAGCAGGTGACCTTTTCATTCTGCATGCTGTTCAGGCTGTGGCGTCCGCAAGCAGCTCGGAGGCGGCGCCTTGAGCGAGAGTGCCCCACTGTGGCTGCAGTCGCCGGCGATGCTGCAGCTCATCAATTTGCTGGTGGACCGTCTCGACAGCGCCGAACAGCGAGGGACCCGCGCTCAATCGGTAGGCCTCGGTGCGAAGAGCTGGCCGGCCCTGTACGAAGCCTCGTTCGAGTCAGACAAGGAACATCTTTGGGAGCAGTTCGCGGAGCTGATTCGTTGGGGATGGTTGTCGGTCAAGCCTGACGGTGTTGCGAAGGTACGGTCGGGCTACGACAGGTCGCCCAGGGTTACGGTGGTCGATGAACAGGCTTTGCGTGCTGCCGTCGGTAGGCCCGAGCGCATGCGCAGCGCCACCGAGCGCTGGCGAGACGCGGTCAATGCGGGCTTGGCCGCCTCTGACGAAGTCAAGCGCCAAGTCGGCGACTACTGCATCGACCTGCCCGACCGAACGATGTCGGAGGTCGTGGCCCGCTTGAATGAGCTGCCGCCCATGGCGAACACACCCCTGCTGCTGCGCGAGGTGTCCTCACACCTCTTCTGGGGTATGTCGAAAGTACTCGACAAGCGGCAAGGCATGGTCGCGGCGCTGCTGGGTCTGGACGAGTGCCCGTTCCCGGAGTCGCCCATCCAGCTGCATGTGTTCTTACCTTCGACGGGCTTTCGCGGCGTGCTGTTCATCGAAAACGCGATGAGCTTCGAGCATGCAATTCGCTCCCAGAAGCCGGTCTTCGAGGAGCTGGCGCTCGTGTTTGCGTCCGGCTTCAAAGGCAGCGCCCAACGGCTGCGCACGCCCGATGGCAGTTCGCTCTTCTACTCCCAGCGAGGGGGTATGAACCCTGACCTGCGAGACGGGTTCGAAGCGTGGCTGTTCGGCCGGGGCGGGCAGCCTTCCTATTTCTGGGGTGACCTCGACTGGGCGGGTATGCGCATCCTCGCGGCGATGCGAGCAAGTTTTCCCGAACTGAGCGCATGGCAGCCTGGCTATTCGCAGATGCTGGAAGCGCTCAAGCGCGGGCACGGACATTCACCGGAAGCCGCGGAAAAGCAAGGGCAGCGGGCGCTCACAGCATCAGGCTGCGGCTTCGCCGATAGCGAGCTTTTTCCAGCCCTCCGCGAGACCGGGCGGTTTCTCGACCAAGAACTTTTCACGCTGTAGCTCCTGCGGGCCAAGCGATGTAGGCGCCGACCTAAAACTGAGCCACTCATCCCCCAATTGGTGGGGCCAGTGTTGAAGTCACATCGACCGAGCCTTGTTGGTGTCGAACGGCCATCCGACGCTCTGGCGTCCAGCACGCGTGCACAACACACTCTTGGGTGCCCACGCTGGAGCGATCGGAAAGATCTCAGTCGCGCGCCGTCACTGGCTGCAGCCACACCTCCGCAGCGTCACGCGCTGGCAGGGCGCGCAATCGCTCATCGCGCGACAGATCCAGCGCCAGATCGTCCAGTCGTTGCGGGTCGATGCTGGGCCACTGCTGCTGGAGCCGCTCGGACACGGCGCGCAGCCAGTCACGCGAAGAGGTTTGAGTCGCTCCCATGTCGAAACTGTACATATATACAGCCCCAACTGCAATGGCGAACACCAGTTCCCGATCGCTACGATGCCCGGATGTGCACGCGGTACATCACTCCCGACCAGGCCGCGATCGAACGGCACTGGCACATCGGCCGAGACCAACCGTTTCGGTGGCCGAAGACCGAAATCTTCCCAAGCCGCCCGGGCCCCTTCATTCGCACCTCGGCTGATGGTGAACGCGAGGCAGTGATCGGCCAGTGGGGCCTTATCCCATGGTTCGCCAAGTCTCCGAAGCTCACCTACAGCAGCAGCAACGCGAGATCTGAAGAGCTCGCCGGCATGGCCACCTTCAAGCACCCCTGGGCGCGCGGTCAGCGTTGCATCATCCCGGCCGATTCGTTCGATGAACCGAACTGGGAGACGGGCAAGAACGTGTGGTGGCGCTTCCGCCGTGCTGACGGTCAGCCGTGGGGCCTGGCGGGCTTGTGGAACGCCTGGATCGACAAGGCCACCGGCGAGATCGTCGAGAGCTACACGATGCTCACCATCAACGCCAATGCGCACCCGCTGATGCGGCGTATGCACAAGCCTGAACCAAAGCTGGGTCCCGATCAGCAGGACAAGCGCTCGGTCATCCCGGTTGAGCTGGAGGATGTCGACGCGTGGCTGACCGCGCCGGCGGAGCAGGCGGCGTCCCTGCTTCGGGTGCCGTCCTTGGAAGTGTTCGAGGCGGGGCCAGCGGCCAGCATCACGCCGGACTGAACCGTCCCGGAACTCGTGGCGGCTGGTTGGTTCAAGTCAAGCGGCCACCTCGCCGGCCTGTGGCGCCGCGCCATCACGGCCCGGCCAGCGTCGACACAAATGTATTGCGACAAAATTATTTGGTGTGTTACATTACAGAACCCTGATGCTTTAACTAAGGACGCGCTCATCATGAATAGAACTATTGAAGTGACCGACACTGTCTACGCTCGACTCGAAAGTCATGCAAAGGGGTTTGATAAGCCATCTAATGTCATCGAGCGATTGCTGGATTCATTCGAACGTTCTGACGCATCGCCCTCCAGGGATAGGCAGCACTCCGAGTATCAACTTGGGCGCGAGAGCGGAGATGGCTCGCATGCTTCGATCAAGTCTGATATTGAGCGGCCGTTCGACAACTCCGAGATACAGCGTCGTATCTCGCGCGTCTTGGCGCGAATGTCCATTGAGCAAGTTGATCTCTTCTGCGGCAGCCAATACTCTAAGAAGGTATTCGGTATCAACTTTCCTCTTCTGGTAAGGGTTCCGACTCGTGCTGACTCTCAGGCGAGAAGGGATGCAGTAAAGAACAAGGGTGTGAGTCGATGGACCTGGAAATTCGGCTTCACAAAAGGCGACTTCGACTACGCCATTTGCACGCAGTGGTTCAGGTGGAACGACGACTCAGTCAAAGAGTGGCTAGAAGTTAATGAAAAAACATTACATCAACAAGACTGAGCACTGAGGCCGGCGCGGCATTAGGGCAGCGGTGGAGCGCTCAAGGAGCCCGTCCTTCCGTCGTGTAGCGGTTGATCGAATCGGTGCGCTCGGTGCAAGCCGGACTTACGGGTCAACACACGCCGGACCCCGAAGCGGCAGTGCTCATCCAGCAAAACCCACCCGATGGCTTTGCTTCCGTCGCTGCTGCAATGGGGGGGGTCTGGGCTGAACCTGTGCGGTGAACAGCCAACGGCTCTTCAGCGCCAAGCAGCAGGTCGGTCAAGTCTGAGTCAAGCTGTGTCGCAGCGTCCGCAAGAAAGATAGCTCCCAGCTGTCGTTGCAATAGGCCGCCAGACCTTCTTCCAGCACCTCGAGGGCCGCCGTCCTCATATCGGCGTCGATTGTCTCGATCAGCGGCTGCAGCTGTATTGCTATGCCTGCGTCTGCCGGACCCTGCTTGCGCGTGCTCACCCAGAACGCCAACAGCAGCCAGAACTGTTCGGGGCGCAGGCCCAGAGTCACCGCCTCCGCCAGGGCCTGTTGCAGGTCGTCGTGCAGCGTCAAGGCTGCGCAGGTCGACCCCAGACTCTCAATGCCTTCACCCGCTGCAAGGTGATCTGCCACCAACCGTGCGATGTTTTCGAGTGTGGTTGGTGTTGCCTCGTTAACCTCTGCGGGACGCTGCTGTGCGGAGTCGTTCTCGCCTGCTCGTGCCGGCCTCTCTTTGCTGCGGGCCTCGCTGAGGGCTTGGGCCCACTCCAACGCCATGGCGTCCTCGGCCGGGTTGAAGCGTCCCTCGACCGGGCGCACGGTCCACAAAGGCGGCGCTGCCTCCCTAGAAAAGCTGTCGCTTTCTAAGCCTTCCATGGAATCGTAGTCGACGGTGGAGTAGTAGGGGTAGGGAGTCGACAGGCTGACTGGCGCGACGGACCCGATCCCACCCCAGCCCGCCGCGGCCATCGAGCTCACCCGATGCAGTTCGGCCTGTTCTGCAGTCTTCTCGGCCTCGGCACGCTCGTGCACCAGGATGCAGTTGGTGTTTCTTGACATCAGTTGGTATTGCACGGCCAGTGCCAGCGCATCGGCGTCGCTGGACTGAGCCATGCGCCGTGCCGCAGCGATCCGCGACAGACGGTCACCAGAGCAGGGCGCTTCGGCCTCAACGCGAGCCAGTTCCACCGTCTTGCCCTGCACGTCTTCGGCCAACAGCCGGATCGCATGGGGCTTCGTGCCATCGCTGAACCCCGCCAGTGCAATCACCGTGTCCCCGTCAAAAATGAACGATGAAGGCCCGGACGTCCAGGCCGGGGTGCAGCCCCAGTCGATGCGAGCGTTCGTGAAGGCGAGCGGCCGCATGCGGATCAGCATGCGCCGTGCGGCCGCCTCCAGCGATTCGCCAGGCGTGGCGAACTCGCACGCGCCGCCCGTGGCCTCCGCCAGCGCGCGCAGTACCCCTTCAGCCGGTGACGCCCCCACGCCAATGGCAAAGATCCGATGCCTGCTGGCCCGTGCCGCGGCGACCAGCTCATCGGACTGCCAGATCTGGCCGTCGGTGATGAGCAGCACATCGGAGCTGCTTTGATCCGCGTCGCGGGGCAGTTCGAAGACAGCCCTCAGCGCTTCCTCCATCTCGGTGCCCCCCAGATCCGCCTGCATGTCGTCGATCAGCGGCCGCAGATATCGCAGCGCCTGCGGCTTGGCCAGCGACGGCGCGAAGAGGTGCTCCACCGTCGTGCCGAACCGACTCAGGCTCAGCCAGTCGTCCTCGCTCAGCCCGGCCACCACGCCGCGCAGGGCAGCACGTGCCGAGGTGATACTGTCGCCGGACATCGAGCCCGAGCAATCGACCAGCAGCTTCAGTGAAATCCGTTTGCGCGGTGTCAGGGTCGCCGGCTGCAGCGCCGCCATCATCACCCGTGGGGCTGACGCATTGAACGCGTCATCTGCCCGAATGAGCAAGGACGGACGCGGTTCACGGGGCGTCACGATCACCACCACATCGCGGTCCAGCCGGGCGTCTGCGGCGAGTTCCAGGATGGTCGAGCCATCCTGAGCTCGGCGGGTCTCGAACCGATGCGTCGGGCACTCCGTGGTGGCGCCGGCCAGGGCCTCACCGATCGTGAGCGTCAGTGCCAGCGGGTACTCGACCGCCAGGCTCGCCAGTGGCACCTGCTGCGGCTGTAGTCCCGCTTGTTCGGGCTGGCCGTAGCGCGGGGCGATCGTGGTCGGAATCGACACGCGCAGGCGGCCCTGGTCGAAGCTGATCAACTGCGCAAAGCGGGCCTCGAGAACGATTTCGTCACCGGGCTTCAGGTTACCGATGTTGGCGGTGTGCAGTCCGTCGCTGTGCGCCTCCAGCATCACCGGGGCGTCGCCCGCTTCCAGCGATTTCTCGTACTGCCGCTCGGCAACACGCTTGGCAACGATCACACCCTCCTGGCGCACGCCATTGAGTTCCGACGCGAAGCCCAGCAACACGGCCAGCGGTGGCAGCGGGAAGGTGTAGACCACCTCGAGGACCCGGTCGCTGGTGTTGCGGTAGGTCTCCCGCGATGTGAGCTCGAAGAGCACCGCATCAAGCCGACCGTGGGCCTGCACACCCACCAGAACAGGGGAGGGGGCATCGCTGTCCTTGCTGGACAGGGCAAAGTGAAGGCGTTCGTCACTCATCGTCGTTCTCCTGGCTGATGTTCGAGGGACTGGGAAATCGGGGGCTGGACGTAGAAGCGGGAACAGGCCCGACCGCATCCCCACTGGAACTGCGAACCTGGCGGTAAAGCGCCGTGATGCCACGCACGAGCTGGCGCACCTGCTCGGGGGTCAGGCCGGCACGGCCGGGTTCGAGCTGAACCTCCAGTCCGTCGGCGACCGTGACCCGGCTCCACACCTCTACCGAGCCGGGCGGGGCACGGCGGGGTGCGGGGTCTTCCGGCGCACCGGCGATCAGCTCGCGGATGCGGTCCAGGCTCAGACCGGCATCGGTCCAGCGGCGGATCAGCAGCAGCTGCTCGAGGTGTCGCCGCAGGTAGTGGGCACCGCGCTTCTCGCCTGCGGGTCGGTCGACTAGACCTTCAGCGATGTAGTAGCGCACCGTGCGCGGCGTGACCCCGGCGAGCGTGGCCAATGCGTCGATGGAGAAGCGCTCCGGAGGGGCGGCTTCGTCGGGTGGGGTGGTTGGCGTCGTCATGCCTCAAAGTATGAGACATTCATATACGACAGTCAACAGTCACATAAAATGAAAGGGAGGCGGACGCAGTGTGACCTTGCGAACGGAAGCCGAGTTCTTTCGAAAGCGTTGTACAGGCCGTTCCCTCCGGCGCCGATTGGAGCCGGAAGCCGATCACCGACCAAGCCACGGCATATGAGCTGCGCACCGACTCAGGGTTGAACTGGGACGCTGACTTGCTAGCTCGCCGCAACGCCGATACATGACTCACATCGACGTCGGCGCCAACGCCGGGCGATGCATGGAGGCCAGCATGACATTGGCGCCAGCAGGCGAGGGCGCATCACTGCGATTCAGGTCGGACTGACCGAGTGAGATATTTCGCGGTGATCGCAACCACTGGTGATGGTCGCCACCGCCACGGACCATCTTCGTAGACATGAAGATTTCTCGTGAAGACCTCTATCGCCGCGTCTGGGAGACGCCCTTGACCAAACTGGCCAAGGAGTTCGACATCTCCGACGTCGGCCTCGCCAAGGCCTGCCGAAAACACAACATCCCGACGCCCCCGGTCGGCCACTGGGCGAAGGTCGCCCATGGCAAGCCCGTCACTAAGCCGGCATTGCCCAAGTCGGACCCGTCCGAGGTGGTTCTCAACCCCACCGATCACCGCGTGGATCCGCTGCGGCCCAAGGACGCAGGACCAGTGATCCCGATACCCGCTGTGACCCTGAGCCGCGACATCGCCGAACTGGCGGGGGCGGCTGCGTCCACCCACTCCGTGCTCAGCAACGCCAAGCCGGACAAGGATGGATTTGTTCGATCCGGCTCGTCGCAGGCTTTCTCTTGTTTACTGAGCACCGCAACCATCAACCGCGCCGGCTTGGTGCTCGATGCGATCGAGCGGTGCCTGCCCGAAGCGGCGATCAAACTGATCCGCGACCGCGACGCCAAATGCATCGCCATCGAGGCCGAAGGTGAGCGGATGACGTTCTCACTCGTCGAGGGCTACACACGCACCGCGCAGGTCACTTTGCACCCGAAGTTTCACTGGCGCACGACGGAGTACCGCTACCAATTCAACGGCTCGTTGAAGCTCATCTTGGCCGCAGACTTCCGTGGAAGAAGCACCTGGTCGGACGGTGTGCGTGCCCGACTGGAAGACAAGATCGGCGCCTTTGTTGTGGGCATCGTCGAAGCAGCACGAGGTGTGCGTGCGCAACGAGAAGCTCGTGAAGAGCAGCAACGCCAGTGGGAAGAGAAGGCCCGCCTGTGGCGGATCGCGGAGGAGAAGGCACGCAGGCTGAAGGAATTCAAGGACAACTTCATCACCGAGGCTGCCGCCTGGCAGCGTTACCAACAAGCCCGTGTGTACCTGGACCATCTCAAGCGCCAGGTGCCGGAATCCCCTGAAGCGCTGCCAGCTGTGAGCGCGGCGTGGTTGGCTCAAGCCGAGGTATCGGTCGAGCAGTTGAACCCAGCGGCCCAACGTATTCAGCGACTGCTGAAGGGCTACGAGTCGTCGGAATGGCGGGCGCCATTCGGTGACCCCATCGTTTCGAGCTACCCGGGGTTTGGCTGACCGGTCGCGTCTATGTCTATAAGACGTCTGTAGACGGCTGAGGTAGCTGGTGGCTTCGACCAGGTGGCGTGGGGTTTTGCGCAGCATGCCCATGTGTGCGAACGAACCTGCGCGTGCTTTCGTATGGGAAGCTCAAGGTCTGTTCACGGCCAGGAGCACTTTCCCGCGAACGGCTGGTAGGCGCAGCCGAAGGTGCTGTGTGCTTGGGGATCGCGAATGCCGTACAGAGTGTGTCAAGGCCGGTGAATACCCACCGTTGCGCTGGACTGAGGCGACTGGCAGAGTCGCACCGAGAAGCGCCGCTTTTTGCACGAATTTAATGGTGTCGAACAGACGTGTGTCGGTTGGATAGCCGTTGTCTGACAAAGGTTTACCTTGATTTTCATTAACTTGGTTAAGCGGCAGCCCACAGAGTTAAGCAGCAGTGCGTGATGCACAGTTAGATTCGCGGGGAGACGTCGTGCTGGTTGTAGGTTTTGATCCTGGCGGAGCGGCGGCATTCGGGTGGGCGGTAATCAGTGGGTCATTCGACGAGCCTCAGCTTGTAGCTGGTGGCGTGTGTAGCGGCGCACGAACCGCCGTTGAATCGGCGGCCAAGCATCTGTGCGCAGATCCTTTGGCCGTCGGAATCGATGCCCCGCTCTTTTGGTCGCCCTCCGGTGATCGCCAGGCCGACAGCATGGTGCGGAAGCTCGTGTGCAAATCAGGCGGACGCGGAGGTACCGTTAGCCATGTCAACTCCTTGCAAGGCGCATGTTTGGTTGAGGGTGCAATCGCCGCGCACCTTGTTCGCAGCCGATGGCCCGTTGCCCAGATTACCGAAGCTCACCCCAAGGCACTCATGGCGGTCTGCGCCGAGGTCAAAGTCTTCGCGAAGCTGCCGCACCTTCAAGGGGAAGGGCACCACCTTCGAGACGCGGCTTTGGGCGCACTTTCTGCGTTGGCCATGCTTGAGAGGCGTGCCAACTGGCACGACTTGGCAGCGGCCGAGCCTGCGGCCCTCCATCCACTAGGGGTTCAGGTCGCCTATTGGTTCCCGCAAACCTAACCCTTCTTTGAAGGGCATGCCTTTCGGCGCCGCTTTAGTCAAACTTTAGGCGCCGCTACACCGCCATCAGCATGGAACTTGTTGTCGAAACTTATCGGAACCCTGGAGAGCCGTCTTCCAACAGTGTTCGCGTTCGACCACTGCCCGGTCAAGGAGTGCCAGTCGAAATGAAGGTGAGCTGCTCTACCGCTATGCGGACCGAGCAACCAGTTGGCACGCGCTTTCTTATCGATGTAAGGGAGATGCAGCGAGGTACAGATGCCCCCTTTCTATACGCCCCCCCTTCGGCGAGTTACAAGGTGCTGTCCGCCTCAGAGGTCGAGAAGCGGTTCCGCGGGGCGTCCCCGGCAAGAAGGAAGCCAAAGCCGCCAGCACCACCACCAACGGCCCCGGACGCAATGTCTGTGGAGGCCATAGAGGGTCAACTCATCGAAGGGCGAGCTCTTCGCCGGAACAGAAACGATGCATTGAGACGCCAAGCGCTTAAGGTCTCAAAGGGCGTCTGCGCCGGATGCAATACCAACTTCTCTAATCGGTTCGGAGATCTCGGTTGGTCAGTGCTGCAAGTACATCACCTTGACCCCATAGGCGACCGAGTCGCCCCTTCGGTCACCAAGATCAACGAACTTGCCGTGTTGTGTGCGAACTGTCATGCCATCGTTCATGCTGACGGAGCTTTCGCACTATCCATCAAGGATCTCGCCGCGCTGCTGCGACGTGCGAACAGCAACGCCTAACCCCTTGAACCGCCCCGTGCTTTGAGTAGGCTGAATGGTTGTTGGCGAGCTACCAGGACCGACCCGGTTGCGCATGCGGCGCAAGGGCAAGTATGTTTCTCAGGCTTTGCTCGCGGCGATGCAGCACTACCATCTTGGTTGTTGCGCGATCAACTCTTTCGGGCCTGAGACGCATGATGAAAGCCTCTGATGAACGACCAATCTCTGTCTGTCCGACTTGAAACTCACCGCGCACTGTTGGTGGCTGGTTGGGAGACGTACCTGGGCAGCTTGGTCCCCGCGTTGTTGGACCGCGTCTATTCCCCGTCTGAACAGGCCGACATGGCGTTGCAAGCGTTGGGTATCGCGGCTGGACGCTGGGTATTGAGCCCGGGCAAAAAACCGAAGTCACCCAGTGCTACACAAATGGTCAAGCAGATGCGAGCGACCATGAGCAACGGGCGTGACCCAGTGCGTCCGTCTATGGTGGAGGCAATGGTGGACGCCTTCCAGGGGGCGTTCCAGCAGATCAGTGCGGATGCTGGCTTTGAGGAGGACATGCGAGCGATGCTGGTCCCTATGCACTTGTCGGCGATCCGCGTTGCTGCGCCTAGGGCGTTCGCGGCCTCCTTGCCAGAGTCGACGACGCTAGCCACGCTAGATCAGCATCTTCGTGAACACCTTCCGTCTGGCTACGTTTGGATGAGCCCAGAAGCAACCGGGACCTAAGCGTACCTGGAAGCTCACGGCGATAGCCGATAGATGCGGCACCACCTTCAATCGCACGAATTTACCGGTGTTCAGGCCCGACGGCCATGACCGCCTGTTAGAACAGCGCATGGCAATTGACAGTCTTGTTCGTCGACATCGATTCAAGCCATGTGCCGGCAAGGCGGAGAGCCCGATGCGCAACGTCACGCTTCGTGCGGAGGCGGTGCACCACTCCTTTGTCGCGGCTCAGCCGATGATCTACATCTGACTCACAAAAGCGCTGGCGTCGACAAACCAAAATCGTCCGCAAGGTAGCTGGAAGAATTTTCTCAAGGCCTTATTCGAATGTCGTCCACACAGTCAGTCCTGTCTTATCTGGCACACAGCTTTTCTTCACACCCTGAAAACCTGGCGACCGAAGCACTGAACTTCGTCATTGGGAGGTCTGCAATCGCTCGCGAGGCGATGCGCAGATTCATCGGGGAGTTCGGCTATCAAGGCACTGGTGAGCTGACTTTTGAAACGCAGGTGACTGACGAAGCCGGCGCTCGACCCGACCTGATAGGCCGCTCCGCGGGCGGTGAGATCGAGGTGCTTGTTGAGGTGAAATTCTGGGCGGGGCTGACCGATCGACAACCCGTCGGATACCTCGATTCATTCAACGGTGAAAACCGCTGCCTGCTATTCGTGGCACCTGCAGCGCGCGTCGAGGTGCTGTGGCCGGAGCTTTGCCGGCGGGTCGAGAGTTCGGGGCGGAGTTGCGGCCCAACAAGTCCGCTCGGAGATGCAGGCCGCGTTCGTCGTGTGGGCAGTCACAGTTTGGCTGTCACCAGTTGGCGTGCCCTTCTGGGCGCCTTGTTGGGTGCGACGGAGGCTGCGGGTGATGCTGCGTGTGTTGCAGACATCAAGCAGTTGGCATCGTTGTGTGACCAGATGGACAGCGAGGCATTTCTGCCGCTCAGGTCCGAAGAGTTGACTGGAGACACCGCAAGAAGAATTCTGCAATTCGGCGAGCTTGTGAATGCCTTGACCAGCGCCCTCGTTGGCAGCGGCTTGGCTGACATCAAAGGTCTGCGGCCGATTGGCTCCAATGGTTTTTACGGGCGCTACCTTCGCCTGAGCGGATACGCCGCTTGCATCAACTTCAGTGCAAAAAAATGGGCTGATTGGGGCGACTCACCGCTGTGGCTCAGCATCAGGGGACCGGACTGGAAGGCATCCCCTGCGGTGAGAGCTTCGCTCCTTGCCGGCGGCATCAGGTTTCGCGAAAGCGACTCCTGGTGTCAAGTTCCGTTGCCCCTGGCGACTCACGCTGAGCGCAGTGTCGTTATCGATGGCGCGATGGCGATGCTGAAAGCGGTTTCGGTTGCGCTGCCGTCGGTCGTCTCATCGGACGTTTTACCGCCACCGCCTGACGCAACTGCCGTGGCGTCAGGTTGATATCAGGGACCGCTTTGATCAATCGGACCGGCCCAGACGATGCCGGGTTGTTAAGGCGCGGTTAGCGCGCCG
Source organism: Rubrivivax sp. (assembly GCA_027490215.1). Classification (GTDB taxonomy): domain Bacteria; phylum Pseudomonadota; class Gammaproteobacteria; order Burkholderiales; family Burkholderiaceae_C; genus PBB1. Next base: position 169,272 of record JAIXYO010000027.1, read on the forward strand.
TTCGGATAGCCCGTACCCAATGCTCAGCGACGACTTTTTCCCCTGCATAGCCCAGCAATTTCCCTGTTAGGCCCGATTTGATTCCCTGGTCCGTTTGCAGCGGAATATCAGTGGATCGGCCTGCAAGCCCCGCCGAGACTCACTCTAGGCGAGGTGTCGATGTCGAAAGTTGGCAGAAAACGTTTCAAATTCCCTGTAAATTTCCCTGACAACGGGAATTCGACGTTGAGAGCGGTTCGCTGGAGACTCAGCCCACCGCCAGACCACCAATGAATACGGGCCTTCGCGGCCCGTTTTCTTTTGTACACACCAAAGAACAGCGAGCGCTGGCAGCGCGATCCCCGGTGCCGTCGACGCCGCGCCCTACGCTGCTGTGAGCGACCCCGCTGCCTGCTGCAGCACCTGCGCTGAATGCCTCAGCGCGGCGGCCTCGTCCTCGGTCATCTGCGGCAGCAGCACCTGCGTGCCGCCTTGCGCCGAGACCACGGTCGGCAGCGACAAGGCCACACCCTGCAGGCCCAGCGCCTGCGCCGCAGCGTCGATCTGAACGCGCGACACGGTCAGCACCCGCCGCTCGCCGCGCAGCAGGCAGCGCAACAGGTTGGCCGTCACCAGGCCGATGGCGTGGTTGGTGGCACCCTTGCGTCGGGTGACTTCATAGGCGGCATCGCGCACTTCGCGCGCCAGTCGCTCCTCGGTTGCCTGCGACCAGCCAGGCCACTGCCGCACTGGCAAGCCGCCCACCTGAGCACTCGACCACAGCACCACCTCGCTGTCGCCGTGTTCGCCCACCACTTGAGCGTGAATCGAGTTGGTCGCCGGGCCCAGTTCGCGCCCGAGCATCTGTCGCAGGCGCGCCGTGTCGAGCATGGTGCCGGTGCCCAGCACGCGCTCCGGTGGCAGGCCGCTGCTCTGCTGCATCACCAGCGTCAGCACGTCCACCGGGTTGGTCACCATCACCACCGTGCCAGTGAAGCCGACCAGACTCCGGCCAATGTCAGCGGCTACGCGGGCGTTGTCTCGCAGCAAGTCCAGACGCGTCTCGCCAGGGCGGCTGTTGCGGCCAGCGGCGATCACGACCACATCGCACTGATGCATCTCTTCCAGCGAGGCTGTACGCAATGCGCAGTCGGGGTAGTAGGCCGCGCCGTGTGCCAGGTCCATGGCCTCGCCCTCGGCTCGCGCCATGTTCAGATCGTGCAGCCAGAGTGCACTCGCCACACCCGAGAGCAGGGTTGCGACTGCCACGCTGGTGCCCACCGAACCGGTGCCGATGATGCCGACGTGTCTGTTCATGGTGCCCCCTGCAATAGTCGAGGGATCACGATAAAGCAAGGCTGCTGTTCGGCGCGAGCACGGAGAACCGATCGAGGGGGATGTTTCCTGGTGATCGCAATCGCCGCGTCTGGGAGACGCCCTTGACCAAGCTGGCCAAGGCCGGCCGCTAACCAGCACCGGAAGCCGATGCGCTGAAGGTGGGCTCGATCCGTCTGACGCAGGCGCAATGGGGCAAGCTGGCTAGCTTCGGCCAGAGCCTGGGGCGATGTCGCAGGAAATGCGAACAGCCTTTTTCGAGGCGTTCGCTGCGAGGTTCAGATGCCGAGCATCTTCTTGGCTTCGCCGAGCGCCTTCATCGAGTCGTCGTGCTTGCCGGCCTTGTGCGCAGCTTCTCCGTCGGCGCGCAGCGTCTTGATCTTGGCCAAGTCGGCCGCGGGGATGCTCGGGTTGGTGGCGAGCTTGGCGTCGATGGCCTTGATCTCGTTCGGGCAGTTGTGCGCGAGTGCGGCGCCCGAGGCGAACGCAAAGGCGGCGGCGACGGAAATCAGTTTCTTCATGGGGAGTGCTCCGATGGGATGGGCTGCAGCAACCTCACCGCAGTGGGAGTAAATGTAGGGGCGAACCAAGAACCGCGCATCTGCTGCGGCGCACCGACGGCGTCTGCGGGAGATCTACCGTGCGGCCGCCTGGCCCCACCACGCACACGCCCTTGCCGACCAGTGCGAACGTACCGCTCTCGAGCGCGTCGCTGCGCCTGCAAGCTGACGTGGCTGCAGCTCGAGCGATTGAAATACACATAAGAATACATATACTGAGCCCATGCGCTACAGCTTCGATCCTGCCAAGCAAGCGAGCAACCTGAAGAAGCACGGCCTCAACCTGGCCGAGGCCCCCAAGGTGATCGAGTCAGGCCAGACGGTGACCTTCGAGGATCGCCGCTTTGCCTACGGTGAGGAGCGATTCGTGACGCTGGGCCCGCTGGGCGACACGCTGGTTGTCGTCGTCACCGCGGAAACGGAGGACCACATCCGCATCATCTCGATGCGCAAGGCAGACCGACATGAGCAAGCCATCTACCGTGAAAACCTCACCTGAAGCGCGCGAGGATGCGTCCCTGCGCAAGGCCGACATCGCCGCCGGTACGCTGGTGCTGCGCAAACGTAGCCCGGCTGGCGCAGTACTGCCCAACAAGCAGCGCGTGAACATCTTTCTCGATGGCGCGGTGGTCGAGCACTTCAAGGCAAAGGCCGGCGACCGCGGGTATCAGACGCTGATCAATGAGGCTTTGAAGCAGGCCATTCAGGCGGAGAGCCTGGAGGGTGTCGTGCGCAAGACGATCCGCGAAGAACTGCGGCGCGCCTGAGTTTGTCCCGGCGCCTCTACGGGTCAGGAGAATCTAGATGGCCAGGCCCGGTGTTAAGAGCGCTTAGCCGGACTTGGTATTTCCGTGTAATGACCAAACAGGTTCCCTGTTCCGTTTGCAGCAGGATTTCAGTGGATCAGCCTGCAAGCCCCGCTGCGACTTGCGTGCGACTGGGGGCACCTCTGCTGCGCCCCGAATTGACCTGGGCCGGCGTGACCCGCATTGGCGCCACGGCGACTGCCCGCATACTGGACAGATTTGCCCGGCACCAGCAACACTGACGCCATGACCTGAAGGAGCCCCGGATGATTCCCGCCCTGGATCGCCAAACCATCACTTACGCCCAACTGGCGAAGACCATTGATCACTCCGTCCTGAACCCCGATCTCACGGAAGCCGACGTCGTTGCGCAACTTGAACTGGCGAAGCGCTACAACGTGGCCAGCGTGGCGATCAAGGCGTGCGAGTTGCCGCTGGCGGTCTCCATGTTGCGCGGCACAGGCATCGCGGTTGGCACCACCATTGGCTTTCCACACGGTGTGAACACCACGGCCGCCAAGGTATGCGAGACGCACGACGCCTTGGAAAATGGCGCGACCGAGCTGGACATGGTGATCAATGTCGGCAAGTTGCGCTCGGGCCAGAGCGACTATGTGCGGCGCGAGATCCAGGCCGTGGTCGATGCCGCCAGGGGCAGGGCGCTGGTCAAGGTGATCATCGAAATCGCCTACCTGAACACCGAACAAAAAGTGCTGGCCTGCAAGCTGGTCGAAGAGGCTGGCGCGGACTTCGTCAAGAGCTCCAGCGGTTTTGCCCCCAGCGGCTACACCCTCGAAGACATGAAGCTGATGCGGGCGTCGGTGGGGCCGCGGGTGCAGGTGAAGGCAGCGGCGGGTGTGCGCTCACTGGATGCTGCCCTGGGGGTGATCGACGTGGGCTGCACACGCATCGGCACCATCGCCACGGCCATCATCCTGGATGAGTTCGAGCGGCTCCAGCGCGAAAAGGCGTCGCCTGCCTGAGCCAGGGGAGATTGACGATGGCGTCAGGAATTCCCGGACTGCGTGGCGCCGAGCACATCGGCTTCACCGTGCCTGACATCGATCAGGCCGAGCACTTTTTCGTGAACATCATCGGCTGCGAGCGCGTCTACTCGCAGGGCCCGTTCGAACGAGACGACGACTGGATGTCGACTCACCTCGGAGTGCACCCCCGCACCGTCATCCGTGAATTGCGGTTTTACCGCTGTGCGTTCGGAACCAATTTCGAGGTGTTCCAGTACGAGCCCGCGGATGGCGCTGCGCCTCAGCCGCGCAACAGCGACATCGGCGGGCACCACATCGCCTTCTACGTGGATGATTTCGACGTCGCACTGAACTACCTGCGGGAGCAGGGCGTCGAGATCATGGGCGAACCAACCGTCGCCCGTGGGCCCAGTGCCGGTCAGCGGTGGGTCTACTTCCGCAGCCCGTGGGGGATGCAATTCGAGCTCGTCAGCTTTCCCGCTGGCAAGGCCTACGAGCGCGATTCACGGGTGATTCTGTGGAACCCGACTCGCCCGAGCGAGTGACCATCTTCGAGCGTCTATTCGGAGCGCCAGGCCGGCGTTGACGGGGTCAGAGTCCGCAGCAAGAGCATGCACTTTGGTACGGATTGCTGCTCTCCCACGGGTGCTCGATGGGGCAGGAGCCCACCTTGGGTGCGACGGCTTCGCTGCCGCACTTCGAGCACACCCAAACCTGCGGCGAACGGGTGCCAGCCAGTACCAGACTGCGGTACTGGTGTTGGCAGTCCGGGCATTCGAGCAATAGAACCGGCATGACGAGCCTTCCTGTGGGTCACCGGGGCTGCAACTCGCAGTGGAGCGAGCGCCGCCCCGGTTTGACTACGCCATCTTCTTGCCGGCGGCCTCAAGCTCTTTGCGGACCAATTGCGTGCCCGCAACCAACGCGTGCAGCTTGCCCTTGGTGATGTACCGCTGCAGCATCGTGAGCCCGCAGTCGGTGGTCACGCCCAGGCGCTCGGCCGGCACGTACTCCAGCAGCTTGCGGATGCGAGCCGCGACCTCTTCCGCCGTCTCGGTGATCGTGCTCTTCACGTCGATCACCCCGGCCCAGAAATCGACGTTCGGCGGCAGCGGGTGCTGCCTGATCACTTCGAGCCCGGACAGGTCGTCCGACCGGCGGCCGCAACTCTCGAGATTGAGCACGCTGATCTTTGTCTCGTAGGCCTTGGGAATGACCGTTGATGTCGCGGCCGGATAGGAGCCCTTGCGCTGGGTCACGTCGATGACATCACCCGCTTTGCTCTCCTCATCGGGCAGGTAGGCAGGTGTGCCGCCCCAGTTGCCCCAGCACACATGGACGATGATCTTCGCCTTGTCGATGCCTTCGACGCACCGGTTGAAGGCCTCGATCGCGTAGTCTTCGAAAAAGTACGGCCAGGTGAACTCGTCGAGCTGAATGAAGTCCGCGCCGACGGCCTCGACCTCCTTCAGATCCTCGTTGATGGCGGCGGCCAATGCCATGGCGCGCTCGTAGCTCGACTTGTAGTACAGGTCGTTGGTGCTCTGCGCGAGCGCCTGCACCCCGGTGTACTGCACCTTGATCGGCTTCTTGGTCGCGCGGCGCAACGCTTTGGCCTGCTGCACCATCATCGCACCGTGCCGCTTCACCGGCTGAGCCAAGGTGGCGCTGTGCAGGCGGCTGTAGATCGCAAAGCCGAGGTGCCCGCCCTGCATGTCGTAGCCCAGCCGCTTCAGGTAGTAGTACAGGGCCTGGTCAGCGTAGTTGTCGCCCTGGAGGCGGCCATCGGAAATGATGTCCAGGCCGGCCGCCTCCTGGTCCGCAACCATTGCGGCCATCGCATCTTCGAGCGCCTCCTGCGACATCGAGTCGGGTGGCTGCTGGTCGCCCGTGAAGGCCCTGGCGAATGTCGCATCCCACCAGCGCGGGTTCGGATAGTTGCCCACCATGCTGGTGGGAATCAGGATTTCCTGGTTGCCGATCTTCATCGTCTGTCTCCTGCCTCCTGTTGTTGACGCCTCGCAGGCCCGAGATGGTGCGGTGGTGCGGGCAAACCATAGTTATGACCACCTCGAACTGCTGCGAACATCTTGGGCGCTCAGGTGATCAAGCACGAGCAATGTACGAAAAACGATGTCGATTGGTCTTGGCGCTTTCCCCTGTGTTGCAAGCTCTTGCTTGACGAGCGGACTGAGGCCAGTGCGCCACCCTTGATGGTTGTTGATGCCCGTTTATGTTTTGTGTTGCAGCGACTGCGGACACGAGTTCCGCAGCTTCGTGCTGTCCGGCGCCCAGGTGCCAACAACATGGTCATGCGCGTCATGCGGCGGCAGCAATGCCCTGCGCAAGCCCGACGCGCCCGCCCTCCCGCACCCCTGGGATGGAACCCCTTCGACACAACAGCACGCCTACGGCTGCCTGTGTTGTTTTTGACTGTCTCTCGTCATGCCCACACCTGATCCCATCGCCGAGTCGTCCCCTTCTGCGGCCCACGAGACGGCCCTCGCGCTCTACAAGGAGATGGTCTTCATCCGTCGATTCCTGGAGAAGGTAGACGGGCTGTATCGCCAGGGTCAGATCCACGGGCCCGTGCACCTGGGGTTGGGGCAGGAGGCCATTGCAGTTGGCGCTGCGTCGGCGCTGCGTCCCGACGACTATTCCATCGGCACCTACCGCGGCCATGCCCATGCGCTGGCCCGCGGCACTTCACCCGAGGCGGTGCTGCGCGAGTTGCTGGGACGCCAAGGCGGTGTTTGTGGCGGCAAGGGCGGCTCGATGCACATCACCAGCGTCAAGGACGGCTACTACGGCTCCTACGCGATCGTCGGCGCCCATCTGCCGGTGGCCTGCGGCTTGGCCTGGGCGAGCCGGATCAAGCGCACCGGGCAAGTCACGCTGTGCTTCTTCGGTGATGGCACGGTCAACATCGGCGCCTTCCACGAAGCGGTCAATCTGGCGGCGGTCTGGCGGCTGCCCGTCATCTTCATCTGCGAGAACAACCAGTACATGGAGTACACACCGATCTCGACCATGATTCCCGTCGCCCGCCCGGCTGCGGACCGGGCGTCCGCTTATGGGCTGCGCCCGATCCTGATTGACGGCAACGATGTGGCTGCGGTGCGCTCGACCATTGCCGAGGCTGTTGACCGCGCGCGCAGGGGCGATGGGCCGAGCCTGATCGAAGCCGACACCTACCGGCTCAAAGGCCACTCCGCACTCGACCCGGCGGCCTACCGCCCAGCCGAGGAGGTGGCCAGCTGGAAGACCAGGGACCCGCTGCCTCGTCAGCACGCCGTACTGCGCGAGGCGGGCGTCTCGGAAGCCGATCTGACCGCCTTCGACACCGACGCGGTGGCTCGCATCGAGGCCATGACCGACAGTGCGTTCGCCGCCGAGCCGCCCGACCCTGGCGACGCCTGGAGCGATGTATGGAGCGATGGAGGCTGCCAGTGGCGGAACTGACTTATCGCAACGCCGTGGCTGCGGCGCTTGCGCAAGAGATGGCGCGTGACGAACGCGTGGTGCTGCTCGGCGAGGACGTGGCCTGCGGCGGCGTCTTCAAGACCACGCTGGGCCTGCAGGAGCGCTTCGGCGCCGAGCGGGTCTGGGACACCCCGATCTCCGAGCAGGCGATCGTCGGCGCGGCGATGGGTGCCGCGATGGCGGGTCTGCGGCCGGTGGCTGAAATCATGTTCTCCGACTTCTACGCCACCTGCTGGGACCATGTCGCCAACGAAGTGGCCAAGACCCGCTACATGACGGGCGGCCAGGTGACGATGCCGCTGGTGCTGCGCAGTGCGAACGGTGCTGGCGGCATGGGCTTTGGCGCGCAGCATGGCCAGTCGCTGGAGAACTGGGCGATGTGCGTGCCGGGCCTGAAGATCGTCTCGCCCGCCTCGCCGGTCGAGATGTTCGGACTGCTGGCCGCGGCGATCCGCGACAACGACCCGGTGATGGTGTTCGAGCACAAGGCCTTGTATGCGAGCAAGGAAGACTGCCCGCCCGGCGAGCAGCTGATTCCGCTCGGCCAGGCGCGCACCGTGCGCGAAGGCCGCGACGTGACCTTGGTGGCGCTATCGATCACGGTGGGCATTTGCGTGAAGGCGGCGGCCCAGCTGGCCGCTGCGGGGATCGACGCCGAAATCCTGGACCTGCGCTGCCTGGTGCCGCTCGATGCCGCCAGCGTGCTGCGCTCGGTGCAAAAGACCGGGCGTGTCGTCATCGTCGAAGAGAACCCGGGTCAACTCGGCTGGGGCGCATCGATCGCTGCCATCCTGGCAGAAGAAGCGTGGGGGCATCTGACCGCACCGGTCATCCGGGTCAGCGCCGGCAACGTGCCGCTGCCGGTCGCCTCGGAGCTCGAAGCGGAAGTGCTCGTGTCACCTGCGCGCGTTGTCAGTGCCGTGACCGCGCTGTGCAGAGGCAGCCAGTCAAAAACCGACCAACGGGGAGGGTGAAAGCCATGGAGATTCGAGGTCAAGAGGTGTTGCTTCCGCTGTCCGCGGTGTCTGCGTTTCCGCGTCCGCACTGGCTGCAAGGACGAGTCCTTGGTTCGCTGCACGAGCCGGTCTACCGCAGCCACAACCTGCGCGTGACCTACGAGGATGCGTGCAAGCTCTGCGCCCACGAGCAGGAAGCCGCAGGCCTCGACATCCTGACCGATGGCGCGCAGTACTACGAATGGGAAGCGCCGGGGTTTCAGCTCGAACCGATCTTCCACTTCGTTCCAGAGAACCTCGGCGGCTTCGTCCCCTACGGCCCGCCCGGTGACGGGGTCAAGTACAAGCCCTTCTACAAGGCGTCGGTGATCAGCCCGGTGACCTGGAAGCGCCCGATCTTCGAGCCCGTCGTCTATGCGATGCAGAACGCGACCCAGAAGCCGTTCAAGGTGGCCTTCCTCGGTCCTTCGCAGCAGGCCATCATCTGCGACGACCAGTACTACGGCTCACCGCAGAAGCTGGCCTTTGCGCTGGCGGCAGCACTGAACCAGGAGCTGAAGTACCTCGTCTCGATGGGTCTGGAGTCGGTTCAAATGATCGACGTTCTCGCGCCCTACACGCAAGACGATTGGCAGATGGAGGCGCAAGACATCCTGTTCGACGGCGTCAACGCGATCAAGTTCTGGCATGTCTGCTACGGCAGCGTCGACGGCCAGCGCGACGTGTTCGAGGGCAAGGTCAAGGAGATGATGCCGCTGTTCCACCGCTCCAGGGCCGATGTGATCCACGTCGAGACCGCGAACATGGGCTTCGTCGAACTCGACGCCCTGCGCGCCTTCCCGAAGAACAAGGTGCTCGGCATCGGTGTTATCGATGCCAAGAGCACGATGGTCGAGTCCCCCGAACTCATTGCCGACCGCATCCGCAAGGGGCTGCAGGTGGTACCCCCCGATCGCCTGCTGGTGTCGCCCGACTGCGGCCTCGGCTACTTCAGCCGCAGCGTCGCCTACGGGAAGTTGCGGGCCATGGGCGAGGCGACGCGGCGAGTTCGCGCGTCGCTGTGACGGAGGTATCGTGGGCATGATCTATCGCATCAAACTGCCACGTCTGGGCGAAACCATGGAAGAGGGCACCCTCACGACATGGCACAAGCAGGTGGGTGACGCTGTCGCCAAGGGCGACCTGCTGTATTGCGTCGAAACCGACAAGACATCGATGGACATCGAGTCGGTCTGGGCCGGCCAGCTGCAGGAGATTTGTTGCCCCGCCGGCCAGACCATCCCGGTCGGCACGGTCGTGGCAGTGATCAGCAGCTGACCGCCCCCGGTGTCATGAACATGCGCATCCAGCCCGTGGCGATCTGCCTCCGGGCCGACTGCAAAGCCGTTCGCGAACAGCACTTCAAGGTCTACGCATGAGCGCTACCTACTCCGCCAGCGACAAGCGCGTCGCGCTCGAGGAACTGGCTACACACGTGAGCGACGGCGATCTCGTCGCGGTGGGCGGCGGTCTCTCGTCGCGTGAACCGATGGCGGTGCTTCGAGCTTTGATCCGCGCCGGACGCAGCCGCCTGCAGGTGGTCGGCTCAGCCCACGGCATCGACATCGACCTGCTGTGCGGTGCCGGCGCGGTCGCGAAGTCCATGGAAAGCTATGTCGGCTTCGAACAGGATTTCGGCATGGCACCGAACTATCGCCGTGCTTGCGAGTCCGGCGCGGCCGAGGTGGCAGACAGCTGCTGCTACACGGTGGTTCAGCAGTTGCGCGCCGCGGCCTACGGTATCCCGTTCCTGCCGGTGCGATCGGTGCGCGGCACCGGGTTCGAGTCGCTGCACCCCGAATACCTGCCCATGCAATGTCCGTTCACGGGCGACGAACTGCTGCTCGTTCCCGCCTTGCAACCCGACGTCGCGATCATCCACGCGCAATACGGCGACGCTCACGGCAACTTGCGCATCGTCGGGCCGCCGGTGGCCGACATCCTCTTCGCGCGCGCATCGAAGAAGGTCATTGCCAGCGTCGAGCGCATCGTCTCGAACGATGAGTTGCACTCACTCGGCGGCGTCAACGTTCCCTACTTCTATGTCGCCGCGGTCGCCGAAGTGCCGCTGGGTGCGCACCCCACCGCGTGCTACCCGATGTATGCCTACGACCGCGATCACACCGCCGCGTACTACGCCGCGGCAAGCGCCAGTGCAGAGGTGTTCCGCACCGACTATCTGGACCCCTTCGTCTTCGGCTGCCCCGACCATGCCGAGTACCTCGCTCGCATCGGCGGCGAGGCCAAGCGTGCCCATCTCGCCACGTGGCAAGACGGTGACGCCGCATGGATGAAGCTCTACGAAGGAGCCGCTTCGTGACGGCCGCCACCTGCAGCCTGGGCGAGGCGATGATCTACAACCTCGCGCGCACCGTCAAAAACGGCGATCTCGCCTTCCACGGCTTCGGCTCACCGCTGGTGCAGCTCGCGTTGCACCTGGCCAAGCGCACCCACGCTCCCGACCTCGTGTTCGTCGCCGGCGCCACCTATGGCGTCAACCCCAGCCCGCCCTTCCTGACGCCGACCTCCAACGACTGGGTGCTGGACCGCGGTGCCGAATGCTCACTCGACATCGAAGAGCTGTTCGACCTGGCCGCGTCCGGCCGCATGGACCGGATGTTTCTCTCCGGCCTGCAGATCGACCGCTACGGCAACGCCAACGTCACCCGCCTGGGCAGCGGCGAGCGCCCCTCGGTGAAGCTGCCCGGTGGCGGCGGCGGCTGCAACCTGTCTTGCGATGTCGGCAGCTTCACGCTCTGGACCGCAGCGCACCGCAGCCCGCCCGGCAAGGGCGGCAAGCGAATGCTGCGCTTGGTCGAGGCCTGCGATTTCGTCACCAGCCTCGGCCACCGCTCGCCCGATGGCCGCAGCCGCCGCACCCTGGGCCACCGCGGTGGCGGGCCGGACGCGCTGGTGACCGAGCTGGGTGTGTTCGACTTCGACGATGAAGGCCATCTGCGGCTTCGGGCCACATACCCCGATGTCGACCTCGCCGAGGTTGCAGACAACACCGGCTTTGCGCTGCGTGTCGCGGACGACCTGCAGGTCGCAGCCCTTCCTGATGCGCAGGCGGTCGCCTTGATTCGCCAGCTTGACCCGCTCGGCATTCACCGCAAGGAATTGCGCCCGGCCGATCAAGAACGCCGCTTTGCCCTTGCCGGTCAGTGACCAGGGCCACCGAGCCCAGTCGTTGCCCTTGACCACGAAAGCCAGCATGACCTCCCCAGCCCCTCTCGCCTTTCGTGACCAGCGCAATGTCGTGCCGCTGCCCTACCGGCAGGTCAGCGTCCAGCCCTATGCCGGGGCGATGACGGAAGCGGCGATCACCTCGCACCTGATGGGGCGGGAAGCCTACCGGCGCACCAATTTCATCGTTCTGCACCGGGGCCAGGTCGAGGCGAGCGAACTCGCCGTGGTCGCCATTCAGCGTGCCGCCGAAGAGCCACTTTTTTCGCCGATCACCGCGGTCGAGGTGCTGGCGCTGCCCGACACCTGCGTGTATGCCCACGATCCCGAGACCGACTGCGCCAATCGCTCGGCGCTGGCGGCGCTGGCGCATGCCAAAGGTGTGGGCGTCGATCGCACCCTGGTCGTCGGTGGTCTCTACGACCATGTGAATTTCATTCACCATCCCGACCCGCTCGTGCTGCGCATCGTCGAAGTCGCTCCGCCCGAGCCGCCGAAGCTCTTCGATCTGGTGCGTCAGGTGCTGCGCTATGCCGATCTGCCAGCAATTCGGTTGGAGCTCGAACGCATCGAGATCGCCGATCTCGCGCGCCTGCACCCGTCACCTGAATACCTGGTGCCTTGCCGCTCGGGCGGTCTGGACAAGTTGGAAGGGCATGTCAGCTTTCTCGACGAGCGGCCTGCCGAGCGGCGCGACTGGGTGCTGGTGGGCTGCGAGCGCAGCCTGCAGTTCCATCGCCACTACTACGGCGACGAGCCGCCGCGGGTGGAGATGTGCCCGCGGCGCATCGCCGGTGCGCGCAGTGAGCCGACGATGCTCAAGTGCTGCCTGCTCGAATTCGACATCGAGCGCGAAGGCCAGGTCATGACCGTGCCCTGGGGCACCGACCTGGCGATGGTCGAGCGCGCCTTGCATCAACTCGTCGGCAAGGCCACCCATGCTTGACAGCCACTGGCGCGATATCGCGGTGATCGCCGAGTTGCGCGCAGCGCGCACTGCGCAGCCGCGCTCGGCCGGCATGACGATGGTCATCGACACGGGCTTGGGCGTTGCGGCCACGGCCGACATCCTGGAAGTCGCGGGCGACTACATCGACCTGTGGAAGCTCAGCTTCGGCACCTCGGTGTTCGTGCGCCCGGCGGTGCTGGAACGCAAGCTAGAACTCATCAACGCGCGCAAGATCCTCACCTGCCCCGGCGGCACCTTGTTCGAGGCCGCGATCCTGCAGCACAACTGCCGGGTCTACACGGCGCGCGCTGTCGAGGTCGGCTTCACCGCGGTGGAGATCTCCGACGGCACGATCGAACTCCCGGCGTTCCGCCGCGAGCGCGTGATCGACTGCGCGCGCAACGCGGGACTGGTCGTCGTCACCGAAGTCGGCAAGAAGGATCCGAATGCGCAGCCGCCGATCGAGCAGCTCGCCGAACAGGCACTGCGCGACATTGAATGCGGTGCGCACTGGGTCATCGTCGAGGGGCGCGAGTCGGGCATCGGTGTTGGTGTCTACAACAAGCAGGGTGCGCTCGATACTGAAGCGCTGGAGACCTTCGCGCGCGTCCTCGGCGACAAGATCGATCGGCTGATCTGGGAAGCGCCGCAAAAGCACCAGCAGACCGCGCTGATCGAGCGCTTCGGTATCAACGTCGGTCTCGGCAACGTGGCGCCGGAGCACGTGCTGGCGCTGGAATCGCTGCGCCTGGGACTGCGCTTCGAAACCCTGAAGCCGATCGCCGACAAGCTCCAGCTCAGCGGCCTGTGGGCCCCCGACCAGATCGAGACCGATGTGATCGGCGAGGCAACGGATGGGCCAGCGAGCGAGTCGCGCGTGTCGCCCATTTTCCTGACGCCCACGCTGCCTCGGAGGGGGCAGGGGTGAGAGCCAGCGGTGTGGAACCTTCTGCCCTGGGGGGGGAGGGTGATAGCGCCCTGGAAGTCGGTGGACGCTTGGCGAGCAGCCCCGCCGCCGAACTGGTGGCCCAGGCCTTCGCGGAAGAGCTGCGCCATCAGGCGGTGCTCGCCGACGCCATTGGCCCGGTGGACCTCGCTTACGTGCTCGCCCTCATCGAAGCTGGCACCATGCCGCGCGATGCAGGACGCGCCCTGCTCGCAGCACTGCTCGATCTGCACGACCACCCGCAAGCGCTGACCCTCGCCCCGGCACTGGGCGATCTCTACACCAACCGCGAAACCTGGCTTGCCGCACGCACGCCAGCCACGGACTGGCTGGGTGCTGGCCGCGCCCGGCGCGAGGCGACGACGACCGCCTTCCACCTCGTTGTCTGCGCACGCGTTGGCGCCCTCGCGCAATCGCTGGCCGCGCTCGGCAACGAGCTCATCGCGCAGGCACAGGCTCATCGCGACGCCCTGGTGGCCGACTACACCTACTTGCAGGCGGGCCAGCCCACCACCTTCGGCCACTACCTGCTCGGCTTCGTCGGCCCGATGCTGCGCGACCTCGAACGCGCCCGCGAATTTCACCAGCGATTTGATCGTTGCCCGGCCGGCTGCGGCAGTACGAACGGCTCGCGTCTCGCGCCCGACCGCGATCGCCTGGCCGAGCTGCTCGGCTTTGGCGGGGTGGTTGAACACGCGCGCGACGCGATGTGGCAGGCCGACGGCCCGATCGAAGGCATGGCGTTGGTCGTGGCTGCGCTCGTCAACCTCGACCGGCTGGCCGAAGACCTGATGGTGTTTGCCACGGTCGAGTTCGGCGTTGTCGAACTTGGCGATGGGCAAGCCCGGGCCAGCAAGATCATGCCGCAGAAGAAGAACCCATACGCCCTCGCCTATGTGCGCTCGGTGGCGAATCAGGCCATTGGCCTGCAGGCCGCGCTCGCTGCCTCGGGCCGCACGCCGACCGGGCAGATGGACAACCGTCTGCTGGCCTATGGCGAACTGCCACGCGCACTCCAGCTCGCCGCTGGCGCAGCCGAGCTGATGCGCGTGACCCTGGCCGGCCTCGCGCTGTCGCCCGAGCGCGCGGCGCGCACGCTCGAGCGCAGCTTCGTGCTCGCGACCGATCTGGCCGAGACGTTGGTGCTCGAGGCAGGCCTGGAGCACCGCGCCGCACACCGTGTCGTCGGCCGGCTGTCGCGGACCTTGCACGAAGCGAATCGCGACGCCGCGTCGCTGACGCCGGCCGATGTGGCGAGTGCCAGTGCCGCCGTGCTCGGGCACAGCCTGACGCTGGATGCGGCAACGCTTGCCCGGGCGCTGGACCCGCGCGCTGCCATCGCCGCGCGGCAAGGGGCGGGCGGCGCAGCCGAAGCGCCGATGACCGCGATGATCGACTCGTTGCGCGGTCAGTTGGCCGCGTCGGCAGCGTGGTTCGATGGCACCGCCGCGCGTACCGAAGGGGCGCGCCAGAGGCTGCTGGCGATGGCCAGGCAAGTCGCGGGAGAGGCCTGATGTCAGCGGCCTCGATGATCGACTCGGTGATCTTCGGCAGCCTGTGGAGCCAGCGCGGGATCAAGGCGCTGTTCGAGGAAATCCCGCGCACCCGGGCCTGGCTCGAAATCATCGCCGTGCTGGCTGAAGTCGAAGCCGAACACGACCTCGTGCCCGCCTCTGCCGCCACTGCGATCGCCGCATGCTGCCGCACTGTCGAGGTCGATGCCGCGTTCCTTGCCGAGGTGGGTCGTGGCCGCGAGGAAAGCGGGCATTCGACCCAGGGCCTGATCCGCGCGATTCAGGCGCGGCTGGCCGCGGCCGACGCGCAGTGGGTCTATGCCAACGCCACGGTGCAGGACGTGACCGACACCTGGCTGATGCTCGCGCTGCGCGAGGCGCGGGCCCTCTTGCAACAAGACCTGCTCGTTGTGGACCGCGCCCTGGCGACCTTGGCGCAGCGCCATCGCGACACGGTGATGGCCGGCCGCACGCATGGCCAGCAAGGCCTGCCGATCACCTTCGGGTTCAAGGTGGCGGGCTGGCTGGCCGAGGTGCGCCGCCATCGTGAGCGGTTGGCCGAGATCGCGCCGCGCATGGACATGGCGCAGCTGTGCGGGGGTGTTGGCAGCGTGTCATCGCTCGGGCCGCGCGGTCTGGAAGTACAGCGGCGCTTTGCTGAGCGCCTGGGGCTGCGCGCACCGGTGATCTCGTGGACCAGCAGCCGCGACGTGCTCGCCGAATGGTGTGCGCTGCTGACCCTCATCACCGGCACGGCCGACCGCATCGGCCATGAGGTCGTCAACCTGCAGCGCGGCGAGATCGGTGAAGTCAGGGAAGGTTTCACCGCTGGCACGGTTGGCAGCATCACGATGCCGCACAAGCGCAATCCGGAGATCGGCGAACACCTGGGCACGCTGGCGCGGCTGACGCGGCATTTGAGCGCAGCTGTGCAGGAAGGCCTGGTCCACGACCATGAGCGCGACGGCCGCGCCTGGAAGACCGAATGGCACGCGATTCCCGAGGCGACGATGCTGGCAGGCCGCGCTGTCGAGTTGCTCGGTGAGCTGGCGTCGAGACTGGAGGTCGACGCCGACCGCATGCGGGCCAATCTGGAGGCCAGCGGCGGCGCGGTGCTTTCGGAGGCGGTGATGCTGGCGCTGGCGCCGCACATCGGTCGCGACGCGGCGCACCGCCTGATGTACGAACTGGCGATCGCCTGCCGCGCCCAGGGCCGCAGCCTGATCGAAGCGGTGCGTGCCGACCCGACGATTGCCGCCACCCTCGATGTGCGCGTGCTGGAGCCGCTGCTCGATCTGGCGCGCCAGACCGGCCACTGCGCTGCGATGGTCGAGCAGGTGCTGGCGGGGAACCCCTCGTCATGAGCTCGACGGCCCGCCCCGAGGGCGAACACCGCAGTGCGCAGCGCGAAGGTACTCCGGTGAACCTCGATGCCTACGCCCGCCTCGACGCACTGCCGCGCGAGCGCCTCGGGTTCCTGCCGACGCCACTGGTTGAAGCGCCGCAGCTGGCCCGCGAGATCGGCGTGCCGCAGCTCTGGATCAAGCACGACGAGCTGATCGGCTTCGGCTTCGGCGGCAACAAGGTGCGCGGCCTGGAACTGCTGTTGGCCGATGCGCGGGCACACGGCGCCGATGTCATCGTCACCGGCGCTGGCGCTCAGTCGAACCATGTCCGCGCCACGGCGGCGGCAGCAGCGCATGCCGGGATGGAGTCCGTCGCCGCCTACTGGGGCGAGGCGCCGGAACAGGCGCAAGGCAACCTGCGCCTGACACGACTGCTCGGCGCGCAAACCCGCTTTACCAACAGCGCCGACCGGGCCCAGGTCGATACCGCGATTGCGGGCATTGCGAGCGAGCTTCGTGCGGCTGGGCGCCGCCCCTATGCGATCCCGCGCGGTGGTGCCTGCGCGCTCGGTGTGCTCGGCCACGTTCTGGCGGCGCGCGAGGTGCATCGGCAATGCGCGTCACAGCAACTCAGCCCGGGCACGATCTTCCTGGCTGTGGGATCGGGCGGGACCCTCGCTGGCTGGCTGCTCGGTAGCGCGCTGCTGGGCGCCAAATGGCGGATCGAAGGGGTGACGGTGAGTCGTCCGGCGGACGAAGTCCGCGCCCGGGTGGTTGCGCTCGCGGCCGAGGCGGCAGCGCTGCTGGAGGTGCCAGCGGGCATTGCCGAGTCCGACGTGGTGGTGCACGACGGTCACATCGGTGCGGGCTATGGGGTGCCCACTGCCGCTGGCGATGCGGCGATCGTGCTTGCCGCTCGGGCACAGGGGTTGTTTTTCGATCCGACCTACACCGGCAAGGCATTGGCGGGCCTCATCGCGCTGGCGCAGGATGGGCGCTATGCCGAGCGCGGTCCGCTCGTGTTCCTGCACACAGGGGGCGAGCCGGCGCTGTTCGCGCAAGGGGCGAGGGCGCCATGAAACCCTGGGGTACCGCGGCATTCGCGCCACGTCGGGTGGCGCTCGTGGGGGCGTCTGCTGAGGCTGGCAAGGCCGGCAGGCTGCTGTTGGACAACCTGCTGGCGAGCGGGCAGCACGAGATCGTTGCCATCCACCCCACCGCCCGCGACATCGGTGGCCATGCCGCCTACCCGAGCGTTGCCACAGCCCCTCGCGAGATCGATCTGGCGGTGATCGTGACGCCAGCCGCAACGACCCCGCAAATCATCGCTGATTGCGCGCTGGCCGGCGTTCCGGTGGCTCTGATCCTCAGCGGCGGATTCAAGGAAACCGGCTCGGCCGGTGCGGCCATCGAGGCCGAGGTACTGCGCGCCGCGCGCGCGGGTTCGGATTCAGGCGGCGTGCGCATCATCGGCCCGAACTGCTTTGGTTTGATCGACGTGCAGCGCGGCCTCAACGCGTCGCTCGCGATGGGCCTGCCAAGGCCAGGCGGCGTCTCGCTCTTTACCCAGAGCGGCTCCTACGGCATGGCCGCGTTTTCGCGTTCACAGGACGGCGCGATCGGCTTCGCGAAGGTGCTGGCGGCGGGCAACAAGGCCGACGTGTCCGAGGTCGATGCGATCCGCTATTTCGGCGCCGACCCGCAGACGCGCGTGATCGCCCTCGTGCTCGAGTCGATTGCCGATGGCCCGGCACTCGTCGCCGCGCTGCGCGAGGTGACGCCGGTCAAACCCGTGGTGATCCTCAAGACCGGCCGCGGCACTGCCGGCAAGCGTGCCGCAGCGAGCCACACCGCCGCGCTGGCGCAAGACTTCGCGGTCGCGCAAGCCGTGTTGCGCCAGGCCGGTGCGGTGCTGGTTGACGATGGTCTGAGCTTGTTCGACGTTGCCGCCGCGCTGGATCGTCAGCCACCGCTGCGCGGCAAGCGGGTGGCGATCATCAGCAACTCGGGCGGCACCGGCGTCGAGTTGGCCGACCTGCTCGAAGCGCAGGGCCTGGAAGTCCCTGCACTTTCGGCATCGCTGCAGCAAGGCATCGCCGCCCACCTGCCGGCGCACGGCTCAGCAGCCAACCCGGTCGATGTGACCACCGATTGGAAGCGCTTTGCGACGATGTACCGCGAAAGCCTGCGCGCCTTGCTCGCCAGCGACGAGATCGATGCCGTGGTGCCGGTGCTGTTGCAGCG
>JAIXYO010000009.1 GCA_027490215.1 Rubrivivax sp.
CGCCTCAGCGCCGATGATAGTGCGGGTTCCCGTGTGAAAGTAGGACATCGTCAGGCTACTACCCCGAAACCCCCGTGCCCCACAAAGGCCCGGGGGTTTCCCCTTTGGGGAATTGAAAATCATTAGCTTACTAGGCTAGTAGATTGTGGGCGTCTAGCCCTACTTGTTGGTTCGTGATATATGGCTCCGCCGTTAACTTGTGAAGTGTGGAAGGTCAGCTTATATGTCGTGTGGCGGTTGAATCTCCGTAAATGATCACCGATAAAAAACGAATGGGCCTGTTTATAAGTCGCTCCGGGCCATGCAGTATTTGACCTTCGAACGTCAGTGAGTCACCAGGCTCCAGTACATAAACCGTATTCCCGTGGCGATACTCCATGGTGCCCTCGAGCATGTGTATGAATTCAGTGCCAGGGTGCTCGAAGGTCGGAAAGCTCTCTGACTGTTCGTCCATTTCAATCAGGAACGGCTCGAAGCGTTTGGCAGGACCTTGGTCGTAGGCCAGCAGTTTGTAGGTGTGTCCACTTTTGGTGCCTCGTCGCACCACCTCCATGCCGCTGTCGCGCTTGATCAGTTGCGCTGCACCCGACGGCACGTCGTAGTTCCGGAAGAGCATCGACATCGACACGCCCAGTGTTCGCGCGATGCGGGCAAGGGTGTCGAGCCCCGCCATGATCTGTCCGGTCTCGATCTTCGACAGCATGCTGCGACTGACATTGGCTTGCTCTGACACCTGCGCCAGCGTCAACCGGTGGCGTTGACGCAGTTCCCGAATCGCACTGCCAAGCGACTTTTCCAGTGAAGGCGGGCTGTCGCTCAACGGAGGCTGAGGGTTGCCGGTTGGTTTCTTCATGGGAATCAAAATTGCTTCAGGAGAATCTAGCACGCTACACTGACGCAGCGGTTGACTCGACTTCCGGACACGCGACATGAGCCCTACGCCCAAGCCATCTGACCCCGTCGCGCCGACGCGCTTCCAGAACCTGGTCGAGGCCACCAGCCACCTCGATGCACACGGCATCAAGTACGTGTTGGCGCAGTTCGTCGACATCCACGGCACGGCCAAGGCAAAGGCGGTGCCGGTCGCACACCTCCAGTCAGTGCTGAGCGAGGGTGCCGGCTTCGCCGGCTTCGCGATCTGGGGCGTCGGCATTGAGCCACACGGCCCCGACTTCATGGCGGTCGGCGAATTGAACACCTTGTCGCTGGTGCCTTGGCAGCCAGGCATGGCGCGCATCGTATGCAACGGCCATGTCAACGGCGCGCCGTGGGCTTTCGACTCCAGGGTCACGCTGAAGAAGCAGATCGAGCGACTGAGCGATCGAGGTTGGACGTTGAACACTGGCCTCGAGCCTGAGTTCTCGCTGCTCAAGCGCAACAGCCTCACTGGCGCCATCGAGCCTTGCGACGGTAGCGACGTGCTGGCCAAGCCCTGCTACGACTACAAGGGGTTGTCGCGCACCCGCACCTACCTGGAAAAGCTGACCGAGTCACTGCGTGCGGTCGGCATCGATGTCTACCAGATCGATCATGAAGACGCGAACGGCCAGTTCGAAATCAACTACACCTACACCGACTGCCTGACCTCGTGCGACCACTACATCTTCTTCAAGATGGCGGCGTCGGAGATCGCCAACGAAATGGGCATGGTCTGCAGCTTCATGCCGAAGCCGTTCGCACAGCTGCCCGGCAACGGCATGCACATGCATGTGTCCATCTCAAACGCAGGCGGCACGAATCTTTTTGAGGACAAGAGCGACCCGCAAGGCCTGAACCTGTCGACGCTGGCCTACCACTTCCTAGGCGGGCTGCTGGCGCATGCTCCGGCGCTGACCGCGCTGGCCTGCCCGACCGTCAATTCCTACAAGCGCCTGGTCGTTGGCCGCTCGCTCACCGGCGCCACTTGGGCGCCGGCTTACATCAGCTACGGCGACAACAACCGCTCGACGATGGTGCGTATCCCGAAGGGTCGGCTTGAATTGCGTTTGCCCGACGGGTCGTGCAACCCTTACCTGGCAACCGCGGCCGTGATTGCTGCAGGGCTCGATGGCATCGACCGAAAACTGCATCCCGGGCCAGCGCACAACGAAAACCTCTACGACCTGTCGCCCAGCCAGTTGCGTGAGCGTGGCATCGCCGTGCTGCCGCAGAACCTCGATCGCGCCATCGACGCGCTCGAAGCCGACGCGTTGATTCTCGATGCGCTCGGACCGGTCGGCTGCGAATTCATCCGGCTCAAGCGCATGGAGTGGATCGAGTACATGCGCCATGTGTCCGACTGGGAAATCAAGAGTTACCTTGAGTTCTTCTGACCGATTTTTGAAACGGAAAACATGGCATGTGTGGCATCGTCGGATTGCTGGTCAAGAAGCCAGCGTTGAAGGATCAACTCGGCGCCTTGATGGTGCCTATGTTGCTGGGCATGACCGAACGCGGGCCCGATTCGGCGGGCTTGGCGGTATTCGGTGATCCACTGGACAGCGGCCACCGCAAGCTGAGCCTGTATTCCGGTCTGACGCCAGAGGGCTCACACTTTGAGTGGACGGCGCTGGTCAAGGCCTTGAACGCAGCGTTGCCCGACGCTCAGGCCAGGGCTGACGCGACGGGCAACCACGCCGTGTTGACGGTGGCGGTTGAGCCAGACGCCGTCAAGATCTGGCTGCGTGAGCAACACCCGAAGCTGCACATCCTGTCCACAGGCCGTTCGATCGATCTTTACAAGGACATCGGCACCCCGGGCGAGGTGGCAGCGCGCTATGGGTTCGAGAACTTGCACGGCACTCACCTCGTCGGTCACACCCGGATGGCCACCGAGTCGGCTGTCACGCCCGACCGTGCACACCCGTTCACAGCCGGCGAAGACTTCTGCCTGGTGCACAACGGTTCGCTGTCGAACCCTTACGGCGTGCGCCGCAAGCTCGAACCGCTGGGCATCCACTTCGACACCGATAACGACACCGAAGCCGCCTGCCGCTTCATCGAGTGGCGCTTGCGCGATGGCGATGACCTGCCGACTGCGCTGCAACACAGCTTCGACGAGCTCGATGGCTTCTACACGCTGCTGATGGGCACCGCTGACCAGCTGGCGCTGATCCGAGACCCCTTCGCCTGCAAGCCGGCGATGGTCGCCGAGACCGATGATTACGTCGCCATTGCCAGCGAGTTCCGCGCCCTCGCGCACCTTCCGGGCATCAACCACGCCAATGTGTTCGAGCCGGCGCCCGAGGAGATGTACGTATGGAAGGCGTGATCGAACAGGTGCCGTTCGACTTGTCGACGCAGACGGTGCGCGAACTGAACCAGTTCCTGCATCAACCGGCTGACGAGCTTGCTGGCTGCGAGGTCGTGGTCACCCATCCGAATGGCGCGCACAACATCGCCGTCGGCCTGAACGCCCCGGTGCACGTCACCGTGCAGGGCCACGCCGGCTACTACGCCGCCGGCATGAACCAGCTGGCGAATGTGGTCATCGAAGGCAGCGCCGGCACGGGCGTCGCCGAGAACATGATGAGCGGACGCGTCCACGTGAAAGGCTTCGCATCGAACGCTGCTGGCGCTACCGCGCATGGTGGCCTGTTGGTCATCGAGGGCGATGCCGGTCTGCGCTGCGGTATCTCGCTGAAGGGCGGCGACATCGTCGTCGGCGGTTCGGTCGGCAGCTTCTCTGCCTTCATGGCGCAGGCCGGGCGCATGGTGATCTGCGGCAACGCCGGCGATGCGCTCGGTGACTCGCTGTATGAGGCCGTGCTGTACGTGAAGGGGACCATCAAATCGTTGGGCGCTGACGCACAGTTGGAGCCGATGACGTCCGCCGACATCGAGACCGTGAGTGCGCTGTTGCAGTCGGCAGACCTGAAGGCCGAGCACGATCCTTCGACGTTCAAGCGCATCGCCTCGGCCCGCACGCTGTACCACTGGAATGCCGACGCAGACCAGGATTACTGAGACCCCTGCTGATGGACAACTCCCCTTGCGCACCGAAGCGAATCCAGACCGAAGAGTCCGCCACCTTCGACCGCGCCACACTTGACTACATCCACAACGCTGCCGCGCACGGGCTGTACGAAATCCGCGGCCTGGGTGCCAAGCGCAAGCTGCCGCATTTCGACGATCTGGTGTTTCTCGGCGCCTCTCTTTCACGATATCCACTCGAGGGCTACCGCGAAAAGTGCCTGACGAAGACAGTGCTCGGCACGCGCTACGCGACGAAGCCGATCACGCTCGATATCCCGATCACCATCGCCGGCATGAGCTTCGGCGCACTGTCTGCCAACGTGAAGGAGGCGCTGGGCCGGGCCGCCACCGCGATGGGCACCTCAACCACCACCGGCGACGGCGGCATGACGCCAGAAGAGCGTGATTCGTCGAAGACGCTGGTGTACCAATGCCTGCCGTCACGCTACGGTTTCAAACCCGACGACGTGCGCCGCGCTGACGCGATCGAGATCGTCATCGGGCAGGGCGCCAAGCCAGGGGGTGGCGGCATGCTGCTCGGGCAGAAGGTCAACCCGCGCGTCGCAGCGATGCGAACGCTGCCCCAAGGCATCGACCAGCGATCGGCCAGCCGCCACCCCGACTGGACCGGACCCGACGACCTGGTCATCAAGATCCACGAGCTGCGCGAGATCACCGACTGGAAGACGCCGATCTACGTGAAGATCGGCGCGACCCGCGTGTTCAACGACGTGAAGCTCGCGGTGCACGCGGGTGCCGATGTGGTCGTGCTTGATGGCATGCAAGGCGGTACCGCCGCCACGCAGACCTGTTTCATCGAGAACGTCGGCATCCCGACGCTTGCCGCCTTGCGGCAGGCGGTCGACGCGCTCGAAGACCTGAACATGAAGGGCCAGGTGCAGTTGATCGTGTCGGGTGGCATCCGCACCGGCGCTGATGTAGCCAAGGCCTTGGCGATGGGCGCGGACGCGGTATCGATCGGGCAGGGCGTACTGATGGCGCTTGGCTGCAACCACGAGAGCTACGAACAGAATGGGCAGCGTATCGATGCGACAGCAGACTATGCGGCGTTGGGCGCTCGCCCAGGCTCCTGCCATCACTGCCACACCGGCCGCTGCCCGGTGGGCATCACGACGCAGGATTCCGTGCTCGAACAGCGCCTGCAACCGGAGCCGGGAGCGCGACACCTGAAGAACTACCTGAAGACGCTGACGATGGAGCTGACGACCATCGCCCGCGCCTGCGGCAAGCAGAACGTGCACCACCTCGAACCCGAAGATCTGGTCGCACTGACGGTCGAGGCCGCGGCCATGGCGCGATTGCCGCTCGCCGGTACCCACTGGATTCCGGGCGTCGGCACCTACTGAGGTCTGCCGCCATCCGCCCGGCGGGACGCTCCGGTCGTGGCAACATCCCGCCGCATGAAGAAACTGCTTTTTCTCGGTGCAGGGGGCGTTGGCGGCTACTTTGGCGGGCGGCTCATCGAAGCCGGTGTCGATGTCAGCTTTCTGGTGCGCCCAGCGCGCGCGGCATCCCTGTCTGCTCAGGGCTTGCGCGTCATCAGCCCGCACGGTGATCTGACGCTGCCGGTGCAGTGCGTCACCCGCGATTCGGTGCTTTCCGACTACGCCCTGGTGATCCTGGCCCCCAAGGCCTACGACCTTGACGACGCGATGGATGCCGTCGCCCCGGCTGTCGGTCCAGCGACCTTCGTGCTGCCGTTGCTCAACGGCTTGGCGCACCTGGACGCGCTCGATGCCCGCTTTGGCCCTGACCGTGTGCTGGGTGGTGTGGCGCACATCGTGGCCACCCTGGCCGCCGACGGGTCTGTTCAGCAGATGAATCCGATACACACCCTGACGGCAGGCGGACGCGACGTGGCCACGCATCAGGTGGCCACCGAGTTCATTGGCCTGTGCCGGTCAGCGAAGTTCGATGCCGTGCTGTCGGCCGACATCCTTTCCGCCCTCTGGGACAAGTGGGCCTTTCTCGCTACCTTGGCGGCTTCCACCACCCTGACGCAGGGTTCGATTGGTCAGGTGATGGACACCACGCACGGCGAATCGCTGCTGCGGCGCATCTATGCCGAAGGCCTGGCGGTGGCACATCGCAGCGGCGCGATCATCAACGATGAGGCGCAATCCCGCGCGCTGAGCCGGCTGACCCAGCGCGGTTCGAGCATCACAGCATCGATGCTGCGCGACCTGCAGGCCGGGTCGCGAACGGAGCACGACCATGTGCTGGGTGATCTGGTGAAGCGCGCGCAGCAGCATGGCATCGACACGCCTCTGCTCGCGATGGCGCATTGCCATCTCCAGGTGGCGGCTGCGGCTTGATCCGCACGCGTGACCGGCATCTACCGCGCTGATCTTCTGCCCAGCGCGCCCGCTGAGTGCCAGACTGATGTCCATGAGCACGCGCCCTGTCACTGGCCTGGTCCTGACCGGTGGAGGCGCGCGCGCCGCTTATCAGATCGGTGTGCTGAAGGCAGTCACGCAGATCCGACGCGACTGCCAAGGTCCGGCAGGTAATCCATTCGATGTGATCACCGGCACCTCGGCCGGAGCGATCAATGCGGCAGCACTGGCCTCTCGCGCCGACGACTTCGACGCGGCGTTGCAGACCCTCGTCGACACCTGGTCTCACTTCCACGCCGAACAGGTGTACCGCGCCGATTCGCTGGGCGTGATCCGCACCGGTGCGCGCTGGCTGACGATGTTGTCGATCGGTTGGGTGTTGGCCAAGTGGCGCCGCGCACGGCCGCGCTCGCTGCTCGACAACAGCCCGCTGCGGGAACTGCTGGCTCAACTGGTGCCGCTGCACCGTCTGCGGCAGGTCATGGACGACGGGCATCTGCAAGCGCTGGCGGTCAGCGCGTCCGGCTATGGATCGGGCCTGCATGTGACCTTCTATGACGCGCTGGCCGACATCGCGCCCTGGAACCGATCGCAACGGGTGTCGGTGGCGCAGTCAATCACGATCGACCATCTGCTCGCCTCTTCAGCGATTCCGTTCGTGTTCCCAGCGGTGTCGCTGGGGCCGAAGGACAGACGCGAGTACTTCGGCGATGGGTCGATGCGACAGTCGGCACCGATTTCGCCCGCGGTGCACCTGGGTGCGGAGCGCATACTGGTCGTCGGTGCCGGGCGAATGCATGAACCTGCGCTGCCCTTGGGGACACGCATCGGCAGCGACGAATACCCCAACCTCGCGCAGATTGCAGGCCATGCGCTGTCGAACATCTTCCTCGACGCGCTGGCGGTCGATATCGAGCGGCTGCAGCGAATCAACCGCACGCTGTCGCTGCTGTCACCGGAGGCGCGTTTGAGCAGTGGTCTCCGCTCGATCGATGTGCTGGTGATTGCGCCCAGCCAGCGCCTCGATGACCTGGCTGCGCACCATCTCGGCAGCCTGCCGCCGTCCATCCGGACCTTGCTCCGTGGCGTGGGCGTGTCTGGACAGGGGCAGGATGCACGCGGTGCGGCGCTGGCCAGCTACCTGATGTTCGAGGCGCCGTACACGCAGGAACTGATGGCACTCGGAGAGTCCGATACCCTGATCCGCCGAGACGAGGTCGCGCAGTTCTTCGGCTGGGACCGTCGCCACCTACCCCGTGGCCTCGAACATCCGCTGGCTCAGTTCTCACGAGACGAGCAGGTCGAACTGGGCGGCGACGGCCGTGAGGCCGGCGGCATCGCAAATGTGCGGCTCTGATCTGTCTTCAATGCGAGCTTGATCATCGGCCTGTCTGGTATTGGTGTGGTCGCTGGTGACCACGGCCTGAGCGGCGCGTGCTGGCTGTCCTGGGCGACGCGTTCCTGACGCCGCCGTCCCGCTCGCAGGGGGAAAAATCCTGCGCCGGTGATCTTGAGGTAGAAACGGGCTTGCCAACACGCTCGTGCGGCACAACGTCTCCTCGCGCAGGCCCTATGTCGTCCATCGAACTGATCGCTGCCATCGTCTTCGCGATTGCGCTGCTGCACACCTTCTCGGTCAAGTATTTCGAGCAGCTGGCCCAACGCAGTCCACGCAATGCGGGGCTCTTCCACCTGCTCGGGGAGGTCGAGGTCGTGTTCGGCTTCTGGGCCTTCGTGCTGCTTGGCCTGATGGCGCTGGTCGACGGCGGTGACCGGGCGATTGCCTATGCCGAGTCGCGGAAGTACACCGAGCCGCTTTTCGTCTTCGTGATCATGGTGGTGGCGGCATCGCGGCCGGTGCTGGAAGCCATCAAGGGCATGATCGAGACGCTGGCCAAACTGGCGCCGCTGCGCACCGCAGTCGCTCGTGTCTGGCTGTGCCTGGCGCTGGTGCCACTGGTCGGCTCGCTGATCACCGAGCCCGCGGCGATGACGCTGGCCGCACTGATGCTGGCACCGCTGGTCTTTCGTCCTGGCATCCCCGAACGGCTGAAGTACGGCGCGCTGGGCGTGCTGTTCGTCAACGTGTCGATCGGCGGCACGCTGACATCGTTCGCGGCGCCGCCGGTGCTGATGGTGGCGGCCACCTGGCAGTGGGACAGTGCCTTCATGGCAACCCATTTCGGTTGGCGCGCTGCCATTGCGGTTGTCATCAACGCCACCGTGGTGACCGCACTGCTCAGCCGGCACCTGACCGAGCCCGCAAGCAGATTGCCGGCCGACCGCGAGCCACCCATCCCGCTGCCGGTCACCTTGGTGCACCTCCTGGTGCTGTCGGCGGTGGTGGCGTTCGCGCACCACCCGGTGATCTTTCTGGGGGCATTCATGCTGTTTCTCGGCTTCACGCAAGCCTATCCGCGGCATCAAAGTCCTCTCATCCTGAAAGAAGCATTGCTGGTTGGCTTCTTCCTTGCCGGGCTGGTCGTGCTCGGTGGCCTGCAGCAGTGGTGGCTGCAGCCTATCGTGTCCAGCCTGCAGCCAACCGCGCTGTTCTTCGGCGCCTTGGGCCTGACCGCCATCACCGACAACGCAGCGCTGACCTATCTGGGCTCACAGATCCAGGGCATGACCGATGAGGCCAAGTACATGCTCGTTGCCGGCGCGGTGGCTGGCGGCGGCCTGACGGTGATTGCCAATGCACCGAACCCTGCTGGTGTGACGCTGCTGAAGCACGGCTTCGACGACGGTTCCATCGGTGCCGGCGGGCTGTTGCTGGGCGCACTGCTACCCACTGTGGTCGCGGCCACCATGTTCCTGGTGTGACTTCTTTGGGCTCGCTCCAAAATCCGTGCGTCATTCCGGGCTGTAAGGGTCGCCCCGCGAGTTCGACTCAATAGGGCAAGTGCCGAGGCTGCTCGGACACTGCAGTCAATCCACCCTCATCCTTGTTGGAGATCCACATGAACCACCGCCTCATCGCTTCGTCCGCCCTGGCATCCGTCCTCGCGCTCGGCGTCCTGTCCACCGCTTCTGCTGCCGATGCACCGGCCAAGGAAAAGTGCTTCGGCATCGCCAAGGCCGGCGCCAACGACTGCAGCAACCTGTCAGGCACGCACTCCTGCGCGGGCCAGGCTACCGCTGACAACCGCCCTGATGAATGGAAGTACGTCGCCAAGGGCACCTGCACCTCGCTGGGCGGCAAGACGGCCGACGAGGCCAAGAAGGCACTGAAGAAGTAAATCGCGATGCCCGTGGCCGCAGCCTCGCCCTGTCTCGCAGGGATCGGCCTGCGGCACCCGCATTACGCGCGCGTCGTCCAGGAACAGCCCGCCGTCGGATTTGTCGAGGTTCATTCCGAGAACTTCTACGCCGACGGCGGCGCTGCTTTGGCGGTGCTCGATGCGGCGCGCGAACACTATCCGGTCAGCCTGCACGGTGTCGGGCTGGCGCTGGGTTCGGCGGTTGGCGTCGATGCCTGGCATCTCGATCGGCTTGAAAGGCTCGTGCAGCGGATCGACCCGGTACGGGTGTCGGACCACGCCTGCTTCGCCCGCGCGCCCGTGCGCGCCGGCGGGCCTGTCTTGCATGCCAGCGATCTGCTGCCGATCGTGCACAACGCTGCGTCGCTTGCGATCCTGACTGACAACGTCGGACGGGTGCAAGACCGCCTGCGGCGGCCGCTGCTGATCGAGAACCTGTCGGCCTACCTGGCGTTCCACGACAACACACTGGCAGAAGCCGAGTTCCTCACCTTGTTGTGCCAGCGCAGCGGCTGCAGCTTGCTGCTCGATGTCAACAACCTGATGGTCAATGCGCTGAACGAGCGCACACCCGATCCGCTGTCGCGTGGCATCGCCTTCATTGACGCGCTGCCGCCAGGCATCGTGGGTGAGATCCATCTGGCTGGCTATTGCGACACTGCGGACATCGTGATCGACGATCACGGCAGCGCCGTGCGGCCCGACGTCTGGGCACTGTATGAACATGCCTTGCAACGCTTCGGTGCGGTGCCCACGCTGATCGAGTGGGACACCGACGTGCCGCCGCTCGAGGTGCTGCTCTCCGAGGCACAGCAAGCCACGGATCGTCTGGCGAGGCGGAACCGATGAACAGTGACGACACCGGCCGCGCGCGAGAAGCCGCCCGCCAGCAGGCATTGGTGGCCGCCTTGTGGCCACCCGATGCCGGCGCCACCGCTGCAATCGAGGACTGGTGCAGCGGCCGGTCTGTGACTGTTGCTCGCGGCCTGCAGGCCTACCGCACCAACGGCGTGGCCAACGCCGCGCGCGCCTTGGAGGCCGCCTACCCAACGGTACGCGCACTGGTCGGTGCCGACGGGTTCCAGCTGCTGGCGCGCGAGCTGTGGTCTGCGCACCCGCCGGTGCTTGGAGACCTGGCTCAATGGGGAGAGTCGCTGGCGGCTTTTCTGGAATTGCATCCCGATCTGTCCCACTGGCCCTACCTCGGTGACTGTGCCCGCCTCGACTGGGCGGTGCAGCGCTGCGAGCGGGCGGCAGACGCTCAATGGAATGCCGCATCGATCGCCCGTCTTGGCGACACCGATCCGCAGCAGTTGCAACTGCAGCTGCGTCCAGGGCTCGCGGTACTGGCGTCGCGCTGGCCGGTGGTGACGATCCATCAGGCTCATCGCGATGGCGCAGCGCCCGATGCACTGGATGCCGCACGTGACGCGGTGCAGGCAGCTGTCGCCGAGTCGGCCCTGGTGTGCCGATCGGGCTGGCGCGCCCAAGTTCACCGGGTCGATCAGGTCACCGTGCTCTGGACGCAGCGTCTCTTGGCTGGCGACTCGCTCGCGTGCGCGCTCGATGCGGTGTCCGATGCGTCGGCCGTCAGCCCCTTCGATCTGGCAGGCTGGCTCACAACCGCGATCGCCGAGGGCTGGCTGAAAGAAATCACCGTCACTGGCGACTGATTGGGGTCAACCTGGAGCTATCGCCATGAACACCCCTCACCCGACGTCCCTGTGGTTGCGACTCTGGACACTTGCCGAGCTCGCCATCCGCGCTCTCAATGCCATCCAGCCCGCCGCGCAATTGCTGGCGCGCTGGTTCATCGCGGGCGTGTTCTTTCGCTCGGGGCTGACAAAGATCGCCGACTGGGAAACCACCGTCGCGCTGTTCACCGACGAGTACCACGTGCCGCTGCTCAGCCCGCACATCGCCGCCGCACTCGGCACCGGTGCCGAGCTGGTGCTGCCCGTGCTGATCCTGCTGGGCCTGGGGGGGCGTTTCGCGGCAGCGGGGTTGTCGATCCTCAACGTCGTGGCGGTCATCAGTGTCGAGGACATGCCCATCCCGGCGCTGCAGCAGCACATCTTCTGGGGCAGCGTGCTGGCCGGTCTGTTGCTGTGGGGGCCGGGCCGCTGGTCGGTCGACCACTACATCTGGCCCTGGCTGCGCCAGCGCCTGTTCGGTGCGAGCGATGTGCCGACTTCGCCCGACGCCAGCAAGGCGCCTGGGAGCCGCGCTTGACGACGAAGCACCGGCTGACTTGGCTACGAGCTGCCGGCGTTCAGTTGGGCCCGCATCACCCTCCCTGAGGCGGAACACGCGCGCCGCAGGTTGCGACGGCTAGCCTGGCAACGGATATCGCCGCGTCGCCGGGCCGGCCTTCATCACCTGGCCCGGCACCGGGTGCCCGACGAGGTCTGGGAGCTGCCTCGCCAGCGTCAGCAGCCGGTCCAGGTCGACACCGGTGTGCCGCCCCATGGCCTCGAACATGTGCACCATGTCCTCGGTGCACACATTGCCGCTCGCACCGGGTGCAAACGGGCAGCCGCCCAGGCCGCCGAGCGAGGCATCGAAGTGCGTGACTCCGGTGTTCAGCGCGGCCAAGGCGTTGGCGAGGCCCATCGCCCGGGTGTCGTGGAAGTGCGCGGTGAAAGTCACGTCAGGCCAGCGTTCGATGACGGCATGAAACAGCCGCTGCACCTGCGCCGGGTTGGCCATGCCGGTGGTGTCGCACAGGGCAATTCGGTTGATGCCCAGATCCACCAGGCGAGCGACCCATCCCAGCACTTCGTCGGCAGGCACCTCGCCATCGAACGGGCAGCCGAAGGCGGTGGACAGCGATGCATTGATGGCCGCCTGACCCGCTGCGGCATCGACGATGCTGGCGAACTGGGCCAGCGACTGCTCACGCGTCATCCGCAGATTGGCCTGACTGTGCGAGGCACTCGCCGACATCACCAGGTTCAGTTCGTCGACGCCACAGGCCAGCGCCCGCTCTGCACCGCGCACATTGGGCACCAGCGCGGCGTACTCCACGCCTTCAACGCGGTCGATGCCACGCATCACGTCTTCCGCATCGGCCAGCGCAGGGATCGCCTTGGGCGACGAAAACGAAGTCACCTCGATCTTCGCGACACCGCTTCGGCTGAGCGCATTGACCAGTTCGATCTTGCGCTCGGTGGGCACGAACACCGGCTCGATCTGGAAGCCGTCCCGCACGCACACCTCGTGGATGTGCAGCGGTGCAAGTGCTCTGGGCGAGTCTTGTCGTGGAAGCGCTGTCATGCCCGGCTCCCGAGCTCAGGCCACGGTGTCGCCGACGGCATGCAGACGCCCGTCGGCATAAATCAGTGGCATCACGTCGTCATGGACGTGCACCGTTTCAACCGCCGCAATGATCACCGAATGAGTTCCGACAGGCGTCACTGAGACCACTCGGCAAAACAGATTGCACTGCGCACCGTGCAGATACGGCAGGCCACCGGCCTCCTCAAGACGCCAGTCGCCCGACTCGAAGCGATCTTCGCCCGTCTTCTGGCCACTGAAGTGCCCGACCAGTTCGTGGTGCGATGGCATGAGCACATTGATGCAGAACCGGCCCTGTTCGATCAATGGCGCATGCAGGCTTGCCGTCTGGTTGACGCAGATCAGCAGCGTGGGCGGGTCCATCGTCACTGAGTTGACGGCCGTTGCGGCCATGCCGTGGCGCCGCCCGCTGGCGTCGGTCGTGCTGATCAGCGTGACGGTGGCGGCAAGGCGACGCATCGCCTTGCGAAAGTCAGGCACCAGGGTGGAAGCGATTGTGTCGGTCATGTCGTTCATCGGGTCCGTGTGATCAGCGCTTTCGGGCGATCACCATGTAATAGGTGCAATCGGTCTGAGGGTCTTC
Organism: Rubrivivax sp.; assembly: GCA_027490215.1. GTDB lineage: Bacteria > Pseudomonadota > Gammaproteobacteria > Burkholderiales > Burkholderiaceae_C > PBB1. The sequence goes on from JAIXYO010000009.1 coordinate 13,452, forward strand.
GTTGACGAAGCGATACGGGGCCTGGACCTCGAAATAGATCGTGTCACCGGTGTCCAGCACGTGCGGCTGTTCATCGACGACCACTGTCAGCCTGCCGGAACTCACGGCCAGGTACTTCTCCGTGGGCGAGGAATAAGCGGGCAGCAATCCCGTGGAGCGGCCGGCCGGCAAGTGGTGCAAGACAAACTCCACCCCATTGTCAACGTGCGCCGGGGACAACATCCACCGCTCGAAGCCGGTTTCAGGGTCGCGGAACGCAATTCGCTGTCCCGCGCGGATGACGGCGACGCTCGACGCGTTGGCCTCGGCACCGAGCAAGCTCGACAGCGAGATGCCAAATCCGGCGGCAATCCGCACGATGATGGGCAGTGTGGGGCTCTTTTCGCCGCGCTCGATGGTCGACAGCATCGCGCGACTGACGCCTGACTGCCTGGACAACTGCTCCAGCGTCAGCCCCGATCGGGCCCGCAATGCCCTGATGCGCTGCCCCAGGGCAAGGCTGATCGCTGCGTCGGAACCCCGATCTGCCGGGGCCGCCGTTTCGCGCTTGGTGCGGTTGCTGGCGCGCTCCGGTGTGCGTGGCTTAGGCATCGTGAGCGTTCTTCTTTGGTGGAATCGGTGGAAACAGCGCGAGTCTACTGGTGCTGACGAAGCCTGTGAAATGCAGCCAGTAACAAAGCAAATGACAGATCAGGATACGGGTTCACCACGCCTTGACAGCTGAATGCAGTCGCGAGAAAGTTATCTGCTATCGAAGAAATTGGAACACAGGAGACCCCATGAGCGCCGCCACCACCACTACCAGCATCGCGGCGAACCCGATGCATGCTTCGACCAACCGGATGAAGCTTGGCGTGTTCGCGATCAATGCCCACGGCGGATGCGCCATCACCACAGCACCCGAGGTGCATCGCGCGGACGCGTGGAAGAAGAACCTCGAGACCATGCAGATCGCCGACCGCGCAGGTTTCGAGGCCGCCATCCCGATCGGCCGCTGGCGCGGTTTCGGCGGCGACAGCAACTTCGGCGGTACCAGCTACGAGACGTACACCTGGGCGGCAGCGCTGGCAGCATCGACCGAGCAGATCGCCTGCATCACCACTTCGCACGTGCCCACGGTGCACCCATTGTTCGCTGCAAAGCAGGCAACGACCATCGATCACGTGAGCGGCGGGCGGTTCGGCTTGAACATCATCTGCGGCTGGTTCGGTCCCGAGATGCGCATGTTCGGCGGCACGATGATGGAGCACGACGAGCGCTACGAGTACGCCGACGAATGGCTCGCCATCGCGCAGAAGGCCTGGACGCACGAAGGCTACTTCGATCACCAGACCCAGCATTTCAACCTGGTTCAGGCTTTCGCCGACCCGAAGCCGCTGAACAAGCCCTTCCTGATCAACGCTGGTGGTTCCCCGCGAGGCATGCGGTATTGCGCACAGCATTGCGATGCCGCTTTTGTCATCCTCGGGTCTCACGACCTCGCCGGGGTTCGCAAGCAGGTGCAAAAGTACAAGACGCTGGCACGCGAGGAGTTTGGTCGTGATCTGAAGGTGTGGTGCTACTCGTACGTCTCGGTCGCCGAGACGGCAGCCGAGGCCAAACGCCATGTCGACCGCTATGCCATCGAGCACGGTGACGACGTCGCCTGCGAAAACATCGTCAAGGAGCTGGGTATCCAGACGGGCATCTTCACGCCAGAGCAGGCCGAGCAGTTCCGGTACCACTTCAAGGCAGGTTGGGCCGGTTTCCCACTGGTCGGAACGCCGGCCATGATGGTCGAGCATCTCGAACTGCTGGCCGAGGCGGGGATGGACGGCGTGTGCCTCAGCTGGCTGGACTACAACGCCGGCATCCGGCAATGGAATGCCGAGGTCATGCCACTGCTCGAGCGGGCCGGACTTCGTCAACCATTCCGCGCGGGTGCCTCGTCATGACGCGCATCGTGGGCATCAGCGGCCATGTGTCGGTGCCATCTCGCACGCTGTGGCTCACGCAGCAACTGGTCGACCGCATCGCCCTGGCAGCAGGCGCCGACAGTCAGATCCACTCGTTGATCGATGATCCGGCCGATCTCGGCCGCACACTGGAGCGCAAGCAGGCGTCGCCGCGGCTGGAGGCGGTGTTGCGCGACATCGAGACGTGCGACCTGCTGGTGGCGGTGACGCCGGTCTACAAAGGCAGCTATGCCGGCCTGTTCAAGCATTTGATCGACCTGGTCGACATGAAGGCACTGACCGGGCGGCCTGTGGTGGTGGCGGCCACCGGCTACGCGGAGCGTCATGCCGGCGTGATCGATCACCTGATGCGACCCTTGTTTGCCTTCTTCGGCGCCGAGGTCATGGTGTCTGGCATCTATGCCGGCAAAGCCGACATCGACGACCAACAGCAGATGTCGCCGACACTGCAAGCTTCGGTGGACGCCGCGGTGCAGCAGGCCGTGCGCGCGCTGGGCCGCACCACCTCCTGAACAATCCGTCGAACGAGTCGATCAAAGGAAACCACGTGGAACGTTTTCGCATGCACATTGGCGGCCAGTCGGTCGACGCCATTGGCGGGGAAGTCTTCGACAGCATGAACCCCGCCACGGGCGAGACCTGGGCGCAATTCCCGAAGGCCGACGCACGCGATGTCGACTTCGCGGTGAAGGCTGCCCACCGCGCCTTCGAAGAGGGCGCTTGGCCGCGCTTGTCGGCAAGTGCGCGCGGCCTGTTGCTGCACCGGCTGGGCGACCTGATCGCCGAGAACGCCGAGCGCCTCGCCGATCTGGAAGTGCGCGACAACGGCAAGCTGAAGGTCGAGATGCTCGGGCAGATGAAGTACCTGCCGCAGTGGTTCTATTACTACGGTGGCCTGGCCGACAAGGTCGAGGGCGCGGTGACGCCGATCGACAAGCCCGGCATGTTCCACTACATCAGCTACGAGCCGCTCGGCGTCGTCGCGGCCATCGCACCGTGGAACTCGCCGCTGCTGCTGGCCGCCTGGAAGATCGCGCCGGCGTTGGCCGCGGGGAACACCATCGTGGTGAAGCCGTCGGAGTTCTCTTCGGCATCGACGGTCTACTTTGCCGAACTGGTCGCGCAGGCAGGTTTCCCGCCGGGGGTGTTCAACGTCATCACAGGCTTCGGCCTGGATGTGGGCGAGCCACTGGTCAAGCACCCGCGGGTCGCCAAGGTGGCCTTCACCGGCAGCGAGTCCGGCGGGCGCAGCGTCTACCTCAACGCGGCTGTCGATTTCAAGCGCGTGTCGCTCGAACTCGGCGGCAAGTCAGCCAACGTCGTGTTTGCCGATGCAGCGCTCGACGACGCGGTCAAGGGCATCGTGTCGGGCATCTTCGCAGCCACCGGCCAGACCTGCATGGCCGGCTCCCGTCTGCTGGTGCAGCGCGAGGTGCACGACGAGGTCGTCGCGCGCCTGGTCGATTTCATGCAGACCGCGAAGCTCGGCGACCCGCTCGACAAGAGCACCAATGTCGGCCCGGTGTCCACGCCGCCGCAGCTCGCCAAGGTGCTCCACTACATCGACGTGGCCCGCTCGGAGGGCGCCACCTGCGTGCTGGGCGGCGAGCGCTCCCGACGCCCGGGCTGCGAGAAGGGCCTGTTCGTCGAGCCGACGATCTTCACCGGCGTGCGCAATGACATGCGCATCGCGCAGGAAGAGGTCTTCGGCCCGCTGCTGGTGGTGATTCCGTTCGACACCGAGGAAGAAGCGGTGGCGATCGCCAACGACACACCCTACGGCCTGGCCGCTGGCGTGTGGACGCGCGATCTCGAGCGTGCCATGACGCTGCCCAGGCGCCTGAAGGCGGGCACGGTGTGGGTCAATGCCTACCGCGTGGTCAGCTACATGGCACCGTTCGGCGGCGTCAAGGCCTCGGGCCTCGGCCGCGAGAACGGCATCCGCGCGATCTACGAATATCTGGAATCGAAGAGCGTGTTCATCAACCCGAAGCCGGGCATCGCAAATCCGTTCGTGCTGGGGTGACGGCGCTCGCGCGATGGTGCGGCCGGGCCTCGCCCGATTGCGCGAGTGTGGTGCGCTCAAAGTCCCGGTACCTAACCGTCTAGGCAAAGGTCAGCTTAGCTGCGCAATGAACTCACACTCCCGGCCATGAGCCGACGCCCGGCAACGGCAGCTTCCTGATCGTCAACTACCGGGCCGAGTACATCTTCTGGAAAGCCGCCTGAAGTGCTGGCGCTGGCCTCAAGCGCCGAAAGACAGCAGGCCCTTGAGGCCCAGCACCAGCAGCAGGTAGCGGCCGCCTTTGCCCAAGGCAATCCACAACATGCATTGCCAGAAGGGCATGCGGAACCAGCCGGCGGCCAGCACCAGGGCGTCGCCCACCAGCGGCAGGATGGACAGCACTAGCGCCGGCGGGCCGAGACGGCGCAGCTTCTGGATGAGCGGTTTGTCTTCGTCCACGCGCACGCGCTGGAAGCGTTCATAACGCTGGCGCCCGGCCAGGCCCATGCCGAAGGTGAGCGCCGCGCCGGTGAGATTGCCGCAGGTGGCCACGAGCAGCGCCGTCCAGGCCAACTCGGGGTAGGCCGTGACCAGGGCCGTCATCACCACTTCGCTGCTGCCGGGCAGCACGGTGGCCGACAGAAAAGCAGAGAAGAACAGGCCCCAGAGGCCGGCGCTCGGGCTCAGCCAGGTCTGGAGCCATTCAGAGACCTGGGAAATCCATTCCATCATGGGGGGGGTGGGTTCGGTGTGATGGGTAGCGAGTTTTTCACACCGCGCCCCACCTGCTCCGCCAGCGCCGTGTCAAGCACCCCCGCCAGGCGCTGGCTGGCCGCCGGCACACGCTGCCCCAGCGCGGCGGGTAGATGCCCGTGTGCTACAGCTTTGGAGAATGGCGGCGTTCGAGCGGGCGTCGCGACTTTCTGATCGCACGGATCACCAGAAGTGGCCGGCAGCGCCAGTTCGCGGACCTCGCCGACACCTGACCTTGGCCGGCTCTGGCGGGTGCATCGAAAGTCAGCTTCCTGGCGCGGCCTCGAACTAGCAGTGACGGCCATGACGAGACATTCGAGACCAGCAGCTTTCGGTCAAGGAGATTGACCGCGATTGCCGGGGTGGTTGAGTTATCCCAGTCGAGGCATGATTCGTACATGTCCCACCCACCGCTGTCGATGCCCACGCCCGTGCGTTTGCCATTGCGCGAGTTGCGCTTTGCGCTGGCTTGGCTGTTGCCGGCCACCGTGGCGCTCGGCGTGGCCTTCGGCCCGCTGTGGGCGCTGGTGGCGATGAGCGGCTTTCAACTTCTGGTGGCATTGATCGAGCGGGTGCCCGGTGCACAGCACGGGCTCGCACCGACCGCCCAAAGGAGTTGGCATCGGCTGGTCTTGAGCCTGCATGTACTGTGGCAATTGGCGCTGCTGGCCTGGGGCTTGGTGCATGCGCTGGACGCGGGCGTGGGCTGGGCCGGCGCACTGGCGCTCGGGCTGGCAGTGGGTGGTGTCTGCGGCAGCCAGGGCATCACCTTCGCGCACGAGTTGGGTCATTCGCGGCGCCGGGTCGACCGCGCCTTGGCCTGGCTGCTCATGGCCAGCGTGAACTACTCGCACTTCATGGTCGAGCACTACCGCGGGCACCATGTGCGCGCTGCGACCTTCGACGATCCGGCCAGCGCTCGCCGCGGCGAAAGCCTGTGGAGCTTCCTGCCCCGCAGCTTGCTCGACAGCTGGAAGAACGCCTGGGCGCTGGAAGCGTGGCAACTCACCCAGCGTCGGCGCGACTGGACGAGCAGCGCGCTGGCTGCGGCGGCGCTGTCGCAGGGGGTGGTGTGGCTGGCGCTGGCGCTGTGGGCCGGGCCGAAGGGCTTGTTGTTCTGGGCCGCGGCCTCGGCCTATGCGGTGTTTCAGCTCGAGGCCATCAACTACATCGAACACTACGGCCTGACGCGGCGCAGCGAAGGCTCAAGGGTCGAGCCTTTCGGAGTGCAGCACGCCTGGAACGCAGACCACGCGCTGACCAACGCGTTGCTCGCCAACCTGCAGCGCCATAGCGACCACCACATGCACCCCTGGAAGCCCTATGCCGAACTGGCCGCGCTGCCGGGCCCGGAGCTGCCCACCGGTTATGCCGGCTGCATCATCCTGGCCACCGTTCCGCCATTGTGGTTTCGCGCCATGCACAGCCGGCTCGACGCGCTGCCAGCGTCAGCCTGAGGACCGGTCCTGACTACAAGGCGCAGCGGCAGGCCAACTGGCCGTCGCGGTGCGTGGGCTCGTAGTCGGCGGTGATCTCTTCACCCAACGCAATCGCCCGCCGATCCGACAGCTCAACGATCATGATGCGTTCACTACGGATGGCCCTGTGGCGGGCCCGGGCGACACTTGTGCTCTCTCCGCCGATCTCGCCTATCTTCAAGCGCTGCGGGATAGTCTCGGCAGCGAATGCACCCTGGCGGTCGAAGCGGCTGGCCTTCACATCAACCATGAATTTTTGATATCCGGGCCGGGCCGGCGCCTTCCTGTGGATGCTTTGCTCAGCAGTACCAGTGCGCCGGCTTCCAGCCCTTCTTGCGCTGTTCGACGGTGACGACGGTGTGGCTGCCGCCGCGAACGAACCATTCGGCGTGGATGCAGTTGAGGCATGGCGGTTTCAAACCAGCCCTGGGTCGGCGTGAGACAAGCCTGAAGCGGTCTCAAGCACCTGGATTTGGCGCTTGAGCAACCGCGCCCAGCCGATGCGGTCGGGCCCGAAGACTCTCGGAAGCCCACCCGATGTCAGCTTTGCAGTCGGTAATCGAATGGGCTGAACTTCAGCATTGGGTCGCGACCCGGTCTAGACGAAGGTCGGCTGTATGGCAGACCAACTCGACCGGCAGGTTTCGGGCATCGAGTTCGGTTGCTTGGTTGGCCGGACCCGACCCGTTACGGTCTTTCGCAGATCTGCTCCCACTGGCATCGGCCTGTGCGAGCGGAGGCTACCGGGTGACCGGCTCCGCTCATGTCCCCCGGGCCGGTTCACTGCCCAGGCGCTTCGGGTCAAGCCGATCCGGCCCTCCTCCTTTACTTCGCTGCGCCGGTCACCCGGCATCCTCCGCAGGCAGCCACGGTTGTATTCAACGGTCTTCAACCGCGACAGTGGCTCCTGGAGCGGTGTGGTGGGGTGCCGTGTGGAGTGAAGTAAAGGAGGAGGGCCGGATGGACTCGCGAGAAGCGCTTGAGTCGACAACCGGCCCGGGGGACATGAACGCAACACGGCACCCTGGCGCACCGCTCTCGCGCAGATTGAGCACTGAAGACCGATGCCAGCGAAAGACTGCAATTGGCCGGGTCCGGGTGGCCATGAACGACTGCTTCGCGGACGCAGAGCCCACAAGTGGTCGGTCCGCGCGGCGGGCAGCTTTGGAGAAGCCTGAACTTCCGGTTGGGATCGGTAACGGGCGTTCAGCCAAAAAGCGCATAGCTGACATCAGGGAGCGCCACCCTCGTGCTTCAACTCGCTCGATGCGTACAGAACGGAGCGGCGTACCGTGCTATCGCTGCCCGAAGCTCGCCGCCTCGAACAGGTCCTTCAGCTCGCGCGGCTGCGAGCGCCAGTACTGCGGTGGGGCCGTCACCCTGGCGCCCAGCTTCGCGGCGGCATGCCACGGCCAGCGTGGGTCGTACAGCATCGCCCG
>JAIXYO010000049.1 GCA_027490215.1 Rubrivivax sp.
ATCACCTACTGGCATGTGATGGACTCGGGCCGCGACTCGGTCGATCTGCTGAAGAAGCTGCTCGATCGATTCGGCGCACGGCTGAACTACGTGCTGGTGCGCAACCAGATGCGTGGCGACGACGTCGGGATGCTGGAGCAGTCGGGCGAACAGGACCGGGCGCTTGGATTCGGCGCCCATGTGGTCACGATCAAGCACCTGAGCGACAGCATCATCCAGAAGATCGATGCGTCGAGCAGCAGCTTCTGGGCGGCGCAGCACGATGCCGACAAGTCGCGCACCGGCCTGGGCATGATGGACCGGCAACGCCTGAAGATGTGGCTGCGCGACGCCTACCAGCAGATCGACACTGCGCCGGTCTGAGCGGCGGCAGCGGGAACACCAGTGTCGTGCGCTCGAAGTCCCGGCAGTTGTCCAAATACTGCCCAGGTTCCCCAGGACTTGGCGGCTGAGCCGACTTGGGCGCTGCGTATGATGCCGTCATGACTCGGCTGTTCATCATGGTCCTGATTGCCTTGCTGCCGCTTCGCGGCTGGGCGGGCGATCTGATGAGCGTCCAGATGGCGACGAGCAGCCTCTCGCCTGTTGCAGCCAGCGCGATGCCGATTGACTGTCCGATGCTTGCCAATGCCGATCCTTCGTCCGAGGCGCCCTCGGGCACAAACGGCTGCACCTCCTGCGATCTGTGCCTCCCGATGGCAGAGGCGGTGGGCAGCATGATCGAGGTGGTCGCCGTCGCGGCAGACGCCAGTCCGCCAATAGGCGACGTCGACTTCATGAGTGCCACATCCACGCCGAACCTCCGGCCACCCATCTTCTGATCTCCATGCATCAGTCCGTCCGCAGTTCGCGGCGGTGACCTGAACCGTGGCTCGCTCCGGGCCACCGCTGGAGATTTCATGACGCCAACCTTCTTGACTGCGGCCGTGCGCGCGCCGCTGATGCTCGGCGATCGGGCGCGCATCAACGTGCTTGATCACGACAGCGAAGCCGTCGCACGCACCCTTGAGGTTCAGCGATGAAGCGGTCCGCTGTTTCAATGGCCTTGGCACTCTGCCTTGGCGCGGCGAACGCAGCCCCGATGGGATTCAAGGACAGCGTGATGGCCATGGGCGATTTCAGCCAGAACTGGCGCGAGTCGTGGGTCAATTACGCATTCACCGCGCGCGACGCTGTCGGCTTGGGTGGTATCGACATGCGCTCTGACGACAAGAGTAAGTCGCGCACGCTGGTCGAGCTGAACTACACCCGTCGGCTGAAACGCTGGAACCTTGAACATGCGCAAGCGAACGTCTGGCTCTTCGCCGGTGTCGGAACGATCCAGGGCAACGACTTCTCGGGGTCGAGGTTTGCCTACACCCCCGGCCTCCAGGTCGACTTCGAGACCACCCGCGTCTATCTTGCTGCCTCAGCGCGCCTGTACCGCGCAAGTGGACTGAATCACGACTTTGGGTCGGTGCGCTTCGGCTTCTCGTTCTACGAGGTCGACTACGACCAGACGCAGCCCTGGCTGGTGCTTGAAGCGAGGCGCACGCGAGGCCTTTCGGACAAGACCGAGATCACGCCCATGCTGCGCCTTATCCATAACCGCTATTTCGTCGAGCTTGGGGTCAACAACTCCCGTCAAGCGCGCGCGAACTTCATGTACGTCTTTTGAAGGAATTCCAATGAACCGCATTTCCCGATCCCTGATTGCACTCACCCTGGCCGCGATGGCAGCTTCCTCATTTGCCGCAACGAGCGTCAAGGCAACCGTCAACGGCATGGTCTGCGCGTTCTGCGTGCAGGGCATCGAGAAGCGGCTGTCCAAGTTGCCCGCAACGCAGGCCGTTCATGTCGATTTGAAGCAGAAGGTGGTGGTGGTGGAAGCCAAGGACGGGCAGACGCTCGATGCCAAGGCGATCACCGCCGAGATCATCGATGCCGGATACGACGTGATCAAGTTGGAGACAGTGGAGAAATCCGCTGCCGAGATCAAGGCGGACATGAAGGGCGGGAAGTGAGCGCGGACGGTGTTGTCGAATCGCGGACCAGTCTGTGGAGCTCGGTGCTGAGTTTGTTCGCGAGCTCGAGCACGCTCGTTTGCTGCGCCCTGCCCGCGCTACTGGTGGCGCTGGGTGCGGGGGCCGCACTCTCATCGCTGGTGTCTGTCTTCCCGCAGGTGGTCTGGCTGAGTGAGCACAAGGAAGCGCTCTTCGTGTTCGCGGGTCTGGCGATGGCTGCGAGCGGTGCCTTGCAGTGGCGCAACCGGAATGCGCCTTGCCCTACCGACCCGGCGCTGCGAAGGGCATGCCTCCAGACACGCAAGGTCTCCCGACGCGTCTACGGATTCAGCGTGGTGATTTACCTGGTGGGCGGCTGGTTCGCCTTCGTCCAGCCTTGGCTTGCCGAGGTGTCAGGCGCCTGACTTCAAGGACAGCCTCGGCGCAGCCAGTTCAAGCCTTGGACACTCTTGACGCCGTGGCCTGATGCTCAGGCCACGTTGCGGACTTGAAGATGGCGCTTAAACCTTTGATCCGCTTGCCCAGCGCAGAAGGGTGTCGACCATTTCGGGGTTGTTTTCGAGGTACTCCGGGTTGTAGGAGCTGAGCCCCAGCTTGCGCAGGTCGGGGTTGTCAGCGAAAGACTTTTC
>JAIXYO010000042.1 GCA_027490215.1 Rubrivivax sp.
CAGCAGGCGGGCCTGCCGACCCATGTGCACCCCCACATGCTTCGGCATTCGTTCGCCTCGCACCTGCTGCAGTCCAGCGGCGACCTGCGCGCGGTGCAGGAGTTGCTGGGTCACGCCAACATCACGACGACGCAGGTCTACACCAAGCTCGATTTTGGCCACCTGAGCAAGGTGTACGACGCGGCGCACCCCAGAGCCAAGCGCAAGGACTGATCGGCGATGAAAGTCATCAAGCTGCGCGACGGCAAGGAGCGCTCGCTGCTCAAGCGTCACCCCTGGGTCTTCGAAGGCAGCATCGCCAGCGGCCGCGCCGATGCGGGCGAGACGGTGCGCGTCGAATCGCACGCCGGCGAGTTCCTGGCCTGGGGCGCGTACAGCCCGGCCTCATCGATTCGTGTGCGCGCCTGGAGCTTCGCCGCCGCCGAGCGCATCGATGCCAGCTTTTTCGAGCGCCGCATCGCTCGCGCTGTGGCGGTGCGTGCGCGCTTGCCCATCGACAGCGATGCGGTGCGTCTGGTGCACGGCGAGGCCGACGGCCTTCCAGGGCTGGTGGTCGATCGCTACGGTGACACGCTCAGCGCCCAGTTCACTGCCGCCGGTGTCGAGCGCTGGAAGGGCGTGATCGCCGACGCACTGCTGAAGGTCACTGGCTTGCAGCGTCTCTACGAACGCAGCGACGCCAGCGTGCGCGAGTTGGAGGGCCTTCCGCCGATCACCGGTTGGCTGCGCGGCGCGGCTGCTGAGGCGGATGACACCGTGATCACGATCAGAGAACAAGGCTGGCAGCTGACAGTCGATGTGGCGCGCGGTCACAAGACCGGCTACTACCTCGATCAGCGCGACAGCCGAAAACTGTTTGCAGACAGCGTGCGCCACTTCGGCGTGCAGCGCGTGCTCAACTGCTACAGCTACACCGGCGGTTTCAGCGTCGCGGCGCTGGCGGGTGGCGCGGCCGAGGTGACGAGTGTCGATTCCTCGGGGCCAGCTCTCGAACGAGCCAGCGCGCATGTGACTTTGAACGGCTTCGATGCGACGCGCCACACCGCCATCGATGCCGACGTGAACGCCACGCTGCGCCGCTTCATCGACGAAGGTCGCCGCTTCGATGCCATCGTGCTCGACCCGCCGAAATTCGCGTCCACCGCCGCCCAGGCCGAGCGTGCCGCACGCGCTTACAAGGACATCAACCGCCTCGCGTTCGGGCTGCTCGAGCCCGGCGGCTTGCTGTTCACGTTCTCGTGCTCGGGTGGTGTCAGCGCCGATCTGTTCCACAAGATCGTGGCCGGTGCCGGTCTCGATGCCGGCATCGACGGGCAGATCCATGCGCGCACCGGTGCCGCGCCCGATCACCCGATGACGGTGACCTTCCCAGAGGGCGAATACCTCAAGGGCCTGGTGATCGTCAAACAGATCACGTGATTAATGCCGCATTTGGTCGATTCCGCTGTTTCTCGCCGCGCGCACCCCGCCCGCAGCGAGGCTTGGCTGCGTAGCATCGGCCCAGCTCTACCGTAACCCGGAGATTTCTCATGTGTGGCATCGTCGGCGCCGTCAGCAGGCACAACATCGTCCCGGTACTGATCGAGGGCCTGAAGCGGCTTGAATACCGAGGCTATGACTCCTGTGGTGTGGCCGTTCACCAGCGCGGTGGCCTGCGCCGCGCGCGCAGCACCGAGCGGGTGGCTGAACTTGAAATCAATGTCGCGGCCGAGCAGGTCGAAGGCGGCACCGGCATTGCGCACACCCGCTGGGCCACGCACGGCGCGCCGGCAGTCCACAACGCCCACCCGCATTTCTCGTCCGGTCCGGTCCGGTCTGACGAGGGCGGTGCCAGTGATGGCGTCGCTGCCGTTGGCCGCGTGGCGCTGGTGCACAACGGCATCATCGAGAACCACGACGAACTGCGCGACGAACTGCGCCGTCTGGGCTACCGCTTCGACAGCCAGACCGACACCGAGGTCATCGCCCACCTGGTCGACCACCTGTACGACGGCGACCTGCTGGCTGCAGTGCAACGCGCGGTGCAGCGCTTGCGTGGCGCCTATGCGATCGCGGTCTTCTGCCGCGACGAGCCACAGCGCGTGATCGGTGCGCGCGCTGGCTCGCCGCTGATCCTGGGCATCGGCACCGGTGAGCGGCTGGGTGACCACTACCTGGCCAGCGACGCGATGGCGCTCGCCGGTGTGACCGACCAGATCGTCTATCTCGAAGAAGGTGATGTGGTCGACCTGCAGCTGGGCAGCGTCGCCATCACTGCAGGTGTCGACGGCCGCTTCCACACCGTGCAGCGCCACGTGCGCACGGTGCAGGCGCATTCGGGTGCGGCCGAGCTGGGGCCCTACCGCCACTACATGCAGAAGGAAATCTTCGAGCAGCCGAAAGCCATTGCCGACACGCTGGACGCGGTGCAGGGCATTTCACCCGCGTTGTTCGGCGAGGGTGCCGAGCGCGTGTTCCAGCACATCGACTCGGTGCTGATCCTGGCCTGCGGCACCAGCTATTACAGCGGCTCTGTCGCGAAGTACTGGCTGGAGAGCATTGCCAGGATCCCGACCAGCGTGGAAGTCGCCAGCGAATACCGCTACCGCGACAGCGTGCCGAACCCGCGCACGCTGGTGGTGACCATCACGCAAAGCGGCGAGACGGCGGACACCCTGGCCGCAGTGAAGCACGCTCGCGCACTCGGCATGTTGCACACCCTGACGGTGTGCAATGTCGCCACCAGCGCGATGGTGCGTGAGTGCACCCTGTCGTACATCACCCGCGCCGGTGTCGAAATCGGCGTGGCCTCGACCAAGGCCTTCAGCACCCAGCTGGTGGGTCTGTTCCTGTTGACGCTGACGCTGGCGAAGACGCGCGGCTTCCTGTCGGCCGGGCAGGAAGCGGAGCATCTGAAGGCGCTGCGCCACCTGCCAGTGGCGGTGCAATCGGTGTTGGCGCTCGAGCCTCAAGTGATCGCTTGGGCCGAACAATTCGCCAGCAAGGAAAACGCCCTTTTCCTCGGGCGTGGCCTGCACTACCCGATCGCGCTGGAAGGTGCGCTGAAGCTGAAGGAAATCAGCTACATCCACGCCGAGGCCTATCCGGCTGGCGAGCTGAAGCACGGCCCGCTGGCCCTCGTCACCGCCGAGATGCCGGTTGTCACCGTGGCACCGAACGACGCGCTGCTGGAAAAGCTGAAGAGCAACCTGCAGGAAGTGCGCGCGCGGGGGGGAGAGCTGTTCGTTTTCGCCGATGCCGACACCCGAATCGAATCCGCCGAGGGCCTGCACGTGATCCGCATGCCCGAACACTACGGCGCGCTGAGCCCGATCCTGCACGTGGTGCCGTTGCAGCTGCTGGCGTATCACACCGCATGCGCACGAGGCACCGATGTCGACAAGCCGAG
>JAIXYO010000053.1 GCA_027490215.1 Rubrivivax sp.
CCGGAGGAGAGTGGAATGGCCTGCGCGGGAGACAAGCCGCCGCTGGACACATGCAGGGCTGCGCAGCCGCGAGCCTTCAATGCCTGCGAGAGCGCCAGCGTGCCTTCGATATCCCATCCGCCAGACACCCAATCGGTGGCCGACACCCGCACCCACACCGGCTTGTCGGCGGGGAAGGCAGCACGACTCACGTTGAGGCGGACAGTTGCCGCGTCGTCATGCAGCCGCTGGGAGTAGACCTGGGGTGAGCCGGCGCGGCGGAAGCGGCCGCTGGCCTCCGTCAGGCGCGCCTGCGGCGGGCCACCGCCGCGGACATGACCATGCCGACGCCGAGCAAGCCCAGCGCCCAGCCGGGCAACGGCACGTCGCCGTCATGAGGGGCCGACCCAGGGCCGTTCACGACCAGCTCGCCGGTGGTGTTCAGCAAGCTCGTGTCCCACTGCAGCCCGGCCGGCAGCGGCGGCAGGTTCACGCTGCCGAAGCTGCCGTTGAGCGTGCCCCAGTTCAGCACGTCGAAGCGTTGGCCCGCAGCCGGCACGAAACCGTTGATGAGCAGCACGTTCAGCGTCGGCCCGTTCAGCCTGAGCGACAGCGCCACCGAGTAGCTGTCGTGCTGCGTGCAGGGTGTGACACCTCCGATCTCGATCTCAAGCGTGGAGCCGCCTTCGAAGACCACATTGCCCTGGTCGCTGACGCAGCCGGGGCTCTGGCCGGGCGCGACCTTGCCGGTGATGACCCGCGTGCCGGAGCCCGTCACCGTGCCCTGGCCCGACAAGGTGCCGCTGATGACCAGCGCGCCGTCGGCGCGGCGTGTGGCGCCGGCCAGGCCCTTGAGGCCGGGCGTTGCCGATGCATTGCCAGATGCGGTGGCCGGCGCTGTCGCACTGGCGGTGCGCGCCGGTGGCTTGACCGGCTCCGTGGCGCAAGCCGTGCCTGCCGCAAGCGCAAGCGCAAGCGCCAGCGCCGCTGCGCGCGGCATCATGCAATTCAAGCCGATGCTCTCGGTCATGTCGTTCTTCCTTGTCGCAAAGAGATGCCACCGACCGCCGCCAGGCCCAGCAACAGCAGTGCCGCGCTGCCGGGTTCAGGCACGGCCGTGATGGAGACGCTGCCGTCCATGTACAGGCGCGAGGTGTCCAGCTGCGTGCCGGTGGCCAGCAGCAGGCCGGAACTGTCGATGGTGTCGAACTGTCCGCTCACGCTGCCCCAGTCCAGCAGGTCGAAGCTTTGCCCGGCCTGCGCCTGGAAGCCGTCCCAGGCGGCCAGCGTCAGCGTTCCGCCCAGCGCCAGGTGGCCGGCGACGGAGTACTTGTCGAAGCTGCGGTTGCGCAACGCCTCGTCGGTGTCGCACGCTGCCGTGCAGGCAGTGAGGCCGCCGATCTCGACCGTGAACACATTGCCCGCGCCGAAGTTCACGTCGCCGCTGTCCACAGCCAGCCCGGGCGAGCTGCCGATGTTCAAGCCACCTTCGTAGAACTTGGTGCCGCTGCCGGTGAACAGCGAGCCGGTGCGCTGGAACACCTGGCCGAAGAAGGTGGCGGTGGAGCCCGTGCTGATGCGCAGTTCGCCGCCGCTCCTGACGTCGATCGCGTCGTAGAAGGTGGTGCTGCTGTTGCTGCTGAGGATGACCTTGCCGCCGCTGTTGGTGGTGACGGCGCCAAACACCGAGCCGCCGCCGAAGGTCACCAGCAACTGCCCGTTGTTGGTCAGGCCGCCGTTGAAGCGGGCGATGCCATTGTCCAACGCCACCCGACCGGCGGCAGCGTTGCTGAAGCTGCCGGTGACCTGCAACTCGCCGCCGTTGCGCGCCTCGACCAGCCCGCTGTTGCTGTGGGCCGTGCCCACCAGCTTGAGCATCTCGCCGCCGCCCACGCGCACCAGCCCGGCCGCGTTGTTGGTCAGGTTGGCATCGATGCGCTGGTTCCCCGTGGCCAGGCCGCGCACCGTGCCGTTGTTGACCAGCCCGCCCGAGAGGATCAGGTTGTCAGCCCGCACCTCGCCGGCGTTCACCACCTGGGCGGTGATGGTTCCGTTGCCTGCCAGGATGCCACGAGTGCCGATCTGCACCGCGCTGGCCGAGGCGAGGCTGCCGCCGCCCAGCGACAGCGTGGCAAAGCCAGTGCCGCTGCCCACCGTCAGCGAGCGCACGGTCACCGCACCGGCCGGCCCGGTCACGCTCAGCGTGGCCGAGGGGTCGATCGTCACATCGTGCACGCTGCCCGGGGCGATGCCCAGCGTCCAGCGGCTTTCGTTGTCCCAACTGCTGCTGAAGCTCTCGCGCCAGCGCAGCGCGGGGGTGTAGCGGAAGATGCCGGCGGTGCCGTCGGTGAAGGTGGCAAGGTAAGCCACCTGGCCGAAGTCGTTGAGTCCATCGCGCGAAAGGGTGTTTAAGGTGGACACGGTCTTGCCCGCCAGGGAAGCGCCCTGCAGCTGCACCGTCACGGTATCGCGCCCGTCTGCAAGGAAGAGGCCTGAAGTGCTGGTGCCCCCGGTGATGGAGGAGGAGAACGCCGTCTGGCCGCTGGCGTTGAGCACCGGGGTACCCAAGCTGCCAAACGTTCCGTCCCCCGCGCCCGGCGCGTTCTGACCTCTCAGCGCGATGGCAGTCAGGGCGCTGCCGCTGTCGCTGCGGAAGATGCCCTGAGTACTCGTGCTCCCGGTGATGGAGGCGACGAACGCCGTCTGGCCGCTGGCGTTGAGCACCGGGGCACCCAAGCCGCTGAACGTCCCGCCCCCCGCGCCCGGCGCGCTCTGACCTGCGCGCGCGATGGCAGTCAGGGTGCTGCCGCTGTCGCTGCGGAAGATGCCCTGGGTGTTCGAGCCCCCAGTGATGGTGGAGACGAACGCCGTCTGGCCGCTGGCGTTGAGCAGCGGGGCAGAACTAAAGTTGCTGAACGTCCCGCCCCCCGCGCCCGGCGCGCTATCGCCGATGCGCGCGATGGCAGTCAGGGCGCTGCCGCTGTCGCTGCGGAAGATGCCTTCAGTGTTCGTGCCTCCGGTGATGGTGGAGAGGAACGCCGTCTGGCCGCTGGCGTTGAGCACCGGGTCACCCAAGCTGCTGAACGTCCCGCTCCCCGCGCCCGGCGCGCTCTGGCCTGCGCGCGCGATGGCAGTCAGGGCGCTGCCGCTGTCGCTGCGGAAGATGCCCGAGGTGTTCGAGCCCCCGGTGATGAAGGAGAAGAATGCCGTCTGGCCGCTGGCGTTGAGCACCGGAGAAAACAAGTTGCTGAACGTCCCGCCCCCTGTGCCAGGCGCGCTCTGACCTAAGCGCACGATGGCAGTCAGGGCGCTGCCGCTGTCGCTGCGGAAGACGCCCTGGGTATTTGTGCCACCGGTGATGTTGGAGAGGAACGCCGTCTGGCCGCTGGCGTTGAGCACCGGAGAAAACAGGCTGCTGAACGTCCCGCCCCCCGAGCCCGGCGCGCTCTGACCTGCGCGCGCGATGGCAGTCAGGACGCTGCCGCTGTCGCTGCGAAAGAAGCCCTGAGTACTCGTGCCCCCGGAGATGGTGGAGAAGAACGCCGTCTGGCCGCTGGCGTTGAGCACCGGAGAAAACAGGCTGCTGAACGCCCCGCCCCCTGTGCCAGGCGCGGCCTGGCCGGTCAGCGCGACTTGGTCGTTGCGGCCCTGCGCCAGCACGGCCGGCGGCAGCGTGGCACCGAGGCCCAGCAGCGTCAGCGCGAGGGCCGGGGAGAGGTTCCTGCGGCCTGCGGCCGAACGGTGTGTGGTGCGCATGGTGGGGTAGGGAGGCTGCAGAGGATTCATTGAAGGAGTGCGCCGGTCAGCAGCGCGCGATGCGCTGGGATGGGGTTGTCACGGCTCAGGTCACTCGCGCCGACGGCGCGGGAGTGTCTCCGACGGCGCCGCCACTGAAAACCCCCCAAATGCATGCCCGCCAGCATCAGCGCCCAGGTGCCTGGCTCGGGCACGGCCACCACGCTGAGGCTGCCGGGCATCGCGAATCCGTTCGTGCTGGGGTGACGGCGCTCGCGCGATGGTGCGGCTGGGCCTCGCCCGGCTGCGCGAGTGCGATGCGCTCGAGGTCCCGGTACCCAGCCGCCTAGGCAAAGGTCAGCCTAGCTGCGCAATGAATTCACAGTCACGGCCATTTGCAGTCTTTCGCGGGCAGAGGTCTTCAGTGGTCTGTCTGCGCGAGAGCGGTGCGGCGGGGTGCCGCGTTGCGTTCATGTCCCCCGGGCCGGTTGTCGACTCAAGCGCTTCTCGCGAGTCCATCCGGCCCTCCTCCGTTACTTCACTCCACACGGCACCCCACCACACCGCTCCGGGAGCCACTGTTGCGGTTGAAGGCCGTTGAACACAACCGTGGCTGTCTGCGGGGGATGCCGGGTGACCGGCGCAGCGAAGTAAAGGAGGAGGGCCGAATCGGCTTGACCCGAAGCGCC
>JAIXYO010000010.1 GCA_027490215.1 Rubrivivax sp.
ACCCGGTGTGGTGCTCTACCTGCATGGCGGGGCGTTCTGCATCGGCTCTCCGGCGACACACCGTGCATTGACCGCGCGGCTCGCTCTCATCACCGGGCTGCCAGTGTTCTCACTCGACTACCGGCTGGCACCGGAGCATCCATACCCGGCCGGGCTCGATGACGCCATCGCTGCGTTTCGCGCGCTGAGCGCTGAAGCCGCGGGCCGCCCCGTCATCCTCGCCGGGGATTCGGCTGGCGGCGGGCTGGCGCTGTCGACCGCGCTGGCGCTGCGCGACCGCGGCTTGCCGCTGCCGGGTGCCCTGGTGCTGCTGTCGCCCTGGGTCGATCTGGCGATGCGCGATGCGCCTGCGGCCGAGCCGCCCGGCGAGGCGATGCTCAGCCTCGCGTGGGCCGCCGCCTGCGCCGCGCATTACCTGGGCGACACCACTTCGGCAGATGCACCGCAGGCTTCCCCACTGTTCGCCGACTTGCGCGGCCTGCCACCGACGCTGATCCAGGCCGGCACCGACGAGTTGCTGCACGGCCAGGCGCTGCAGCTCGAAGCCGCCCTGCAGTCGGCCGGGGTCGAAACGCACTGCGAAATCACCAGCGGCCGATGGCATGTGTTCCAGACCCACGGCGGTGTGCTGCGCAGTGCCGACGAGGCCCTCGAGCGCATTTCTCGTTTCGTGATGCAGGCACTTGCCACGGCTCGCGCTGGCGCGAAGCCTAAGTCCGCGCACCATGAAGTGGTGATCCTCGGTGCGGGCATGTCGGGCTTGTGCGCCGGCGTCAAGCTCAAGCAGGCCGGCATCCATGACTTCGTGATCCTGGAGAAGCAGCCGGGGCTGGGCGGCACCTGGTGGGACAACACCTACCCAGGCGCGCACGTCGATGTGCCAGCGCCGGCGTATTCGTTTTCCTTTGCGCCCAACCCCGCCTGGTCACGCCGTTTCCCCGGCGCGCCCGAGATCCAGGCCTACATGCAGCGGGTGGCCGCGAAATTCGAGCTGCTGGCGCACCTGCGCCTGGGCACACAGATCACCGACGCCGCCTTCGACGAGGCCACGGGCCATTGGCAGATCCGCACTGACAAGGGCGAGGAACTGCGCTCGCCCTTCTTCATGTGCAGTTCCGGACCGCTGAGCCGGCCACGCTGGCCCGACATCCCGGGCATTGACGACTTCCTGGGCATGCGTCTGCACTCGGCGCGCTGGGATCACAGCGCCATGCTGCACGGCCAGCGGGTGGCGGTGATCGGCACCGGCTCCACGGCATCGCAGCTGGTGCCACCCGTCGCTGAACAGGCGAAGCAACTGCATCTGTTCCAGCGCACCGCCAACTGGGTGATGCCGCGGATGGACCGTCGCTACACCGCGCTCGATCGTGCACTGGCGCACCTGCCACCCTATGCAGCGATGTCGCGCTGGAGTTGGACTCAGGTGCTCGAATGGGGTCGATGCGGCTTCGAAGACGGCTCGCTGGCACGTCGCGGGCTGCTGGCCACTGCCGCCGCTCAACGCCGGCGGCAGATCCGCGACGACAGCCTGCGCGAGCGGCTGACCCCGACCTACCCGCTGGGCTGCAAGCGCATCATCTACTCGAACGACTTCTACCCGGCCCTGTGCCGACCGAATGTCGAGCTGGTGACCGAAGGCATCGAGCGCATCACCGCGCACGGCATCGTCACCGCCGATGGCCGCGAGCGACCGATCGACGCGCTGGTGTGCGCCACCGGCTTCGACGTTGCGCATTCGCTGTCGGCCATCCGCATCACGGGACTGCAAGGCCACACGCTCGCCACCGCCTGGGCCGATGGTCCACAGGCCTACCACGGCATCACGGTGTCGGGCTTCCCGAACCTGTTCTTGATGCTGGGACCGAACACCGCCACCGGCCACACCTCGACGCTGCTGTACATCGAACCCGAGGTCGACCACGCGATCGCCTGCATGAAGGCGGTTCGCGGAGGCGGCCACCGCTGGATCGACGTGCGCCCAGAGGCGATGCGTGAGCACAACCGCAGCCTGCAGGCGCGCCTGGCCACATCGGTCTGGAGCCAGTGCCGCAGCTGGTATCGCCTGGACAATGGTCGGGTCTTTGCGGTGTTTCCAGGCTACACCCGTGAGTATGTGAACGCGGTGCGGCAGCCCGACCCCACGGCTTACGCCTTCGATACGGCACGCCCTGCGATTCACTCCACCTGAAAGTCTTCTCTTGAAACTCGCTGTGCTGACCGGCTCTGTCGTGCTGCTTGTGTTGCTCGGCGCCTTCTGGTTATGGACCCCGGACAAGGATCTGGCTTCGCTGGAGGCTCGTTACCTGGCGGCCCCCGGTGACATCGTCGACGTCGATGGCATTCGACTCCACGTTCGCGACAGCGGCCCGAAGGGCGCGCCGGCGGTGATCATGATCCACGGTTTCGGCGGCAGCCTGCACAGCTGGGAGCCCTGGGCACAGGCCCTGGCGGTTGACCACCGCGTGATCCGTTTCGACCTGCCCGGCTCCGGTCTTAGCGCCCCCGACCCGAGTGGCAACTACAGCGACGCGCGCAGCATGGAGGTGCTGATCGCGCTGATGGACCGGCTCGGCGTCGCGCGCGCCAGCATCACCGGCCATTCGATCGGCGGGCGCATCGCATGGACCTTTGCTGCGACGCACCCGGAGCGGGTGGGAAAGCTGGTGCTTGTCGCGCCCGACGGCTTCGCGAGCCCGGGTTTTGAGTACGGCCAGGCACCGGAAGTGCCGATGACCCTGGGACTGATGCGCTACGTGCTGCCCAAGCCACTGCTGCGCATGAGTCTGGAGCCCGCCTATGCGAATGCCTCGTTCCTGAGCGACGACCTGACGACGCGTTATCACGAGCTGATGCTGGCCCCAGGCAGCCGGGACGCGCTCATCGCGCGGATGCGACAAACCACGCTGGTCGACCCGATTCCGCTGCTGAACCGCATCCAGGCGCAGACCCTGCTGGTGTGGGGCGAGGCCGACGCGATGATCCCGTTCGCCAATTCAGCCGATTACGTGAAGGCGATCGCGAACGCATCCCTGCTGTCGTTGCCCGGCGTCGGTCACCTGCCGCAGGAGGAGGCGGCAGAGAAATCCATCGCGCGCGTGCGTGACTTCCTGAAGTGACCTCGTTTCGCAGCAGCCCAGCGCCGCGGTGTCAAGAACAAGACCGCGCGATGCCGACGTGCATAGGCCGGATCGGCAGCGGCGGCCGCGCACTGCGGGCAACATGCGCCGCATGCCAGATCTGAAACCCGACGACAGCCCGTCACTGACCGTTCTGTACGACGGAGCCTGCCCGCTGTGCCGTCGGGAGGTCGGTGTGTACCGTGGCCTGACCCCCTTGCAGCCGCTGCGCTGGTGTGATGTCAGCGACGCGAACTCGCCCTTGCCCCCGGGTGGCCACCGCGCCGACTACCTCGCGCGGTTTCACGTACAGCAAGGCGACGGCACGGTGCTCAGTGGCGCACGCGCCTTCATCGCCTTGTGGGCCACGCTGCCCGGCTGGCGCTGGCTGGCCCGGCTCGGTGCGCTGCCAGGCATCGCGTTCCTGATGGAGATTGCCTACCGGGGCTTCCTGCGTGTGCGCCCGGCGATGCAGCGGGTCGCGGTCGCGCTGGAGCGCAAGGATGCATCGCCAAAAGGAAACGCGGCGACCCCCGCGGTGGTAGCGCCCCCGATCGAGATCCCGATCGACATGATCGGTGACTTGCGCTCGGATCACGCGGGCGAAAGCGGCGCGGTGTGGATCTACCACGGGGTACTGGCGATCGCCCGCGACGAAGGCGTGTGCGATTTCGCACGCCGACACCGCCAGACCGAGCAGCGCCACCTGGACCTGGTCGAGCAACTGCTGCCGGTGTCGCAACGCAGCCGTCTGCTGGTGCCCTGGCGAGCTGCGGGTTTTCTGACCGGTGCGCTGCCCGCGTTGTTCGGCCCGCGTGCGGTCTACGCGACGATCGCCGCGGTGGAGACCTTCGTCGACCGGCACTACCAGCAGCAGATCGACCGCCTCGCCGACCGCACCGAGCACGCCGCCTTGCGGTCACTGCTGGTGGAATGTCAGGCCGACGAATGCGAACACCGCGACGAGGCCCTGTCGCACCGCACGAAGCCACCCGGCCCCCTGATGCGGGCCTGGTGCGCACTGGTCGAGCACGGATCCGCAGGCGCTGTGCACATTGCTCGACGCTTCTGAAGCCTCTGTCCGGTCACGCCACACCCGCTGACGGCCGGCTGTTGAAGCGCCGTCGCCGCTGCAGCAGCCCGGCCCTCACTGCATGAACCAGCCATGGCTGACGACCAGCGACTGGCCGGTCAGCGCATTGGAGTTGAAGCCGGCGAACAGCAGCGCCACATCGGCCACGTCCTGCACGGTGGTGAACTCACCATCGACGGTTTCCTTCAGCATCACCTTCCTGATCACGTCGTCCTCACTGATGCCGAGGGCTGCGGCCTGCTCGGGAATCTGCTTGTCAACCAGCGGTGTGCGTACGAAACCGGGACAGATCACATTGGCGCGGATGCCGTGCTTGCCACCCTCCTTGGCGACCGTCTTGCACAGACCGATGAGACCGTGCTTCGCGGTGACATAGGCTGATTTCAGCAAGGACGCCTCCTTCGAGTGCACCGAGCCCATGTAGATGATGCTGCCGCCCTTGCCCGAGGCCTTCATGTGCGGCACGCAGGCCTTGGTGGTCAGGAAAGCGCCGTCGAGGTGAATCGCCAGCATCTTCTTCCAGTCGGCAAACGGGAAATCCTCGACCGGGTGGACGATCTGGATGCCGGCATTGCTGACCAGCACGTCGACCCCGCCATGAGCGGCCACCACCGCCGCGACCGCCGCATTGACCTGGTCTTCGCTGGTCACGTCCATCGCCACCGCCATCGCGGTGCCGCCGGCCTTCGTGATCTCGTCAGCGGTGGCCTGTGCCGCCGCCAGGTTCATGTCCGCAATGGCGACCTTGCCGCCCTCCTTGGCGAACACGAGTGCGATTTCCTTGCCGATGCCGCTGGCGGCGCCGGTGACGATGCAGACTTTGTCCTGGAGCTTCATGGGGTGCTTTCGTTGGGAAGAAGATGACGTCGCCATGGACCCGCGGCTCGGCAGTGTTCAGCGGCTCAGTGGCGGATTCAGGTGGAAAACGGTTTGTCCGAGTTGAGGTCGAACACATGCACGCCGTGGGCGCTGCGTTCGCGCTGCAGCCAGCGCGGATCATGCAAGGTGTGCGCCATGTCGGCCCGGCCGGCGTCCCAGTGCTCCTGCATCGACAGGCGTGAGAACTCGTAGTCCTTCGACTGGCTTTCGTAGTGCTTGCTGCGGTAGATCAGGTGCACCACATCGACGGCACTCTCGCACCGAATGCGCGACAGGGCCAGAACATCGGGGTCGTTGCGCAGCGCTGGCGGCAGTTTGGCGATCAGCCGCTGCGCGGCTTGGGAAATCACCTGGCGGTCCATCTCGTTGGTGGTGTTCAAGCGGGTGCGGCTGGAGAAGCGGATGTCCTTCTCGCGCTCGGTCACTTCGCCCAGGGTCCTGGGCAACGCTCCGCGCGCTGCGAACAGGTCGACCTGGAACACCACGCGCCGGCGCTGGCCCGGCTGATCCAGCACGTACTGCAATGGCGTATTCGACACCAGACCCCCATCCCAGTAGTGCTCGCCATCAATCTCGACCGGTGCGAATCCCGGCGGTAACGCGCCGCTGGCCATGATGTGGCGCACATCGAGGGTCTGCTTGGCCGAATCGAAATACTCGAAATTGCCGGTGCGCACATTGACCGCCCCGACCGACAGCCGGACCGCGCCGCTGTTGATGCGATCGAAATCGACCAACTGTTCCAAGGTGGCCGCCAGCGGCGAGGTGTCGTAGTAGCTGATCGCTTCCAGGCTGCCGGTCGGCTGGAACGGCGCCGGCGGGAAGCGCGGCTTGAAGAAGCCCGGGACACCGAACATCATCACTTGCGAGGCATGGGATTCGTTCAGGGCCTCGCGAGCAGTGGCGGTCGTGCTGGCACCGAGCATCGGGCTCCGCAGCGCTGAACTGACCAAGTCCCAGAACTCGCGCAAGCGGGTCACCCGCTGCGCTGCCGGGTTGCCGGCAATCAGCGCCGCATTGATCGCGCCGATCGAGATGCCAGCCACCCAGCTTGGTTCGCAGCACGCCTTGGCCAGCGACTCGAACACGCCCGCCTGGTAAGCCCCCAGCGCGCCACCACCCTGCAGCACCAGGATCGCTTCCTCTTGGGCGTGGCCATCGGGCGGCGTTGCGGCGCGCGCACTCGACGTGCGACCGGGAGAGACCTTCGCGGCGGGTTTCTTCATTCAAAGGATTTTCGGCCGCTTTCATGACCGGTTTTTCGGAAGATCACTACCCGAAAAACCAGCCAAACCGGTCAATGTTTACGAATTGGCGTCGATACACTGAAAGCGAGTAGGCCCTAAAGGTTGCCACCTCAACGCCCGAAGTTCAGACTTCTCAGCATCACATCAGGTATTCACAAGCATGACAGTCGATACCACCGCCACCATCCTCATCGTCGATGACGATTCGGACAACCTGTTCGTTCTGAATGAGTTGCTGTGCCCGCACTACCGGGTGCTGGCGGCCATCTCCGGGGAAGTCGGTCTGCGCGTAGCGGAGGGCACGCCACGGCCGGATCTGATCCTGCTCGACGTGATGATGCCCGGGCTCGACGGTTATGAGGTGCTGGCCAGGCTGCGTGCAAACCCCGCGACGCGTGAGATTCCGGTGGTCCTCCTCACGGCGCTCGGCGACGCAAGCAGCGAGGAGAGGGGCCTCAAGCAAGGGGCCAACGACTACCTCGCCAAGCCGCTGAAACCGGCAGTTGTGCTGGCCCGCGTGCGCTGCCAACTCGAAGCCAAGCTGGCCCGCGAGTGGCTGCATGATCGCAATGCGGCCCTGGAGGCTGAAGTCGCGCGCCGCATGGCGGAAAACGACCGGACGCAGCGCGTGACGATCCGCGCGCTGGCTCATCTGGCTGAAGTGCGCGACCCCGAGACCGGCAACCATATCCTGCGCACGCAGGGCTACGTCAAACGGCTTGCGCTCGGGTTGAAGGACCACCCAAGATTTTCAGCGCTCATCAACGAACGCTACATCGAACTGCTGGCGATGTCGGCACCGCTGCATGACATCGGCAAGGTCGGCATCCCCGACCACATCCTGCTGAAGCCCGGCAAGCTGACGGCCGACGAATGGGTGGTGATGAAGACCCACGCCCAGTGCGGCAGCAATGCCATCGAGCAGGCCGAACAGGACGTCGATGCGCCGCTTGAGTTTTTGACGCTGGCCAAGGAAATCGCCCACTGGCACCATGAAAAATGGGATGGCAGCGGCTATCCCGACGGCCTGATCGGCGACGCGATCCCGCTTTCGGCGCGCCTGATGGCGGTGGCCGATGTGTTCGACGCGCTGATCTCGAAGCGGGTCTACAAGGAAGCGATGACCTACGCCGAGACGCGCCGCCTGATCACCGAGGGTCGTGGCCAGCATTTCGACCCCGACGTGGTTGATTTCTTCCTGGCCGCATTCGATGATTTCGTGGCCATTGCAGAGCGCCACCGGGACGACGAAACAATCGATGCCTAGGGACTAGCGACATGGAAGGGTTAGCAGGCCCCAGCCTGCCGTCGCTCATTCGCGACCGGCCAGCGAACCCTCGCGCCGGCCGCTCGGTGATCTGGCTTGCGGTCTGCGTGGTGCTGGTCACGGGCGCCATGCTGGCGCTGGCGCTGGCCTACCTGAGAAGCCAGGCGATCGAGACCGGTCAGCGCGCCACCGAATCCTTCGCGCACCTCATCGAAGAACAGACAGCGCGCACCTTGCAGGCCACCGACAAGCGGCTCCAACTGGCCGCCTTGCAACTGGCCCGAGCCGAGTTGACCGGCACACTCGATGTTTCGTCCGCGCAGGCCTTGCTCCAAGAGCAGATCCAGTCGATGCCGTATGTGCGTGCGATGTGGGTGCTCGATGCACAAGGCCGCATCGTTTACCACTCGGACACCGGAAGCATCGGCGTCGACCTGTCCGACCGCGATTACTTCAAAGCCTACCGCGACCAACCACAGGCTGGCTTCTACCTCGGCACGCCGGTGCAAAGCGGCACCGCCGGCGAATGGCTCATGAGCGCGTCGCGCCCGCTGCGACCCAGCACTGGGCAAGGCTTGCAGGGCATCGTCGTCGTCGTGCTCGAACCATTGTTCTTCGATCAGCTCTGGCGTTCGGTCGATCTCGGGCCGGACAGCTCGGTAGCGATGATCCGGCGCGATGGTTTGCTGATGATGCGAAGCCCGTACGACGAGTCCGTCATGGGCAAGGCCCATGCCGAACTGCCACTGGTCAGCGCGACGCAAGCGGGGCAGTCGGCCGGCCAGTTCCAGAAGGTCAGTGCCTATGACGGCGTGTTGCGCGACTTCGCCTTCCGCGCGCTGTCGACGCAGCCCGACTTCCTGGTCGTTGTCGGGCAGTCCCACGACCACGTGCTGGCGGGCTGGCGGCAGATGGCGTGGCTGGCCTCGTTGATCTGGGTGGCCGCTTCAGTCGCGCTACTCCTGTTGAGCAGTTACCTGGCCCGCGCCTGGCGGCGGGTCGCCCAGGAGGAGCGCAATGCCAAGCAACTGGCCGAACGGCTGACGGTGGCCACCGGGGCGGCGGCGATCGGCGTGTGGGACTGGGACCTTGCCTCCGATCACCGGTTCGCCACGCCCACCTGTTTCACGATGCTGGGCGATGAGCCCCATCCGGACCAGGTCAACAGCCACCAATGGATCGACCGGGTTC
>JAIXYO010000056.1 GCA_027490215.1 Rubrivivax sp.
TGGCGCCAGTTGCACCGCACAGGCCTGGGCCAAGGTGCCAGCCGCTCTGACACCGCCCGAGCGCAGCGCGCTGAAGTCGCGCGCGGCGGCGTTGCTGAAGCAGCATGGGGCCGTGCTGGTTGCCCATTACTACGTGGATGGCGACCTGCAGGATCTGGCCCTTGAGACTGGCGGCTGCGTCGCCGACTCGCTGGAAATGGCGCGTTTCGGCCGAGACCACGCGAGCCAGACCCTGGTCGTCGCCGGGGTGCGCTTCATGGGCGAGAGCGCCAAGATCCTGAGTCCGGGGAAGCGGGTACTGATGCCCGACCTCGACGCAACCTGCTCTCTCGATCTCGGGTGCCCGGCCGACGCGTTTGCCCAGTTCTGCGACGCCCACCCGGACCGCACCGTGGTCGTCTACGCCAACACCAGCGCGGCGGTGAAGGCACGGGCCGACTGGATGGTGACCAGCTCCTGCGCGCTGGCGATCGTGCAGCATCTGAAGGACCAAGGCCAGAAGGTGCTGTGGGCGCCTGACCGGCACCTCGGCCGCTATATCCAGCAGCACACCGGTGCCGACATGCTGATGTGGAACGGCGAGTGCATCGTGCACGACGAGTTCAAAGGCCTCGAGCTGGAACTGCTGAAGGCGCAATACCCGGATGCCAAGGTGCTGGTGCACCCCGAGTCGCCCGAAGCGGTGGTGAAGCTGGCCGATGTGGTCGGCTCGACCTCGCAACTGCTGAACGCGGTGGCGACGATGGATGCACAGACCTTCATCGTCGCCACCGACAACGGCCTGATGCACCGCATGCGTCAACTCGCGCCAGGCAAGACGCTGCTCGAAGCGCCCACAGCGGGCGACAGCGCCACCTGCAAGAGTTGCGCACACTGCCCGTGGATGGCGATGAATGCGCTGCAGGGTGTCATTGACTGCCTCGAATCGGGCCGCGGCGAAATCCAGGTCAATGAGCCGGTACGTTCCCAGGCGCTGGGCTGCATCGACCGCATGCTGGATTTCGTCAAGGCAAACCCGACAGCGACACAGAAGCCGGGTTTGGTGCCGCATCTCGGCGCGGCCTGAAGACATGACCACCCCCACGCACCTTCGGCAATGCCCCCCGAGGGGGCGCTCAGGCTGCTTGGGGCGGCCCGGCGCTGCCTGACTCCATTGATGTTCGACGCCAACGAAAGCCTGGACGCGGCGCGGGTGCGCAATGTGCGCGATGCGCTGTGCGAAGACATCGGCTTGCGCGACTGGACGGCCGAGCTCGTGCCAGCCGACCAGCGCGTGGTGGCACGGGTGTTGGTGCGCGAAGAGGCGGTGCTGTGTGGGCGCGAATGGTTCGATGCCTGCGTACTCGCACTCGACCCTGGCGCACGCATTGACTGGCATGCGGCGGAGGGCACCTTGATGGCGCCCGACACCCTGGTGTGCCACATCGAATCAAACGCCCGCGCACTGCTCTCGGCCGAGCGGCCTGCACTCAACTTTCTGCAACTGCTGTCGGGCACCGCAACGCTGACACGGCGCCACGTCGATGCGATTGCCGGGGTGTCCCCCAACCCGCACGGCTGCGTGATCCTCGACACCCGCAAGACGCTGCCCGGCCTGCGCCAGGCACAGAAGTACGCGGTTCGCATCGGCGGCGGTCACAACCAGCGGATGGCGCTGTGGCACGGCATCCTGATCAAGGAAAACCACATCGCCGCAGCGGGCGGCATCACCGCCGTGCTGCGCAACGCTCAAGCGCTGAACGCGGGCGTGGCCATCCAGATCGAGGTCGAATCGCTGGCCCAGCTGGCCGAGGCGCTGGCCGCCGGTGCGGCGAGCGTGCTGCTCGACAACTTCGATCTAGCCGGCATGCGAGAGGCGGTTGTGCTGAATGCCGGGCGTGCGTTGCTGGAGGTCTCCGGTGGTGTGCGCCTTGAACAGGTGCGCGCGATCGCGGCGACGGGCATCGACCGGATCTCGATCGGCCGTCTGACCAAGGACGTCCAGGCCACCGACTATTCGATGCGGGTGCTGAACACGCTCTGAGGCGCGCATCTGGGCCGCACTTCCGGTGCTATTCCGGGGCTCGCCCGACGAAGGCCGCCGGACACTCTGGCCAGAGCTCCACGGGGGAGCGGAGGCCGCCATGAGCAGCGTTTTCGACACGATCCACAACCATCACGAGCGTGCGGTGTTCGACGCCGTCCAGTCAGCAGCATCCCGCTTTGCGCACCTGAGCGACCCGCACATCCAGGCCGACGTGGCCTGCGTCGCGCTGAACCGACTGCCGCCGCGCTACATCCGCCACGACGTGGATTTCTCGTTCTACCTCACGGAGCGCGAGCGCAATGAAAACGAGGTGGCCATCAACGAAGCCGTCGATTTCGCCTACCAGTTTGTGCAGGCCAAGGTGGCCATGCGCGCACGGCGCTGACCGATGCGCCTACACGCTGATGCCGCGGGTCTTCGGCTTCTTGCCAGCGACTGCAGTGCGCATCAGCACCGTCGGGAAACTCACGGGCAAGGCGTAGGGAAAATCGCGGCTGTAGTGCAGCCCACGGCTCTCGTGGCGCATCAGCGCCGAGCGGACGATCAACTCGGCGCAAT
Organism: Rubrivivax sp.; assembly: GCA_027490215.1. Taxonomy (GTDB): domain Bacteria; phylum Pseudomonadota; class Gammaproteobacteria; order Burkholderiales; family Burkholderiaceae_C; genus PBB1. The sequence continues at coordinate 2,585 of JAIXYO010000056.1, forward strand.
CGACCAGATTACGCAACTCCAGCAGGTCGCGGTTGACACGGAAGCTGCCGTAGTAATCATCGATCTCGCTCCGCAGCAGCTTGATGCGGTCCAGCGCCCGCTGCAGCCGCTTGGTGGTGCGCACGATGCCGACGTAGTTCCACATCAGCAGCCGCAGTTCGTCCCAGTTGTGGGCGATGACCACCTGTTCATCGGCATTTTCGACCTGGCTCTCGTCCCACACCGGAAGCTGCGGTTCGGTGCGTTCGGGCTGTTCCTCGATGTCCAGCGCACAGGTGCGGCCCAGCACCACGCATTCCAGCAGCGAATTGCTGGCCAGCCGGTTGGCACCATGCAGGCCGGTGTAGGTGGTTTCGCCCACCGCGTACAAGCCCGGCAGGTCGGTGCGACCGTGCAGGTCAGTGACCACACCACCGCAGGTGTAGTGCGCCGCCGGCACCACCGGAATCGGCTGCCGGGCAATGTCGATGCCCAGAGCCAGGCAACGTGCGTGGATGGTCGGGAAGTGTTCCTTTAGATAAGCCTCGCCAAGATGTGTCGCATCAAGCCACACATGGTCGAGACCATGCCGCTTCATCTCGAAGTCGATCGCACGGGCGACGATGTCGCGCGGCGCCAGCTCCATGCGCTCGTCATGCGCCGCCATGAAGCGCTTGCCGCCAGGATCGCCTGGCCCGAGGCTCGGCAGCTTCAGTTGTGCGCCCTCGCCGCGCAGCGCCTCGGTGATCAGGAAGCTGCGCTCCTGCGGGTGGTAGAGGCAAGTCGGATGGAACTGGATGAACTCCATGTTGCCGACGCGGCAGCCGGCGCGCCAGGCCATCGCGATGCCATCGCCGGTCGCAGTGTCCGGGTTGCTGGTGTAGCGGTATACCTTGCCGACGCCGCCGGTGGCCAGCACCACTGCGCGCGCCGGCAGCGTTTCGACGCGCTGGCTGTCGATGTCGAGCGCATAGACGCCGTAGCAGCGCGGTGGCTCATCGCGCTTGAGTTGTCGCGAGGTGATCACGTCGACCGCCATCCAGCGTTCACGCATGTCGATGTTCGGGTGGCGCTTGACCTCATCAAGCAGCACGTCGTGGATCGCCTTGCCGGTCGCATCGGCCGCATGCGCGATGCGGCGCACGGCATGGCCGCCTTCGCGTGTCAGATGAAGGCCCAGCGGGCCATCGGGGTCGGCCGAGAAGGGCACACCGCGAGCCACCAGCCAGGCAATGGCCTCGGCGCTATGCTGGGCAATGAAACGAGCGGTGTGCTCGTCGACCAGCCCGGCGCCCGCATCCTGGGTGTCGCGCACATGGGAATCTATGCTGTCGTCATCGCCCAGCACGCCGACGATGCCGCCCTGCGCCCAAGCCGTCGCCGACTCGTCGAGATTGCGCTTGGCCAGCACGATGACCGGATGCTCGGCCGCCAGATGCAGCGCCACCGTCAGGCCGGCGAGCCCCGCGCCGATGATGACGACCGGCAGCGCTTCCCGCACCGAATCAGACGGCGCCATGGCAGAGGACGCGCAGGCGCCAACAGTTCGGATGACAAATCAATGACATCAACTCATTCTATCGACGCACTCACCGCAAGCCGCTCTGGCGGCTGGCATCGCATCGAGGGGATGGCTTCCGCGGCGCGGCTGTGCCAGCATCAGCAGGTGCGTGTCTTGCGGCCGATGCCGCGGTTCTCCGGTCACGCGCCTCACTTACCCATCGACTTTGCGACGAGGGCCTCATGAGCATCTACAGCAGCCGCACCGGCAACCCGTACCCCGACCACCGCGAAACGGCACCGATGGAGAACGACGGCTGGGAATCGACACGTGCTCAGACCGCGCTGGCGACCCAGGTCATGAACCGCGAGGAGCTGGAACGCAGCGCCGCACAGCAGGACATCGGCCGCGCCGTCGACGAGCATGTGCGCGAGTTGTTCGTCTCCTGTGCACCCGGCGAGGCGCTGCAACAGCAGTTCGAGCACCTGCGGCCGGAATTCATCGCGGTCCATGACCTGGGCACGCGCTCGTCGCGGCAGTTGCTGCGCGGCATCGCTGCCGCCTGCAGCCGGCCCATGCACAAGCTGATGCTGCGCCGGCAAGGCCACGGCACACCGCTGGCAGCCATCGACTACGTCGACGTGCCGATTGCCGCGCAGCAGGTGCTGCGGCTGTATTCCACTGACGTGGCCGACACCAACGACGCAGCCGCGGCCCACGGTGTGGCGCGCACATTGCTCGCGTTCAGCCAGCTCGGCGTGATGATGGTCGGCTCGCTGCCTGCCGCCACACTGAACACCACGCTGCGGCCGTGGCATGAAGAGGTGATTCGCAGCCCGTGGCACAACCGCCAGCTGCTGCTGCTGCCACTGACCAACAACGCCACACTGGTGACTCAAGGGCAGGAGATGGTGCGCGGCACCGCCATCACGCTGCGCACGACACCCGTGGTCACCCGGCCAGCCGACGCCTGGAACTTCATCAACGGCACCTGGAACCGCATGCGCGGCACTGTCGCCGCGCCCGCGCCCGCACGCTCACCCACGGCCGCGCCAGCACCGGCGCGCGCACCGGCCGCACAGGACACCCTGCCGATGGGCATCGACAGCACCGCCTTCGCGCCCACCAACATGTTGCCGCTGCGGCCCATGCCCGACGTATCGGCCAAGCCCGAACCACTGCACGACGAAGTGCTGGACGTTTATGTGCACCAGATCTGCGAACTGAATGGCGTGGTCGGCTGCTGCGTATTCGACATCGGCTCCGGTCTGCCGGTCGCCAGTTCGGGCTCCGGGGCGCCGCCAGCGGAACTGGCTCGCCACGGTCGCACACTGCTGACAGCGATGGGCAGCAGCAGCCGGGCTCTCGGCCTCGGGCACACGCTGCCCGATGCCGCGATCACACTGGGCTCGCACCACCTGCTGCTGCGCTCGGTGGACAAGCACAGCGGCATGGCGCTCATCACTGTGCTCGACCGGACGAACGCCAACCTCACGCTGGCCCGGCTGCAGATCGAGCGGCTCGATCCTTTGCTGGATCGCTGAGCAGCCTTCGGAAAGAAGGACGAAGATTTCGTCGCGAGCGGGCCGAGTTGACGCCGAGGAGCGGAGCCGTACAAGCGTACGGTGAGCACCGGAAGCGTCAGATCGGCCTGCGCAGCAGAAAGATTCCCCCTTCTCAGTGCACGACGCGGTCGAAGACGAATTCCCCGTCTTCGACACCGACCGGAATCACATCCTTCGGGCCGAACTTGCCTTCGAGGATCAGCTTCGCGACCGGGTTCTCGATGCGCTGCTGGATCGCACGCTTCAACGGCCGCGCGCCAAACACCGGATCGAAGCCGGCTTTCGCCAGATCGGCCAGCGCCTGCGCTGACACATCGAGCTTCATGTCCATCTTCTCGAGCCGAGCCTCCAGCACCTTCAGCTGGATCTTCGCGATCGCGGCGATATTGCTGTGGTCGAGCGCGTGGAACACCACGACCTCGTCGATGCGGTTCAGGAATTCCGGACGGAAATGTTGCTTCACCTCGACCCAAACTGCGTCGCGGATGTCTTCGCTCGGCTGCCCGGCCATCTGCATGATCTGGTGTGAGCCCAGGTTGCTGGTCATCACGATCACGCAGTTCTTGAAGTCCACGGTGCGGCCCTGGCCATCGGTCAGCCGGCCATCGTCGAGCACCTGCAGCAGCACGTTGAACACGTCCGGGTGCGCCTTCTCCACTTCGTCAAGCAGCAGCACGCAGTAGGGGTTGCGGCGAACCGCTTCGGTCAGGTAGCCACCTTCGTCGTAGCCCACATAGCCTGGTGGCGCGCCGATCAGGCGGCTGACCGAATGTTTCTCCATGTACTCGCTCATGTCGATGCGGATCAGGTGCTCTTCGCTGTCGAACAGGAAGCCTGCCAGCGCCTTGCACAGCTCGGTCTTGCCGACACCGGTCGGGCCCAGGAACAGGAACGAGCCAGTCGGCCGGTTCGGATCAGACAGTCCCGAACGTGAGCGGCGTATCGCATTCGCGACCGCGATGATGGCTTCGTCCTGGCCGATGACGCGCTCGTGGAGGCGATTCTCCATCTGCAGCAGCTTCTCGCGCTCACCCTGCATCAGCTTGGCGACAGGGATGCCCGTGGCACGAGCGACCACCTCGGCAATTTCCTCGGCACCGACCAGCGTGCGCAGCAGCTGCGGCTTGCCGCCTGCCTTGCCCGCCTTGTTCTTGCCCTGCTCCTTCGACTGCGCGTCGGCGAGCTTCTTCTCCAGCTCAGGCAGCCGGCCGTATTGCAATTCGGCAACCTTGTTGAAGTCGCCCTTGCGCTTCCAGTCCTCGATCTGGAAACGGATGCGGTCGATCTCTTCCTTGATGTGCGCCGAGCCCTGCGCGGCGGCCTTCTCGGACTTCCAGATTTCGTCCAGATCGGCAGCTTCGCGCTGCAGCTTGGTGATCTCTTCCTCGATCAGCGCGAACCGCTTCTGCGACGCCTCGTCCTTCTCGCGACGCACCGCTTCACGCTCGATCTGCAACTGGATCAGCCGGCGGTCGAGCTTGTCCATCACCTCGGGCTTCGAGTCGATCTCGATCTTCACCTTGGCCGCGGCCTCGTCGATCAGGTCGATCGCCTTGTCGGGCAGGAAACGGTCGGTGATGTAGCGGTGGCTGAGCTCGGCCGCAGCGACGATCGCCGGATCGGTGATTTCGACGCCGTGGTGCACCTCGTATTTTTCCTGCAGGCCGCGCAGGATCGCGATGGTGGCTTCCACCGTCGGCTCGCCCACCAGGATCTTTTGAAAACGCCTCTCGAGCGCCGCATCCTTCTCGACGTACTTGCGGTACTCGTTCAGCGTGGTCGCGCCGATGCAGTGCAACTCGCCGCGGGCCAGCGCGGGCTTGAGCATGTTGCCGGCGTCCATGGCACCTTCGGACTTGCCAGCACCGACCATCGTGTGGATCTCGTCGATGAAGACAATGGTCTGGCCTTCGTCCTGCGCGACTTCCTTCAGCACGCTTTTCAGCCGTTCCTCGAACTCGCCGCGGTACTTGGCGCCGGCCAGCAGCAAGGCCATGTCGAGCACCAGCACCCGCTTGTTCTTCAGCGATTCGGGCACTTCGCCGGCAACGATGCGCTGTGCCAAGCCTTCGACGATCGCCGTCTTGCCTACGCCCGGCTCGCCGATCAGCACCGGGTTGTTCTTGGTGCGCCGCTGGAGCACCTGGATCGCGCGTCGGATTTCGTCATCGCGGCCGATCACCGGGTCAAGCTTGCCAAGCCGGGCGCGCTCGGTCAGGTCGAGCGTGTACTTCTTCAGCGCCTCGCGCTGGCCCTCGCCTTCGGCGCTGTCCATCTTCTGGCCGCCGCGCACCGCCTCGATCGCGGCTTCCAGGGCCTTGCGGGTGACACCGTGTTCCTTCAGCAGCGGACCGATGGGGCTCTTGCTGTCGGCTGCGGCCAGCAGAAACATCTCGCTGGCGATGAACTGGTCGCCACGCTTGGTGGCCTCCTTCTCGGCTGCCTGGAGCAGGCCGACGAGTTCGCGACCGGGCTGCACCTGCTCGCCGCCCTGCACCTGCGGCAGCTTGTCCAGGGCCGCATCCAGCGTGGTTTGCAGCTTCGCGGTGTTGACACCAGCGCGCGACAGCAAGGCCTTGGGCCCGTCGGCCTGCGAGAGCATGGCTGTGAGCAGGTGCGCCGGCTCCACATAGGGGTTGTCGCGGCCGTTGGCCAGGCTCTGCGCGTCGGACAGCGCTTCCTGGAAGGTGGTGGTGAATTTGTCGAGACGCATTGGAAATGTCCTCCTATTCCCTCGGAGTTGAGGGGATAACGGCCCATTTCAAGGCGTGAAGCAAGACAGGACTTGATCGGGATCAAGCCAGCCCGGTTCTGCGGGCCTGGCAGACACCCCGCAGGACAGGCGCGCTCAGGCCAGAAGCGCCTTCATCAGACGAAAACCGATCGCACAGCACGCCAGCGCACCCAGCAGGTGCGCCGCACTGTGGGCCAGGGCCCAACCCACGTCGCCGCGCTGCAGCAGCGTCAGCGATTCACCGGTGAACGCTGAAAAGGTGGTCAAACCACCCAGGAAACCGGTCACCAGCAGCAGCCGCAGCACCTCGTTCGGAGAGCGCGCAAACCACGCCAGCGCCATGCCGATCAACAGTCCACCGACGCAGTTGACCACCAGCGTACCCAGCGGAAAGCCAGCCCAGCGGGCGTTCAGCCAGAGCTGCACCAGCCAGCGCAAGACGCCGCCCACGGCCGAGCCGAGCGCGACGACAAGGAGTTGGGCCCACGGGGATGCGGCATTCATACCGCGCGCTCCAGGACCGCCCCGGCAGGAGAAAGCCCCCACCGCGCCATCGCCTGCTCGTCGCTGACCCGCGCGTCGACCCAGCGCGCGCCGTCCGGCGTGGTTTCCTTTTTCCAGAACGGTGCCTGCGTCTTCAGGTAGTCCATCAGGAATTCGCAAGCCTGGAACGCCATGCCACGGTGCGCAGAAGTCACCGCCACCAGCACGATCTGATCTTGCGGCTTCAGCAGGCCCACCCGGTGGATCACACGCACGCCGCGAATATCGAAGCGCTGGCGGGCGGCATCGATCATTGCCTCGATCGACTTCTCGGTCATGCCGGGGTAGTGCTCGAGTTCCATCGCACTGACGCCCGAACCCTCATTGCGGTCGCGCACACAGCCGACGAAGCTGGCGACCGCACCGACGCCAGGATCCCCAGCACGCAAGGCGGCAATCTCGGTGCTGAGGTCGAAGTCGACGGTCTGAATGCTGACGGTCATCGCGATCAGCCGCCAGTCACTGGAGGGAAAAAGGCCATCTCGGCATCGCCCGTGACCACGGCCGACTCATCGCACAGCGTCTGGTTCAGCGCACAACGCAGCGACCTACCGCGCGCGAGCGCCCTCGCGTGTGCAGCGCTGGAATCGATCAGCTGGTCTCGAACCTCGCCGACCGTGGCACCAGCAGCCACCTCGATCGCCTCTCCTGCCCCCAGCGCCTCGCGGATCGATGCGAAGTAGCGCACCTGCACCCTCACGACAGCAGTTCCGAGAACGGCAGGTAGTGGACCGTGTCACCGGCGCGGATGGCTTGGCCCGGTGGGTTGTCGACCACCCCGTCGCCCCACACTGCCGAGGTCAGCACGCCAGAGCCCTGGCTGGGGAACAGGTCGAGACCGCCACGGTCGTTTCGGCGCACGCGCAGGAACTCGCGGCGCTTGTCGGCGCGCAGCCAGTCGAAATCGGCGCGCATCGGCGTGGGGCGCAGTGGCCAATCGGGCACGCCCTGCAGATGCAGCAGCACCGGCCGCACGACCAGGAAGAAGGTGACGAAGCTCGACACCGGGTTACCTGGCAGACCGATGAAGTACGCCACGTCCTGCTCGGGCGCATCCGGGCTGCGCCGGACAACGCCGAACGCGAGCGGCTTGCCGGGCTTGATCGCCATCTGCCAGAGGTCAAGCCGCCCCTCGGCGTCGACGGCCGGCTTGATGTGGTCTTCCTCGCCAACCGACACGCCACCACTCGTGACGATCAGGTCGTGGTCCTGCGCGGCACGGCGCAGGGCCTCGCGGGTGGCGTCGAGCCGGTCGGGCACGTTGCCGAGGTCGGTGCACTCGCAGCCCAGCGCCTGGATCATCGCGCGCAGGGTATAGCGGTTCGAGTTGTAGATGGCGCCCGGCTTCATCTTCTCGGGCGCCACGTCGCCTGGCATGACCAGTTCGTCTCCGGTGGAGAACAGCGCAACGCGCGGCCGCCGCGCCACGGACAGCGTTGCCGCACCAGCGGACGCGGCCAGGCCCAGCGCCTGTGGCGTGAGCCGCGTGCCGGCGGGCAGCACCACCGAGCCGGCGCGCACGTCTTCGCCACGGCGGCGGATCGCTTGCCCGTGCTTGGGCACGGTGTCGATGCGGACAGCGCCGCCCGCCGTAGCGTCACTCACGGCGGTGCACTGCTCCTGCATCACCATCGCGTCGGCCCCCAGCGGTACCTGAGCGCCAGTGAAGATGCGCGCGGCCGTGCCGGGCAGCAACGGCTCGCCGACCACGCCTGCCGGGATGCGCTGGCTCACTGGCAGCGTGGTACCCGCAGCAGGCACATCGGCGCAGCGCATGGCGTAGCCATCCATCGCCGAGTTGTCGGCCGGCGGCACGTCCACCAAGGAGTGAACATCGGCCGCCAGCACGCGCCCGAGGGCGTCGAAGGTCGATACCTGTCGCGCCTGAGCAGCGTCGAACGGCCGCACCGCCTGCATCAGCCTCGCCAGCGCATCGTCCAGGCTCATCAGCGGCGGGCGCGCTGGTGTCTGCGTGGCAGGCGGCACGGACAACTGGCTCATGGTCCGTCAGACGTTGGCGCTGAGGTAGGTCTTCACCGCCTGCGTGTCCACCGGCATCACGACGAAGCGCTTGGGCAGGTCTTCGATGCCGCGCATGGCGACGGGGCATTCGGGTTGAATTCCGATGGCCTCGATGATGGTCTCGGCAAACTTGACAGGCAAGGCCGTCTCGAGCACCAGCATCGGCACGCCGGCGTCGAGGTGCTCGCGCGCCACTTTCAGACCATCGGCAGTGTGGGTGTCGATGACCACACCAAAGCGTCGGTGGGTATCGCGGATCGTGGCCAGACGGTCGGCATGGGTGCTGGCGCCCGAGACGAAACCGAAGCTGGCGATGTGGGCGAACTCGTCGGCGCTGACGGTGAATGAGCCATGCTGCTCGACCTCGGTCTTGAACAACTGCCGCGTGCGCGCCGCATCGCGGCCCAGCAGATCGAATACGAAACGCTCGAAGTTGCTAGCCTTCGAGATGTCCATCGAGGGGCTCGAGGTCTCGTGCGTCTCGGCACTGCCGCGCACCCGATAGGTGCCAGTGCGAAAGAACTCGTCAAGCACGTTGTTCTCATTGGTTGCCAGCACCAGACGGCGGATCGGCAGCCCCATCATCCGCGCGACATGGCCGGCGCAGATGTTGCCGAAGTTCCCCGATGGCACGGCGAAGCTCACCTGCTGCTGGTTAGAAGTGGTGGCCTGGAGGTAGCCGGCGAAGTAATACACCACCTGTGCAAGCAGCCGCGCCCAGTTGATCGAGTTGACGGTGCCGATGCGGTGCTTGCGTTTGAACTCCAGGTCGTTCGACACCGCTTTCACGATGTCCTGGCAGTCGTCGAACACGCCGTCGACGGCGATGTTGTGGATGTTGGCATCCTGCAGGCTGAACATCTGCGCCTGCTGGAACGGGCTCATCCGGCCGTTCGGGCTCAGCATGAAGACATTGACACCTTGCTTGCCCCGCATCGCGTACTCGGCGGCACTGCCGGTGTCACCCGAGGTGGCGCCGAGGATGTTCAGCGTTTCGCCACGGCGCGCCAGTTCGTACTCGAACAGGTTGCCCAGCAGTTGCATCGCCATGTCCTTGAAGGCGAGCGTCGGGCCGTTGGAGAGCGCCTGCAGATACACATCGGTGCCGCTCTCCGCGTTCACAGCGCGGTCCAGCGCCTTGAGCGGCGTGATCTCGGCGGTGCCGAAGATGGCCGGCGTGTAGGTCTTGCGCACCAGCGTGCGCAGGTCGTCGGCCGGGATGTCGGTGATGTACAGCGACAGGATCTCGAACGCGAGGTCGGCGTAGTTCAGACCACGCCAGCGGGTGAGCGTGGCGTCTTCGATCTTCGGGTAGGACTCAGGCAGGTACAGGCCGCCATCGGGCGCCAGGCCTTCGAGCAGGATGTCGGAAAAGCCTCGCGGTGTTCGGTCGCCTCGTGTGCTGAGGTATTTCAACTGAGTTCTTCCTTGCGGATGCGCACGATGGGGGCCAGCACCGTGGGCAGCGCCTGCATCTGCGCGATCGCGCGGTTCATCTCGCCTTCGACGGTGTCGTGCGTCAGGATGATCACATCGGTGCGGGCTTCGGTGTTCTCCACCGCACCACCGTCGTTCGGCCGCTGCAGCAGTGCGTCGATCGAGATGCGGTTCTCGGCCAGGATGCCGGCGATGCGGGCCAGTACGCCAGCCTCGTCGGTGACCTGAAGGCGCAGGTAACAGGCGGTGACGGTCGCATCCATCGGCAGGATCGGCGTCGCGCTCAATGCATCGTGCTGGAACGCGAGGTGCGGCACGCGGTGGTGCGGGTCGGCGGTGTGCAGACGTGTGATGTCGACCAGATCGGCAATCACCGCCGAGGCGGTCGGCTCCGAGCCAGCGCCTTTGCCATAGTACAGCGTGCTGCCCACGGCATCGCCGTGCACCACCACGGCGTTCATGGCACCTTCTACATTCGCGATCAGTCGCTTGGCAGGCACCAGCGTCGGGTGCACGCGCAACTCGATGCCAGCGCTCGTTCGTTTGGTGATGCCCAGCAGCTTGATGCGGTAGCCCAGGTGCTCGGCGTACGTGATGTCGGCTGCTTGCAGCCTGGAGATGCCTTCGACATGCGCGCTGTCGAACTGCACCGGGATGCCGAACGCGATCGCGCTCATCAGCGTCAGCTTGTGGGCCGCGTCGACGCCTTCAATGTCGAAGGTCGGGTCGGCTTCAGCGTAGCCGAGTTCCTGCGCCTGCTTCAGCACCACGCCGAAGTCGAGGCCCTTGGCGCGCATCTCCGACAGGATGAAATTGGTGGTGCCATTGATGATCCCGGCGATCCACTGGATGCGGTTGGCGGTCAGCCCCTCGCGCAGCGCCTTGATGATCGGAATGCCACCCGCCACCGCCGCTTCGAAGGCGACGACCACGCCCTTGTCGCGCGCCGCGGCAAAGATCTCGGTGCCATGCACCGCCAGCAAGGCCTTGTTAGCGGTGACCACATGCTTGCCCGCCGCGATGGCTTCAAGCACCAGCGCACGGGCGATGCCGTATCCGCCGATCAGCTCGACCACGATGTCGATGTCGGGGTTCGCAATCACCTCACGTGCATCGGCCACCACGCGCGCACTGTCGCCGACGACCGCTTTCGCCCGCGCGGTGTCGAGGTCGGCGACCATCGTGATCTCGATGCCGCGGCCCGCACGGCGGGTGATCTCAGTCTGGTTGCGGCGCAGCACATTGAAGGTGCCGCTGCCCACGGTGCCGATGCCCAGAAGGCCAACTCGTATCGGTGTCATCTTGAATGCCCGTCGGGGCCAGTGCTTGTCGTGGAAAGAAGAAACGCTCTGGGCGGCCGCCGATCGGCCATCACAGCGTGTAGCGCTTGCGGTACTGATCGAGGAAGCGGGCGATGCGCCCGATGGCCTCGGTCAGGTCATCGGAATTCGGCAGGAACACCAGGCGGAAGTGATCCGGCGTCGGCCAGTTGAAGCCGGTGCCCTGCACGATCAGCACTTTCTCTGCAGCCAGCAGGTCATAGGCGAACTGCTGATCGTCAGTGATCGGATAAAGCTTCGGATCGAGCTTCGGGAACATGTACAGCGCAGCTTTCGGCTTGACGACGCTGACGCCCGGGATCTGGCTCAGCAGTTCATAGGCCAGATCGCGCTGGCGGCATAGCCTGCCCCCGGGTGCTACCAGATCCTTGATGCTCTGGTAGCCACCGAGCGCGGTCTGGATAGCCAACTGGCCTGGCGTGTTGGAGCACAGCCGCATCGACGCCAGCATGTTCAGGCCTTCGATGTAGTCGCGCGCATGTGCTTTCGCGCCCGAGACCACCATCCAGCCGGCGCGGTAGCCGCAGGAGCGATAGTTCTTGGACAGGCCGTTGTAGGTCACGAACAGCACATCGTCAGCCAGCGAGGCGATGCTGGTGTGCGTCTCACCGTCGTACAAGGTCTTGTCGTAGATCTCATCGGCGAAGACGATCAACTGGTGCTGGCGCGCCACCTCGACGATCTCGCGCAGCACGCTCTCCGGGTACAGCGCGCCGGTCGGGTTGTTCGGGTTGATGACGACGATGGCCTTGGTGTTGGGCGTGATCTTGCGACGGATGTCGGCGATGTCGGGGTACCAGCCGGATTGCTCATCGCAGAGGTAGTGCACCGGCGTGCCACCGGAAAGCGCGACCGATGCCGTCCACAGCGGGTAATCCGGTGCTGGCACCAGCACCTCGTCACCATCGTTGAGCAGGCCATTCATGCTCATCGTGATCAGCTCGGAAGCCCCATTGCCGAGGTACACGTCGTCGACGGTCACGCCCTGGATGCGCTTTTCCTGCGAGTAATGCACCACCGCCTTGCGTGGCGCAAACAGGCCCTTGCTGTCGGTGTAGCCGGCGCTGTTCGGCAGGTTGCGGATCATGTCCTGCACGATCTCGTCAGGCGGCTCCAGCCCGAACACCGCCAGATTGCCGATGTTCAGCTTGATGATCTTTTGCCCGTCTTCCTCCATCTGCCGAGCCTTGTCGAGCACCGGACCGCGGATGTCATAGCAGACGTTGGCGAGCTTGCTCGACTTGGCAACAGCTTTCAAAGCGGGCTCCAGCACCGCGCCGACGCGGCACGCAGCCTACAATTTTAGGCTCAGCGCTCACCCGACTGTTGCCTTGAAACTGCACGCCGAACGGATCGAAGGAACCAATGCCATCGCACGCCACGGGCCCGATGGCGTACTGGTCAATGGCGTGCAGCACACGCAGAGCGTGATCGTGCCGTGGACGGGCCTCGTCGCAGCGTGGCCGGTGTCGCGTTTCGAGGACCTTCAAGCTGACCACTTCAAGACCCTGATCGAGCAGGCGCCAGAGTTGGTCATCTTCGGCAGCGGCACGCGATTGCGCTTCCCGGCTGCGAGCCTGCTGCGACCGCTGATCGAGAGGCGCATCGGCGTCGAAACCATGGACGTTGCTGCCGCGTGCCGCACCTACAACGTGCTGCTGTCCGAGGGGCGCACGGTGGTAGCTGCGCTGCTGTTCGAGCACTGAAGCCCGAACTGGCGCGGCACGCGTCCATGCTCGTCGCCAGCGCGCGAGCGGCCCCTATAATTGAGGGCTACGCGCAGCGATGGCGCAACACTCCACCCTTCCCATGACGCCAGCCCTCAACAAACCCCTCCCGGACTTTGAAGCGCTCGCCACCAGCGGGGTGAAGTTCACCCCGCAGGCCTACGCCGGACGGGCGGTGGTGTTGTACTTCTATCCGAAAGACAACACGCCGGGCTGCACCACCGAAGCGATGCAGTTCCGTGACTTTCACAAGGAATTCATCGCCGCCGATGCGGTCGTGTTCGGCGTGTCACGCGACAACATGGCCTCGCACGAGAAATTCAAGCAAAACCTCGAGCTTCCGTTCGACCTGATCGCCGACACAGAAGAGAAGCTTTGCCACATGTTCGGCGTAGTCAAAAACAAGATCATGTACGGCAAGAAGGTCAAGGGCATCGAGCGCAGTACCTTTCTGATCGATGGCGCCGGTGTGCTGCGCGGCGAATGGCGCGGCTTGAAGGTTGCCGGCCACGTCGAGGAAGTACTGGCCGCCGCTCAGGCGCTGAAAGAACAAGTCTGATCCACCACCCATTCCGACAAAAGCCGCACACCATCCTGTGCGGCTTTTTTGTTTTCCGATACGCTGTCGTCTAACTCCATCCGTCGCCGCCCCATGCCACTGCCCAAGCCGCCTGCCAAACGTGCCTCCTTGTTGTCCGTCACCGATTTCGAGTCCCAGGCTGCCGCCAAACCGACGAAGCGATCCCCGCGCACCAGTTCGGAAGCCGAGCCTGCGGCGCCTGCCGAGCTGAATTTGTATGACCCGGCAGCGCTCTCGCCGACGCGCGCTTCCAGTCCCACCCCCGTTGCCGTCTCGGCGCCCGCCGCCAGCAAGCGTCAGGAACCAAAGCCGCGCACCGCGAAGCCGCGCGGCGCCGGTCCCGCCAAGCTGTTTGTGCTGGACACCAACGTGCTGATGCACGACCCGATGAGCCTGTTCCGCTTCGACGAGCACGACGTCTACCTGCCGATGATCACGCTCGAGGAACTCGACGATCACAAGAAGGGCATGACCGAGGTCGCCCGCAATGCCCGCCAGGTCAGCCGCGACCTCGATGCGCTGGCGGCGAACATGGGCTCGCGCAAGGCGCAGGGAGCGGCAGATGGATTGGGTGAAGGGCTGCCGCTGGCCCACACCGGGCACCGCGAAGCCGCCGGCAAGCTGTTCTTCCAGACCCATCTGGTCAATGTCACATTGCCTGCCGGTCTGCCTCAGGGCAAGGCCGACAACCAGATCCTCGGCGTGGTGCAGGCACTGCGCGACCAGCAACCGGGGCGCGAAGTCGTGCTGGTGTCGAAAGACATCAACATGCGCATCAAGGCACGTGCCCTCGGCCTGCCCGCAGAAGACTACTTCAACGACAAGACGCTGGAAGACGGCGACCTGCTGTACACCGGCGTGCTGCCACTGCCAGCCGACTTCTGGGACCGCCACGGCAAGACCATGGAAAGCTGGAACCAGGGCGGCTTCACCTACTACCGCATCAGTGGCCCGCTGGTGCCGACCCTGCTGATCAACCAGTTCGTCTACCTAGAAGCCCCGGGTGCCGCACCGCTGCACGCCAAGGTCACCGAGATCACCGGCAAGACCGCGGTGCTTCGCACGCTGCGCGAATACACCCATACCAAGAACGCGGTGTGGGGCGTGACCGCGCGCAACCGCGAGCAAAACTTCGCGCTGAACCTGCTGATGGATCCGGACTGCGACTTCATCACGCTGACCGGCACCGCCGGCACCGGCAAGACGCTGATGACCCTGGCTGCCGGCCTGTCGCAGGTGATGGACGACCGCCGCTATACCGAGATCATCGTCACCCGAGTCACAGTGCCAGTCGGTGAAGACATCGGCTTCCTGCCCGGCACAGAAGAAGAGAAGATGGGCCCCTGGATGGGCGCGCTCGACGACAACCTCGAAGTGCTGTCGAAGACCGACGGTGGCGCAGGTGAGTGGGGCCGCGCCGCGACCAATGACCTGGTGCGCAGCAAGATCAAGATCAAGAGCTTGAACTTCATGCGCGGACGCACTTTCCTGAACAAGTTCGTGCTGATCGACGAGGCGCAGAACCTGACGCCCAAGCAGATGAAGACGCTGATCACGCGCGCCGGCCCTGGCACGAAGATCGTCTGCCTGGGCAACCTTGCGCAGATCGACACACCGTACTTGACCGAAGGCAGTTCGGGTCTGACCTATGCCGTCGATCGCTTCAAGGGCTGGCCGCACAGCGGCCATGTGACGCTGGCGCGCGGCGAGCGTTCGCGGCTGGCGGACTTCGCCAGCGAGGTGCTCTGACGCGCCTCAGCCATCACAACTCCGCATCGTGCGGGCGCCAGTAGCTCGCGAAGCGGGGGACGCCTGACGCCGTCACGCCTCGGTGGGTGTAGCTGATCCAGCTGCCCACTGGTGGAGGATCTCGACGTTGTGCGTCAGTGAAGCCAGTACCGATGCGGAATTCGATGCCACCAGCGTTGCGCACCCGCACGGCACCCATCATGTCAGCCAGGCGTCCCCTGCCTGGTTCATGCGCCAACACCTGTGCTTCGGCGTCGTGCAGCGGCTTGAGCTTCCAAAGGGCTCTGCTTCGCCCCGGTGACCAGGGCGCATCCGCGCGATGCAGCACAAGACCCTCGCCGCCGCCGCGGACCACGCTGGCGAGTCGCTGTTGTAGCGCGGTTCGATCTGGGATCTGAGTTTGTTCGACGGCCGCCCAGACCGTGGAGCGCGACGCGGCCCCGGCCAGTGCAGCGATGCGTGCAGCGCGGGTGGCAAAGTCACCGGTTTCGCCGGGCAGATCGAACACCATCAACCGCAGCGCCCGCCAACTGGCATCGTCCGGTGTAACCCTTCGTACCGTGCCGGAGGTGACGTCGAAACTCTCGCGTCCACCCCACAGTTCACCGTCCAGCGCGACCGGCGGCAAGGCCGCAGTGAACCACTCGGGCGCGCGGACGATTCGGCCGCTGCGAAAGCGCAGCCGGCTGCCGTCCCAGAATGCCCGCACGCCATCGAGCTTTTCACTGACGAGGTAGCCGCTGGGATCGATGTCAGGGCTTGCTTCCGACAGCAATGCCAATCGGGGAGCTTCAGGCGCCGAGTCAGTGCGAGTCCTGGCACGAACATGTGTGGCCGGCCACGCCACGGCCAGAACTGCCAGCGCCTGACGGCGAGTGCAAGGGATGTCGAATGCGGTCATGGCGTCGTCTCCATGGTGGTGAAGCCGCCAGTCTGTCCATCGCCTGCGAATCCGCCCATCCCCCCGAGCGCGGACAGCCATTCGGGGGACGGCGATGCTGCCGTGTCTGGCGCTCAGTGCGGTTCAGTCAAGCAATGTGTCCCTGATCTGCTGCAGCGAACCCGGATCGTCGATCGTCGTCAGGTCGCCCGGGTCGCGCTGCTCGCACACCGCCTGGATCGCACGGCGCAGCAGCTTGCCCGAACGGGTCTTGGGCAAGGCAGTGACGAAGCGCACGCGGGCCGGTCGGGCGAGCGCCCCGAGTTGCGTGTCGACGACCTTCATGACCTCGGCTTCGAGCGAGGCCGCGTCGGCATGCGTCGCTGCCTTCGAGGCATCCTTCAGCACGACAAAAGCCATCGCCACCTGCCCCTTCAGCGCATCGGCGACGCCAACCACCGCCACCTCGGCCACCGCCGGGTGGCTGGAAATGCTCTCCTCGATTTCGCGCGTACCCAGCCGGTGGCCGGCGACATTGATCACGTCGTCGGTGCGGCCGAGGATGAAGTAGTAGCCATCGGCGTCGCGCACCCCCCAGTCAAAGGTGCTGTAGACCAGCTTGCCCGGCGCACCGCTCCAATAGGTTTTGACGAAGCGCTCGTCGTCGCGCCAGATGGTCTGCATGCAGCCCGGCGGCAGCGGCCCGTCGATGACCAGCACGCCCTTCTGATTCGGCTCGGTCAGCTCCAAGCCGGTCAGTTCGTCCATCACCTTGACGGCATAGCCGTACATCGCAAATCCCGGGCTGCCCAGCTTCGATGCCGCGGGTTCGACGCCGTGCGCGATGGTCAGGATCGGCCAGCCGGTTTCGGTCTGCCAGTAGTTGTCGATGACGGGTTTACCCAGCGCTTGTGAGATCCACGCAGCGGTCGGCTCGTCCAGCGGCTCGCCGGCGAGGAACAGGGCGCGCAACGACGACAGGTCGTACTGCGACAGGTACTTCGGGTCGGCCTTCTTCAGCACCCGGATCGCGGTCGGCGAGCTGAACATGACCGAGACGCGGTACTTCTCGACCAGGCTCCACCAGATGCCCGCGTCCGGCCGTGTCGGCAGGCCCTCATACAGGATGGTGGCCATGCCGTTGATCAATGGCGCATAGACGATGTAGCTGTGGCCGACGACCCAGCCGATGTCGCTGCCGCTGAAGAAGGTCTCGCCGGGATAGGCGCAGTAGATGTGCTTCATGCTCGCCGCCATGGCCACCGCATAGCCGCCGGTATCGCGCTGCACGCCCTTCGGTTTGCCGGTCGTGCCGCTGGTGTACAGCGTGTAGCTGGGGTGGGTGGAATCGACCCAGGTGCAGGGCACAACCGCCGCGATGTGCTCCTCACGCAGCGCTTCGTAGGAGACATCACGCCCAGGGACGAATTCCATCGGGCTCAGACCGCGATCGATCAGCAGCACCTTCTGCGGTTGGTGTGTGGCCAGCCTGATCGCTTCGTCCAGCAGCGGCTTGTAAGGCAGTACCTTGCCCGAGCGGCTGCCCGCGTCGGCGCTGACGATCACGGTCGGCTGCGCATCGTCGATGCGGCTCGCGAGACTGCCGCTGGCAAAGCCGCCGAACACCACCGAGTGGATGGCTCCGATGCGCACGCAGGCGAGCATCGCGAACACCGCCTGCGCCACCATCGGCATGTAGATCAGCACCCGGTCACCCTGCTGCACACCCAGCGACAGCAGGATCGCCGCCATCCGCTGAACCTCGCTGTGCAGTTCGCGGTAGCTGTAACTGCGCTCGGTATTCGTCTCGGTGGACACGCAGATCAGCGCCGCCTGGTCGCCTCGCGCCGCCAGGTGCCGATCGACTGCGTTGTGGCACAGATTGGTCTGACCGCCGACGAACCAGCGTGCGAACGGCGGATTGCTGTGATCGCAGACTTGATCGAACGGCCGGTGCCAGTCGATCAGCTCGGCCTGCTCGGCCCAGAAAGCGTCGCGATCGGTCAACGAGCGCTGGTGGAAATCGGCGTAGTGGGTCATGTGGTTGCCTCCGATGGGTGTCCGGTGGGTCAGGCCCGGCTTTTCGGCCAGGCGCCTGATGAAGGCTCAGGCGATGTTGACCACCAACCGGCCGCGCACCTTGCCGTCGATCAAGTTTGCGGCACGGTCGACGCAATCGTCGAGCGTGATGTCCTCGACCATCGATTCAAGCAGGCTCAGGTCGATGTCGCGCGCCAGCCGGTCCCAGGCCTGCTCGCGCAGCGCCAGCGGCACCACGACACTATCGACCCCCGCCAGCGTCACGCCGCGAAGGATGAACGGCATCACCGTGCCCGGCAGGTCCGCGCCCTGCGCCAGCCCGCAGGCGGCAACCACGCCGTCGTAGCGGGTCTGCGCCAGGGCATTGGTCAGCGTGTGGCTGCCCACCGCATCGACCACTCCGGCCCAGCGCTCCTTCTGCAGGGGCTTGCCAGGAGCGGACAACTCCGCGCGGTCGATGACCGTGGTCGCGCCCAGCTTCTTCAAATAGTCCGCCTCGGCCGCCTTGCCGGTCGCGGCGGTCACGGTGTGGCCTGCTTTGGCCAGCAGCATCGTCGCGACACTGCCAACGCCGCCGGTGGCGCCAGTCACCAGCACCTCGCCGTCACCCGGCTTCACACCGTGGCGCTCAAGCGCGAGCACACACAACATCGCTGTGTAGCCGGCAGTGCCAAGTGCCATGGCCTGTCGCGGCGTGAAGGCCTTGGGCAGACGAACCAGCCAGTCACCTTTCAAACCAGCACGTTCGGCCAGACAGCCCCAGCGCGTTTCGCCCAGGCCCCAGCCGTTATGTATGAAGCGATCCCCGGGCTTCCATTGCGGATGGCTGCTTTCCAGCACCGTGCCCGCACCATCGATACCGGCGACCATCGGCCAGCTGCGCACCACCGGCCCGCGCTGGGTGATCGCCAGGCCATCCTTGTAGTTCAGCGTCGAATGGGAGACGGCGGCCAGCACATCGCCTGCGGGCAACCGTGCCTCATCAAGCAATTGGATCGATGCATTGAATCCTGCATCGGACTTCTCGAGCAGCAGCGCTTTGAACATGGGCATTCCTTGTCGTTACGGGTCGTCCCTCGGTGGACCGCGAGCATCGCGCACCTGGCTGTCAGGTGTCTGACAGGGCCTGATCCGCCCGACAGGCGCCCATTTGACGCCTCCCGATGCGTCACCTATCCTGCGCCGCATGCCAAAAGTGCCCCCCGCGCCCGCCACGACCCCACACGGAGTGCGGGTTTGGTTCCGGGGGCTGCTGGTGACGGGCCTCGCCGCGGCCGCCCTCTGCGGGCAGCCGGTGGCGCTGGCGGCCCCCGAAGTCTCACCCGATGCTTCGCCCAGCAGCGCGCCCGATGCCGTGACACGGCTGCTCATCGAACGCGGACTGCTGCCTGCCGACGTTACCAACGTGGTACCCGTTGTGAGTCACGTCGAGCCCACAGTGGCGCAGAAGGTGCGCGACGGCGCCTCCGACATGGTG
Source organism: Rubrivivax sp. (assembly GCA_027490215.1). Lineage (GTDB taxonomy): Bacteria > Pseudomonadota > Gammaproteobacteria > Burkholderiales > Burkholderiaceae_C > PBB1. Next base: position 22,159 of record JAIXYO010000056.1, read on the forward strand.
TTGACTGCGATGAACTTCCTGGGCGTGCCCTACCGGCGGGGGGGTTCGACTGAAGCCACCGGTTTCGATTGCAGCGGCTTCACCCGGCACATCTTCGAAATGAGCCTCGGCCTGGTGCTGCCTCGCCGTGCCGACGAACAGGCCAACGCTTCCGGCCTGATGAAGGTCGGGCGTGAAGATCTGCGCCCGGGTGATCTGGTGTTCTTCAACACGATGCGGCGTACCTTCTCGCACGTGGGCATCTACGTCGGCGATGGCAAGTTCATCCACTCGCCTGCCGCCGGCGGCGCGGTGCGCGTCGAAGACATGCGCTATGCCTACTGGAGCCAGCGCTTCAACGGTGCGCGGCGCGCCGGACCCACGATCGAGCTGGTGCCCAAGGCCGAGGCCCAGACCGGCGTCAGCACTCGCTGAGCACCCCGGCCGCCCCGAGCGGCCAGCGTTCACAATTCGCCAATGGTTGACAAAGTGATCCCGCTGGCCGATCACCGCTATGCGTCAGCGGTGCCGCTCGTTCCGGCCAAGCTCACTGCGCCGACTGGATCGCTCAGTGACATGTTGGCGCGGCCCTTGCGCGACCTGCGAATTTCAGTCACCGACCGCTGCAATTTCCGCTGCAGCTACTGCATGCCCAAAGCGGTGTTCACGCCGCAGTACGAATTCCTGCCGCACAGCTCGCTGCTGAGCTTCGAGGAAATCACCCGGCTGGCGCGGTTGTTCGTGGCGCATGGCGTGCACAAGATCCGGCTCACTGGCGGCGAACCGCTGCTGCGCAAGGGAATCGACCAGTTGGTGCGCCAGCTCAGTGAGTTGCGCACGCCCGAGGCTCAGGCGGTTGATCTGACGCTGACAACCAACGCCTCGCTGCTGGCGAAAAAGGCTCAACTCCTGCGCGATGCGGGCCTGCAGCGCATCACCGTCAGCCTTGACGCGCTCGACGACGCGGTGTTCCGACGCATGAATGACGCGGACTTTCCGGTGGCCGACGTACTTGAAGGCATAGAGGCCGCCGAGCGCGCAGGCCTCGGGCCGATCAAGGTCAACATGGTCGTCAAGCGCGGCACCAACGACCACGAGATCCTGCCTATGGCGGCGCATTTCAGAAACACGAAAGTGGCGCTGCGCTTCATCGAGTACATGGACGTCGGCGCCACCAACGGCTGGCGCATGGACGAGGTGCTGCCGTCGGCCGACGTGATCGCGCGGATCAACGCGGTGCATCCGCTGGAACCCATGGAACCGAGCGAGCTCGGCGAGACCGCACGACGCTGGCGGTACCGCGACGGCGGCGGCGAGATCGGCGTGATTTCGAGCGTCACCCAGGCCTTCTGCCGCGACTGCAACCGCGCGCGGCTGTCCACCGAAGGCAAGCTGTTCCTGTGCCTGTTCGCCACCCACGGCCACGATCTGCGTGCACTGCTGCGCGGTGGGGCGAGCGATCTGGAGATCGCCAGCGCGATCGGCCTGGTGTGGCAGCGGCGCGGAGATCGGTATTCGGATTTGCGGGCGACGGGCGGGGAAACTGCGCTCGATGGTGGCGCACCGAGGCGAGTCGAGATGCATTACATCGGAGGGTGAGCAGGCATGGCCTCTCGACTCACGGCGACCACGGCCTTTTCATCGAGGCCCTTGCACCATCACGCCATCGCCGATGAGGCCCACTGAACACATCAGCGGTCTGGTCCTGGCCGGCGGACGCGGCAGCCGGATGGGCGGGGTCGACAAAGGTTTGCAGAGCCACCTCGGCGTCCCGCTCGCGCTGCATGCGATTCAGCGGCTGTCGCCACAGGTCGGCACGGTGATGGTCAGCGCCAACCGTCACTTTGACACCTACGCGTCTTTCGGCGTTCCGGTATGGCCCGATGCGATGGAAGATCACCCTGGGCCGCTCGCAGGCTTTCTGGCGGGACTGGAGCACTGCAGGACGCCCTACCTGGTGACCGTCCCCTGCGACACACCGAACTTTCCGACCGACCTGGTCGCGCGGCTCGCGGAGGAGTTGCTGGCGCATGACGCGCAGATGGCGATTGCAGCCACCCGCGAATCCGAAGGCCTGCAGGTACAGCCTGTCTTCTGCCTGATGGCCTCCGGCTTGAAGGACAGCTTGATGGAATTCATTCAAA
>JAIXYO010000046.1 GCA_027490215.1 Rubrivivax sp.
GTGAGGGGGTTGCCATCGACATCGGTGTCGTTGGCCAGCAGCGAGGCCAGCGTGATCGTCAGCGGCACGTCTTCTGCGGTTGTGAACTGGTCGTTGACGGCGACCGGTGGGTCGTTCACGGGGTTGATGCTTTGGATGACTGCCACCGTCGATGTCGAGTAGACGCTGCTCGCGCCCGTACCAGCACTCAGATCGACCGTGTCACCACTGCTGATGGCCGCGCCGCCCGATTCGATCAGGTGGGCGTCCAAGGGTGTGGCGGTGCCGTTGTAATTGGCGGCCGGCAGGAATCGCAGCAGATCACTGCTCGCGAGCGTCACCGCAGCGGCATTGCTGCCGGCGGGCAACGCGGCCCAATTGGTGCCGCCGTCAGTCGAGTACTGCCAGGCACCTTTGCTGGCGTCTGGCGTGTGGTTGCTGATGGCAACGCCTGCGAACGTGTTGGCACTGGAGCCGCCGCTGATCTGGTCCGCAGCATCGTTGAAATGGCCAGAGAACAGGCTGCCCACAGTGGCGCCGCTGGGGTTGGGGTCGTCTTCGTTGATGGCCGCCAGAGTGGCCGTGCCACTGGCCACCGGCGCATCGTTGACTGGAGCGATGTTGATGGTGACCTGCGATGTGCTTGCCGCCTCGCCGTTGGACACGGTGTATTCGAAAGCCACCGGCCCGTTGACGTTCGGGTTGGGTGTGAAGGTCAGGGTGCCGTCGGCATTCAGCGACACCGTGCCCTGCGGCAACACCACCGGCGTGCCGATGGCGATCGGTTGGCCGCCGATCGCGGTGATCGCCAGCGGCGTGCCGTCGATGTTGCCGTCGTTGCTGCGCGGGTCGAACACGACGGCCTGGTCCTCGGTCGCCGGCACGGTGTCAGGCGTGGCCACCGGCGCGTCGGCCACGGCGGTCACCGTCAGCGTCAGCGTCGCGGTCACGCTGTCGACACCGTCGGTGACGGTGTAGGTGGCCACCGGTACCGGGCCGTTGTAGTTGGGCTCCGGGGTGAAGATGTAGGCGCCGTTGGCAGCCAGCGTGAGGCTGCCGATGTCTGCCAGGACGGCGGTGTCGCCAGCAACGTAGGTCGCGCCGCCGATGCTGAACTGTGTGACGGTGAGCGCGTCGCCATCGGGGTCGCTGTCGTTGCCCAGCACGTTGCCGGTCGCCGGCGTGTCCTCGGCCGTGGTGGCGCTGTCGTTGACTCCGACCGGTGCCTGGTTGGTCGGAGGCGGCGGACTGGTGTCGACCACGTTCAGCGACACCGTGGCGCCGTTGGAGGTCGAGCCCTGGTTGTCGGTGACGAAGAAGGTGATCGCTGCCTGGCCGACGAAGTCGGCGGCGGGCCGGAACAGCAACGCTGCGGCTTGCGCGGGCGTCAACGTCTGTCCGGCACCCACCACGGTGGTGCCGTCGGCCAGCAGCAGCGTGCCACCGGTCGGAACGCTCGTGACCGTGATGCTGACCACATTGCCATCGCTGTCGACCCCACGCAAGGCAACGGGCAGCGTCGTGTTCTCGGGGCCGCTGACGGCGCCATCGAGCGCCGAGGGCGCGATGTTGGCCAGCGCTGCGGCAGATGCCTCGGCGTCGGCGACGGGCGGTGTGTCGTTGGCGTCCGCTGGTGGGTTGTTGTCGAGCCCCAGCGTCGTCAGGCTCTCGGTGATTCGACCGACCCGAAGGCCCGGCAGGAACTCGCCGCCGTCGCCGCCGGCCAGACCGGCGGCGGTGGCCGCATCGGCGTCGTTCTCGGCCAGTCTTTCGATGACCTGATCGACTTCGCTGCTTGCTGCCGGTCCCTTCTGCGCGGGTTGCGCAGGCGCTGTGGTTGCCACCGCCTCAGGTGTCGGAGTGGATGCGACAGGTGCAGCAGTGGCGTCAGACGCCAGTTGAACGATGCCATCCTGGCTGGTCAGGATCACGTCACCGCGCCTGACGATGTCGCCAAGTTTCAAGGGGTGCGCCTGACCGTCGGCGCCCTTGACGATGGCGCTGCCCCACAAGCCTGTGACTTTTCCCTGGGCGGTCAGGACGATGGTGGGCATGATGAGCTCTATCGGATGTCGCACCGGATCGGTGCAGGGTGGGCGGGCAAAACGCCCGTCAATTTTGGTTGGAACGAAGCCAATCTGGTCTGCATCGAGTGCATCTGGAGCCCCGCTTTCGTGACGTGTGTCACCCAGGCCTGTCCATTCGGAGGCGATAAGGAAACGGTCACCGTTCCCGCAACGCGTAAGCCTTGGCCTTGAGCACCGGCTTCAGCAGGTACGACATCACTGTCTTGCGGCCGGTCAGGATGTCAACCTCGGCAGTCATGCCGGGGATCACCGGCAGCTTCTCGCTGAAGCTGGCCTGGGTCGTGCGCACCCGCACCAGGTAGAAGGCGTTGCCTTTTTCATCGACGACGGTGTCCGGGCTGATGTTCTCGACCTTGGCGACAAGGCCGCCATAGATCGAGAAGTCGTAGGCGGTGAACTTGACTGTGGCGTCCTGCCCTGGGTGGATGAAGGCGATGTCGCGCGGCTGCACCTTGGCTTCGAGGATCAGCTGGTCGTCGAGCGGCACCACCTCGACGATGTCCTTCCCTGGCTGCACCACGCCACCCACGGTGTTGGTCAGCAGGCGCTGCACACGGCCGCGCACCGGGCTCTTGACCTGCGATTTGTCGACCTTGTCGGCCAGTGCCACTGCGCCTTCGTTCAGCGCGTTCAGCTTGCCCATCACATCGGCCATGTCCTTGCGCGCGTCGTTGCGGAAGGTCAGCTCGGTCTCCTGAATCTTGCGCTGCGCCTCGCCGATCGCTGCCTGAACGCGGGCGATCTGCGCCGTGGACTGTTCGATCTCACCACGGCTGCGCGATACCTCTCGCTCCAGCCGCAGGATGTCCACTTCGGACACCGCGCCGGTGGTCAAAAGCGGGCGAGTCTTGTTGAGTTCCTGCTGACCCAGGTCGAGCCCGCGTTCGGCCGAGGCCTTGCGCGCTCGCATCTCGCTGAGTTCCTGCTGGCGCTGCTGCAGCTGCTGCTGGTTGATCGCGATCATCGTGCCCAGCTCGGAGCGCCGGGTTTCATAGAGCGTGCGCTCTTCGTCGACGATGCGTCGCTCTTCGGGGGTGCTGCTGGTAGGTGGCAGGAATGGCGCGCCTTCGGCCAGTGCGCGCAGGCGGGCGCCGCGTGCGCGCAGCGCGAAACCCTGTGCCGCGCTTTCCCGCACGCCCGAGGTCGCACGGGTCTCGTCGATCTTCAGAAGGAGCTGTCCGGCCTCGACCACCTGGCCTTCCTGCACCAGGATCTCCGAGACCACGCCGCCGTCAAGCGACTGCACGATCTGCAACTGTTTGGAAGGAACGACCTTGCCGTCGCCCCGGGTGACTTCTTCGACCTGCGCGAAGCAGGCCCACAGCACCAACAGCAGCACGACGACCAGCGCCGCCCGTACGATCAACTGCGCCCGTTGAGTACGGGCGCGCGACATCACCACCTCCGCCTGTTGCTCGAACGTGCGGAAGCCTGCCGCATCGGCCGCCGCATCGGCGCTACCCCACGGTGCGGTGATGGCTTTCACGATGGCGTTCATGCAGCCCTCGCGATTCGTCCGCTGGCCAGCGCTTCCATGATGCGGTCGCGCGGGCCATCGGCCACCACCTTGCCGCCGTCGATGACGATCACGCGGGTGGCCAGTGCCAGCAGCGAGGTGCGGTGCGTCACCAGCACCACCGTCTTGTCGCTGGCGAAGGCGGTGACCTTGGTCGTGATCTGGGCCTCGGTCGAGAAATCCATCGCGCTGGTCGGCTCATCGAGCAACAGCAGCGGTGCGTTGTGCAGCACCGCGCGGGCGAGGCCCACACCCTGACGCTGACCGCCCGACAGCGATTCGCCGCGCTCGCCCACCGGCATGTCGAAGCCGCGCGGGTGACGGTTGATGAAGTCGGTCAGGCCGGCGACTTCGGCGGCGGCCACCACGGCCGAGTCGTCAGCGAAGGGCAGGCCGAAGGTGATGTTCTCGCGCAGCGTGCCCTGGAAGAGCGTCACGTCCTGCGACACGCTGGCGACGTTGCGCCGTACATCGGCCGGGTCGAGCTGGCGCAAATCGATGCCATCGAGCAGCACCGCGCCGTCGGTGGGCTGGTACAGGCCCATGATCAGACGCTGGATCGTGCTTTTGCCCGATCCGACACGGCCGATCAGCGCGACCCGCTCGCCCGCGCTGATCTTGAAGCTGATGCCCTCGATCGCCGAGTCGCTGCGGTTGGGGTACGCGAACTTCACGTTGCGGAACTCGATGTCGCCGCGCAGGATGGGTCGCTGGATAAAGCTCTCGCCCGCCGGCCGCTCGACCGGTTTTTCCATGATCTTGTTCAGCGAGTCGAGCGCGGTGCGCGCGCCCTGGTACTGCATCAGCAGTCCGACGATCTGCCCGGCCGGTGCCAGAGCGCGGCCCGACAACATGCTGGCTGCGATCAATGCACCCATGGTCAGCTCGCGCTGGCTGATCAGGTAGACGCCGATCAGGATCATTGCCACCGACACCAGTTGCGTCACGGTGCTGGTGGCCAGCATGGCGCCCGACGACAGGCCGCGCATCTTCACGTTGGTGCTGGCCAGGAACAGATTGGCACGCTCCCATCTGGACTGGATCACGCTCTCGGCACCTTGCGACTTGATGGTCTCGATCGCCGACAGGCTTTCGATCAGCGTCGCGTTGCGCTGTGCACTGGCCTGGTAAGTGGTCTCGGACAAGGCATGCAGCCGATGCTGCAGCGAATAGCCGAGACCCAGGATCAGCCCGAACGCCAACAGCACCGGCAGCGCCAGCCAAGGTGAAATCCATGCCAGCACGATGACGAACAGCAAGGCAAAGGGCAGGTCGATCAGGGCGGTGACGGTGGACGAGGCGATGAAGTCGCGCACCTGCTCGAACCCGCGCAGGTTCTGCGCGAACGAGCCGACCGACTCAGGTCGGTGCTCCAGCCGCAGGCCCAGCACCTTTTCCATCAGGGTGGCCGACAGCGTGACGTCGATGCGTGCACTGGCCTCATCGACGAAGTGACTGCGCAGCACGCGCATGAACAGATCGGCACCCAGCACCAGCAGAACGCCGACGGCCAGTGCCCACAAGGTCTCGAAGGCGTTGTTTGGCACGACACGGTCGTAGACGTTCATCGAGAACATCGGGAACGCGAGCGCGAACAGGTTGATCAACAGCGCGGCCAGCAGCACATCGCGGTAGACGAAGCGCTGCGCCAGCAGTGCGCTCCAGAACCAGTGCCGCGTGCCGCTGGTGCGCTCTGCAGCGGCGGGCGTAGCAGCGTCGAAGCGGAAATGCGTGCGCACGAACATCACCACGCCGCTGTACCGTGACTCGAGTTCGACACGCGGCAGGCGCACCGTGCCCTGGCCGGTTTCAGGCAGCAGCACGCGGGCGCTTCGTGCGTCACCCGTTCCGTCCCAGCCCATCAGCACACAGGCCTGGTCGTTGCGCAGGATCAGCAGCACGGGCAGCGTGGCGGCATCAAGTTGGTCCAGGGCCAGCCTTTGCAATCGCGTCGCCATACCGGCACGGGCGGCAGCACGTTCGGCCAGCTCCAGTGGCAGCCGTCCGGCGGTGTCGGGGCCGATCGGCAGCCCGGCTGACAGTGCTGCGCGGGTGGTCGCCTTGCCCTGCAGGCGGCAGATCTCGACCAGGCAGTCGAGCAGAGGGTCCGGGTGGATCAGGTCTTCACGCAGGCGCTGCACCGTGGCACCTGCGGCCAGCGGTGCCGCGGTGGGTGCTTCGGGTGAGGAATCAGGCATGCCGGCGGAAGGTGGTTCATCCTATATCGGCACAGTGGAAGCCAAATTGACCCTGACGCCGGTCGTCGAAATAGAACTTCAGCGTTTCGCGCACCGTCTTGAAAGCCAGGTCGTCCCACGGCACCTCGTGCTCGCGGAACAGCCGGGCTTCGATGGTTTCCGGCCCGGGGGCGAACTGGGTGTCGATGAGTCGGGCGCGGTAGAAAACATGAACCTGCCCGGCCCGCACCACATTGAGCAGGGTGAACAGTGGCTGCAGCTCGATATGGGCGCCGGCCTCCTCGACGGTTTCGCGCGCTGCGCCCTCGGCAAGTGTCTCGTCGAGCTCCATGAAGCCCGCCGGTAGCGTCCAGTAGCCGTATCTTGGCTCGATGTTGCGGCGACACAGCAGCACCTGATCGTCCCAGACCGGGATCGTGCCCACGACATTGCAAGGGTTCTCGTAGTGCACCAAGGCGCACACGGTGCACACCGCGCGGGGGCGGTTGTCGTCGGCTGGTATCCGGTATTCGGTGGCGGCGCCGCAGCTCTTGCAATGGCGAATGCTGCGTGCGGAGTACATGCCGTTCAGTGTAGCGGCGCAGTGTGTGTCTGCTGTGTCACGGGACGGTCCTCATGACATGATCGCCAGCTGATTTGATGAAGCATGACGACAGACCCACAGTGACATCTGAATCCGATTGGCTGCGGCCCGACTGGCACCTCGAGGGTGTTCAGGCACTGATGACGACCCGGCGAGGCGGTGTCAGCGCGGGCGCGTTCGAGAGCATGAACCTGCGTGATGGCGTGGGCGACGACGCTTCGGCGGTCGCGCGCAACCTGGCGCTGCTGGCTTCGGCCGTGGGGGCCTCGCCAGTGCGGCTGAACCAGGTGCACGGTACCCGCGTGGTCCGTTTGACGAAGGCCGATGCCGCTCCCGGCGCGCTGCAACACGACGCCGATGCCTGTGTCACCACCGAGCCGGGCATTGTTTGCAGCGTCCAGGTGGCTGACTGCCTGCCGGTGCTGTTCGCCGCACCTGGTGCGGTGGCAGCGGCGCATGCGGGCTGGCGTGGTCTCGCCGCCGGGGTACTGGAGGCGACGCTGGCGGCGCTGTGCGAGGCAGGCAGTTGCAAGCCGGATCAGGTGGCCGTGTGGCTCGGCCCATGCATCGGGCCCAGGCGATTCGAAGTTGGCGCCGATGTCCTGGAAGCGTTCGGGGTCGCCCCAGCGGCGACCTTGTCATCTGACGCGACGCTGGGGCCGGCGCGCTTCGCGCCTCTCAGGGCGGGCAAGTGGCTGGCCGATCTGCCTGGCCTGGCGCGCGACCGGTTGTCTGCCTGCGGCGTGAAGGCGCTCAGTGGAGGAACCTGGTGCACCGCCTCCGACGCGTCACGCTTCTTTTCGTTCCGGCGTGATGGCGTCACCGGACGCATGGTGGCTGCCGTCTGGCTCGTTGGGTGATGACTCGGCGGCGAGGACGTTCTCGGCGCTTTTCTCAGCCGCCAGCCGTGCCCGCTTGCGCGCCGGGCTGCGCAGGATGTACAGCACCACGGACAAGGGCAGCGCACCATAAAGCACAAAGGTGAAGATCGCCCCGAGGACGGTGCCATTCGCACTGGTGGCTTCCACCACCGTCATCATCACCACCACATACATCCATGCAATCGCCACCAGGTACATCGTGGGGTCCGTCAGGGTCAGGTTGTAAACACATCTTGTCCGATTTTCGTCACGCAGCGATCACCAGCGCACGCGACAATCCAGACAGCAGTCATGCCGACGACTCACGTCGGAGACTGAACGAGGATACAAGTGAAATCCAAGCCTGAACCTGCGGCCGCTGCGCCGACGACCGACGCAGTGGCCCAGGCGCTCAGCGACACGGCAGTCGAGACCTTGAAGTCACTGTCCTCGCTGTCGTTGCCGATGCCATCGCTGGCGCAGCTGCAGAACGACTACGTTCAACAGGCCACCGCGCTCTGGAATCAGTCGATGCAGCAGTTTCAGGCGCTCGCCAGCGCCGCGCTCGACAAAACCACGGCGCCGCCAGCGCCTTCGCCGGTGCTCGGTGATCGACGCTTTGCTGCGCCCGACTGGGCAGAGAACCCCGCCAGCGCGTTCACTGCCCAGCTTTACCTGCTGAACTCCCGCACGCTGCTGGGCCTCGCCGATCAGCTGCAAGGCGATGAAAAGGTCAAGCAGCGCATCCGATTTGCGGTGCAGCAGTGGGTGGACGCAGCCTCACCCAGCAATTACCTGGCGTTGAACCCGGAGGCGCAGCGCAAGGCGCTGGAAACGCAGGGCGAAAGCATCAGCCAGGGCCTGCAGCACCTGTGGCACGACATCCGGCAGGGCCATGTGTCGCAAACCGACGAAAGCCTGTTCGAGGTCGGCCGCAATGTGGCGACTTCCGAAGGCTCGGTCGTGTTCGAGAACGAGTTGTTCCAACTGCTCGAGTACAAGCCGCTGACCGCCACGGTGCACGAGCGGCCGATGCTGTTCGTGCCGCCTTGCATCAACAAGTACTACATCCTCGATCTGCAGCCCGACAACTCGCTGATCCGCTACACCGTGGCCCAGGGCCATCGGGTGTTCGTGATGAGCTGGCGCAATGCCGACGAGAGTCTGGCCACAGTCACGTGGGACCAGTACATCGAGGAGGCCGTGATCCGCGCGATCGAGGTGACGCGTGACATCGCCCGCGCCGACCAGATCAACACACTGGGCTTCTGCATTGGGGGCACCTTGCTCGCCACGGCGCTGGCCGTGTTGGCCGCACGCGGCGAGAAGCCAGCCGCCAGCATGACGCTTTTGACCAGCCTGCTCGATTTCACCGACACCGGCATCCTCGATCTGTTCATTGACGAGGCCATGGTGCGGGTGCGCGAGCGCTCGATCGGCGCTGAGAGCCCCAAAGGCGGCGGCCTGCTCAAGGGAAGCGAATTGGCCTCGACCTTCAGCTTCCTGCGCCCGAACGACCTGGTGTGGAACTACGTCGTCGGTAACTATTTGAAAGGCGAAACGCCGCCGCCGTTCGACCTGCTTTACTGGAACAGCGACAGCACGAACTTGCCTGGCCCGATGTATTGCTGGTACCTGCGCCACACCTACCTGGAAAACCGGTTGATGAAGCCGCGCGATCTGACGGTCTGCAACCAGCCGCTGGACCTGTCACTGATCGACACACCGGCCTACATCTACGCCTCGAGAGAAGATCACATCGTGCCCTGGGAGTCCGCCTACCGCTCCACGCAGGTGCTCAAGGGCAAGAAGCGATTCGTGCTCGGCGCCTCGGGCCACATCGCAGGGGTGATCAATCCGCCCGCCAAGAAGAAGCGCAGCCACTGGGTCGGTGGCACCACAGCTGTTCCGGCCAGCGCCGAGGCCTGGTTCGGCAAGGCCAAGGAACATCCGGGCAGTTGGTGGACCGACTGGGCACTGTGGCTGGCCAGCCATGCAGGTCGGCAGGTTGCCGCTCCGAAAGCCGCCGGTAGCCGCCGGCACCCTGTCATCGAACCAGCGCCAGGGCGCTACGTGAAGCAAAAAACATGACGGCGGTCCGAAGCATTTCAACGCGCCGTCTTTCCGTTCGCAGCAAGGTGTAAGGCTGCGTCATCTCCGTGCTGTACTTTCACCTCAATTCAGGAATTCATCATGAGCACAGACATCGTCATCGTTTCGGCCGCCCGCACCGCTGTGGGCAAGTTCGGCGGCAGCCTGGCGAAGGTGCCGGCGTCGGCATTGGGATCGGTCGCCATCGCCGAGGTGCTCAAGCGTGCCGGGCTGACGGGTGAGCAGGTCAGCGAAGTCATCATGGGGCAAGTGCTGCAGGCAGGTTGCGGCCAGAACCCGGCACGGCAGGCGTCGATCGGGGCCGGGCTGCCCAATACCGTGCCGGCGATGACCATCAACAAGCTGTGCGGTTCCGGGTTGAAGTCGGTCGTGCTGGCGGCGCAGGCCATCCGCGACGGCGATGCGGACATCGTCGTGGCCGGTGGCCAGGAGAACATGAGCATCGCGCCGCACGTGCTGCCGGGCTCGCGTGATGGCGTGCGGATGGGCGAATGGAAGCTGCTGGACACGATGTTGTGCGACGGCCTGACCGACGCCTTCAACGCGTACCACATGGGCGTCACCGCCGAGAACATCGCCAAGAAGTACGGCATCAGCCGCGAAGCACAGGACGCATTGGCGCTGGCCTCGCAGATGAAGGCTGGAGCGGCGCAGGAGGCGGGGCGGTTCAACGACGAGATCGTCAACGTCAGCATTCCGCAGCGCAAGGGCGACCCGGTGCTTTTCGGTATCGACGAATTCGTCAACCGCAAGTGCACCGCCGAAGGGCTGGCGGGTTTGCGTCCTGCTTTCGACAAGGCCGGCGGTGTAACGGCCGGTAACGCCTCTGGCATCAACGATGGTGCGGCGGCGGTGGTGGTGATGAGCGCCGCGCGCGCTGCGGCCCTCGGCCTGACGCCGTTGGCACGCATCGCCAGCTACGCCAGCTCCGGGCTCGACCCCGCCATCATGGGCATGGGCCCGGTGTCGGCTTCGCAGCGTGCGCTGGCGAGGGCTGGCTGGAAGGCGGCAGACCTCGACCTGATGGAGATCAACGAGGCATTTGCTGCCCAGGCCTGTGCCGTGCACCAGGAAATGGGCTGGGACACCAGCAAGGTCAATGTGAACGGTGGCGCCATCGCCATCGGGCACCCGATTGGCGCCTCCGGCTGTCGCGTGCTGGTCACGCTGCTGCACGAAATGCAGAAGCGCGGTGCCAAGAAGGGCTTGACCAGCCTGTGCATCGGCGGCGGCATGGGGATTGCAATGACGCTGGAACGCTGAATCCACCACGAGCTTCGGTGACAACCCGGTTGACCCATCAACCCGTCAGGGCCCAGCCTTGACCCTGCACCCATTCAGAACAACACAGAGGAGTGAGAGAGATGAGCAAGAAGATTGCGTACGTGACCGGTGGCATGGGTGGCATCGGTACCACCATGTGCCAGCGCCTGCACAGAGACGGTTTCACGGTGGTGGCGGGCTGCGGCCCGAGCCGTGACTTCAAGAAATGGCTCGACGAGCAAAGCGCGCTGGGCTACCAGTTCCATGCATCGGTCGGCAATGTCGGCGACTGGGACTCGACCACGGCCGCGTTCCAGAAGGTGAAGGCAGAGCTCGGCCCGATCGACGTGCTGGTCAATAACGCCGGCATCACCCGCGATGGCATGTTCCGCAAGATGAGTCGTGCCGATTGGGACGCGGTGATCGAAACCAACCTGACCAGCCTGTTCAACGTGACCAAGCAAGTCATCGAAGACATGCTCGAAAAGGGCTGGGGCCGCATCATCAACATCAGTTCGGTCAACGGCGAGAAGGGCCAGTTCGGCCAGACCAACTATTCGGCCGCCAAGGCCGGTATGCACGGTTTCACGATGGCACTGGCGCAGGAAGTGGCCAACAAGGGGGTGACGGTCAACACCGTCAGCCCTGGCTACATCGCGACAGACATGGTCAAGGCCATCCGGCAGGACGTGCTCGACAAGATCATCGCCGGCATCCCTGTCAAGCGCCTGGGCACACCGGACGACATCGCATCGATGGTGGCGTGGGTGGCGTCCGACGAATCAGGTTTTGCAACAGGCGCCGACTTCTCGGTCAATGGCGGCTTGCACATGGGGTGATGTGATTCGACCGCTTCGGTGGTCAGGACAGTAGCAAGTCTTTCGCGACGCCAGCCAAAGTGCTGGCGTCGCCGTTTTCGGGCTCCACACGCAGCGCATCGCCAAACCCAGTGAAATTGCGCTGCATCGACTGAAGGTAGACCGGGTCGTAGTGGGTGACCAGCAACTCGCGCACGACGCTTTCGATGCGGCCTGATTTCGCTGACGCTTGCCACTGGTTGATGACCTCATTGCCGCGCAGCGGGCGCAGGGCGTCAAGCCGGGCGCAGAACGTGGGCACGTCGTTGACGAAGAAGTCGTAGTCGGCCATCAGCAGTGCCACGCGCGCGTCCTCTGGCAGTTCAAGTCGCACGCAGGGCGAAGCGCGCATGCACTTGATCAGCTGCTCGGGCACACGCAACTCGCCGACCTTGCGGCTCTCGCTTTCCACCCACACCGGCTGCGCCGGGTCGAAGTGGCGCATCGCGTCCCACAGGCGCGAGTCGAACTGCTTTTGTGTGGGCTGCGGGCTGCCGGGCACCAGGCCCAGCACCGAGCCGCGGTGATTGGCCAGGGCCTCCAGGTCGAGCACCTGTGCGCCTTGCGCCTGCAGCTCGGTCAGCAGGCGACTCTTGCCAGAGCCGGTCTTGCCGCACACCACGCGAAAGCGCAGCGAAAGCGGCTGCACCTCCAGCGCCGCCATCACCGCACGCCGGTAGGCCTGGTAACCGCCCTCGATCACCTGCACGCGGAAGCCGATCTGGCTGAGCACCAGCGACAGCGAGCCGCTGCGCTGTCCGCCGCGCCAGCAGTAGACCAGGGGCTGCCAGTCCTTGGGCTTGTCGAATACGTGGCGCTCAATGTGCGTGGCCACATTGCGAGCCACCAGCGCCGCGCCGCGCTTGCGGGCGACGAAGGGCGAGACCTGCTTGTACTCGGTGCCGACCAGCGCACGCTCGGCATCATTCAGGCTGGGCCAGTTGACAGCACCCGGCAGCCGGTCGAGCGCGAATTCACCTTCGGATCGCGCATCGATGATGGTGTTGTAGTGGTCGAGTCGCGCCAGGCAGTCGGAGGCGCTGACCGGTGTCAGGGGCATCGTGCGAACCGCAGAGTCTCAGGCCGCGATCGCATCGAGCAACTCGGTCTCGATGGCGATCTGCGTGCGGTTGTGGCACAGCGCGGCACCATCGATAAGGAAGGTGTCTTCGGCGCGCTCGCCCAGCGTGGTGATCTTGGCGAGCTGCAGGTTGATCTGGTGCTGCGCCAGCACGCGGGCGATCGAATACAGCAGGCCTGAGCGGTCACTGGCCGACACGCTGAGCAGCCAGTTCTGTGCGCGCTCGTCGGGCCGCAGTGTGATGCGCGGCGTGACTGGAAACGATTTCACGCGCCGTGACAGGCGTCCGCGACTCGGCTCAGGCAAGGTGCCCTGGGCGTCGAGCGCGCGACTGAGTTGACTCTCGACCAGCGAGATCAGGTCGCGATACTGCGCTGCCGGTGCGCCGTCGCGTGACGCCTCGAACTGCGGGTTGATGACCTGGAAAGTGTCCAGCGCATAGCCGGATTTCGTGGTGTGTACTTTCGCTTCGAGGATGTTGAACTGCGCGCTGTCGAAATAGCCGCAGATGCGTGCGAACAGGTCAGCGCGGTCGCGTGCATAAACCAGCACCTGCAGGCCTTCACCGACCGGTGAAACCCGTGCCTTCACCACGGGCGACTTGGACTGCAGCTGCGCATGCAGGGAGCGGGTGTGCCAGGCGATCTCGTTGACGTCGTGACGGGCGAAATAGCTGATCGACAGTGTGTTCCACAGCGGCTCTTCGACGTTCGGAGGCTGCAGGGCCAGGTTCAGCATGTGCCGCGCCTCCTGCTTGCGCGCTTCGATTTCGGCATCGAGATGAGGTTGTGCGCCACCCAGTGCACGCAAGGTGGCGCGGTACAGGTCTTCAAGCAGCTTGCCCTTCCAGGCGTTCCACACCTTCGGGCTGGTGCCGCGGATGTCGGCGACCGTCAGAAGGTACAGCGCGGTAAGGCGGCGTTCGGTGCCAACGAGTTGCGCAAAGTCCTGGATCACTGTCGGGTCGCTCAGGTCTTCCTTCTGCGCGATGCGCGACATCGTCAGGTGTTGCTTGACCAGGAATTCGATCAGTGCGGCGTCATCGTGCCCGATGCCGTGATCGTGGCAGAAGCGTCGGGCTTCGGTCGTGCCCAGCACGGAATGGTCGCCCCCACGGCCTTTGGCAACGTCGTGAAACAGTGCTGCTACATACAGCGTGTACGGGCTGTCCCATTGCATCGCCAGTTGCGAGCAGAACGGATACTCGTGCGCGTGCTCCGGGATGAAGAAGCGGCGCACGTTGCGCAGCACCATCAGGATGTGCTGATCGACGGTGTAGACGTGAAACAGATCGTGCTGCATTTGACCCACGATGCGACGAAACACCCACAGATAGCGCCCCAGCACGCTGGTCTCGTTCATCAGGCGAAATGCGTGTGTCTGACCCGTGGGCGACTGCAGGATCTTCATGAATGTGGCGCGATTGACCGGATCGTGCCGGAACTCGGCGTTCATCAGGTCACGGGCGTTGTAAAGCGCGCGCAGCGTACGAGATGACAAGCCGGTGATGCCGCTGGTCGACTGGAACGTCAGGAAGGTGGCCAGGATGGCCTGCGGCTGGCGCTGGTACAGGTCGTCGCTGACGACTTCAAGCATGCCGTCGCGGTCGAGGAAGTTCGCGTCGATCGGCCGCATCGGCGCGTCCTGCAGACCGGAGATGCGCTCCTCGATGTTGAGCATCAGGATCTGGTTTAACTGGGCAACCGCCTTGGCCGTCCAGTAATAGCGTCGCATCAGCACTTCGGAGGCGCGCTGACCCTGTGTGGCGCGATAGCCGAAACTTTCGGCCACGGTCCCTTGCAGATCGAATACCAGTCGGTCTTCACGCCGCCCGGCGACCAGATGCAACCGTGTGCGGATCAGCTTCAGCACACCTTCGTTGCGCTGGAGCTGCTTGACTTCAAAGGGGGTTGCCAGTCCGCTGGCGGCCAGCTCGGCCCAGTTGCGGCCCAGGCCAGCCGCCCTTGCAACCCACAGGATCACTTGCAAATCACGCAGTCCACCCGGACTTTCCTTGCAGTTCGGCTCCAGGGAGTAGGGTGTGTCTTCGAACTTCTGATGGCGCTGACGCATCTCCAGCGTCTTGGCACGCAGGAACGAACGCGAGTTCATGGTCTGCGAGTTGTTGCGACGGAACACATTGAAGCCCCGCCGCGATCCGCACAGGTAGCGCGATTCGAGCAGCGCCGTGCGCACGGTGATGTCGCGCTCCGCCTCGGCCATGCACTCTTCGACCGTGCGCACGCTGGAGCCGATTTCCAGGCCGATGTCCCAGCAAGCGGTGATGAAGATTTCCACCCCGGGCTTCAGTGTCGATGCCGTGGTGCCGTCACTGGGCGGTGACGATGGCAGCAGCACCAGCACATCGACGTCGGAATGTGGGAACAGCTCTCCGCGTCCGTAGCCGCCTACCGCCAGCAAGGCCGCATTCGCGGGCATGCCGCATTGCGCCCACAGGCTGATGAGGGTCTCATCCACATGCCTCGCAATGCCGCGGATCAATCGTGCGGCAGCGGGCGCCGTGGGGCGTGCGGCCTCGAAATGGCGGATCAATGCTTCCTTGCCAGCCCGGAACTGCAGCCGCAGAACACCGAGGCGTTCACTTGACAGCGCGGCAGGTTCGACCTGTGCCAAGGGCAGTATCGCGGCCACTCAGACAGTCACGGATTCGCCAACGAAGGCAGGCAACGCCGGGCTGCCCGCCGACAGCGTCAATACTTCGTAGCCAGTGTCTGTAACCACCACGGTGTGCTCCCACTGTGCTGAGAGCGAGCGGTCCTTGGTGACGATGGTCCAACCATCTCCGGCCTCACGAATCTCGCGCCGACCCGCGTTCACCATCGGCTCGATGGTGAATGTCATGCCTGGCATCAGTACTTCCAGAGTGCCGAGCTTGCCGTAATGCAGCACCTGTGGCTCCTCATGGAACTTGCGGCCGATGCCATGACCGCAAAACTCGCGCACCACCGAGTAGCCAGCGTTCTCGGCGAAGGTCTGGATCGCATGACCGATGTCGCCCAGTCGTGCGCCGGGTCTCACCTTCACGATCCCACGCCAGAGCGCCTCGTAGCTGAGTTGGCACAGTCGCTTGGCCGCGATCGATGCTTCGCCAATGATGAACATGCGGCTGGTGTCGCCGTGCCAGCCATCCTTGATGACGGTGATGTCGATGTTGACGATGTCACCGTTCTTGAGTGGGCGCTCGTTCGGGATGCCATGGCAGATCTGGTGATTGATCGACGTGCAGATCGACTTGGGATAAGGCGCGTAGCCCGGTGGCGCGTAGTTCAGTGGCGCCGGGATGGTCTTCTGGACATTGACCATGTAGTCGTGTGCCAGCTTGTCCAGCGCCTCGGTACTGATGCCAGGCACCATGTGAGGCGTGAGCATGTCCAGCACTTCTGCGGCCAGGCGGCCGGCGATGCGCATGCCATCGATGTCGGCAGCGGTCTTGATGGCGATCGTCATGCGACTGATTATCTCACCCGACCCGTAAAATCAAGGGTCAACCCGTGGTGGTCTGACCACCGCGCGGGACTTCCCACTTCTCCCCGAGCTGAGCCGCGTGACCACATCCCCCGAGCACCTGATTCCTGTCGAGGGGGGCAATGCACTCCCGGCGTTTCGCGCGCAGGCGCTGCTGGCCAAGTTGCAAGCGGTCGCTCCCCGCGTCACCGAGGTCCACGCTCGGCATGTGCACTGGGTGTGCAGCGAATCGCCCTTGACCCGCGCCCAGCGCGACTCGCTGGAGGGTCTTCTGCGCTACGGCGATGCCTACACGGGCCCGACCGATGGCGTGCTGATCGTGATTGCACCGCGTCTGGGCACGGTCTCGCCATGGGCTTCGAAGGCGACTGACATTGCGCACAACTGCGGTCTGGCCATCAAGCGCGTGGAGCGTGTCACCGAGTACCGATTGACATTGAAGTCCGGCCTGCTGGGTGGCACCAAGCCACTCGGTGCCGACGAACTGGGTGCCGCCACTGCGCTGCTTCACGATCGCATGACCGAAAGCGTGTTGCTGCGTCGCGAGGACGCTGCGCATCTGTTCGATGAGCAGCCGGCCGCGCCGATGGCGCAGGTCGATCTGCTGGGTGCCGGGCGGTCTGCCTTGGTGGCTGCCAACGTCGAGTTCGGCCTGGCCTTGTCCGATGACGAAATCGACTACCTGGTGAACGCATTCACCGCATTGCGGCGCAACCCGACCGACGTCGAGCTGATGATGTTCGCGCAGGCCAACAGCGAACATTGCCGCCACAAGATCTTCAACGCGAGCTTCACGATTGACGGCGTCGCGCAGGAACGATCGATGTTCCAGATGATCCGCAACACCCACCAGTTGGCGCCGCAGCACACGGTGATCGCCTACAGCGACAACTCGTCGGTGATGGAAGGCGGCGTCATCGAGCGCTGGCTGCCCGAGGGATACACCAATGCGCCGGTCTACAGCGGGCGCAACGAACTCGCGCATGTCTTGATGAAGGTCGAGACGCACAACCACCCGACCGCGATTTCCCCGTTCCCCGGCGCGTCGACCGGTGCCGGTGGCGAAATCCGCGACGAAGGCGCGACCGGTCGCGGTTCGAGGCCGAAGGCCGGCCTGACCGGGTTCACCGTGTCGAACCTCAACCTGCCCGGCACCGACTGGCCGTGGGAGCGAACGCCCTACGGCAAGCCGGAACACATCGCCAGTCCGCTGCAGATCATGATCGAGGGTCCGCTCGGAGGCGCGGCGTTCAACAACGAATTCGGGCGGCCGAACCTGGCAGGCTACTTCCGGGTGTATGAACAGTCGGTTGGCGTGGCCGGCGCACGGCTGCGGCGTGGCTTTCACAAGCCCATCATGATCGCGGGCGGGCTGGGCACCATCTCGGCGGCGCAAACCGAGAAGGTTGCTTTCGCGGCTGGCACCTTGCTGGTTCAGCTCGGCGGCCCCGGCATGCGCATCGGCATGGGCGGCAGCGCGGCCAGTTCGATGGCGGCGGGCGCCAATGCCGCCGCGCTCGACTTCGATTCGGTGCAGCGTGGCAACCCGGAGATCCAGCGCCGCGCCCAGGAGGTCATCAACCACTGTGCGGCGCTGGGCGCGGTGAATCCGATCCTGGCAATCCACGATGTGGGCGCCGGCGGTATCTCGAATGCGTTTCCTGAACTGGTCGACGGGGCAGGGCGGGGCGCACGCTTCGATCTGCGCCAGGTGCCGCTGGAAGAAAGCGGCCTGTCGCCGAAAGAGATCTGGAGCAACGAAAGCCAGGAGCGCTACGTGCTCGCGCTGCAGCCTGATCTGCTGCCGATGTTCGAGGCGATGTGCGTGCGAGAGCGCTGCCCGTATGCGGTCGTGGGCGTGGCCACCGAGGCGAAGCAACTGGTGCTGGCCGAGGCACCGATGACGGACAGCACACCACCGGCGATGCCCGCGATCGACATGCCGATGGAGGTGCTGCTGGGCAAGCCGCCGAAGATGCACCGCGACGTGCAGCGCGTGGTGCCGGAATTGCCTGCGCTCGATCTGACCGATGTGGCGCTGGAGGTGGTGGCGCTCGATGTGCTGCGCCACCCGACGGTCGCCAGCAAGCGCTTTCTGATCACCATTGGCGACCGCAGCGTCGGTGGCCTGAGCCACCGCGACCCGATGGTCGGGCCCTGGCAGGTGCCCGTGGCCGACTGCGCGGTGACGCTGGCCGATTACCGCGGCTTGCGTGGCGAGGCGATGAGCGTTGGCGAGCGCACGCCGCTGGCGGCCATCGACGCGCCTGCTTCGGGGCGCATGGCGGTCGGCGAAGCGCTGACCAACCTGCTGGCCGCGCCGTTCGCACTGGAGCGCGTCAAGCTCAGCTGCAACTGGATGGCTGCTTGCGGTGAACCCGGCGAAGACGCGGCGTTGTACGAAACCGTGCGCGCGGTCGGGATGGAACTGTGCCCGGCGCTCGGCATCAGCGTGCCGGTCGGCAAGGACAGCCTGTCGATGCGGACGCGTTGGACCGAGCAGGGCGAGGCCAAGCAGGTCACTGCCCCGGTCTCGCTGATCGTCTCGGCTTTCGTCACGCTTGACGATGTGCGCAGTACGCTGACGCCGCAATTGCAGCCGGGTGACACCACGCTGATCCTGATCGATCTGGGCCAAGGCCGGAATCGCATGGCTGGCTCCATGCTGGCGCAGGTGCTGAGCCAGACGGGCAACGCGAGCAAAGACGGCGTGCCCGATGTCGACGATCCGGCGCATTTGAAATCGCTCATCGCGGCAATCAACCAGTTGCGTGCTGAAGCCCGCCTGCTGGCCTACCACGACCGCAGTGACGGCGGCCTGTGGGCGACCGTTTGCGAGATGGCGTTTGCCGGTCACATGGGTGTGAGCCTGAACGTCGACATGCTGCTGGTCGAAGGAGATGGCATCAGCGACAGCCGCATGGACTGGGGTGACTCGAAAAACTGGGCAGGGCAGGTCGGTGCGCGGCGCCACGAACTGACGCTGAAGGCGTTGTTCAATGAAGAGCTGGGCGTGGTCATCCAGGTGCCTGCCGAGGTGCGCAACGAGGTGATGCAGACGCTGCGTTCGCACGGGCTGTCGAAGCACAGCCACTTCATCGGCAAGCCGAACGACCGTGGCATCGTCGAGGTCTGGCGCGATACCAAGAGCGTTTTCAGCGCGCCGCTGCGAGATCTGCATCAGGTATGGGACGAAGTCAGCTGGCGCATCGCCAGGCTGCGCGACAACCCGGCCTCTGCCGATGCCGAACACGAGGCCGCCGGCCGCGACGACGACACTGGCTTGCATCTGCACCTGAGCTTTGATCCGGCCGACGACGTGGCCGCGCCTTTCATCCACACCGCGCGCCCCAAGCTCGCGATCTTGCGCGAGCAGGGCGTCAACAGCCAGGTCGAGATGAGCTATGCGATGGCCCTGGCCGGCTTCGACACACATGACGTGCACATGAGCGACCTGCAGACGGGTCGTGCCCGGCTGGACCAGTTCATCGGGTTCGTGGCCTGCGGCGGCTTCAGCTATGGCGACACCCTGGGCGCGGGCGAAGGCTGGGCACGGTCGATCCTGTTCAATCCGCAGCTGGCCGAGCAGTTCGCCGCCTTCTTCAACCGCCAGGACACGTTTGCGCTGGGCGTGTGCAATGGCTGTCAGATGATGGCGGCCTTGTCGCCCATCATCCCTGGCGCGCAAGCGTGGCCGAAGTTCACTCGCAACCGCAGCGAGCAGTTTGAGGCCCGGCTCAGCCTCATCGAGGTGTTGGACAGTCCGTCGATCCTGTTCAAGGGCATGGAGGGCAGCCGGCTGCCAGTGGCGGTATCGCATGGCGAGGGCTTTGCCGATTTTTCCCAGCGTGGCGATGCAACAGCGGTGCACCGCGCGATGCGCTTCGTCGATCACGCAGGCCGTCCCACCGAGGCCTACCCTTTCAACCCCAACGGCAGCCCGGGGGGATTGACTTCGGTGACCACGCCCGATGGGCGCTACACGGTTCTGATGCCCCACCCGGAGCGCGTGTTCCGCAACCTGCAGATGAGTTGGACCTCGGGCTCGCCGGGCGAAACGAGCCCGTGGATGCGGATGTTTCGCAATGCTCGGCGCTGGGTCGGCTAGCGCGGTCGGTACCATTTGCACCAAGTCCGTCAATTCACCCATCGATCCAATACACCCGCACCACCACTGAGATGTCGATGAACAGATTCCTACAGACGCTGCTGTTGCTGGTGCTGGCTTGCGTGGCAGGCGGTTGTTCGCAGCTTCCACTGCGCGAACCGCTGCGCATCAGCCTGGTTGGCATTGAACCGCTGCCGGGGCAAGGGCTGGAGCTTCGCATGGCGACGAAGCTGCGGGTGCAGAACCCCAACGACTCCGCGGTCGACTTCGACGGCGTGGCGCTCGAGGTCGATCTGCGCGGCCTGAGCTTCGCCAGCGGTGTCAGCGACCAGCGGGGCTCGGTGCCGCGCTACAGCGAAATCGTGATTTCGGTGCCGGTATCGGTGTCCGCCATCTCGGTGCTGCGCCAGGGGCTCAGCTTCGCCAACGGCGACCGCTCCAGCGTCACCTATGCGATCCGCGGCAAGATAGGCGGCTCGATGCTCAGCGGATCGACGTTCAAGACCAACGGTCAGGTCGAGCTGCCAACCTCGCTGCTCGGTTCCAGCACGCCTTGAGTCCGGCGAGATCGCCGTGATGGCGTTGGCAAGCGCCAGCGCTTCCAGCGCTGATCGCTTCGAGCGACTCGACGCGCTGCGTGGTGCGGCCATTGTCTGGATGGCTGCCTTCCATTTCTGCTTCGACCTGAATCATTACGGTTTCATCTCGCAGGACTTCTACAGCGATCCCCTGTGGACCGGACAGCGCACGGCGATCGTGTCGCTCTTCGTGTTCTGCGTCGGTCTGGGTCAGGCCGTGGCAGGCGCGCAGCGCCAGACGATGCGACGCTTCTGGCGGCGCTGGGCACAGATTGCCGGTTGCGCACTGCTGGTCAGCCTCGGCTCTGCGCTGATGTTTCCGCAGACCTACATCAGCTTCGGTGTGCTGCATGGCATCGCCGTGATCCTGCTGCTGTTGCGACTGGCCGCGCCGGCAGGTCGGTGGCTCTGGGCCCTGGGAGGGGCGGCGCTGCTGATGCCGCTGTTCATCCAGCACCCGTTCTTCGACACCCGCGCCACCAACTGGGTCGGGCTGGTCACCCACAAGCCGATCACAGAAGACTATGTGCCGGTGCTGCCCTGGCTGGGGGTGGCCTTGTGGGGGCTGGCGGCAGGCCAATGGGCGTCACGCCATCGACCCGCCTGGCTGAGCGGCGCGCTGCCCGAAGTGCTCCGGCTTCCGGGGCGAGCGCTGGCGTTGCTGGGTCGCTGGAGCCTGAGTTTTTACATGCTGCATCAGCCGGTGCTGATCGGTGCAGTGATGGTGGCCGCGTGGTTGCTGCGTTCTCAGGCCTGACCGCAGGAATTTGAGTCGATCCCAGCCGCTACCATCCGTCGATGAGCAACAAGATCCTGTTCGGCTTCCATGCCGTCACCGTCCGGCTGAAGACCACGCCGAAATCCGTCGTCGAGATCCACATCGATACCTCCCGCCGCGACCAGCGCATGCGCCAGTTCATCGAGCGTTGCACTGTGGCTGGCTCCAAGCTGATCGACAGCGACGATGCCCGGCTGCAGAAGATGTGCGGCACGCATCGCCATCAAGGCGTGGTCGCGCGCGTCGAGCCGGTGGCGTTGAGCCGCTCGATCGACGACACGCTGGACGAGCTCGATGCCCTCGAAGGCAACCCGCTGCTGCTGGTGCTCGATGGCATCACCGATCCGCATAACCTGGGTGCCTGCCTGCGCGTGGCCGATGGAGCCGGCGCACACGCGGTGATCGCGCCCAAGGACCACGCGGTCGGTGTCAACGCGACGGTGGCGAAGGTGTCCAGTGGTGCGTCGGACACGGTGCCGTATTTCATGGTCACCAACCTTGCGCGCACGCTCAATGAGCTGAAGGACCGCAACATCCGCATCATCGGCACCTCGGACACCGCCACCCAGTCACTGTTCGACATTGACCTCAGCGGCCCGGTGGCACTGGTGCTCGGTGCCGAGGGTGCCGGCATGCGGCAGCTCACGGCCAAGACCTGCGACGAACTGGTGAGCCTGCCGATGTGCGGTGCCGTCGAGAGCCTGAACGTTTCGGTTGCCAGCGGCGTGTGCCTGTACGAAGCGCTGCGTCAGCGGCGCGCGAAGGAAGGCGATTCCTGAATCAAGCCGTGCCGTCGCGCCCATCAAGCGCTGCACGGCACGGACGACATTCAGGCGTACCGCAGCGCCGTGGCCTTGCCCCAGAACACCTTGTAGGAGAAAACGGTGTAGGCGGCGATGGCCGGTACCGAGATGCAAACCCCGATCAGGATCACCTTCAGTGCGGCGGTGCTGCTCGCAGCTTCCCAGATCGTCAGGCGGTCGATGACCACAAACGGGTAGATGCTGTAGGCCAGTCCGATGAAGCCGAGCACGAAGACGGCGATCAGCGCGGCAAAGGGCAGCCAGCACAGCGTGGTGCGCACGATGGCCTTGTCGAGCACCATTCTCGTCGTCATCAGCGCGATGCCGGTGGCCAGCGGAATGACCATCAGCGCGATGATTTCGGGCAGTGCGAACCAGCGTTCACGCACGGTGGCGCTGACCCAAGGCGTGGCCAGCGAGATCAGCACCATGCCGACCACCACTGGTGCCCAGGCCTGCTTGGCCCAGCCGATCGCTTTTTGTTGCAGTTCACCCTCGGTCTTCATGACCAGCCACGCTGCGCCCAGCAGCGCGTAGGCCGCCGTTAGCGCCACGGCGATGGCCGCCGCGAACACCGGGTAGTTCCAGCCCTCGCCGAATCCACTGATGTAGCGACCCAGCATCCAGCCTTGCGAGAGCGCTGTGAGCATCGAGCCCGCGAAGAACAGCCTGTCCCACAGGGGCTTGGCGCTGGACTTGGCCTTGACGCGGAAGTCGAAGGCGACGCCGCGCAGCGTCAGGCCAACCAGCATCAGCGTGACGGGCATATAAAGCTGCGTGAGCACCAAGCCGTGCGCCTTCGGGAACGCGATGAGCAAGATGCCGATGCCCAGCACCAGCCAGGTTTCGTTGGCGTCCCAGAAAGGGCCGATCGACGCGATCAGCACATCTTTCTCTTCGGCCGTGGCGCGCGGCATCAGCAAACCGACGCCCAGGTCGTAGCCGTCGCTGATCACGTAGACCAGCATCGAAATGCCCATCAGCGCCATGAAGATCACTGGCAATGCGGTATCGAGGTTCACGATGCATTGCCTCCAACCAAAGCCTCGGCGGCACGGCCTTCCGCTTCTTCGAGAGCGTTCGTTTCGATCACATCCTCCGGCTTCT
This sequence comes from Rubrivivax sp., assembly GCA_027490215.1. Lineage (GTDB taxonomy): Bacteria > Pseudomonadota > Gammaproteobacteria > Burkholderiales > Burkholderiaceae_C > PBB1. Next base: position 23,397 of record JAIXYO010000046.1, read on the forward strand.
CTGCCATGTACTTCAGCACCGCCACGTAAGCGATGATCAAGGCGGTGTAAAGCGTCAGGTACATCGCGAGACTCAGACCGATCATCGATGAGGGCACGGTCGTCGCAGCCACGTCGGCGGTGCGCAGCAGTCCGAACACCACATACGGCTGGCGTCCGATCTCGGTGACATACCAGCCTGCGACGGTGGCGACCCAGCCTGAAAAAGTCATGCCGGCCAACACCCAGAGCAGCGACTTGGGCAGGCGTGCCGCCTGCCATTTCGCACGCCGGTAGATCCACCAACCGGCCCAGCTGACTGCCAGCATCAGCACCCCGGTGCCCACCATCACGCGGAAGGCCCAGAACACCGGCGCCACCGGCGGGTGCATGTCCCCGAACTCGTTGATGCCCTTGACCTCGCCATTTTCATCGTGCGTCAGGATCAGGCTCGCCATGCGCGGGATGGCGATTTCGAATTTATTGCTGCGCGTTTCGGCATCGGGCCAGGCAAACAGCAGCAGTGGGGCGCCGCGCTCGGTCTGCCAGACACCCTCCATCGCAGCAATCTTCTGCGGCTGGTGTTCCAGGGTGTTCAGGCCATGCATGTCGCCGACCAGGATCTGCACCGGGATCGCCACCGCTGCCAGCGTCAGCCCCACACGCAGGATCTTCGGTGCCGAGCGCTCAGCCGCGCCGCGCAGCAACTGCCATGCACTCAGGCCGGCCAGCAGGAACGAGCAGGTCAGCGCAGACGCCAGCAGCATGTGTGCGAAGCGGTACGGAAAAGAGGGGTTGAAGATGACTTCTGACCAGCTCACGACGTGGAACACCCCGTCGATGATTTCGTGACCTGCCGGCGTCTGCATCCATGAATTCAGTGCCAGGATCCAGAACGCGCTCACCGTGGTGCCGAAGGCAACGAAGAAGCTCGCCATCAGGTGAACCCGCTCGCTGACCCGGCCATGACCGAACAGCATCACCCCCAGGAAGCCGGCTTCCAGGAAGAAGGCGGTGAGCACCTCGTAGCCCAGCAGCGGACCTGCGACGTTGCCTGCTTTCTCCATGAAGCCGGGCCAGTTGGTCCCGAACTGGAAGCTCATCGTCACGCCGCTCACCACGCCCAGCGCGAAGCTGAGCGCAAACACCTTGGTCCAGAAGCGGTAGGACGCGAGCCATGCGGTGTCTCGCGTCGTCAGCCAGCGCCAGCGAAAGAACAGCAGCACCCAGCCCAGTGCGATCGTGATCGTGGGGAACAGGATGTGGAAGGTGATGTTCGCAGCGAACTGCATGCGGGCAAGGATCAGTGCGTCCATGCAGAAACTTCCTTTCAGGAGGGGGTCTTGCCGTCAGTCGCCGGCTTCAACTTGCCAGTGAACTCGAGCAGGCGTTGCACCTTGGAACCCATCTTCATCAGCTGAGCGATGGTCTTCTGGTCCATGCGTTGCACATCGTCGAACCAGGTCGTCATCAGTTCGATCAGGTCGTGCATGCTTTTCATGCGCTGCTGGGCGATGCGATCCTCTTCGGTCGTCGCCTCTTCGAGCAAGGCGTTGCGCAGCATCGACAGCGTGGGCTCGATCTCACGGCGCCGCCGTTCTTCGGCCAGCGTGCGAAAAATCTCCCAGGCGTCGGTGGGCGCCTCGAAGTACTCGCGACGGTCGCCGGGCAGATGGCGCAGCCGGACCAATCGCCAAGCCTGTAATTCCTTCAGACCCATGCTCACATTGGAGCGCGAGAACTCGAGTGACTCGCCGATGTCGTCGGCGTTCAATGGACGCGGAGAGACAAAGATCAGCGCGTAGATCTGGCCGACGGTGCGGTTGATGCCCCAGCGGCTTCCCATCTCGCCAAAGTGGCTGACGAAGCTGCGAACGAGCGGGGAGAGCGCCGAAGCGTGGGGATGGGCTTGCATCAGACCGACTACACCGATATCAATGTTCGAGAGTGTATCGAATATTCAGTATTTACTGAAAATTGGTGCTGGTCCGTCCGACGGATTGAATGATTCCTTCGCTCAGGCCTGCGCCCAGAACACAGCGAACCAGCCCTGGGCATCAACCCAGCAGCGCGTGCGCGCAAACCCCGCCGATTGCAGCAGGGCGGCAAAGCGCTCGACGCTGTACTTGTAAGAGTTTTCTGTGTGCAGGCGCTCGCCAGCCTCGAATCGCCGTTCGCCCTCGGGCCAGCGCACACGCAGCGCACGTCGCGCCTCCAGATGCATCTCGATGCGTGACGCCTCGGGGTTGAAGAAAGCCACGTGGCGCCAGTCACGCGGGTCGAAATCGCTACCGATCAGCCGGTTCAGGTGGCGCAGCAGGTTCAGGTTGAAGGCGGCGGTGACGCCCAGTGCGTCGTCATACGCCGGCTCGAGCCATTCGACGCCCTTGATCAGATCGACACCGATCAGCAGGCCGCCTCCAATCGACTGGCGTCGAACGCTGGCGAGAAACAGCTCGGCCTGCTCGGGGGTGAAATTGCCGATGCTCGACCCCGGGTAAAAGAACACTGGCCTGCCTTGCACCATGTCCGGTGGCAGCGCCAGTGCGCTGGAGAAGTCCAGGCCGACACCTGTCACGCTGAGCGTCGGATGCCGGTGCTGCACGTCGGTCAGCGCCTGTTCCAGAAAGCCCACCGAGATGTCGACCGCGACATAACGTGCGGGTCGCAGCGATGGGATCAGCCGCAGCGCTTTTGCGCAGTTGCCCGCCCCCAGATCGACCAATGTGCCGACCTCGCCGATCGCCTGCGCGATGGCCAAGGCGTTGGCGGACAGGATGGCTGCCTCGGTGCGTGTCGGGTAGTACTCTGGCAGCTCGGTGATGGCTTCGAACAGGCGTGACCCCAGTGCGTCGTAGAGGAACTTCGGCGACGTCGTGGCCTGTGCAGCGGCCAGCCCGTCGATCAATTCCTGGCGAGTCAGCTCAGCGTCATCGCGATGCACTTGCACCAGACGAAGGGGTGCATCTACTGCAGAGCCCGGCGCTGGCGATGAGACGGACGATGCGGTGGGTTTCAAGGCAGGGTGCTCCATGGTCGGTGGTCGGCCGTGCTGCCCCGACCTTTCAGCGCATTGTGTTGCCTGGCCACCACCAGCGCAGGGCGTGGACACAATCTGCGACGCGCCATGCTTCGGCAATGCCCACCCCCGATAATTCGCGACGCTTTCGACCACCCTCCATGCAGATCGGTTTTTCCAACAACGAGTTTTTGTTTGGCGTGATGGTCGCAGCAGGCGCCTGCCGCTGGGCCTGGCGGCGCAAGTTGAGCCGGATGACCGAGCCACCGCAGCGGCGGCCGCTGTGGGCGAGCCTCGGCAGCGAGTTGTTCGTTGTCGTCGCGCTGATCTTCACCTGTCGTGTGGCGGTTGCAGACTGGCCTAGCGTGCCATCGGGTTCCATGGAGCCCACGTTGCGGGTAGGTGATTACCTGTTGATCAACCACCTGGCTTATGGCCCGAGGCTTCCGTTCACCAACACAGCCATCGAGTTCGGGCAGCCGCAGCGCGGTGACGTGGTCGTCTTTCGCTACCCGCACGATGTGTCGCAGCTCTATGTCAAGCGCCTGGTCGGCATGCCGGGCGATGTGGTGGCATTCACCGGCGGGATCGCCTCGATCAACGGCGAAGCACCGAAGGCAGAGATGCTGGAGGACGATGAACTGGCTCCACTGCAGGTGCGCCGCACCGACGAGGACCGTGGCCAGTGGATGGTTCTTGAATCGGCTTCGGCGCCACCCCGCGTGCTGAAGATCAACCCTTTCATCCTGGGCCGCACACCGCTCAATCTGGACGACACCGGCCTTTCCGCGCACTGCCAGTCTCCGCGAGGAGGTGAATGGCAATGCACCGTGCCGGCGGGCCAGTACCTGATGCTTGGCGACAACCGAGATGCCTCCGGCGACTCGCGCGAGTGGGGCTTCCTTCCGCACGAGCAGGTCTATGGCAAGGCGGTTCGCGTGCTGTTCAACTTCAGGCAAGCTGGCAGGGTGTGGAAGCCGCTATGAACCTCTCGGTGCAACAACGATGACCCATCCATCCGATTCGACAACGACACCCGCAGATGCCGCACGCGCTGATCTCCATGGCAGGCACGTTGTGCTTGGCCTGTCGGGTGGTATTGCCTGCTACAAGGCTGCCGAGCTGGCGCGTGCGCTGGTGAAAGCCGGTGCCACGGTGCAGGTGGTGATGACCGAGGCAGCCGAACAGTTCATCACCCCGGTGACGATGCAGGCCTTGTCGGGACGCCCGGTGTTCACCAGCGCCTGGGACACGCGCGATGTGGATGGCAACGCGAACAACATGGCGCACATCAACCTGACGCGGCATGCCGATGCGGTGCTGGTGGCGCCGGCCAGCGCCGATTTCATGGCCAAGCTGTTGCACGGTCGCGCCGACGACCTGCTGAGCCTGTTGTGTCTGGCGCGCCCGATCGAGACCTGCCCGCTGTTGATCGCTCCCGCGATGAACCGCGAGATGTGGGCACATCCGGCGACCCAGCGCAATGTCGCTCAACTGCGCGCTGATGGCACGCACCTCCTCGGCCCGGACAGCGGCGAGCAGGCGTGCGGTGAAGTTGGTGAGGGCCGGATGCTTGAACCCGAGCAACTGCTCGAGGAATTGATCGGCTTCTTCCGTCCGAAGCCGCTCGCAGGCAAGCGCGTGCTGATCACCGCTGGGCCCACCTTCGAGCCGATCGACCCGGTGCGCGGTATCACCAACCTGTCCAGCGGCAAGATGGGGTTTGCAATCGCACGGGCGGCGGCTGAGGCGGGAGCCGAGGTCACCCTGGTGACTGGGCCGGTGCATGTGGGCACACCGCGCGGCGTGCGGCGCATCGATGTGCGCACTGCCTTGCAAATGGCCGATGCGGTTATTCCGCTGGCGCCGACCCAGGACGTGTTCATCGCCACCGCGGCGGTGGCCGACTGGCGGCCCGCGACACTGGCCGAGCAGAAGATCAAGAAGAACGGCAGCAAAGTGGCGCCGACCTTTGAGCTGACCGAGAACCCGGACATCCTGGCAGCGGTGGCCAAGCAGGCACTGGTGGAGGGTCACCCGTTCTGCGTCGGCTTCGCAGCTGAAAGCCACGACCTGCTGAAACATGCGCGCGAGAAGCGCGAGCGAAAGCAGATCCCGTTGATCGTCGGCAACCTGGGTCCTGCCACCTTCGGGCGCGACGACAACGCGTTGGTACTGGTCGATGCGCACAGCCACCGAGACCTGCCACCCGCAGACAAGCTGACCCTTGCACGCTGGCTGATCACCGACATCGCGCAGCGGCTCCAATCCACGGAAACACCCCTATGACGACGATCGATGTGACAGTGCTGGACCCGCGCATGGCCGAGGCCCTGCCGGCCTATGCCACTCCGGGCAGCGCAGGCCTGGATCTGCGCGCCTGCCTCGAAGAGCCCTTGCTGATCGAACCTGGCCAGACGCGGCTGATCCCCACCGGTCTGGCGATCCACATCGCCGATCCGGGCCTGGCCGCGATGATCCTGCCGCGCTCGGGGCTCGGCCACAAGCACGGCATCGTGCTGGGCAATCTGGTCGGCCTGATCGATTCGGACTACCAGGGCCCGTTGATGGTCAGCTGCTGGAACCGCGGCCAGGTGGCGTACAACGTGCAGCCGATGGAGCGCATTGCGCAGCTCGTCATCGTGCCAGTGGTGCAGGCCAGCTTTCGCCTTGTGGACTCGTTCGAGGCCTCAGACCGCGGTGCAGGGGGCTTTGGATCGACCGGTGCGCGCTGAGGTCGGCGCGCCCATTCAGTGAAGGAGCGGGCCGGGGGGCATGGCGTTGAGTACGCTGAAAGCCGGCTGTCCGACACTGCCCGCCTCGACCTCGTGAGCCGTGGCTGTGCGCACGTCCTGTACCTTCAGGTGAAGCCGCAGTGCCAGCCCGGCCAAAGGGTGGTTGCCATCGAGCACGACATGCGTCGGGTACACCTCGGTAACGGTGTAGAGCACGTCTGCAGGCATGTCGGGCGTCACCGCGCCTTCGGGCACACCCTCGAACTGCATACCGATTTCGATGCCACCGGGAAACACCGAGCGCTCCTCGAAGAACACGAGAGCCGCGTCGTAGTCGCCGAAGGCATGTTCGGGTTCGAGGTGCAGCGAGGCTTCGAAGCCAACAGTCTGGTCGAGCACCGCAGCTTCCACCTGTTCAAGCAGATCGACACCGCCATAGAAAAACTCGACCGGTTCTGCCAGCTCGTCGATCAGCTGGCCTTGGGCGTCTTCAAGTCGCCAGGTGAGCGCGACGACGCAAGGAGATTGAATGTGCATCCGGAAATGATCGCACAGGGCTGAACGTTGCCCGTGGCGCTGCGACTTCCCGGTCGAACGGGCGCATGGACAATCTCGCGCATGACCACCGACACTCCCACGCCCCTGCTGGGCGGACTGAGCCCGCAGGCTTTCATGCGCCGCTACTGGCAGAAGAAGCCCTTTCTGATTCGCCGGGCACTTCCTGGCGCCGAACCAGCACTCGACAGGGCCGCGTTGTTCGCTCTGGCTGACACCGAGGGCGTCGAGTCGCGTCTGATCGAGCGACGCGAAGGCCGCTGGTCCTTGCGCCGAGGACCGTTCTCCCGACGCCAATTGCCGCCGCTTGCCAGACCCGGTTGGACGCTGCTCGTGCAGGGCGTCGATCTGCATGCGCCGGCTGCGCATCGATTGCTGTCGCACTTCCGATTTGCATCCGATGTGCGGCTCGATGATGTGATGATTTCGTACGCCACCGATGGCGGCGGCGTCGGCCCTCACATCGATTCCTACGATGTATTCCTTCTTCAGTTGGCCGGTCGCCGCCGTTGGCGCGTCGGTCGAGCCAAGCAGCCTGCGCTTGTGCCTGATCTGCCCCTGAAGATCCTGGCGAACTTCAAGCCAGAACACGAATGGACGCTGGAGCCAGGCGACATGCTGTACCTGCCGCCGGGTTGGGCGCACGAGGGCGTGGCAGACGGTGAATGCCTCACCGCATCGATCGGCTTCCGGGCGCCGACCCGTGACGAGGTCGGCCTCGAGGTGATGCAGAGAATGCTTGATGGTGTCGATGATGACGAGGGCACCGCAAGCCGTTATCGCGATGCCTCACAAACGGCTACCGACCAGCCCGCGCGCATCCCCTCACGACTGGTCGAGTTTGCCGCCGATGCGGTCAGGCACCTTGTCGATAACCCGTCTTCACTGCAGTGCGCGCTGGGCGAATGGCTCAGCGAACCCAAGCCGCAGACCTGGTTTGAACCCACCGACGCCTTGCCTGATCGCTGCGCTGTCGCGCTGGATCGGCGCACCAGAATGCTGTACGACGACAGGCATGTCTTCATCAATGGAGAATCCTTCGTCGCTTCCGGACGTGATGCGCGCCTGATGCGGCAGCTGGCGGACGCCCGAATGCTCGATGCACGTGCGGTGGCGGCTCTCAGCGCCGATGCCTGGGAGCTGCTGCAGTCGTGGGTGTTTCAAGGGTGGCTGCGTGCGGACGTGCGTGCAGATGGCTGTTGAATTGCTCACCGTGATGGACCCAGCGAGGAGCTTGAACCATGAATCTTCCAGCGGATGGGCTGTTTGATACCCGCGCTCAGTTTCAGTCCGCCGTGCGATCGGCGTTTGCACAGATTGCGTCAGCGGGCGCACGCGAAGTCTGGCTGTGTGATGAAGACTTTGCGGATTGGCCGCTCAATGACTCGCAAGTCGTTGAGCACTTGTCGCAGTGGGCTGGCGCGCATCGGCGATGCACGGTGATGGCCAGTCGCTATGACAGCATTCAGAGATTGCATCCGCGCTGGGTGCACTGGCGACGGCAGCGGTCGCATGTGGTGCATTGCCGGACCCCCGATGAGTCGCAAACCAACTCGCTGCCTGGTTTGCTGCTAGCACCTGGCTGTTTGACGCTGCGCCTGATCGATCGCGAGCGTTGGCGAGGTTCGATTTCTGCTGATCCAGCCGATGCCGTTCTGGCACGTGAGCGGCTTGATGTGTTGATGCAACGTTCCGTCGAAGCGTTCCCGTCAAGCACGCTAGGTTTATGAGTCAGTTTCCGCTCGCGACATATACTAGCCGGCTGCTGACTAAGGGTTTATTGGCCTTTAGTTTCTGAGTTTTGGGTTTGTCGTTCAGGCGACGACTCTGGACCGTATCCCTTCTTATCTACCTTTCTACTGAGGATGAACATGAACAAGTCGCTCGTGCTGGCCACCCTGTTTGCTGCTGTTGCTCTTTCCGCTTGCGGCAAGAAAGAAGAAGTCGCTCCAGCCGTCGAAGCGGCTGCTTCCGCTGCTGCACCAGCCATCGCAGAAGTTTCTGCCGCTGCCGCCTCGGCAGTCGACACTGCCGCTTCGGCTGCTGCTGATGCCACGACGGCCGCCAGCGGTGCAGCCGGCGCGACGATGGATGCAGCCAATGCTGCAGCCGATGCCGCCAAGGACGCTGCTGCCAAGGCCGCTGATGCCGCCACTGGCGCCATGAAGAAGTAATCGGGTCAGCCCGAGATGAAAAAGCCGCCCTCGGGCGGCTTTTTCGTGGGCGTCTGCAAACGCGCCACTGGATCTTCTTCACCCCCGTCAAGGCCGCCGCGACTGGCATGGCCCAGGGGGAGATCCGACATCTATTTCAGGTCGTTGACCAGCACTTGGGCCAGGCGTGTGGCGACATCGTTGTCGGGCGCGCCACCCTCGGAGCTCTGCACGGTGACTTTGCTCTGCCGGCCGTCGCCCTTGACCTGCACACGGTAGCGAACCACCTGATTCGCGTCCTTCTTGTCGCTGCCCAAGCCCCCGAAGTTCAGCAGCTTGCTGAACAAACCTGGCTCCTGCTTCGTCGGTGCCTGGCTCTGATCGGTGTAGCTGACGTAATAGAAGCCCTGCGCGCGGTCGCGGTCTTCCACGGCGAAACCACTCCGGTCCAGCGCCAGGCCGACACGCCGCCAGGCGCGATCGAAATCATCGTCCACTTGCAGGGTTCCTGCCGGTCCGCCCGCCAGCAGTCGCGCGCGCGGTGGCGCAGCCTCCCCGGGCGCGACCAGCGCGGTGGCACGCTCTTCCTGTGCGCCTAGTTTGAGAAGCAATCGACGCAGCATCTCGGCCTCGAGTTCCGGCTCGGGCGGGCGCGCCTGCCAGGTGCTGCTGTCCTTGTTCGAGCCGGTCAGCACCTCAACCGCACCACGGTGGCTGATGTAGATCTCGCTGCCATTTGCGCTGCGCTCCACTCGCGTGCGGTAGCGGTCTCGCTCGCCGCTGTCCCAGGCGGAATCGAAAACGAGGCCGATGGTCGAGCGGATGAAGTCCTGCGGTATCTTGGACCGGTTCTCGTTCCAGTCGGTCTCCATCACGCCGACCTCAGCCTGATCGATCACGAGTGTGAAGCCGCGCTCGCCCCAGAACTGCTTGAGCTTGGGCCACACCTGCTCCGGAGTCATCGTGGTCACGATCCAGCGGTCGTTGCCACTGCGGTCAATGGTCACATTCGGATCGGTGGTTGGCACCACCCCCACCGCGTTCGTGCCGCCGCCGGTGGTCGTGGCGAAAGAAGGCGGCTGGTAGGTCGCCGCGCTGACCACACCCGAGCCATCCTGCTTGTAGCGAGAGTCACGGGCCAACTGCGTCAGGTCTGGCGGGACTTCGAGGCCCTGCGTCTGCGCCGATTGGGTGCGGTAGTCGACCTTGTCGCCCTTGAACAGGCCGCCGACCGAGGTGCAACCTGCCAGGCTGATCACCACCACCGAACTGACGAGGCACCTGGCGTGCAAGCCACTGTTCGATACGGTGTTGGAGCGGGCTTGTTTCGTATCTGTCACGTTGTTCATCTCCGTGGGGGTGGCGGCGCCAGTGCCGCGCAGCCCATTGATCGCCGATGGCGAAAGAAAGGACATTCGAGGTGTATCGGGCGACCGACGACGGCCTCTCACAGCAAGCCCGCATCACGCAGGGCCGCGCCGACGGTGGCCACACCTGTCGGGGTCAGCGGCAGCAGCGGCAGGCGCAGTGTGTTCTTGCATCGACCCAATTGGGACAGTGCCCACTTGGTCGGTGCTGGGCTGGGTTCGGTGAACAGATGCTTGTGCAGCGGCAGCAAACGCATGTGGATGGCCGTGGCTTCACGCACCTCGCCCGCCATCGCGGCCACACACAGATCATGCATCGCACGCGGCGCCACGTTGGCTGTGACGCTGACGTTGCCGTGTCCGCCCAACAGCATCAGCGCAATGGCTGTCGGGTCATCGCCAGAATAGACCGAGAAGCCAGGCGGCGCATGCTTGATCAGCCACGCCGCGCGTTCGATGTTGCCCGTGGCTTCCTTGACCGCGACGATGCCCGGCAACTGCGCCAGGCGCAGCGTGGTTTCCGGCTGCATATCCGCCACGGTGCGCCCAGGCACGTTGTAAAGAACGATGGGCGTGTCGACCGCCTCGGCGATCGCCTTGAAGTGCTGGTAGATGCCTTCCTGAGAGGGCTTGTTGTAGTACGGCACCACCGACAGCACACAGTCCGCGCCGACCTGCTTCGCAAAGCGCGTCAGCTCGATCGCTTCGCGCGTGGAGTTGCCGCCAGCGCCGGCCATGATGGGGATGCGTCCGCGCGCATGCTCCACGGCCACGCGGATGATTTCGCAGTGCTCTTCCACCGACACGGTCGGAGACTCACCAGTGGTTCCGACCACGCCGATGCAGTCCGTGCCTTCGGCGATGTGCCAGTCCATCAGGCTGCGCAGCGTGTCGTAGTCGACACTGCCGTCCTCGTGCATCGGCGTGACCAGCGCGACGATGCTGCCAGTGATCGGTTTCATGGGAATTCCTTGCAAGCTTTCGATTTTAGCTGGCGCGAGAAGGATTCAAGGGCTGCAGCGGATGGCGCTGCATGTCGGCGTTGCCGGTCGATGGGCGAACCGCCACCAGGCGCTGGATGAAACGATCGGGTTGGCTGCAAAAACCATCTTCGTAAGCCACCACGCGCAATCCGTGCGTTGTCGCGAAGTGCAGCAACTCGCCGGGGCGCAGCAGAAAGTCAGGGTTGGAGGGTTTGCCGACGCTGGCGTTCCCTTCGGCAAAGGTTTCGTAGATCAACACACCTGAAGCAGCCACGCTTCGGGCGATGTCCGGCAGGAGCGCACGCCACAAGTAGTTCGTCACGACCACGGCCGAGAAAGTTTCTCCACGCAGGGGCCAGGGCTGCCCTTCGAGGTCGGCGACCACGGTGCGCGCCAGCTCCCGCAGACCTTCAAGCGCTGCGGCGTCGCGATCCACCGCCGTGACCGTGCCACCCAGATCACGGAACCAGTGGGTGTGCCTGCCGCTGCCACAGGCCACATCGAGCACGGTGCTGCCGGCGGGCACCAGGTGAGACCAGCGACGCACCCATTCGGACACGATGACGCTGCCGTGGGACGGGGGCGAGCGCTGCTCTGGCGTCGAAGGATCGGTCATGTGAGGGTGCGCGGGCGCGTGTGGAAATGTATGCCAGCCAGTCCACGAGGCGGCTGGTTGGGTGCTGTCGGCGCTGGGAACCTGCTCCCTACAATCCGCCGCCATGGTCACCCGCCCCCCTGCACGAACCCTCACCACCCCCGCGTCTGCCAGCCCCTCCAGTTACGGCGAAGCCTCGATCCGTGTGCTGAAAGGCCTCGAGCCGGTCAAGCAGCGACCGGGCATGTACACCCGCACCGACAACCCGCTGCACATCGTGCAGGAGGTGATCGACAACGCCGCCGACGAGGCCCTGGCTGGCCATGGCAAGCGGATCGATGTCACCTTGCACACTGACGGCTCGGTCAGCGTGCACGACGATGGCCGGGGCATCCCGTTCGGCCTGCACCCCGAAGAGCAGCGCCCGGTGGTCGAGATCGTGTTCACCCAGCTGCACGCGGGCGGCAAGTTCGACAAGGGCTCCGGTGGCGCTTACAGCTTTTCGGGGGGCTTGCATGGTGTGGGCGTCAGCGTCACCAATGCCTTGTCGAAACGGCTCGAGGTCACGGTGTTCCGCGAGGGCCAGGTCGCGCAGCTCGCCTTCGCCGGCGGCGATGTCAGCGAGCCGCTGACGCTGCGCAAGGCCGTGCTGTCAGCGTCGTCGGGCGATCGCAAGAGCGGCACCACGGTGCGGGCCTGGCCCGATGCCAGGTACTTCGAAAGCGTCGATCTGCCACGGGCCGACCTGACGCACCTGTTGCGCAGCAAGGCGGTGCTGATGCCTGGCGCCAGTGTGTCGCTGACATTCGAGAAGACCGGTGAGGTGCAGACCTGGCTGTACCAGGGCGGTCTGCGCGACTACCTGATGCAGACGCTGAACGCCGACCCGCTGATCCCGCTGTTCGAGGGAGCCTTCCACGCCGATGGCTCCGAGTCCGAAAACTTCGCTAGCTTTGCAAAAGGCGAGGGCGCGACCTGGTGCGTGGCCTTCACCGAAGACGGTACACCGGTGCGCGAGAGCTACGTGAACCTGATCCCGACCGTCAACGGCGGCACGCATGAGTCGGGCTTGAAGGACGGGCTGTTCGGCGCCATCAAGAACTTCATCGACCTGCACAGCCTGCTGCCCAAGGGCGTGAAGCTGATGCCTGACGACGTGTTTTCGCGTGCCAGTTTCGTGCTGAGCGCGAAGGTGCTGGACCCTCAGTTCCAGGGCCAGATCAAGGAGCGGTTGAACAGCCGCGATGCGCTGCGGCTGGTATCGAGTTGCGTCAAGCCGCCGCTCGAGCTGTGGCTGAACCAGCATGTCGAATACGGCAAGAAGCTCGCCGAACTGGTGATCAAGCAGGCGCAGACGCGCCAGCGCGCGAGCCAGAAGGTCGAGAAGCGCAAGGGCTCGGGCGTGGCCGTGCTGCCCGGCAAGCTGACCGATTGCGAAAGCCGCGACCTGCTGCACAACGAGCTGTTCCTGGTCGAGGGCGACTCGGCCGGCGGCAGCGCCAAGATGGGCCGCAACAAGGAGACGCAGGCGATCCTGCCGCTGCGTGGCAAGGTGCTCAATTCGTGGGAAGTCGAGCGCGATCGCCTCTTTGCGAACAACGAGATCCATGACATCGCGGTGGCGATCGGCGTCGATCCGCATGCGGCGACCGACACGCCCGACCTGAGCGGCCTGCGCTACGGCAAGGTCTGCATCCTCAGCGATGCCGATGTAGACGGCTCGCACATCCAGGTGCTGCTGCTGACGCTGTTTTTCCGCCACTTCCCGAAGCTGATCGAGGCCGGGCACCTGTACATCGCGAAGCCGCCGTTGTTCCGCATCGATGCACCGGCGCGCGGCAAGAAACCCGCCGCGAAGATCTACGCACTCGACGAGGGCGAGTTGACCGCGACGCTCGACCGGCTTCGCAAGGAAGGCTGCCGCGAGACCGCATGGAGCATCAGTCGCTTCGAGGGCCTGGGCGAGATGAACGCCGAACAGCTGTGGGACACCACGCTGAACCCCGAGACGCGGCGACTCCTGCCGATCGCCTTCGGTCAACTCGGCTTCGCAGCCACCGTCGATTCATTGACCAAGCTGATGGGCAAGGGCGAGGCGCAGGCGCGGCGTGATCTGATGGAACTGCATGGTGACGAGGTCGATGTGGATGTTTGAGGGCTGAGCCTTCATGCCTTGGCGCGTCACTTGCCCATGTAATAAAGTGTGTCCACAGGATTTTCGTGTGTTGTAGTTGGGCTTGTGCCGATCAGAGCTCAGTCGTTACGAAGATCTACCCGCCCCATCGAGTACTTGCAATGGTTTTCCGGCACCTGCTGAACCTGAGGGATACGCTGAAGGACGCCACTGCAGGCGACCATGCCGCGCTCGAGCGAACCGGCGTGCTTCGGGCCTTCTCCTCGGATTGCATATCGCCGGCGGTCTACGCCGATTACCTTGCGCGGCAGTGGCACCTGCACAGCGTGATGGAGCCGGTATTGCAGGGCTGGCTGGGCGCCGGCTGGGCCGATGCCCGGCTCGTCAAGTCGATGTGGCTGCAGCAGGATCTGGCGGCGCTGCACTGTGCCGCCGAGGCTCGGCAGATCGCCTGGGAACGGCCGCACAGCGCGGCGCAGGCCCTCGGCACGATGTACGTCCTGGAAGGCGCGACGCTCGGCATACGCCAGAGCGTCCGGGCTCTGCCGGCCACGCATCCTGCTCATGGCCCTGCCAACCGTTTCGTGCAGGGCTACGGCGAGCATACGGGCGCGCGCTGGAAGGACTTTCTGGCACGGCTGGAGGACGTCGATTCGATGCTCTGGCCCGATGTCCTCACGGGTGCGTCAGCAGCCTTCCGCGCCTTCGAAGCGCATTTTTCGGAGCGGATTCATGCCGAATTCGATGAATCTGCCAGCGTCTGAATCCGGCGTCGCCGCAGACCTGCAGGTCTTCAAGCCCACGATCGACAACTGCGATCGCGAGCCGATCCACATCCCTGGGTCGATCCAGCCTTCGGGGGCGCTGATCGCCTTCGAGACCGCAGTCGGTTCTGTTCTGCACGCCTCCACCAACCTTGTGCACTGGCTGCCGGTGGGCAACCTGCCGGTCAAGGGCCTGTATCTGTCAGACCTGTTGGGCGAGCCGACCCACGAGCGAGTGGTCCGTGCGCTGGCCGGGCGGGCCGGCGGGCCGGTGCGACACGAGGTGCTGGACCTGCCGGCGCGCCCCGAAGCCGGCCAGCCGCATGCGCTGGAGGCGCTGGTGCACAGCCACCGTGGGGTCGGCCTGATCGAGATAGAACCGGTCCCAGCCACCCCCCACCCCGATGACTGGCTGCAGGGCCTGAGCGACGCCGTCGATGCTTTGCGCAGCGCCACCGGGCTGGAAGACCTGTACCAACGCATGGCGCACCGCGTCAAGCGCCTGACGGGCTTCGACCGGGTGATGGTCTACCGCTTCGACGAGGACTACAACGGCCAAGTTGTGGCCGACGCCCGCGAGCGCGGCATGGAATCGTTCCTCGACCTGCACTATCCGGCCAGCGACATCCCGGCTCAGGCGCGAGCACTGTATGCCAGCAACCTGGTGCGCTACATCGCCGACGTCGGCTACACGCCGGTGCCGGTGCTGCCCTGGCTCGACACCATGAGCCTGCAGCCGCTGGACATGAGCCACGCCACGCTGCGCAGCATCTCGCCGATGCACATCCAGTACCTGCAGAACATGGGTGTGGCCTCCACGCTGACCCTGTCGTTGATGGTCGATGGCCGCCTCTGGGGGCTGATCGCCTGCCATCATCGCCAGCCGACGGCCTTGCCGCTGCGGTTGCGCCGCGCCTGCTATGCGTTGTCTGTCACTGCCGGCTACATGACGGGCTGGTTTGCCAGCCAGCAGCGCATCGCCACATCTGCCGCGGCGGCGAGGGCCCAGAGCATGATCTTGGAGGCCTTCAACCAGATTCAGGTGCCCTTGCGAGACGTGATCGAGCACTGCACCACGCCGCTGCTGCAGATGGTCGGTGCCTCGGGAGGGGCGTTGTGGCGCGACGAAACCGTCCTGCCGTTCGGTCAGTGGCCGGACGGGCCGCGCGGCGAGTCGGTGCTGCGTTTCGTGCGCCACGCCTTCGACACCTCGGGCGCGGACCACATCGACACCGAGCAAGCCGACCTCCAGCCCCCGCTGGAGCCCGCCGAACTGCGCGAGGTCTGCGGCGTGCTGGCCATCAAATTCGACGGCCTTCCCTCGTCGGGGCTGGTCTGGCTGAGGCCTGAGCATCGCAGCGAGGTGATGTGGGGTGGCGACCCTGACAAGCCGGTGGAAGTGAAGCTCGACGCCGACGGCCGCCCGGTGCTCGCGCCGAGATCATCATTCGCGCGCTGGACGACCATCGTCAAAGGCAAGAGCCGCAACTGGAGCGACACCGACCGTGAGGCTGCGGCTGCGCTGGCGACCCTGCGTCAGGTGCTTGTGGTGCGCG
Organism: Rubrivivax sp.; assembly: GCA_027490215.1. Taxonomy (GTDB): domain Bacteria; phylum Pseudomonadota; class Gammaproteobacteria; order Burkholderiales; family Burkholderiaceae_C; genus PBB1. The sequence continues at coordinate 39,236 of JAIXYO010000046.1, forward strand.
AGTCGCTGGCCCAGATCAGCCTCAGCGACCGGCAGTTCCGCAGCCTGGTGAACTTGCAATCCGACGCCTATTGGCAGACTGATCGCCAGGGTCGAATCGTGACGATGAGCAAGCGGCTGCCCTTGGGCGATCGGATACTGCAAGGCGTGATGTTGGCCGATGTGTTCGCCGATGCGGGCGATTGCGACGGGTTGACGGAGTTGCGCGCAGTGCTGGCCGGGGACCGCCCGTTCCGCGCCCTGCGCGTGGCGGTCCGCCTGCGAGCCGAAACGGTACCTCTCACCTTGTTGCTCGGCGGCGAACCGCTGCGCGATGTCCGCGGCCAAGCGATCGGCTGGCACGGCACCCTCAGCGACATCACGCGCGACGCCCAGTTGGAAGCGGCCATACAGCAGGAGAAGGAGGCAGCCGAATTCGCGAACAACGCCAAGACCGCCTTCCTCGCCAACATGAGCCACGAGATCCGCACGCCGTTGAATGCGATTCTGGGGTTCGCGCAGCTGCTGAGCCGCGACAAGTACGCCACGCCCAAGCAGTCCGAGCAGCTTGGCAAGATCGCCGCCGCCGGGCAGCACCTGCTGGCCATCATCAACGACGTCCTCGACCTGTCGAAGATCGAGGCCGGCGAGGTGCAGATCGAGGCCGCGGACTTTCATCTCTCAGAAGTGCTGCGCGCCGTGCATTCGATCATTGCCGAGCAGGCGCGTGCCAAGGGCTTGCGGCTGCTGGTCGACATCTCGGGCGTGCCCACCTGGCTGCATGGCGACGCCACGCGCTTGCGCCAGGCCTTGCTCAACCTTGCTGGCAATGCCGTCAAGTTCACGCCCAGCGGCAGCGTTGCGCTGCGCGCCCAGCTGGTGGCAGAAGCCGATGGCGAGTTGGTCTTGCGCTTCTCGGTGCAGGACACCGGCATCGGCATCTCGGCCGAAACGCTGCCGCGTCTGTTTCAGGACTTCGTGCAGGCTGACGCCTCGACCACGCGGCGGTACGGTGGCACCGGTCTGGGCCTGGCCATCACGCGGCGGCTGGCGCAGCTGATGGGAGGCGATACCGGCGTCGACAGCACGCTCGGCGTGGGCAGCACCTTCTGGTTCACCGCGCGCCTGAAGCGCGGCGTGGGCGCAGAGCCCGGAGTCACCCAACCGCCATCGCCGCCTGCGCCAGAGCCAGCGCCTGCGCCAGAGCCAGCGCCTGCGCCAGAGCCAGCGCCCGCGCCTGTGTCCGCGCCTGTGCCTGTGCCTGTGCCTGCGGCTGTGGCTGTGGCTGTGGCTGTGGCTGTGGCAGCAGCAGCAGCAGCAGCAGCAGCAGGCGCCGATGTCCAGACGCAGTTGCGCCAGCGCCATGGGCAGGCGCGCATCCTGGTGGTCGACGACAACGAGCTCAACCGCGAATTGACGCTGGACATGCTCAGCGACATTGGCCTGACGGCAGACATGGCCAACGACGGTCATGAAGCGGTGAAGCGGGCGCAGGCAGTGGCCTACGACCTGATCCTGATGGACATGCAGATGCCCGGAATGGACGGCCTGGAAGCGACACGAGCCATTCGCGCGCTGCCCGGAAGAATGACCATGCCAATCCTGGCGATGACGGCCAATGCTTTCGATGTCGATCGTCAGGCCTGCGAGGCGGCCGGGATGAACGACTTCATCGTCAAGCCCATGAACCTCGATGCACTGTATTCAGCGTTGCTGAGGTGGCTGGATTCGTCGGTGAACGAGACAAACCCCGGCCGCTGAAGCTGGGTATCGGTCTCGAGGCTCGCCGGCTTCGCCCAGGAGGCTCGATCCAAGGATGCACCAGGGAGTCGGCGAGGGGGGGGTATGCGCCAGATGTATCCTTGATGCTTTTACTCAAGAGGCTCGAAATGGCATTGGCAAAGAAGAAGCGTGTGGGCAAGAGAACCATTTCTGCCAAGCAGGTCAGAAAAACGGCAAGCGGCAGAAAGCGCCGCAAGTCCGATGGCACCCAGCCCCCCAAGGCGGTGACTCCAGCTTCCACGCCAGCGGCGGCCTGACCACCCTGGAAAGCAAATCGCGCCAAGCCGCATCGGCTTGGCGCGATTTGCGTTTTGCGGCCACTCAGCCATCGTCGATCTGGTTGAGGCGCCGATAGCGCAGCGCCTGGCCTTTCCGCCCCCTGTCTCCGCATGAACGACCTGTTCGACCTCCCTCCCGCCACCGACCCCACCGACGCCGTCACGCTGGCTCATTACGCCGAACGGGCGTACCTCGAATACGCGCTGAGCGTCGTCAAGGGCCGCGCGCTGCCCGATGTGTGCGACGGCCAGAAGCCGGTGCAGCGGCGCATCCTGTATGCGATGGACCGCATGGGGCTCAGCTTCACCACGGCGGGTGGGCCGCGGCCGGTGAAGAGTGCGCGCGTCGTGGGTGATGTGCTCGGCCGATTCCACCCGCACGGCGACACCGCCGCCTACGATGCGCTGGTGCGCATGGCGCAGGACTTCTCGCAGCGCTACCCACTCATCGACGGGCAGGGCAACTTCGGCTCGCGCGATGGCGACGGCGCGGCGGCGATGCGCTACACCGAGGCGCGCCTCGCACCGATCTCGCGGCTGTTGCTCGACGAGATTGACGAAGGCACGGTCGACTTCATTCCCAACTACGACGGCTCGACGCAGGAGCCGCGGCAGTTGCCGAGCCGCCTGCCGTTCGTGCTGCTGAACGGTGCCAGCGGCATCGCGGTCGGCCTGGCCACCGAAATTCCGAGCCACAACCTGCGCGAGGTGGCGCTGGCAGCGATTGCGCTGATCAAGAACGACAAGCTCAGCGACGACGAACTCGCCGAGTTGATCCCCGGCCCCGACTATCCCGGCGGTGGCCAGATCATCAGCAGCGCGGACGATATCCGCGCGGCCTATGCCACCGGCCGCGGCAGCCTGAAGGTGCGCGCACGCTGGAAGATCGAGGACCTCGCGCGTGGCCAGTGGCAACTGGTCGTCACTGAACTGCCGCCGGGAACGAGTTCGCAGCGGGTGCTCGAAGAGATCGAGGAGCTGACCAACCCGAAGGTGAAGGCCGGCAAGAAGGCATTGAGCGCCGACCAGGTGCAGTTGAAGGCATCTGTGCTCGGCGTGCTCGACGCGGTGCGCGACGAGTCGAGCAAGGACTCGCCGGTGCGCCTGGTGTTCGAGCCCAAGACGAGTCGCATCGAGCAGAGCGAGCTGATCACTCAGCTGCTGGCGCACACCAGCCTGGAAAGCTCGGCGCCGATCAACCTGACGATGGTGGGCGCCGACGGTCGGCCGACACAGAAGACGCTGCGCCAGATGCTGGCCGAGTGGGTCGCGTTCCGCTTGCAGACGGTGCAGCGCCGTTCGCAGCATCGGCTCGACAAGGTGCTCGACCGCATCCATGTGCTCGAAGGTCGGCAACTGGTGCTGCTGAACATTGACGAGGTGATCCGCATCATCCGCAACGCCGACGAGCCCAAGCCAGCGCTGATCGAGCACTTCGGCTTGAGCGAAAGGCAGGCCGACGACATCCTCGAAATCCGCCTGCGCCAGCTCGCGCGGCTCGAGGCGATCAAGATCGAGCAGGAGCTCAAGGAGTTGCGCGTCGAGCAGGGCAAGCTCGAGGACATCCTCGGCAACCCCGGCACGCTCAGGCGCACGGTCACCAAGGAAGTCGAGGCCGACATCAAGCAGTTCGGTTCGCTCGAGAAAGATCCGCGCCGCACGCTGATCCAGGCCGAGAAGAAGGCGGTGATCGAGATCAAGGTGGTGGACGAGCCGGTGACGGTGGTCGTCAGCGCCAAGGGCTGGGTGCGCGCGCTGAAAGGGCACGAGGTCGATGCAGCGACGCTGCAGTTCAAGGCGGGCGATGCCTTGCTCGTGACCTTTGCGTGTCGCAGCGTCGATGTGCTGCTGGTCTTCGGCTCGGCGGCGAACGGCAGTGGCCGGGTCTATTCGACCGCTGTCAGCCTGCTGCCCGGCGGGCGCGGGGACGGTCAGCCGATCACGACGCTGATCGAGCTGGAATCGGGCACGCAGCCGGCGCACTATTTCGCAGGCCATGCCGAGAAGACGCTGCTGCTGGCTGGCAGCGGTGGCTATGGCCTGCTGGCGCGTGTGGGCGACCTGACCTCGCGCCAGCGCAGCGGCAAGGCCTTCCTGACGCTGGAAGCGGACGAACAGCTGTTGCCGCCGTCACTGGCGTCAGTCGGCATGCTGGGCGATCAGGTGGGTTGCCTGTCCGCACAGGGCCGGTTGCTGGTGTTCTCGTTGTCGGAGCTGAAGCTGCAGTCCAATGGCGGCCGCGGGTTGACCTTGATCGGGCTTGAGGGCAAGGACACGCTGGCGAGCGTGACCGTGTTTGCGCAGGCGCTCCGCATCGAGGGCACCGGCCGCGGTGGCAAGGCGCGCGACGAAGTGCTCAAGGGCGCTGCGCTGATGCCGTATGCCGGCAAGCGCGCCCGCAAGGGCAAGGCGCAGGAGGCGATTCCGAAGGCCTTGCGCCTGTTGCCGGGTTGAAGCAGACCACACCGATGCGCGAGATCGAATTCTGGTTCGAGTTCGGCAGCAACTACAGCTACCTCAGCGTGATGCGCATCGAGGCGGCTGCGGCGCAGTGCGATGTGACCGTGCGCTGGAAGCCATTCTTGTTGGGGCCCATCTTCCGCAGCCTGGGCTGGGGCACGTCGCCCTTTGTGCTGCAGAAGGCCAAGGGCGATTACGTCTGGACCGACATGGCGCGGCAGTGCCGAAAGCACGGCCTGCCGTGGCAACGGCCGACGGAGTTTCCGCGGTCTTCCTTGCTGCCCGCCCGGGTCGCACTGGTCGGTGCGGACCAGCCGTGGATGGGCGCTTACTGCCGACGCATCGTGTCACTCAATTTTGCTGAAGACCGCGAGATCGACGATCTTCAAACCGTGGCCGAGGTACTGAATCAATTGCAGTTGCCCGCGCAGACGATTCTCGACGCCGCTCAGTCGGACGCCAACAAGCTGAGGCTGCGCCAACAGACCGAGGCCGCGCAGGCCAAGGGCATCTTCGGTGCGCCAACGTTCTTCGTGGGCGATGAGATGTTCTGGGGTGACGACCGGCTGGACGACGCGCTCGTCAGCGCATCTGCCTGAACTGGCGCGCTGCTGGCTAGCGCGGGCTCAGCACAACGCGGCTGGACGCCACGACGATGGCGATGAACAGCGCCAGACTCCAGTACGCATAGGGCACGCCGAGCACCGAGACCGCGGCGTCCGAGCAGTTGGCAGTCACCTGCAGCAGCGGCGGAAAGGCGCCGTCGAGGCCGAGCGCGCTGATGACCTTGTCGGCAAAGGTCAGGTTGCATGAAGGCGATTTCGAGGCGACCATGTGCTGGTACAGCGCCGACGCGCCACCCGACAGCGCCAGCAGCAGTGTCAGCACACCGATGCCTCGACGCGGGAGGGGCGCCGACACCGCCGCGCCGATCAGGCAGAGCAAGGCAATGGCGAGGTAGATGATGCGCTGGAGGATGCACCAGGGGCAGGGCTGCATGTCGAACACATGCTGCGACACCAGCGCGATGCCGACCGCCGCGACGCACAGCGCCGCCATCGCGAGCAGAAGTCGGCTGGTGGCCGATGCCGGGGTCGCCATCAGGCGACCTGCGCGATCAACTCGATCTCTACACAGGCGCCGAGCGGAATCTGTGCCACACCGAACGCGCTGCGCGCATGCTGGCCCTTGTCGCCGAACACCGCGGCCAGCAGTTCCGAGCAGCCGTTGGTGACCAGGTGCTGCTCGGTGTAGGTGCCGGTGCTGTTGACGAGGCTCATCACCTTGACGATGCGCTCGACGTGGTTCAGGTCACCGATGGCCGCGTGCAGGGTGCCGAGCAGATCGATGGCGACGGCGCGTGCCGCTTGCTGGCCGGTGGCCGTGTCCATGTCCAGGCCGAGCTGGCCGACCCAGGGCTTGCCGTCGCGCTTGGCGATGTGACCCGACAGAAACACCAGGTTGCCGGTGCGCACAAACGGCACGTATGCCGCGGCCGGAATCGAGAGTGGGGGCAGCGTGATGCCCAGGTCTTTCAGGCGGTCGTAGACGGTCGGTGATGCGGACATGGGGGGTGCAGTCGGCTGGGAATGGCAGCGACAAATCCTACACTGCGGCGCATGCCCGCCACCCGCGCCGACCTCGCTGCGAACACTGGTTGGCGGCTCGCGATGTGGGCCGCAGCGTGGCCCGTTGGGGCGGCACTGCAGTTGCAGGAGGTCGCACTGAAGTCGATGGCGGTGTACGCAGCGTGCATCGCCATCGCGGTGCTGCTCGTCGTGCTCGCGATCCTCGGGCGCCGGCATGCGGTCGCGGGTATCAGCGTTGCGCTGGGGTTGGCGCTGCTGTCCTTCGGTGTCACCGGTGGTCGAGCGACGGTGCGGCTGGCTGAAGCGCTGCCTGCGGCGCTTGAGGCCCGGGATCTGCAGGTCACCGGCATCGTCGCCAGCCTGCCTCAGCGCACCTCGAACGGGCTGCGTTTTCGCTTCGAGGTCGAGCAGGCCAGGTTCAGTGGCGCCGCTGTTTCCGTGCCCTCGGTCGTCTCGCTGGGCTGGTACCACGGCTTTGATGACGATGCCACGCCCTCCGCTGCCCAGCGCCAGCTGCGCGCTGGCCAGCGCTGGTCCTTCACCGTGCGCCTGCGCCAGCCGCATGGATTGGCCAACCCGCACGGTTTCGATCAGGAGCTGCGCTGGTTCGAGGAGGGCGTGCGTGCCACTGGCTCCGTGCGGGATGCACCGGCGCCGCGCCTGATCGATCCAGCGGCCGCGCACCCGGTCGAGCGGCTGCGACAGCGCATGCGTGATGCGATCGACGCCGCGGTTCCCGAGCCGCGTGCAGCCGGTGTGTTGACGGCACTGGCAGTCGGCGACCAGTCGGCCATCGAGCGCGAGGACTGGGAGCTGTTCCGCCGCAGTGGCGTGGCGCATCTGGTGTCTGTCAGCGGCGTACACATCACGATGTTCGCGTGGCTGGCGGGGTTGGCCATCGGGGCCGCATGGCGGCGCAGCGTGCGTGCGATGGCCTGGGTGCCTGCACCGTCCGCGGCGCTGTGGGGCGGCTTGATCGTGGCGCTGGCTTATGCGGTGTTTTCGGGCTGGGGCGTGCCAGCGCAACGCACCGTGTGGATGCTGGCCGCCGTCACGTTGTTGCGCAGTGCCGGCTTGCGATGGCCCTGGCCGCTGGTGCTGCTGACGGCGGCGTCGGTGGTGACAGTGATCGATCCGTGGGCCCTGTTGCAGCCCGGCTTCTGGCTGTCGTTCGCCGCGGTCGGGCTGCTGATGGCATCGGGCGATGCCAGCGTGCTGTCGCCCACGATGGCGTCGCGCGATCCGCAGGATTCAGCAGCGATGCCGCTTCCGTGGTGGCGGCAAGCCTTCGGCCGGTTGCGCGCGGCTGTCACCGGCGGCGTGCGCACCCAGGTTGTCGCCACGGTCGGTCTCACGCCGCTGACGTTGTTGTTCTTCCAGCAGGTGTCGTTGGTCGGCTTTGCGGGGAATCTGGTCGCGATCCCGCTGATCACGCTGCTGATCACGCCGCTGGCGCTGCTGGGTTGCATCGTTCCACTCCTGTGGTCTGCCGCTGCAGCGACCGTGACGATGCTCACCGCCTGGCTGGGCTGGCTGGCGGAGGGGCCCGGCGTGCTGTGGTCGGTCGGTGCGGCCCCCTGGTGGGCGCAGGCGGCGGGTCTGTTCGGCGCCGTGCTGCTGGTGATGCCACTGCCCTGGCGCTTGCGCCTGCTGGCCGTGCCGCTGGTGTGGCCGATGTTGCTGCCGCCGCGCGACCTGCCTCCGGTCGGCCAGTTCGATCTGGTGGCTGTCGACGTGGGGCAGGGCACCGCTGTGCTGGTTCGCACCCGGCACCACCTGCTGGTCTACGACAGCGGCCCGCAGTACGCGCCCGAGGTCGATGCGGGGCAGCGCGTGCTGCTGCCGCTGTTGCGTGCGCGGGGCGAGCAACGCATCGACACGCTGATGCTGAGCCACCGCGATACCGATCACGTCGGCGGGGCGTCCACGCTGCTGCACAACCTGCCGATCGCCGAACTCACCAGCTCGATCGAGGACGCACATCCCCTGCGTCTTCAGGCGCAGCGGCTGGGTATCCCGGCGCGCCGCTGTGAAGCCGGACAACGCTGGGAGTGGGACGGCGTGCACTTCGAGGTGCTGCACCCTGCGGCGGGCGACCATGCGCTGGCGCTTCGGTCGAACGCGATCTCGTGCGTGCTGCGGGTGCGGGGCGCGTCGGCGAGCGACGGCAGTGTGCTGCTGACAGGCGACATCGAGCGCGAACAGGAAATCCGCTTGCTGAGAGAGCGTCCTGACGCCTTGCGAAGCACCGTGCTGATCGTGCCGCACCACGGCAGCAAGACCTCGTCGACGGCGGCGTTCCTCGACGCGGTCGCGCCGCAGGTGGCGGTGTTTCAGGCCGGGCATCTGAACCGTTACGGCCACCCTGCACAGGAGGTGCTGGCCCGCTACCGCCAGCGTGCGATTGCACCCATCGACAGCCCATCGTGTGGTGCTTGGAGCTGGCGAAGCGGATCTGGCACTGGCCTGCCGCACTCAGTTTGCCAGCGTGTCGAGGCACGTCGTTACTGGCATTGGCAGCCAGATCCGCAGTCTTGACGCGGACTGCGTGCATGATCAGAAGGTCCGTGAGCGCCACGGGGCCGCGCTGGCGCCCCGTTTTGGGGCGCTAATGGCCTGAATGTTGCTTCCCTGGGCATGAGGAGTGATGCCGATGAGATCGAGTTTCGACGAAATGCAGGCCACCAGCACCCAGGTGCGGGAGCACTACCGCGGCTACGAACAGTGGCTGGCGCAACAACCGGGCGACGTGATGAAGTCACGGCGCGAAGAAGCGGAAATGATCTTCCGCCGCGTCGGCATCACCTTCGCGGTGTACGGCGCGAAGGACGAGGACGGTTCGGGCACCGAGCGCCTGATTCCCTTCGACCTGATCCCGCGGGTCATTCCGGCCCACGAATGGGTCGAGATGGAAAAAGGGCTGCGCCAGCGGGTGGTGGCGCTGAACCGGTTCATCCACGACGTCTATCACGGGCAGGAGATCATCAAGGCGGGCATCGTTCCCGGCGACCAGATCTTCAAGAACGCCCAGTTCCGACCCGAGATGATGGGCGTCGATGTGCCGTGCGGGGTGTACTCACACATTGCCGGCATCGACATCGTTCGCGCTGGCAATGCCGATGGCACTGGCAGCTATTACGTGCTCGAAGACAACCTGCGCGTACCCAGCGGCGTGAGCTACATGCTCGAGAACCGCAAGATGATGATGCGGCTGTTCCCCGAGCTGTTCAGCCAGCATCGTGTCGAGCCCGTCGCGCACTACCCGGACATGCTGCTGGAAACACTGCGTGCAGTGGCGCCCGCTTCGGTCAACGAGCCGACCGTCGTGGTGCTGACCCCGGGCATGTACAACAGCGCCTACTTCGAGCACGCCTTCCTGGCGCAGCAGATGGGCGTCGAACTGGTCGAGGGGCAGGACCTGTTCGTCAAGGACAACTTCGTCTACATGCGCACCACGCAAGGGCCGAAGCGGGTCGACGTGATCTACCGCCGCCTCGACGACGACTTCCTCGACCCGACGGTATTCCGCGCCGATTCGACACTCGGCTGTGCCGGCCTGATCAACGCCTACCGCGCCGGCAACGTGACGCTGTCGAATGCGGTTGGCACCGGTGTGGCCGACGACAAGTCGATCTACCCGTACGTGCCGAAGATGATCGAGTTCTACCTCGGCGAGAAGCCGATCCTGAACAATGTGCCGACCTACGTCTGCCGCGAGCCGGGCGACCTGAAGTACGTGCTCGATCATCTGCCCGAACTGGTGGTGAAGGAAGTGCACGGCGCTGGCGGCTACGGCATGCTGGTCGGCCCAGCATCCACCAAGGCCGAGATCGCCGAATTCCGCGCGGTGCTCGAGGCGAACCCCGCGGGCTACATCGCGCAGCCGACGCTCTCCCTGTCGACATGCCCGACCTTTGTCGAGTCCGGCATCGCGCCGCGCCACATCGATTTGCGACCCTTTGTCCTCAGCGGCAAGACAGTGCAGATGGTGCCGGGTGGCCTGACGCGTGTGGCGTTGAAGGAAGGCTCGCTCGTCGTCAATTCGTCCCAGGGTGGCGGCACCAAGGACACCTGGGTTTTGGAGGCTTGAATCATGCTGTCTAGGACTGCTGATCACCTTTTCTGGATGGCGCGCTACATGGAGCGGGCCGAGAACACCGCGCGCATGCTCGATGTCAACTACCAGACCTCGTTGCTGCCGCAATCTGCCGACGCCGCCGAGCAGGGATGGAAAGGTCTGCTCAGCATCTCCGAGCTGAGCGGCGACTTCGCATCGCGCTATGGCAGCGTGACCGCTCGCAACGTCATGGAGTACATGGTCAGCGACCCCGAGAACGGCTCGAGCATCCGCAACTGCCTGATGGCAGCCCGCGAGAACGCCCGGGCGGTGCGCGGCACACTGACCACCGAGGTCTGGGAGACGCAGAACCAGACCTGGCTGGAGTTCCAGCGCATGGTCAGCAGCGGGGCTTTCCTGAAGGACCCTGGCGCGGCCTTCGAGTGGGTCAAGTTCCGATCGCACCTGTCACGCGGCGTGACGGTGGGCACGATGCTGCAGGACGACGCCTTCCACTTCCTGCGCATCGGCAGCTTCCTCGAACGGGCCGACAACACCGCGCGCCTGCTCGACGTGAAGTTCCATGCGGTCGAGAGCGAATTCTTCGGTGGCGTCGATGGCATCACTGCATCCCAGGGGCAGTCGCAGGGCGATGCGCCGCGCAGTGGTCGTGACATCGAGTACGACTTCTATCACTGGTCGGCGATCCTGCGTTCGGTATCGGGCTTCGAGGTCTACCGCAAGGTCTACCGCAATGTGATCCGGCCCGAGAAGGTCGCTGAATTGCTCATCCTGCGCCCGGACATGCCGCGCTCGCTGGCCGCTTGCACGCAGGAGGTGCTGTCGAACCTGACGATGATCGCCAACGAGCAGTCCAGCGAAACGCTGCGCCGCGCGGGCCGTTTGCGGGCCGACCTGCAATACGGGCGCATCGACGAGATCCTGGCGACCGGTCTGCATGCGTATCTGACGCAGTTCCTCGAGCGCGTGGGCACGCTCGGCGTGGGCATCAGCCGCGACTTTCTGGTGCCGGTGCAGTCCTGAGTATTCGATGCCGTTGTCTTGGGCAATGGCTCTCCTTCATCTTGTTGACGCGTTTTTCCGGCACACCTCGCTCGTGCCCTCCCTGGAGTCCTGAATGTCCATCCACGTCGCGCTGAACCATGTGACGCACTACCGCTACGACCGGCCCATCAACCTGGGCCCACAGGTCGTGCGTTTGCGTCCGGCGCCTCATTCGCGCACCCGCATCCTGAGCTATTCGATGCGCGTCGAGCCAGCCACTCACTTCATCAACTGGCAGCAGGACCCGCAGTCGAACTACCTCGCGCGCCTCGTGTTCCCGGACAAGACCACCTCGTTCCGCATCGAGGTCGATCTGGTTGCCGAAATGTCGGTGCTCAACCCGTTCGACTTCTTCCTGGAGCCGTCGGCCGAGCACTATCCGTTCAAGTACGAGCCCGAGGTCGAGGCCGAACTGGCGCCCTATCTGGCGAAGGCCGAGGCCGCCCCGCTGTTCCAGGCCTACCTCGACGCCTGGCGCGAGCGCTTCGTCGGCAAGAAGACGCCGATGAACAACTTCCTGGTCGACGTGAACCAGCAGTTGCAAAAGGACATCGGCTACACGATCCGCATGGAGCCCGGCGTGCAGACGCCCGAGGAAACGCTGGTCAACAAGCTCGGTTCATGTCGCGATACCGGCTGGTTGCTGGTTCAACTGATGCGACACCTCGGCGTGGCGGCGCGCTTCGTCTCGGGCTACCTGATCCAGCTGAAGAGCGATGTGAAGTCGCTCGATGGCCCGAGCGGCACCGAGATTGATTTCACCGACCTGCACGCCTGGTGCGAGGTGTTCCTGCCGGGCGCAGGATGGATCGGACTCGACCCGACATCGGGCCTTCTGGCCGGTGAGGGGCACATCCCGCTGGCCTGCTCACCCGACCCGTCGTCGGCTGCGCCGGTCAGTGGCGCCATCGACGAGTGCGAGACCGAGTTCGAGCACAGCATGAGTGTCACCCGCATCTGGGAGGCACCACGCGTCACCTTGCCCTACACCGATGCCCAATGGGCGGGCATCGAAGCGCTGGGGCATCGGGTCGATCAGGACCTGCGTCGCAACGATGTGCGGCTGACGCAAGGCGGCGAGCCGACCTTCGTGTCGGTCGACGACCGCGACGGCGCCGAATGGAACACCGAGGCCATGGGCCCGACCAAGCGGCTGCTGAGCGCTGACCTGATGGACAAGCTGCGCCTGAAGTACGGCCAGGGTGGCCTGCTGCATTACGGCCAGGGCAAGTGGTATCCCGGCGAGCAACTGCCGCGCTGGTCACTGAACCTCTACTGGCGCAAGGACCGTGAACCGATCTGGACGCACCCGGAGCTCTTTGCCAACGAGCGCAAGGACTATGAAGTCACCGACGCGCAGGCGCAAAAGTTCCTGAGCAGCGTGGCCCGCCGCCTCGCGCTCGACCCCAAGTACGTGTTCCCTGCCTACGAGGACACCTGGTACTACCTGTGGCGTGAACGGAAGCTGCCGACCAACGTCGATCCGTTCGATGCGCGCCTGTCCGATCCGATGGAACGTGAGCGGCTGCGCAAGGTGTTCACGCAGGGCCTGGAAAAGGTGGTTGGCCATGTGTTGCCGATCGCTCGCGGCACGCTGGGCCAGCCGCGCTGGACCACCGGGCCGTGGTTCCTGCGCTCCGAGCGCTGCTACCTGGTGCCGGGTGATTCGCCACTGGGCTTCCGTCTGCCACTCGACTCCCAGCCCTGGGCGAAAGAAGGCGACATGCCCTGGGTGCTGCCAGTGGACCAGACGCAGACCTTCGCGCCACTGCCGGCGTATCGGCGGCTGCGCTTTGCGGCGGCTCCAAATGGCGCCGCCGAGGGCCACGGCGCGTCGTCCTCAGCCAGCCCGGCCAATGGCGCTGCAGCCAGCTTCGCCGAGCGCTCGCGCGCCGCCGCGCAAGGGTCCGACAAATCGGTGGCCAGTGCGCCCGCCAGCAGCCTGCGCGTGCCGGACAAGTTCGAATCGGCCGCCTGGATCAGCCGCACCGCACTGTGCGCAGAGCCACGCGGTGGCAGGCTCTATGTCTTCATGCCGCCGATGACGGCGCTGGAGGACTACCTGGAAATCGTCGCGGCCGTCGAAGACACCGCTGCCGAGATGAAGCTGCCGGTGATCCTCGAAGGCTACGAGCCACCGAAGGACCCGCGCCTCTCGGCCCTGCGCGTCACGCCGGACCCGGGCGTCATCGAAGTCAACGTGCACCCGGCACACAGCTGGGAAGAACTGGTCGACCAGACCACGCACCTGTATCAGAGCGCCCACGAAAGCCGGCTGTCGACCGAGAAGTTCATGGTCGACGGTCGTCACACCGGCACTGGCGGCGGCAACCACTTCGTGCTCGGTGGTGCGACGGTGGCGGATTCTCCGTTCCTGCGCCGGCCCGATCTGCTGGCCAGCATGGTGGCCTACTGGCACAACCACCCGTCACTCAGCTATCTGTTCTCCGGCCTGTTCGTCGGGCCCACCAGCCAGGCGCCGCGTGTGGACGAGGCCCGCAATGATTCGGTCTACGAGATCGAGGTCGCCTTCGCCGAACTGCAGCGCGTCACCCGCGAACAGGGCGACTACTGCCCGCCTTGGTTGATCGACCGCCTGCTGCGCAACCTGCTCATCGATGTCTCGGGCAACACCCACCGCGCCGAGTTCTGCATCGACAAGATGTACTCGCCCGACGGCCCGACCGGCCGGCTCGGCCTGCTGGAAATGCGTGCCTTCGAGATGCCGCCGCACGCCCGCATGAGTCTGACGCAGCAGCTGCTCATGCGCGCGCTGGTGTCGCGCTTCTGGAAGGAGCCGTATCGCCCGGCGCGCCTGAAGCGATGGGGCACCGAGCTGCACGACCGCTTCATGCTGCCGCACTTCATCTGGCAGGACCTGGGTGACGTGGTCGAGGAGTTGAACAGCTTCGGCTACGCCATGAAAGCCGACTGGTTTGCACCGCACCTGAACTTCCGCTTCCCGCGCCTCGGCGACTTCGCTGTGTTCGGCGTCGAGGTCGAGATGCGCCTTGCGCTCGAGCCTTGGCACGTGATGGGCGAGGAGGGCGCTTCTGGCGGCACTGCCCGCTATGTCGATTCCTCCGTCGAGCGGGTGCAGCTGAAGGCCACCGGCCTGGTCGGCGACCGCCATGTGCTGACCTGCAATGGTCGGGTGGTGCCGATGCAGCCGACTGGCCAGGTGGGTGAGTTTGTCGGCGGTGTGCGCTACAAGGCGTGGAACCCGCCGTCGGCGTTGCACCCAACCATCGGCGTGCACGCGCCGCTGACGATCGACCTGCTCGATACCTGGATGGGCCGGTCGGTGGGTGGCTGCCGCTACCACGTCGCGCACCCGGGTGGCCGGAGTTACGACAGCTTCCCGGTCAACGCCTTCGAGGCCGAGGCTCGCCGGCTGGGGCGCTTCTTCCGCACTGGCCACACGCCGGGCAAGATGCAGGTACCGAAGGACGAACGCAACCCGAACTTCCCGTTCACCCTCGACCTGCGCCGAGCCACCAGCGCGTTCTGATCGCCCCGAGGCTCTGGCGGCTCACATATGACAATCGGTCCCATGAATTCGGTTGTCTGACATGTTGAGGCGCCTGCTCTCCGGCTACACCTCGGTCGAAGGTCGTTACGACGAGCTGTTGTCGGCGCCGGGGTCACCGCGTCCGCATTGGGATGCCTTCCTGCGTTCGCTCGCAGGACGCCAGGGGTCCGAGGTCAGTGAAACCCTCTCGCTGATGGAACGCGAGATCCGCGAGAACGGCATCACCTACAACGTCTACGCCGACCCGAAGGGGGCGGACCGGCCCTGGGAGGTCGATCCGCTGCCGCTGCTGTTGTCGGCCGCCGAATGGGACGACATCTCTGCCGGCATCGCACAGCGCGCCGACCTGCTGAACCGCGTGCTGGGCGATATCTACGGCCCGCAGGAACTGCTGCGTTCGGGCGCGATACCGCCTTCGATCATCTTCGGCCACAGCGGCTACCTGCACCAGGTGCAGGGCATCCGCCCGGCCGGTGGCGTGCACCTGTTCAACTACGCCGCCGACTTGGCGCGCTCGCCAGACGGCCACTGGTGGGTGGTCAACGACCGCACGCAGGCACCGTCCGGTGCTGGCTATGCGCTCGAGAACCGGCTGGTGGTATCGCGCGTGTTCCCGCAGATGTTCAAGGAGTTGCATGTGCAGCACCTGGCGGCCTTCTTCGAGGCGCTGCGCGAGTCGATGATGCGCTGGGCACCCAAGGATCAAACCGATCGGGGCTTCGAACGCGCCAATCCACTGGTCGTGCTGCTCACACCGGGGCCCTACAACGAAACCTACTTCGAGCATGCGCTGCTGGCGCGTTACCTGGGTTTCCCGCTGGTCGAAGGCAGCGACCTGACGGTGCGCGACGGTTGCGTCTGGATGAAGACCGTCGAGGGTCTGAAGCGCGTCAGCGGCATCTTGCGGCGACAGGACGACGACTACTGCGACCCACTCGAGTTGCGTTCCGACTCGGCACTCGGCATCCCTGGCCTGACCGATTGCGCGCGGCGCGGCACGGTGCTGCTGGCCAATGCGCTGGGGTCAGGCGTACTCGAGTCCGGCGCGCTGCTGGGCTACCTGCCCAAGCTCAGTGAACAACTGCTCGGCGAGCCCTTGAGATTGCCTTCTGTGGCCACCTGGTGGCTGGGCGAACCGGCAGCGCTCGACGACGCCTGGCGACGGCTCGACAAGCTGATCATCAAACCGCTGGAGCGCTCGGCGCGGGAGCCGGCAGTTTTCGGCGCTGATCTCTCTGCAGCAGAGCGCGCCGCCTTGCGAGAGCGTGTGGCTGCACGTCCCCAGCGCTATGTAGCGCAGGAATGGGTGCATGTGTCGCAGGCGCCTGTGCTCGAAGCGAGCAGCGAGCCGGGCCGTGGCGAGCAGATGAGCTCGCGCACCGTCGGGCTGCGGGTGTTTGCGGTGGCAACGCCGAATGGCTATCACGTGCTGCCTGGTGGCTTGACCCGGGTGGCCGGTGACAACCATTCGCGGGTGATCGCCATGCAGCGCGGCGGCCGCTCGAAAGACACCTGGGTGCTCTCCGACGCGCCGATCAATGCCTCTTTCTCGCTGCTGAGCCGCACCGTCAAGCCCGAGGACCTGGTCGCCTCGCGCGCCAACGTGCCCTCGCGCGCGGCCGAGAACCTGTTCTGGTTCGGCCGCTACGGCGAGCGCTGCGATGCCACTGCTCGCTTGCTGCGCGTCGCCATCTCCGATGTGCTCGACGATTCGCGCGAGCCCAGCGACGGCGTGCCACCAACGTTGATCCTCGCGCAGCGCTTCGGTCTGATCGACTCCACCGAGCAACCAAGCACCGACCTGCTGCGCGCTGCGACCCACCCCGACGAAGGCTTGAGCGAGCGTTTCAAGCAACTCTCACGCGTGGCCTTCAACCTCCGGGACCGGATGTCGGCCGACCACTGGCGGTCGTTGAACCAACTGATTGCCGACCCGGTGTTCCAGCGCGGCTTGTCGTCGACCAGTCTCGGTCTGCCCCTGGCGATGTCCTGGCTCGACCGCGCCGTGACCTCGATGACCACGCTGTCGGGCTTCGTGCTCGATGGCATGACACGCGGCGTGGGCTGGCGATTCCTGTCGATCGGCCGGCGCCTGGAGAGGCTGTCCACGCTGTGCCAGGTGCTGCAGGTTGCGACCAGCGAGGGGCGTTCGCATGGGCTGGACTGGCTGCTCGAGTATGCCGACTCCACCGTCACCTACCGCTCTCGCTATCTGGTCGCGCCCGAGTGGTTGCCGGTGCTGGACCTGCTGTTGCGCGACGAGGTGAACCCGCGCTCGGTTGCCTTCCAGGTCAAGGGGCTGGCCGAGTACATCGCCAAGCTGGAGCTGAGCCATGGCCGCTTCGCCAGCGACGTGTTGGCACCGGCGCACCATGCACTGCGCAATGTGCCCAGCGTCGAACTGCACCCGGAAAGCGAGGCACTGGCCGAGGTCATTGCGCAGTTGCAGCGTGCGGCACATGCGGTGTCGGATGAGCTCACGCTGAAGTTCTTTTCGCACGCCGCTTCACGCAGCGTGCTGTCGCTGGTGGCCTGATGTCGCAACAGCAGCAACAGGGTCAGCATCAGTCCCAGCAGCAAAGTCAGCAGCAGGGCGGCTTCGACCGCTATACCGTCGAGCACGAGACGCGCTACGCGTACACCGCGCCGGTGTCGCAGTCGTGGCAGCTCGGCCGCCTGACGCCTCGCGGCCTGCCATGGCAACGGCTGCTGTCGCACAGCCTGCAGATCGATCCGCCGCCCAACGAGCGTCACGAGGCGGTCGACAGCTTCGGCAATTCAGTCTCCCATTTCGGATTGCACGGCGCACACCGCCAGTTGCGGGTTCGCATGCAGTGCCAGGTCGAGGTCGGTGAGCGCCCGGTCGCGGATGCCCACTCGACCCTGACGGTCGACGAGGTGCGCGAAGCGCTGCGGCGCCCTTATGCCGGCACCGAAGACCTGAACGCTGCACGCATGGCCGAACCCACGCCCCTGGTGCCGCTGTCCGAGGCGGCACGGCTGTATGCCGAGCCCTCGCTGCAATCCGATCGGCCGTGGTTCGAGGCGCTGAGTGAGCTGAACCACCGCATCCACACCGACTTCGAATTCGATTCAGGCGCCACCACCGTCAGCACCTCGGTCGACGAGGTGATGCAGCACCGGCGCGGCGTGTGCCAGGACTTTGCCCACCTGATGCTGGCCTGCCTGCGCGGCCATGGCTTGTCGGCGCGCTACATGTCGGGCTACCTGCTCACTGACCCGCCACCCGGCATGCCGCGGCTGATGGGCGTCGATGCCTCGCACGCCTGG
This sequence comes from Rubrivivax sp., assembly GCA_027490215.1. Lineage (GTDB taxonomy): Bacteria > Pseudomonadota > Gammaproteobacteria > Burkholderiales > Burkholderiaceae_C > PBB1. The sequence continues at coordinate 57,268 of JAIXYO010000046.1, forward strand.
GTCGCTGCTTACCTGCCCGACCACGGCTGGATCGAGTTCGACCCCACGAACGACCAGCTCGCCGACCGCCGCTACATCACGCTCGCCTGGGGCGCCGATTTCGCCGACGTGGTGCCCCTGCGTGGCGTGATCCTCGGCGGCGGCATGATGCAGCGCATGGATGTGTCGGTCAGCGTGATTCCGCAGGGGTGAGCCGGCAGTTGAAAATTCGGCGCATGGCTCGCCATGAATACGGCAATGCCGTAGTCTTCTCGTGTGCGAACAGTCGCTGAAACCCCGATCTTCCAGCGCTACGCCGCTGACATCTGGACTTCAGCGGAGCGCGATGATTTCATCGCCTGGATTGCTCTCAATCGGAACTGAAACAAGGAGTCGGAGATGCCCTCTGACATGAAGAAATTCCAACAGGACTTGCTGGAGTCGGTTCGCCAAATGAAGCGCGGTGAAGCTGCTCGGGTGACGAAGGTTCAGCTGCCCGCAGCAGCTGAAGCGCGAGCGCAAGTCGGGCTGTCGCAGCAGGATTTTGCAAACCTGTTGGGCGTTTCTGCGCGAACGTTGCAAGACTGGGAGCAGGGGCGACGCCAGCCGAATGGCGCCGCGAAGATGTTGTTGCGAGTCGCCATGACGCACCCCGAGGTTCTCCGCGAACTGCATGGATGAGGTGATGCCCAGTCAGTCGCTCAAGCCGCTTTTGCCCGAGATTTGCTGCCCGTTTCGGCCGGCAAACTTTCGAGAAAGTTCAAACGAGTCAAGCGCTTGCGACGACCCAACATAATCTGTTGTGGCCCAGCTTGCCTGCCTAAGCAGCATGGGCTTTCTCCCTAGAACACGCTAGGCAGCTCAATTCCGCAAGGCGCTCCGCATCTGTCGCATTTCAATGAGTGATCTCCCAGCGCTTCCTCACATCGAGCTTGGCCGGTATCGGCACTACAAGGGCGGCGAATACGAGGTCGTCGGCGTCGTTCGACACTCCGAATCATTGGAGCCTCTGGTTCTTTACAAGCCGCTTCACGTTGAATCAGGAATGTGGGTTCGCCCGTTTGCGATGTTCAGTGAACAAGTCGAGCACGAAGGCAAACGCCAACAGCGTTTCAGCCTCATCCTTGGCAGCGAATGAAACTGCCGCCCGCGCGGTCGACACCGCTTTGCTGAAGCGCGCTGGCGTCTGGCTCGCTGAAGCGGCCGGCACCACGGCACAGCCTCTGGCGCAATGTGCCAATTCCCCCGACCGGGGGGCGCGCTTCAAGGGGAGCGCGTTGACCCTGGCCGCAACCCTTCGGCGGGATGGCTGCTCAAGGTCAGCGCAGGAACACTGAGCCTGTCGATCGCAGTGATCGGCGCCGCTCAGGACACCCGCATGCCCAGCCTCAAATCGTTTCCATGCTCGTGCCGTCAAGGCATTCGATCGATCGTCTGTCTGTCGCTGTGTGCGGCGCTGCCGATGCCGCCTCAAGTGAACCCGATAGGCGCTCCGGTCAGTCAGCAGGGCGATGGGGGCCCAGGGTGGTACGAGAGCAGCTGGGAGCTGGTCCATGGGCTCGAGGTTGCCGAGGTGCCCGACCTTGATGCGGAGCTGCTGTGGTGTATGGAAGCCTGCCTGAACCAAGGGCCCGCTACAAAGCTCGCCTGACCGCCTCGCCCAGCTCGATCACCGCCATCGCGTAACAGCTCGACTGGTTGTAGCGGGTGACTGCGGTTGCAGATCGGCCAGTGCCAGCCGAGTGCCACGCCGCGGACGATGAACTCTTGCGCAATGAAGCGGGGCACGATGTCGTGCACGAGCAGTTCGGCGCGCTGAGTAGCAACGGCGATGGGCCGATCAGAACTGGCGGCGGATGTCGATCCAGCCGCGGGTGGTGCGCGTGGGGTCCATGGTGCTGGGCACTGCGCCCACTGGCTTGGCCACGGCCACCCGAGCCTGCCAGGCGTAGACGCTCCAGTTCAGTCCCACGCCGGCGCTGCTCAATCGCAGATAGTTGGAGCCTGCGGCAAACGGCTTGGCGTTGATACGCACGCGGGCCGTGTCGGCAAAAACGCTGGCCTGCCACAGGCCAGGGCTGGGCAGGCGCAGGGCGTGATGGTATTCAGCGCTGAAGACTTCGCCCTCGTCACCCGGGCCGACCCCGGTGTCGTAGCCGCGAACTCCGCCGGGCCCGCCGACTGACATTTTTTGTGAGGCATCCAGGTTGCAACTGGCCCACTGCGCACGCATGCCAAGGTGAACCATGCCTCTGACGCCCACCGACTGCTGGCGTGACAGGCTCAGCGTCCACTTCGTGAAGCCGCCTTCGGTTTGTGCCGATGCCGCATCGCCCATCTGGGCGGCTTGGTTGTCGAAGCCGACACGACCCGACAGCACGCCCAGTTCGGCCTGCATGACGCCGCCGCCACCCCATGCGTCGGTGCGTTCGCCGAGCAGTCTCAGGTTGGCGTTGTGCATGGTTCGGTCGGCGGCGATCGAGCTGACGTCCACCTTGTCCCGCAATCTGGTGCGGTCGAGCGTCAATGCGGCGCTCATGTTGAGGTTGCTGCTGCGAATCAGGGGCTGGCGCAGCACGGCACTCAGCACCTCGGCTGTACCGTGCGCATCCAGCGGCGCCAAGCTGCCGATCAGCTGGTAACGCAAAGACGAGAACCCCACACCGATGCGCGTGCCGCTGCCATTGAGCAGCAGTTCGTAGCTCGCGCGACCGCTGTTCAGGCCCTTGCCGGAGCTCAGTGCCGTGGCGCTGAGCACATCACCCAGGCCCAGCGGATTGAGCAGGTTCAGCGCCACGCCGAGCCGCCGGCGTCCAGCGTTCCGGCTGCCGTGATCGTCCACTGCGACCTGACCGGTGACGCGCATGCCTGTCTGCACATCGACCAGCAAGTCGGAGGTGCCCACTTCCAAGCCTGGCGACAAGGTGGCCTGGCTCACCACGCCCGGAATGTCTGACAGCCTCAGCAGCGCGCCGTCCAGGCTGTCCTGGGCGACCACATCACCCGAACGCAGCGGCGCCAGCGTGGCGCTAAGCAGCCGGTTGGCCGTGCGGCTGCGGTTGTCCACGCGCACCTCGCCGTAGCGTGCCTCGATCACCTGCAGACGCACTTGGCCGTCCTCGATGGTTTGCGCCGGGACGATCGCGCGCGCCAGCGGGTAGCCATTGCGCTGATACGCTTGTGTGATGCGACCGGCCAGCGCTTCGAGTTGCGGCAGCGTGATCTGCTTGCCCACGGCATCGGCCAACAGCGGAGCCAGCGCCTCGCTGGTGATCAGCGTGTTGCCGGTGATGGTGATGCCGCGCACCTCGAACGGCACGCTCGCCGGCAAGGTCTGGCCATCGGGTTGACGCACCGTCAGACCGCTGGCACGGTTGGGGCGTACCAGCGGCATGCTCGGCGGCACCTGCTGCAGCAGCGAGCCGGCGTTAGGCTCACTCGGAGCTGGCTGGGCGGCTGCTCCTAGGGGCAGGACCAGCAGCCAAGCTGCGCGCGCAAGCGAAGACAGATGCACGTGATGGACTTCATGGTCACTCGGTGGTCTCGCTGTTCTCGTGCAGTCGAATGCCTGAGCCTAGCGTGCGAGGCCTCAGCCCGCTGCGGCTCGCCGATGGCGAGGCCGACGAGCCTGTGTTGAACACGGCTTCCGTGCTGGCCAGTTGCGTGGTGACGGCGGAGACCTCCTTAGGCATGTGCGCAGGGCTGAGCGATGGCTCCGTGTCGGTGACCGTGGTCACGCGCTCCAACTCCTTGCGGTCGTAGATCACGATCGGGACGTCGACTGCGACCGGGTCCACGACCGCGATCGGGCCCACGACCTGGATCGGGCCAGTACCCAGGACCGGGTCAGCAACCAGGATCGCGTCAGCAAGCAGGATCGGGCGCGGGTACGCGCGGGGGACGATGATCCAAAATTCTGGCCGTACCGTCATGTAGCTGCGCAGAAGCGGTGCTGTGAGGCCTTCGAAGATCATCCATGTGCTGGTGAAGTCCCAGTCGGCGTAACTTGCTGCCGTGGTCATTTGCTCCTGGGTCAGCCCCACTCCGCCGCCGGCCGAACTGGCTTGCCCGGTGGTGTCTATGTTCCAGAAGCTGCTGGTGACTGTGCCGGCGTAGTCGGTGCCGACCAAGCCGCCCACATCGGCGTTGCCACGCACGCCGCTTCCTGTCGCGTAGCTGGTGCTGATACCACCCTCGTTGAAGCCCACCAGACCGCCCACGCTGTTGTTTCCGCTGACGTCGTTGGCCGCAAAGCTGCTGATGAGGGTGCCGCTGTTGTAGCCGAGCAGCCCGCCCACGTTGTCGTTGCCGCTGACGCCAGCCGTAGCCTGGCTGCCGAGAACGCTTCCTCTGTTCACGCCGGCCAAACCGCCGACGTTATCGATGCCGCTCACGTAGCCCGTGGCCTGACTGACGAAGATGCTCCCGTCGTTCGTGCCCACCAGCCCGCCGACTGAGTAGTTGCCGCTGACGTTGTTGCCCACAAAGCTGCTGCTGACGGTGCCGTTGTTGTAGCCGAGCAACCCGCCCACGTTGTCGTTGCCGCTGACGCTGCCTTTGGCATGACTGGCGATGATCAGTCCGCTATTGGAGCCCACCAGTCCGCCGACCATGCTGCCGCCGCTGACGCTGCCGGTGGCGTGGCTGTTGCTGATGGTGCCGGTGGTGGAAAACGGCATATATCGAACGGACAGGTCTGGGGTGCCCGTGCCGTAGTCGCTTGGGGCGAGCGCGCATTCCGACACGTAGCCCATGGCGCCGTCTTGGTAGCCCAACAGCCCACCAACATAGTCATCAGGGCCGCTGACGATGTTCGCGTAGCTGACGACGCTGGAGTTGTATCCCACCAGGCCGCCAACAGATGCGCCCAAGCCGTTCACGCTTCCCTTGGCGTAGCTCGAGCTGATGCTGCCTTCGTTGAAGCCCACCAGACCGCCCACGCTGTTGTTTCCGCTGACGTCGTTGGCCGCAAAGCTGCTGCTGATGGTGCCGCTGTTGTAGCCAAGCAGCCCGCCCACGTTGTCGTTGCCGCTCACGCTACCTGTGGCCTGGTTGCTGTAGAGAACGCTGCCTTCATTCACGCCGGCCAAACCGCCGACGTTATCGATGCCGCTCACATTGCCTGCGGCCTGGCTGTAGAAAACCGCTCCGCTGTTGGCGCCCACCAGCCCACCGACGGAGTTGTTGCCGCTGACGTCATTCGCCGCAAAGCTGCTGTTGATGGTGCCGTGGTTGTAGCCCACCAGCCCGCCGACATAGTCGCCCGCGCCTCTGACGCTACCGGTGGCGTAGCTTCCATCGATGGTGCCCATGCTGAACATGTAGAGCGGCTCCAGGACATCGCCATTCAGCCAGCTACCCACATAGATGGCCATGCCGGTGCTGTATCCAACCAGTCCGCCAACAGAGTCGCCCGAGCCGCTCACGTTGCCCGTGGCGTAGCTGGTGCTGATGCTGCCGCTGTTGAGGCCGACCAGCCCGCCCACGTTGTCGTTTCCGCTCACGCTGCCTGTGGCCTGGCTGTGGTGGACGCTGCCTTCATTCACGCCGGCCAAACCGCCGACGTTATCGATGCCGCTCACATTGCCTGCGGCCTGGCTGTAGTAAACCACTCCGCTGTTGGAGCCCACCAGTGCGCCAACCTTGCTGCTGCCGTTGACGTCGCCGATGGCTTGGCCGTTGAAGAGCGTTCCGCCGTTGGAGCCCACCAGCCCGCCGACCGTGCTGCCGCCGCTGACGGTGCTGGCTGCGGCGCTGCTGATGACCAGTCCGCTGTTGAAGCCGAGCAGCCCTCCCACGTTGTCGTTGCCGCTGACGCTGCTTGTGGCCTGACCTCCGAAGATGCTCCCGTCGTTCGTGCCCACCAGCCCGCCGACTGAGTTGTTGCCGCTGACGTTGTTGGCCGCAAAGCTGCTGCTGACGGTGCCGCTGTTGTAGCCGAGCAGCCCTCCCACGTTGTCGTTGCCGCTGACGCTGCCTATGGCCTGGCTGTCGATGATCAGTCCGCTGCTGGAGCCCACCAGTCCGCCGACCATATTGCCGCCGCTGACGCTGCCGGTGGCGCGGCTGTTGCTGATGCTGCCGATGGTGAAAACCACCATGGACCGCGCGTATGGGGATGGGGTGTCCGTGCCGTAGTCGCTCGGGGCAACCGCGTATTCCGACGGATAGCCGATGGTGCCATCGTGGTAGCCCACCAGCCCACCAACATGGTAGCCCGCGCCGCTCGCGCTTCCCGACGCATGGCTGTTGCTGATGCTGCCTGCGTTGTAGCCCACCAGCCCACCGACGTAGTCGCTCGACCCGCTGACGCTGCCGGTGGCGTAGCTGTTGTCGATGTTTCCGATGCTGACCCAGTACCCCCACCACACGTGGACGTCGCCATTCGGCTCGCTGACGTCGCCCGCGTAGCTGATGACGCTGGAGTTGTATCCCACCAGGCCCCCAACAGATCCGCCCCAGCCGCTCACGCTTCCGGTCGCGTAGCTCGAGCTGATGCCGCCCTCATTGAAGCCCACCAGACCACCGACGGAGTTGCTGCCGATGACCTCGTTGGTCGCGTAGCTGCTGCTGATGACTCCACCGTTGAGACCGACCAACCCGCCGACGTTGTCGTTTCCGCTGAGGCTACCGGTGGCGTAACTGGCGCTGATGGTGCCGTAATTGATTCCCGCCAGTCCTCCGACGTTGGTGGACCCGATGACCGCGAGATCCGTCAGCCCCACGTTGCCAACGGATGAGCCCAGGTCGGTACCGCCGAACAGCCCGACGAAGTTTTCGGATGGCCGGCTGATGGTCAGGTTGCTGATGGTGTGGCCCAGGCCATCAAAGCTGCCGCCGAACAGCGTGTCACCACGGCCTCCGATGGGCGAGAAGCCTTCGCCCGCACTCCAGTCGGCCGTGGCCGTCGCGTCAATGTCCGCCCCGAGCACGTAGCGTCCCGTCAGGTTGCCGCTGATGCCTTGCAAGTCGGTGCCGCTGGTGCTGCCCTCGGCGCCCAGCTCGGTGATCACCTTCCAGCCCAGCAAGTCCCCGTCGCTGCCTTGCCTGGTGCTGAAGTTGTCCCCGGCCGGCAGGCTGACTGGGGCGTTGATGTTGTACTGGCTGGTATTGCCGGCATTCAAGGCGCCCTGGCCGTACTCGAGCGCCAGGCTGGCCGTGCCGCTGCCGTTGAGCGCGGCATTGACGTTGATGTCGTTCCAGGCGCTCAAGGTGAGCTTGTTGGCACTCCAGCTCACCTGAGCATTCACGTTGATGTTGCCTGCTGCATCCGGACTCGATTCACCGCTGGTGTCGGTCGCGATCGTGACGTTGGTGCTGCCGAGGTTGTCCGACAGCGTGTACGCGCCGATACCGCTGAGGGTTTGCACGCCATCACCTTCGGTCACCGTGAAGTCCGTTGAGGCGATCAGCCACGTGCCGTTGTAGCCTTGTGGTGCACTCGTGCTGATGCGCGTGCCATCGGCCACGTGCACCTCGTGTGCACTGGTCTCGATGAAGCCGCCGCTGCCGCCCTCGGGTGCGCTGGCGTCCAGCGTGCCAGCCACGTGGGCGGTACCCGAGCCCATGCCGCCCAGAAGCACGATACGGCCTGCGCTTTGTTCGACCGTGCGCGCTTCGATCACGCCAGTGTTGTTGACCACGCTGGCCAGCACCGAGTTACGAGCACCGGCGCTCATGAGCACCTGGCCGCCGTCGGCTTGCAGCATCCCGCCGTTGTCAGCCAGCGCGTCGAGCAAATTTTCATCGACGCGCAGGTTGACCAGCCGGTTGCCGTCGAACTGCAGCGTGGTGATGTTGCCCGCTCCGAGTGCGACCGTGCCCAGCTGCGCGCTGATGGTCCCGGTGTTGCTCACATGGTGTCCCAGCAGCACCACGCTGCCACCCTCGCTCGCGCTGATGCGGCCTTGATTGATGACACCGGCGGTGCTCGTGCCCTCAAAGCGGTGGGAGCTACCGCCCAGACTGTCGTCTGAGACGTCCAGCGTGCTGGCCACCAGGCCGCCCACGTTGACTTGCGCGTCGCTCCCGAACAGCAATCCGTTGGGGTTGATCAGCCAGATCTGGCCGTTGGCGTTGAGGCGGCCCAGGATCTGGCTGCCATTGGTGTCGAGGATGCGGTTCACCGCGATCGACTGCGCCGTGGGCTGCACGAAGTTGACCGTCTCGGACTTGCCGATGTTGAAGCTTTCCCAGCTCATCGACAGCGTGGCCGAGTTTTGCGTGACAGTGGTTTCGGCCCCGTTTTGGCTCACGCTGCCGCTGCCAGCGGTGACCTGACCTCCGGCGGGTGCCGCCTGTGCTGCCGCGATTGGCATTGCCAACACGGCGGCTGCCAGAACCGAGCGCTGGGTGCGCCCTGACTTGCCACGCCCCCGCGAGGTTTCTGCCACCGCCACCCACGCGTTGGTGGCGTGGTTCCAGATCAGACGGAAGACATGGTTCAGGGAGCCGTTGCGCTTCATAGTGTTCTCGCTCTTGAAAACGTGAGCCAGTCGGGGCCTTTCACCAGCGGTGCTTGTCAACCACGCGCGATAAGGCCTCAGAAAAAATGACGTTCACGTTTGACGATATTACTTGATTTACGTTTCAAACTCATTTCAATACGTTTCTCCCTTTCTTTTCTTGGCCTCCATTTTGGTTTCGCCGGGGACGCGGCGGGTGCCGTGGATCTAACGGGCGCTGCGCACGGCCGCGCCGAGCTCGATCACTGCCAGCGCGTAATAGCTTGACCAGTTGTAGCGGGTGACGGCGTAGAAGTTGGTGGTGCCTGCCACATAGCTCGGCGCGTCAGGGCCGTTCTGCAATTCGACCAACGCCAGCTTCGCGTTGGCATCACTGCCGGTCAGGGGCGGCGAGGGTGTACCAAATGCCGCACCATGGTCAATGAGCTGCTGCGCGGTGAAGGTAGGCAGGATGTCGGGGCCGAGCAGCAGCGCGCGTTCGCTGGCGTCGCTCGGCACGGCAACCTCGTAGTGCGTGGGCAGGCCGCGCTGCCAGCCGAATTCGGCCAGGTAGTGCGCCACGCTGCCGATCACGTCAGCCGTATTGGCATGCAGATCGATGTGGCCGTCACCATCGAAATCGACCGCGTACTTGTTGACGCTGCTGGGCATGAATTGCGGCATGCCGAGTGCGCCCGCATAGCTGCCCTTGACGACCAACGGGTCCGTGCCTTCGCGGTGGCTGAGCGCCAGCAGCTGTTCCAGCTCATCGCGGAAGAATGCACTGCGGTCCTTGCGCCCGGCCGGGAAGTCGAAACCCAGCGTGGCCAGCGCATCGATGACCTTGTGGTTCCCCATGTGCTGTCCGTACAGCGTCTCGACGCCGATGATGCCGACGACGATCTCTGGCGGCACGCCGTAGCGCTGCTCGGCCAGCGTCAGCCACGCCTCGTTGGACTGCCAGAACGCTGCGCCGGCGGCGATGCGCTTTGGTTCGATGAACCTCGCGCGGTAGGCTGCCCAGTTCTTGGCCGTGCCGGCGGGCGGTGGCATCACGGCCTTGGCGATGCTGGGCACGAAGCGCGCCTGCGCCAGCGCGGCCTGCACTGCCTCCACGTCCAGGCCCTGGCGGGCCGCGACCTCCGCGCCGAAGCGCATCAGGTCTTCGCGCCTGCCGTAGGTCACGATGTCGGGGTCGTTGTCGGAGCGCACGGGCGCCTTGCGGGCGCGCTGTTTGCGCGGCTTGGCGCGCTGGGTCGGCTTGGTGGCGGAGGCCACGGTCACGGTGGTGTTGGACGCTGCCGATGTGGTGGTGGCAGCAGCGGCTGCCGCATCGTCAGGCGACGCGGCCGCAATGAACACCATCGCGCACAGGGTCTGGGCAACGCGCGCCAGACGCTTGGCCTGGGCGTTGAAGTGCCGGGTCAGTGTGGGATCGGGCCGAGCAGCAGCGCGAGCGCTGTAGCGCTGCTCGTCCAGACGGTCGAGCAGCGCGGCCAGCGGCTCGCCGTGTGCGCCAAAACGCCCGCGCACCCGCTGCGCCAGCGTGCGAGGCGCTTCATGCTCCGCCGCGCTGACGCCCAGCCCTTGCAAGGTGGCGCGCAGCCGCTGCATCTGCCGCACCCACGGGTCGGTGTGATGTCGATCCCACCAGGCCCAGGCTGCCGCTGCCAGCGACAGCGCACCGAATGCCCCGGCCAGCAGCACCGCCAGATCTTCCCAGCTCGGGGCGTCAAAGCCCAGTTGGCGAAGCAGGTCGAACTGCGAACCACGCGAGTAGCTCAGCACCCATTGGTTCCAGCGGTTGTTCAAGGCCTCCCAGCCGTTGCGCAGATTGGCCAGCAACTGCGGGTTGAAATTGTTCAAGGCGCCCGCGACCAGACCGGGTTGCGTGACCAGCGGGCGGCTGCTCAGCACGCGGTCGGGGGCCACCGCGGCGGTTGGGTCGGCGCGTACCCAACCGATGCCGGGTTGCCAGTACTCGGCCCAGGCATGGGCATAGCTCTGGCGAACGATGCGGTAGCCATCCACCGGCTTCGGGTCCAGGCCCTGATAGCCAGTGATCACCCGTGCCGGCACGTCGAGTGCGCGCATCACCACCACGAATGCGGCCGCATAGTGTTCGCAGAAACCCAGCTTGCGATCGAGCCAGAACTCGTCGATCGACGTGCGCGGGTTTTTCTCGCCGTACAGGCCCGGTGTCAGCGTGTAGCCGTATCCGCCGGTGCGGATGTGCTCCATCAGCGCTGCAGCAAGGGTCGCCGCATCGGCCTCGGCATAGCGCGGGTCCTTGCGCATGGCGGCGGCCCAGGCGAGGGTGCGCGGGTTGTAGCCTGGGGGCAGGTCGATGTAGTCCTGCAGTCCGATCATGGGCTGGGTCGGTCCGTGCTGGAACTTCGGGTACGCCACGCTCTGAAAGCGCAGCCGCTCATACAGCGAGCGGTTGGACACCCATTGCAGATCATCGTTCTGCGTGAAACTGAACCCATCGATCTTGGGCGCTTCGGGGCTGGCCTCGAGCATCGGCAACACGGTCAGCCGTGAGGGCTCCAGCGTCATCTCGTAGCGGATGGGCGAACCCTGCACCTGCAGTTCGGCGCGCGGCGTCATGGCGGGCGGAAAGCCCGGCTTCTGAGGCGTCCAGTCACGGCCATCGAAGTTGCCCAGCACCGGGCCACGGAAGTAGATCGCCTGCGGCGGCGGCGGTGTGCCCTCGAAGCGGATGCGCAGCGCCACGCTGTCGTCCTGTGCCAGTGCGGCGACCGTGCCCATGCTCATCACGTTCGACAGCCCGGTGCCTGCGAAGCCGTCCTGCGGCACGCCCCACAGTGGGCCGACACGTGGGAACAGCACGAACAGCAGCACCATCAGCGGCGCCCCCAGCGCTGCGGTCTTGCCCGCCAGTGCCGCGGCCGTGCGCAGGCTGGGTGCACCGGCGGGCATGTGGGCGAGGACCAGCGCCGTCAGAAGGCCCCAGATCGACATCAGCATCATCGCTGCGACGCCGAGGCTTTGCGAATACAGGAAGTGGGTCAGGATCAGGAAGAAGCCGAGGAAGAACACCACGAAGGCATCGCGCCGCGCACGCAGCTCCAGGGTTTTCAGGGCCATCAGCGCGACCGCCATGGTGACGCCAGGCTCCTTGCCGAGCAGCGAGCCGAACGACCAGTAGGTGAGGCTGGCAGCAACCACCAGCACGACCACCAGCACCGAGCGACCCGGCAGCGCCGAACCGGCCAGCGCCAGCCGCGCCCGCCACAGCAGCACGCCGCCGGTGAGTGCTGCGCACCACGCGGGCAGATGGCTCAGGTGCGGCAGCGAGGTCCAGCCGATCACGATCAGCAGGAACAGCGTGTCGCGCGCCTCGCGCGGCAGGTGCGACCAGCCTGGCCAGCCCAGGCGGCGGGCCAGCGGGAGTGAGGACTGCAGTGCGGTGCTGTTCATTCGCTGCGTCAGGCTTGCCAGAGTGCCAGCGCCTGCAGGCCTTGCTGCCGATGCAGATCGCCCTGGCCAATGTCGAGCTCACGGCCGGGCAGGCTCAGCCCCCAGGCGGCATCGCGCCGATCGGCCTCCAGGACCCAGGCCGTCAGGCGCGACAGCCGCGCCTCGGCATCGCCGCTGCCTCCCAACTGCCAGTCCAGCCAGAGTTGCTGCTGGCTGTGCGCACTGCTGTCACGGCTGATCAGTTCGCCGCTGCTGGCCATGGATTGCGCGGACCGCTTCCAGGCCACGCTCTTGGGCGGATCGCCACGCCGGTACATGCGGATGCCCTCGAACTCGCCGCTGCTGCTGGCGCGAGCACGCGCCCCACCGCCCGGCACGGTGCGCGCCGGCGGCAAGGGACTGGCCGGGCGCTCCGGTTGCGGGTAGACCAACAGCATGCTCGCGGGGCGCCACACCGCCCAGGCGCGAAACAGTCCGAGTGGGAAACGGGTCTCGGCCGTCACGGTGGGCAAGGCGTGTTGTCCACGCGTCGCCGGCATGAAGCCCAGGTGCAGCACCGTCTGACCACCGGCCGGCACATCGGTGTAGCTGAGCGCCTTGGCTTCTCGCTCGTCCAGTCGCAGTCCCATGCCCACACCGTAGCGCGTGCCCTTGGGGCTGGACAAGACGACCTCGAGCAGCGCCGTGTCACCGGCGAACGCGGGGGCCAGAGGGCGCAGGTGCATGGTCAGGCCACGCAAGGTGTTGTGCGTCATGTGCATTGACACGACGCCGCTGCCCGTCAGCAGGAAGGTCAGCACATAACCCAGGTTGAGTTGGTAGTTGATCGAAGCGATCAGCAGCACGCCCAACGTGAAGCAGAACAGCATGCCGCCGCGGGTGGGAAGGATGTACACATTGCGCTGCGTGAGCAGCAGGCTGTCGGTGCGGGGCGAGCGGGCCTGCCACCAGGCATCGATCCGGCGACGCAGCGGGCCGCGGGTCGTCGCCAGCGGGTTCACGGCAGTGCAGTCGCTTCGATCATTGCGCGCACCTGCTCGGCGCGGCCGCGGCCGGCGCTCGCGACAGGCACAAGACGGTGCGAGATGGTCTGCACGAGGATCGCCTGGACGTCGTCCGGCGCCACATGGGTGCGACGATCGAGCAACGCGTGCGCTTTCGCTGCGCGCAGCACTGCGATGCCGGCACGCGGGCTCAAGCCTTCGACGAACCACACGCCCGATCGGGTCGCGGCAATCAAGGCCTGCAGGTAGTCGAGCAGCGCCGGTGACGCGTGCACGGCCAGCACCGCGCGCTGGGCATCAATCAGCTGCTCGGGCGTCATCACGGCGCGCAAATGCTGCACGGCTTCGCGCCGATCCTGGCCTGCCAGCAATTCGCGTTCGCTGGCGCGGTCAGGGTAGCCCAGCGTGATGCACATCAGGAAGCGGTCGAGCTGCGACTCTGGCAGCGCGTAGGTGCCCAGCTGATCGCTCGGGTTCTGGGTGGCGATGACAAAGAAGGGTCGGGGCAGGGCGCGGCTTTCGCCCTCCACGCTGATCTGTTGTTCTTCCATCGCCTCAAGCAGCGCGCTTTGCGTGCGGGGCCCGGCGCGGTTGATCTCGTCGGCCAGCAGCACCTGGGCGAACACCGGGCCCGGGTGGAACACGAACGCCTCTTTCGATCGTTCGTACACGCTGACACCGATCAGGTCGGTCGGCATCAGATCGGCGGTGAACTGCACGCGCGAAAAGCGCAGACCCAGCGACACCGACAGCGCATGCGCCAGCGTGGTCTTGCCCACGCCGGGCACGTCTTCGATCAGCAGGTGTCCGCCTGCAAGCAAGCAGGCCACGCAGTCACGGATCTGCGATCGTTTGCCGACGATGATCGTGCTAATCTGATCGATCAGCCGCGTGAGGTCTTCGGACAGGTTGGGGATCGGCAAGGCGCTCATCGCCGAGACGTTAACCGATGCGCCAGCGGCCTTATCCCTCGAAATAGCATGTCCACCGCCTTCTTCAGTCATCCTGACTGCCGCGCCCATGTCATGGCGCGCGGCCATCCTGAATCCCCTCAGCGGCTGGACGCGATCGACGAGCAGCTGCTTGCCAGCGGACTGGCCCAGGTGCTGGAACGGCGCGAGGCACCGCTGGTCGATCTGGATCGAGTCGCCCTGGCGCACGATGCAGCCCACCTTGCCCGGCTGCGCAGCGCTCTGGAGCCGCTGGCCGCCAGCGGCCGCTCGCACGTGCTCGATGCCGACACCATGGCCGGCCCCGGCACCTGGGCGGCGATGTGCCGCGCTGCCGGCGCGGCCGTAGCTGCCACCGACGCGGTGATGGCCGGTGAGGTGCGAAACGCCTTCTGCGCGGTGCGCCCGCCCGGTCACCATGCGACGCACGGCAACGCGATGGGCTTCTGCTTCTTCAACAATGTTGCCATCGCGGCCCGCCATGCGTTGACGACACACGGTCTGCAGCGCGTCGCGATCATCGACTTCGATGTACACCACGGCAATGGCACCGAAGACATCATCGCTGGCGACGATCGGGTACTGATGGTCAGCTATTTCCAGCATCCGCATTACCCGTACAGCGGCGACATGCCCAGTGCCGACAACCTGCTGAACCTGCCCGTGGCCGCGCACACAGGTGGTGCTCAGGTGCGTGAATTGATTGATCAGCACTGGCTTCCGCGCCTGGACGCCTTTGCCCCGCAGATGCTGTTCATTTCGGCCGGCTTCGATGCCCATCGCGAAGATCCGCTGGGTCAGCTGGACCTGGTCGAGGCCGACTACGCCTGGATCACCCGCCGCCTGATGGGGGTGGCCGACCGCCATGCGCAGGGGCGCATCGTGTCTTGCCTGGAAGGCGGCTACCACCTGAGCGCGCTGGGCCGCAGCGTGGCGGCGCACCTCCGGGCGCTGACCGGCCTCGATGACCCGAAGCCGCTGGAGCCTGCCGCGTGACCCGTAACCTCGACAACACCGAACTGCAGGACCTGATCGCCGGTCTGCTGCAGCCGACCGCGCTGATGGAGCTCGGCGTGCTGGCGCTGTGCCTGGGGCTCGCCTGGCTGATCGTGCGACTGCTGCGCGGCACGCCGCCGATCGACGCGCCGATCTGGTTCGGGCGTCGCGGCGTCGATGGTGTCTTGTTTCCGTTGCTGGCACTGCTGCTGGCCTTTGGCGCCAAGCTGCTGCTGGCCAATTTCGTCAAGGCCGCGGTGTTCAAGCTGGCGGTGCCGATCCTGATTTCGCTGCTGCTGATCCGGTTGACGGTGCGGGTGCTGTCGGTGAGCTACCCGGATTCGCGCTGGATGCGCATCATCGAGCGCAGCATCTCCTGGATCGCCTGGCTGGCGGTCGTCCTCTGGGTCACTGGTGTGCTGCCCTGGCTGCTCGAGGCGATGGACGAGGTGCGCTGGAAGATGGGCGCGCATGAGATTTCCTTGCGCAATGTGGTCGAAGGCGGTGTCACGGCAGGTCTGGTGATGGTGCTGGCGCTGTGGGTGGCCGCGGCGATCGAGAAGCGCCTTCTGAGCGGTACCGGCAGCAGCAGCGACCTGTCGATCCGCATGATCGCTGCCAATCTGGTGCGCGTGCTGTTGCTGGTCATCGGCTTGATGTTTGCGATGAGTGCGGTGGGCATCGATCTCACGGCATTCAGCGTTCTCGGCGGTGCCATCGGCGTGGGTGTGGGCTTCGGCCTGCAGAAGATCGCGGCCAATTACGTCAGCGGCTTCGTGATCCTGGCCGAGCGCTCGCTGCGCATCGGCGACATGGTCAAGGTCGACAACTTCGATGGCCGCATCACCGACATCCGCACCCGCTACACCGTGATCCGCGCGCTGAACGGACGCGAGGCCATCGTTCCCAACGAGATGCTGATCACCCAGCGCGTCGAGAATTCGTCGCTTGCCGATCCCCGCGTGCTGCTCACGAGCACGGTGCAGGTGGCCTACGGCACCGATGTACGCGCCCTGCAGCCCTTGATCGAGGCGGCTGTCGCTCAGGTGCCTCGGGTGCTGGCCGAGCCCTCGCCCAGCGCGCAGCTGATGGCCTTTGGCGCCGATGGGATGGACCTGTTGATCAACTTCTGGATCCTCGACCCCGAGAACGGGCAGGGCAACGTGCGCTCGGACGTCAATCTGGCCTTGCTGGCCGTCTTCCACGCGCAAGGGGTGAAGATTCCCTATCCACAACGCGAGGTGCACGTGCTGTCATCGCCCGGCAATGCAGCCACGGCCGCGGAGCTGAAGACTTCGGATTCGCTGCACCCCTGAAGAACGGCCGGTCTCTCGACCGGATGGATCGTGACTCGAGCGCTGCAGGCTCCAGCGTCGGGCTCCCCTCGTCAGCTCAGGGCATCCATTTCTTCGTCGGTGAATCCGGCAGCACGGCGCGCCTCGAAGTTGAAGGGTGCGCGCAGCCGCGGCGCCTGGTGATGCTGCGCGAGCAGCGCGTAGTGGGTCGCCGGGTCGAGCCCTTGCCGTTCGCACAGCCACCGGTACCAGTGGTTGCCGATGGCAACGTGGCCGATTTCGTCGCGCAGGATCACGCCCAGGATCTCCACCGCGCGATGGTCACCGGCACGCTCGAACTTCGCCTGCAGTGGCGGCGTGGCGTCGAGCCCGCGCGCCTCCAGTGTGCGAGGCACCAGCGCCATCCGCGCGACCACGTCGGCTGAGGTGCGCTGGGTCATCAGCCACAGGCCGTCGTGCGCGTCGAAGTCGCCGTAGTCGAAGCCCAGGCTGCGCAAGTGCTCGCGCAGCAGGCTGAAGTGGTGCGCCTCCTCGCTGGCAACGCTCAGCCAGTCCAGATAGAAGGCGTCAGGCAGGCCATCGAAGCGCCAGACGGCGTCCAGCGCCAGGTTGATCGCGTTGAACTCGATGTGCGCAATGGCATGGAGCAGGGCGGCGCGTCCCTCTACGGTGAAGGCGGTGCGCGAGGGCACGTCTTTGGGGGGCACCAGCGCTGGTCGTGCGGGCCGCCCTGGTGAAGGCGCTGCAGTCGCCGCCAACTCGAACGGTTGCTTGGGGTGCAAGGAATGCCGTTCGCGAACCGCCCACAGTGCGCGGGTCCCCTCGGCCTTGGTGGCTGGGTCGCACTCGGCCCACAACGCCAGCGCACGGGATCGCAGCGACAAGCCACGTACGGGTTCTTCGAGGACAGGTGCCATCCTTAGAATTGTGAGCTTCACCGCAGGGGAGTGCATCCGTGGCCGTTTACCGTTTGGGCGATGCGCATCCGTCGGTCGCTGCCAGTGCCTGGGTGGCCGAGAGCGCGCAGGTCATCGGTGACGTGGCGCTGGCCGAGGGCGCCAGTGTCTGGTTCGGCGCGGTACTGCGTGGCGACAACACCCTGCTGCAGGTCGGTGCGCGCACCAACATCCAGGACGGCGCGGTGCTGCATTCCGACGCGGGGCAACCTTTGACGCTGGGTGACGACGTGACCGTCGGACATCAGGCGATGCTGCATGGCTGTACCGTGGGCGACGGCTCGCTGATCGGCATCCATGCCGTCGTGCTGAACGGCGCACGCATTGGCAAATCGTGTCTGGTCGGCGCAGGCGCCGTGGTCACCGAGGGCAAGCAGTTCGAGGACGGCTGGTTGATCCTTGGCGCACCAGCCAAGGCGGTGCGGCAGCTGACGCCCGAGCAGCTCGAAGGGCTGGCGCGCAGCGCCGCCGGCTATGTCGCGAAGGCGCAGCGCTTCAGGACCGAACTGGTTCGCATTGATTGAACGGCTTCTGATGAGCGAACTCCACAAATTCATTTTCGAAGGCCTGCCGGTGCGCGGCATGCTGGTGCGTTTGACCGACAGCTGGCGTGAGGTGCTGCAGCGCCGCGCCGCCGCGAACGACGCCTTTCCCGAGCCAGTGCGGGTGCTGCTGGGCGAGATGGCGGCCGCCGGCGCGCTGATGCAGTCCAGCATCAAGTTCGATGGCGCACTGGTGCTTCAGGTCTACGGCGACGGGCCGGTCAAGCTGGCCGTGGTCGAGGTGCAGAGCGACCTGGCGTTTCGCGTCACGGCGAAGGTGGTGGGCAATGTGGTGCCCCATGCCCAGGTCGAGGCGATGCTCAACGTGCACGGCCAGGGCCGCTGCGCAATCACCCTTGACCCGAAAACCAAGTTTCCTGGCCAGACGCCTTATCAGGGCGTGGTCTCCCTGCACGGTGACCACCGCGAGCCCTTGCAGAAGATCAGCGAGGTGCTGGAGCACTACATGCTTCAGTCCGAACAGCTCGACACCTGCCTGATCCTGGCTGCCAACGACGAGACCGCTGCCGGCCTGCTGATCCAGCGCGTGCCGGTGGAGGGTGCCGCCAATCTGGGCCGACGCAATGAGGACGAGATCGGCCTCAACGAGGACTACAAGCGTCTGGCGATGCTGGCCTCGACGCTGACCCGCGACGAGCTGCTGACGCTTGATGCCGACACGGTGCTGCGCCGGCTGTTCTGGGAAGAGCCCTTGCGCCGATTTCCGCCGCAGACGGGCGAAGACGGGCCGCGCTTTGCCTGCAGCTGCTCGCGTGAGCGCGTCGGCAGGATGCTGATGGGCCTGGGCCGCCCCGAGGTCGACGACATCATCGTCGAGCAGGGCCGCGTCGAGATCGGTTGCGACTTCTGCGGCATCAAGTACCACTTCGACGCGGTCGATGTCGGCGAGCTGTTCACTCCAACGCCGCAGCAGGCGCCCGGGTCGACGGCGATCAATTGATGCCTGCGGTCTGAGCCCAAAGGCGCTCGATGACGCAGAGCGGCTGCGCTACTTCGCCGACACGCTCCACTGCACCAGGATCTCGTCGGGCTTGACCATGCCGAGGTCGTAGCGGGCTTTCTCCTCGACCATCTCCAGGCCTTCCTTCAGGTCGATGACTTCCGCGGCCAGCTGCTCGTTGCGGTGCCTGGCGATGTCATTGGTGGCCAATTGCGCATCCAGTTGCGCCTGCAGGTCGAGCACCCGCGGCAGCCCCGAGTCGCCGAACCACAGCTGCGCGTGCACCAGCACCAGCAGCGTGATCAGGGCGATCCGGATGAAGCGCACGATGGGCTGGTTGATGCAGTGCGGTGGGGGAAGCGCAGTGCCGCGTCAGCGCAGGTTGTAGAACGCGCCGCGACCGGGGTAGGTGGCGACGTCGCCCAGGTCTTCCTCGATGCGCAGCAATTGGTTGTACTTCGCGATGCGGTCGCTGCGGCTCATCGAGCCGGTCTTGATCTGGCCGGCGTTGGTGCCGACCGCGATGTCGGCGATCGTCGAATCTTCGGTCTCGCCCGAGCGGTGGCTGATCACCGCGGTGTAGTTCGCGCGCTTGGCCATCTCGATCGCGGCGAAGGTTTCGGTCAGCGTGCCGATCTGGTTGATCTTGATCAGGATCGAGTTGGCAATGCGCTTCTCGATGCCTTCCTTCAGGATGCTGGTGTTGGTGACGAACAGGTCGTCGCCGACCAGCTGTACCTTGCTGCCGAGGCGCTCGGTGAGGTGCTTCCAGCCGTCCCAGTCGCCCTCGTGCATGCCGTCTTCGATGCTGATGATCGGGTACTTGTCGACCCAGTTCGCCAGCATGTCGGTCCAGCCTTCGGCCGACAGCTTCAGGCCGCCTTCGCCTTCCAGCACGTACTGGCCGTCCTTGTAGAACTCACTGGCGGCACAGTCCAGACCGATAGCGATCTGCTCACCAGCCGTGTAACCGGCCTTGTCGATCGCGGCCAGGATCATCTGGATCGCCGCCTCGTGGCTGGCCACGCTGGGTGCGAAGCCGCCTTCATCGCCAACCGCGGTGCTGATGCCCTGGTCGTGCAGGATCTTCTTCAGCGCATGGAAGGTTTCAGCACCCCAGCGCACCGCTTCACGGAAGCTTGGCGCCCCCACCGGGATGATCATGAACTCCTGCAGGTCGAGCGAGTTGTTGGCGTGGGCGCCGCCGTTGATCACGTTCATCATCGGCACCGGCAGCTGCATGCCGCCGGATCCGCCGAAGTAGCGGTACAGCGGCAAGCCGCTTTCTTCCGCTGCGGCGCGAGCCACCGCCATGCTGACCGCCAACATCGCGTTGGCGCCGAGGCGGCACTTGTTGTCGGTGCCGTCGAGGTCGATCAAGGTGCGGTCCAGGAACGCTTGTTCGCTGGCGTCGAGGCCCAGCACCGCTTCGCTGATCTCGGTGTTGACGTGCTGCACCGCGCGCATCACGCCCTTGCCAAGGTAGCGCTTGGCATCGCCGTCGCGCAGCTCGATCGCTTCGCGGGAGCCGGTTGATGCACCCGACGGCACAGCCGCGCGGCCCATCACGCCCGATTCAAGCAGCACATCGCATTCGACGGTCGGGTTGCCTCGGCTGTCCAGGATCTCGCGGCCGACGATGTCAACGATCGCACTCATGTGTCTCAGTCCTCAGTGTGGTGTCAGTGTTCGGAAAAAGCAGGTGGGTGGCTGGGCGTCAGCAACCGAAATCGTTCTCTAGCAAGGGCTGCTGCTTGACCACGCGGTCGAGCGCCTGCAGTTGTTCGAGCAGGGCCTTCATGTGCTTGAGTGGCACCGCGTTGGGGCCGTCGCACAGTGCATTCGCGGGGTCGGGGTGCGTTTCCATGAACACGCCGGCGATGCCCACGGCAATCGCGGCGCGTGCCAGCACGGGCACAAACTCCCGGGCGCCGCCTGAACTGCTGCCCTGGCCACCGGGCAATTGCACGCTGTGGGTGGCATCAAAGACCACCGGAGCGTTCGTCTCGCGCATGATGGCCAGCGAGCGCATGTCCGACACCAGGTTGTTGTAGCCAAAGCTCACACCGCGCTCGCAGGCCATGAAGTTGTCTTCGATCAGCCCCGCTGCACGCGCTGCGGCGCGGGCCTTGGCAATGACGTTCTTCATGTCATGGGGCGCCATGAACTGCCCCTTCTTGATGTTCACCGGCTTGCCGCTGCGAGCCACAGCCTGGATGAAGTCCGTCTGGCGGCTGAGCAGGGCAGGGGTTTGCAGCACATCGACCACCGCCGAGGCAGCGGCCACCTCTGCTTCGTTGTGCACGTCCGTGATGATGTGCACCTGCAGTTCGCGCCTGACCTTGGCAAGAATCTCCAGGCCCCGTTCCGCGCCCAGGCCGCGAAAGCCGCTGTCGCTGGTGCGGTTGGCCTTGTCGTAGCTGCTCTTGAAGATGAACGGTATGCCAAGCGCCGAGGTCATTTCCTTCAGCGCACCGGCCACATCCATCTGCAGCTGTTCCGACTCGACGACACAGGGGCCGGCTATCAGGAAAAAGGGTTGCGTCAGGCCGACCTCGTGACCGCACAGCTTCATGCGGCAGCCTTCTCGGAGCCAACGATCTGCAATCGCTCACGCTGATGCGCCAGCGCCGCCGAGATGAAGGAGTTGAACAGCGGGTGGCCACCCCACGGCGTGGACTTGAACTCCGGGTGGAACTGTACGCCCATGAACCACGGGTGCACGCTGCGCGGCAGCTCGACGATCTCGGTCAGCTTCTCGCGCTGCGTGATTGCCGAGATCACCAGGCCGGCGGCGCCGAGCTGGTCGAGGTAGTTGACGTTGGCCTCGTAGCGGTGGCGGTGGCGTTCCGTCACCACATCGCCGTAGATTTCGTGTGCCAGCGTCCCGGACTTCACGTCCGAGCTCTGGGCGCCCAGGCGCATGGTGCCGCCCAGGTCGGAGCTGCTGCTGCGCTTCTGGATCGAGCCGTCGGCGTCCTGCCATTCCTCGATCAGCGCGATCACCGGGTGCGGGGTGTCGGGCTCGAATTCGGTGCTGTTGGCTTTCTCGAGGCCGGCCTGATGGCGCGCGAATTCGATGGTGGCCACCTGCATGCCCAGACAGATGCCGAGGTAAGGGAGCTTGGACTCGCGGGCGAATTTCGCCGCCAGCACCTTGCCTTCGACACCGCGTTTGCCAAACCCGCCCGGCACCAGCACCGCATCGAATGCAGCGAGCTGCTGCACGTTGTCGGCAGTCAGCGTTTCGGAGTCGACGTACTCGATCAGCACCTTCGCATGGCTGTGCATGCCGGCGTGGCGCAGCGCCTCGTTCAGCGATTTGTAGGAGTCCGACAAGTCGGTGTACTTGCCGCACATCGCGATCGTGATCTCGCGCTCGGGGTGCTCGAACTCGCGCACCAGTTCGTCCCAGCGCTTCAGGTTGGCCGGCGGCGTGTGGATGCGCAGCTTGTCGCAGATCAGCCCGTCGAGCCCCTGTTCGTGAAGGATGCGCGGCACCTTGTAGATGGTGTCCACGTCCCACATCGATATCACGCCCCAGGTCGGCACGTTGGTGAACAGCGAGATCTTCTCGCGCTCTTCATCGGGAATGCGGCGGTCGGCGCGGCACAGCAGCACATCGGCCTGGATGCCGATCTCGCGCAGCTTCTGGGCGGTGTGCTGCGTCGGCTTGGTCTTCAGCTCGCCGGCGGCAGCGATCCACGGCACATAGGTCAGGTGAACGAAGGCGCTGTTGTTCGGACCCATGCGCAGACTCATCTGGCGCACGGCCTCGAGGAAGGGCAGTGACTCGATGTCTCCGACCGTGCCGCCGATCTCGACGATGGCCACATCGACCTCATGCTCCGTGCCCACGCCAGCGCCGCGTTTGACGAATTCCTGGATCTCGTTGGTGACGTGCGGGATCACCTGCACCGTCTTGCCGAGGTAGTCGCCGCGGCGCTCGCGTTCGAGCACGCTCTTGTAGATCTGGCCGGTGGTGAAGTTGTTGGCCTTCTTCATCCGGGTGGTGATGAAGCGCTCGTAGTGGCCGAGATCGAGGTCGGTTTCGGCGCCGTCCTCGGTCACGTAGACCTCGCCGTGCTGAAACGGGGACATCGTGCCAGGATCGACATTGAGGTAGGGGTCGAGCTTGATCAGCGTGACCTTGATGCCGCGCGATTCGAGGATCGCTGCGAGAGACGCCGCCGCAATGCCCTTGCCCAGCGAGGACACCACACCGCCGGTGACAAAGACGTACTTGGTCATTGCATGCAGCAACGGATTTTCACGCTGCTGTGGTGGGAAAAAATGATTATAGGAGGGGCCCTTTCGGCCCCGCCTCAGACGATCTTCTCGCCCGGGTGCGTGATCTTGCGCAGGGGTTCGTAGCGGGTGGATTCCACGCACAGCGGATTCGTCGCCGCGGCATCACCCGTCCACTGCGGGTCTTCGAGCGACTCGAACACCTCGCGCAGCTTGTGGCCCCAGGTGCCCCGGATCATCTGGAAATACGGGTTCTGCTCGTCAATGCAGACTGCCTGATCGCACTTCAGCGCATCGTTCTGGTAGACCAGCAAATCCAGCGGCAGCCCGACCGACAGGTTCGACTTCAGTGTCGAGTCCATCGATACCAGCGCGCATTTCGAGGCTTCATCCAGCGGCGTGGTTGGCGAGATCATCCGGTCGAGCACCGGCTTGCCGTACTTCGATTCACCGGCCTGGAAGTAGCAGGTCTCGCGGGTGGCCTCGATGAAGTTGCCGGCGGAGTAGACAAGAAACAGGCGCATCGCCTCGCCCTTGATCTGCCCACCGAAAATCATCGACGCATTGAAGTCGACGCCCGCCGCCTTCAGCGATTGGCCGTCCTGGTCGTAGACGCGACGCACTGCACTGCCGAGCACGCGCACCGCGTCGAACATGCTGGTCGCGTTCCAGATCGTGATCGGCGGCTCGTCGCCGTTGTCGATCTTCTCGACCTGCAGGATTTCCCGTACCGACTGGCTGATCGACAGGTTGCCCGCCGAGAGCATCACCATGAAGCGGTCGCCCGGCTTCTCGTAGACGATCATCTTGCGGAAGGTGCTGATCTGGTCGAGACCGGCGTTGGTGCGAGAGTCGGACAGGAAGACCAGTCCCGCATCGAGCTTGATGCCTACGCAATAGGTCATGGTGCGGTGTCGCTTTCGGATGGGTGTTGCAGTGCCTGCAAACGGTACAGCGTTTCAAGGGCCTGTTTCGGAGTCAAGGCATCAGGATCGATCTGCGCCAGCGCCCGTTCGACCGGCGACGGTTCCCGTGCTGCCAGCGGTGCCGGAGCGGCAAACAGATCGATCTGCGCCTGCCCCGATTTTTGCTGCGATTCGAGCGCCTCCAGTGCCGAGCGTGCCTGACGCACGAGCGAGGCCGGCATGCCGGCCAGGCGTGCCACCTGCACGCCGTAGCTGCGGCTCGCCGGCCCGGGCTGGATGTCGTGCAGGAACACGATGTCATCGCCTGACTTGCCGTGGCCGCTGGTGTGTGTTTCCACCGCCGACACATGCACGTTGATCGCGCGATCGTGCTTCGCCGGGAAGGCCGTCAACTCGAAGTAATGCGTGGCAAACAGCGTGAAGGCGTTGTTGCGCTCATGCAGATGGCTCGCAATGGCGCCGGCCAGTGCCAGGCCGTCGAAGGTCGAGGTGCCGCGACCGATTTCGTCCATCAGCACCAGCGACTGCGCGGTGGCGCCGTGCAGGATGGCGGCGGCCTCGGTCATTTCGACCATGAAGGTCGATTGCGCATTGGCCAGGTCATCGGCCGCGCCGATGCGGGTGTGGATCGCATCCATCGGCCCGAGCCGGCAGGCCGTGGCTGGCACGAATGAGCCCATCGATGCCAACAAGCAAATGAGCGCGACCTGCCGCATGTAGGTGCTCTTGCCGCCCATGTTGGGCCCGGTGATGACCAGCATCTTGCGGGTGGCGTCCAGCCGGCAGTCGTTCGCCATGAAGTTACCTGCGCCAGTTTCCTGCAGACGCGCTTCGACGACCGGGTGGCGCCCGCCCTGGATCTCGATGCTGGGCTCGCGCACGAACTGCGGCCGGCACCAGTTCAGCGTCTCCGCCCGTTCCGCAAGCGCTGCCAGCGCATCGAGCGTGGCCAGCGCGCGCGCCAGATCGGACAGCGTCTCCACATGGGCCTGCAACGCGTCGACCAGCTGCTCGTAAAGCAGTTTTTCGCGCGCCAGCGAGCGTTCCTGCGCCGAGAGCGCCTTGTCCTCGAAGGCTTTCAGCTCCGGCGTGATGTAGCGCTCGGCGTTCTTCAGCGTCTGGCGCCGCTGGTAGTCAGCTGGCACCTTGTCCACCTGACCCTGCGTCACCTCGATGTAGAAGCCGTGCACCCGGTTGAACTGCACCCGCAGGTTGGCGATGCCGGTGCGGGCGCGTTCGCGCGATTCGAGGTCGAGCAGGAAGGCATCGCAGTTCTGCGCGATGGCGCGCAGTTCATCCAGCGCCGCGTCGCAGCCGGAGGCGATCACGCCGCCGTCGCGCAGAAGCACAGCGGGCTCTTCGGCCAGCGTGGTTGTCAGCAGGGATTCGATGCTGGCATCGGGGCTCAGCGTCTCCAGGGCCATGTCGAGCAGGACGCAGGCGCCCCCGGGAACCGCCGAGCGCAAACCGGGCAGGGCGCGCAGCGTCGTGCGCAGGCCGGTCAGCTCGCGCGGGCGAACCTGGCGCAGCGCGATGCGCGCGGTGATGCGCTCGACGTCGCACACCGAACGCAAGCCCTGCCGCAAGCTGTCGCCGCCACCGGCCATCAGCGCCTCGACCGCCTCGTGGCGCTGGGTGGCCACCGTGCGCTCGCGAAGCGGCCGTGTCATCCAACCACGCAAGGCCCGGCTACCCATGCCGGTGCGGCAGGTGTCGAGCAGTGACAGCAGCGTGGGTGATTCTTCGCCGCGCAGTGTCTGCGTCAGCTCCAGGTTTCGGTGTGTGGTGGGCGGCAGATCGATCAGTTCGCTCGCGCGCTCGACCTGCAGATGGCGCACATGCGCCAGCGCCTGGCCCTGCGTGTGCTCGGCATAACTCAGCAAGGCCGAGGCGGCGGCATGGGCGACCGTCAGCTCGCTGGCATTGAAGCCCGCGAGACTCGCCACCCGAAGTTGCTCGCACAGCTTGCGCACGCCTAGCGCGGCGTCGAACTGCCAGTTGGGCCGGTGCGTTACCGCGGCGCGTGTGGCCAATAGCGCCGGCGGAACCTGCTCCCGCTCCACCAGCACCTCGGCCGCATTCAGCCGCGCCAGCCAGCCGGGCAGTTCGTGATCGGCGCATTCGGTCAGCCCCAGCTGGCCGCTGCTCAGGCCCAGCCAGGCCAGGCCGTGGGTCGTTTGCCCTCGATGCGTGTGCTGCGACAAGGCCAGCAGCAGCGCATCGGCCTTGTCCGACATCAGCTCCGTGTCGGTGAGCGTGCCCGGCGTGACCACACGCACCACCTTGCGCTCGACCGGCCCCTTGGCCGTTGCCACATCCCCAACCTGCTCGCAGATCGCCACCGGCTCGCCCAGCTTGATCAGCTTCGCCAGGTAGTTCTCGACCGAATGCACCGGCACGCCCGCCATCACCACCGGCTCGCCGCCGCTCTGGCCCCGGGTGGTCAAGGTGATGTCGAGCAGACGGTTCGCCCGCCGGGCGTCATCGAAGAACAGCTCGTAGAAATCACCCATCCGGTAGAACACCAGCGTGTCCGGATGGTCGGCCTTGATGCGCAGGTACTGCTGCATCATGGGCGTGTGCAAGGATTTCAGCGCGTCGCCTGACTCGCTGACGTCATTCGCTCTGTCTGTCTTCAGTCGTTGGTCTGGTGGCATAACGGGTGATTTTGCGTCGGTGCTTTGCATGCGTTGATGTCCACACCGCAACTGCATCCGATGGACGACAACCCCTGCTCCCAACTTGCCCCAACCAGCGGGCGGCGGGGGCGCGTTGGTGGATCTCGGGCAGGCTACCTGGGCCGCGCGGCGTCAATCCATCTTTGCGTCGTGCTTCGCGCGAGGTTGTAGCGAGCGCAGTTGTATTGCTCCAGTTGGTCCAGCTCGGTATTCACGATCACGCGCAACGCCATCACGTCAGCCGCGGCTACGGGCACTTGCGAAAGTGCATCTTCCAGCGTTCGGCCGTGGATGACGACGAACTGCATGAGCTCATTCAGGGCCTGTCGGTACCGGCCTCGGAGGGGGTCGGGCGCGGCCAACGAGGCTCGCAGCACGCTGTACTTCTGAATCGAGCGACGGTAGATGAACTCGAACAGGTCAACCGCCGCGGCGACGTTGCGCTGCTCGTAGATGCCCAGCATGGCTGTCGCGTAGTCCGAGCGCTCCGCATCCAGAAAGGACAGGGGCGCGCAGTTGTAGAGCATGAGCGGCATGTTGGCGCCGAGGCGGCTCGTGCGCTTGTTGCCGTCCGCAAAGGGCTGCAGGTAAGCCACGTTGACCCACAGGAAGAAGGCGGCCTCCACCGGGTTTCGGATGTGGCGGACCTTGTCGATGATGGACTTCAGCGTTTCTTCCAGCAGCGTGGGGACGTTGCTTGGCGAGTAGACCGAGCCGGCGATGTTCACCACGCGCCGGCGGATGCTGCCGATATCGCGCGAGTCCTTCATCAAGTCCTTCATCAACTTGGCTTGCAGGTCCACGATGACGGGCACCGTGATCCCCTCTGTCGGCACGGCATCGACCATGAACTCGATGGCGCTCTTGTGGTTCAACAGCATCAGCGTGTCTTCGTCGAAGGGGGCTGCTTGCTCCCCGAGCTCAAACAGCGCCTTGGTGTCGAGCAGGCTCTTGTTGTTGCCCTCCAGGCGCGATGACGACCACGACAGGTCGATGAGCAGCTGCTCCAGCACCTCGCGGGCATAGGTTCCTGCGGGTAGCTGGTCGCGGCTGCGGCTGGCGTTGAACAACTCCGTGGCCAGCTGCGGTGGCAGCAAGCTGGACTGGTTGGGGATGTAGCCGTCTACGAAACTGCTGTCATAGCCAGTCGGAGCGCGAGTTCCCAAAGGCGCAAGAAGAGATTCGATCAGGGGCAGGGCAGCCGGCGACCACTGCATTCGGCCGTGCTCTGCAGTAGGTGCGGTGGAAGGCAAGGCCCCCAGTGCAGCCTTGGCCGCATCTGTCGCCACGTAGCGGGTGGACCGACCATCTCCCAACTTCTGCAGAAAGCCCCACGCCAGGAGCTCTCGCAGCGCCCGGTTGATGGTGGGCCTTGAAACCGGCAGGGCTTGCTCCAGCACACCCGGCTGCACGGGTTGTGTGGCGGCCAGCACCACACGCAGCAATGCATCGTGCCGGGGCGACAGCGCAGGGGTGGTCATGGTGCGGTGAGCCGTGTCTGAGGAGATTGGGGTGCAATCTCGTCATGGTGACAAGAATATGCCTTAATCTTATCGGCCGGACATGTTTATGACAAGATTTTCGGCGGCGGTCTTGTTTCCATGCACCCGCACACGACAAGCTCGGCAGCCCGATAAAGCTCAAGAAGCTTAGGTCGGTGTCCACTGAACCGGCAGCAGCCTAAACCTATCCTGGTGACCACGACGGCTGATTGGGCTGCCGCACGTACGCAGGTTGCTTGTGATTGTGTATGTGATGGTAATATACAAAAATGCTTGACCTTACCAAGATCACCGGCTTCGAGTGGGATGCCGGTAACGAGCGAAAAAACGAGAAGCACGGTGTCACCATGGCTGAGGCCGAGCAGGTGTTTTTCAATGCGCCGCTGCTGCTTTTGGATGATGTGGCCCACAGCCAGAAGGAACCGCGGCTCCACGCCTTGGGCGTCACCGACGAAAGCCGAACGCTGCACATCACGTTCACGCTTCGGAAGTCGGGCCAGTCGATACGGGTGATTTCAGCCAGGGATATGCACCGCAAGGAGCGAGTGATTTATGACCAAGCCAGCTAAAGCCATTCCCAAATTCGCCAACGAGGCTCAGGAGCGTGCCTACTGGGAGTCTCACGACTCCACAGAGCATTTGGATTGGTCAAAGGCCAAGAAGGTGACGTTGCCAAATCTGAAGCCAACGACGAAGACCATTTCGCTGCGCCTGCCACAGCACTTGCTGGATTCCATCAAGGTGGCCGCGAACGCTCGCGACGTTCCGTACCAGTCGCTCATCAAGGTGTGGCTTCAGGAAAAGCTGCGCCAGTGACTTCTCAGCTTGTACGCAATCGCGGTAGAAGATGACGTAGCGCCCATGCGGCAGCACGCGCACGCCGACATAGCTTGACGGCATGGTTTGGCCTTTTGCGGTTGTCTATACGTCAGGCTATTGCCCAGTGAGGTGTTGGGCGGCTGGTTGCCAGCTGAGCCGCAAGAGCTTTTGCAGTGATGTCGACTTGACTGTTACCCGGTCAACAGGTAAGTTCGTCTCCCATGACGATCCAGTCGTTCGCCTGCCCCGACACGGAGAGCCTGTTCACCACAGGCAGGTGTCGCCGGTTCGTCAACATCAAGAGCGTGGCCGAGCGCAAATTGGCCCAGCTCGACGCGGCGCCTTCGGTGAATTTCATGAAGGCCCCGCCAGGCAACGACCTGAAGGAATACGACGGTGCCTGGCATGTGCGAATCAACGACCAGTGGCGACTGACCTTCAAGTGGCATGAGAGCGGCCCCTACGACGTGCTTATCGAAGACCCACACTGACCCGGTCCCGACTGGAATTGAGATCCTGAACAGCAATGGAGTACATCATGTTCAAGAACGGTATGCGTCCTGTCCACCCAGGTGAAGTCTTGCTGGAGGACTACATCAAACCCATGGGCGTCAGCGTGCGCGCTGTGGCCATGGCCCTGCATGTGCCTTACTCGCGTCTGAGCGAGATCACCAAGGGCGAGCGAGGCGTGTCGGCTGATACGGCCCTGCGCCTGGAGCGCTACTTCGGCAGCGAGGCCAGGGGCTGGTTGAACCTTCAGGCAGCCTACGAGTTGCGAGTGGCCGAGATGGCGAACGGCAAAGCCATCGCCAAAGAGATCCAGCCGATTGCGCTGGCCGCCTGAGCCACGCCAGCAGGTTCACCTCAAGCGCCTGCAGCCGGCACAGGAGCGGAATCTGTGCGCTTGGCGACGCTCATTCGCTTCTTCGAGGCCATCTACAGCGCTGCGCAGGGGCTGCACCGTGCCGGCACCATCGACAAGGCGACCATGCGTGATTTCGATGAGTCCTGCCTTGCCTCGCCGGTGCAGATCGCACCTGAGGCGATCAAGCGAATTCGGGAGGGCGCACACGTCAGCCAACCCGTGTTTGCGCGCTTTCTGAACACCAGCGAATCCACGGTGCAGAAATGCGAGGCCGGAACCAAACGGCCGAGCGGTATGGCGCTCAAGCTGCTGGCCGTCGTCGAAAAGAACGGGCTCAAAGTACTGGCCTGAGATAGCGCCCTTGCCGAATTTGGCTCTTGGTGAACGCCTCGAAGTGTTCTCCGACGTCATAGATTGACGGCATGGTTTGGCCTTTTGCGGTTGTCCACGCGTCAGGCCACGCGCACCTCAAGCTGGCGACCCAGCGCGCGCGCAGCCGCTTCGATCTGGTCCAGTCGCGACGCGTGGCGCAAGTCGAACAAGCGGTCCACCTGCGGCATGTGCCAGCCCAGGCGGCGCGCCAGCTCGGACTTCTTCACGCCCTGCTCGGTCATGGCCTGATACACGCCTAGCTTGGCACCTTCCAGTGCTGACGGACGCACGGTGTGCTGAGCGCGCTTGGGCTTGCTGGCCAGTGGCAGCGGCTTGCGCGCATCGACGTAAAACGACAACGCAGTCTCCAGCGCATCGACCGCGTAAAGCAATGCCTCTTGTTCGTCCTCGCCCTGGGTGATGGCCTCAGGCACATCGACAAAGGTCACCACAAAACCGCCCTCAGGTTGTGGCTCAAGGATGACGGGGTAGTCCAACATGGTTCACTTTCCTTTGAGGCCGAGCTGCTTCTTGATGCCTTCGACCGTGCCGGTCTTGAGCTCCTTGGCGTGCATGGGCAGCACCGACTGACGCCCGTTGAGGTGCAGCTTGACGTGCGAGCCCTTCGCGTTCTCGAACGTCACACCTTGCTTGAGCAGCCAACGCTTGAATTCGTTCGAGTTCACGCCCTCAATGCTCAACACTTCTGTTGTTTTTGTCAATGGGAAATCAAGGCGATATCCCACCGCGCTCCATGGCTGGTGGGCTCACCTGGTGAGCCCACCGCCAGTCAGCATCCGTCTGGCAACCCTGCCAGCCACCGGAGCCGCCATGTCGTCAATCAGAGGGGTCATGCTGCTGCCCATCAGCGCAAGGAGTTATCGCAGCCACACGGCGCATCACGCCTTCATCAACAAGGTGAACGCGCCGGAAACCGTGGCCGACCCCAACCTGGCGCTCAGCCGGCTGGTCGAGAACCGGGTGCGCGGTGAAGTCGCGCAGCAGCTCTCGCCCACCGACTATCGGGTGCTGCGCTGGGAGCAGCGCGACACCCAGAACCGTTTTTTCGTGCGCTTTCGCGAGCTGGACGGCGTGTTCGAGGCCGGCAACCGCACGACCGTCATCCTCGAGGTCAAGGCCAGCGCCAGCAAAGGCAGCATCAAGTCCGGCCTTGCGCAATTGAGGGCCGCTGTGAACACAGCGTCACACGCGCAGCCCAAGATCGTGGGCATCCTTGCCATCGCTGACATGGGCGAGTGGTTCGACGCCTTCGGCCCATCGGCCACAAGCCCGCTGCCCGATCACTTTGCCGGCATGGACGTCACGCTGCTCGACTGGCCGCCCCGGTTGCCGGAAGACAGCACCGACGGGATCTTCGTGACGCTGGTGCCCAGTGAGGTGGTGGGCAGGTGGTTGCCGCCGACGATTGAGGTGGGTTCCCAACAATGGAATTGACGATCAGAAGCGGATACGCTTTGTTACTTTCAGAGTGCTTGACCACAAGCACCCCCGCCCTCCAGAAATGGTGGGTGCGTCAAGAGTTTTTGTTTATTAATATTGGTTGGCCATTCTGAGATTTAGAAAACATGAGTCGACAGCACCTTGATGAGTCCGACCTGAGAAATATAATAAATTGGTGCGTTACTAGGGCATTGCACCTCGCAAATAGTGGAGATTATCAGCGCGCTCAACTTATTCTTAGAGGGGTGGACTCGTTTATATCTATATTTTGTTGTGCGTGCATTTGGCCAAGCAATGGCCGATGTAGTGAGTGGTTGCGCGATGTTTTGTACAGCCTTCATTACAGTATAGATTCCAGCCGAATAGATGCTGCAGATGTTGATCGTCATTTAATACGACTATCGGATTTTTGTCGGTTGAATGATTTTAATTCAGGCGCCATTCATAGTATTTTATTTGAATGGAAGTTGCCAGACAAAGAATTTTGGGATCTAAAATATTGACTGGCGGCTTCATTTTTATGTTGGCGGAAGCAAATTAAAAAGTGGATCGCAGCGAAGTTTGTTTTTAGAGATTGTCTTCCGATACATATAAAAATGTATTTCCAATAATAATATGCGGTGTCAAATTGAATAATTGGCTGTCAGTCGGAATTGATTTTCTAAGCAACAACTCTGCAGCCATTTATATAGCTGCGGCGTCGATTCTGTTGTCGGCACTTGTCGCTTACTGGAATTGGTTCAGGCCACCTGCAGTTCGACTGTCGGAAGCGCTGGAGGGTCTTTCCAAAGCTCTGGACAAATCCAACTCAGGTTGGGCTAACGCTGTCGATGCCGCTAGGGGGGCGGCAAAGGTCCATTCGGCAGTTCACATCGCTTGGGGCGAGACGGAAACGCGAGTGATTCCGCTCACCCATGGTCAGCACAACGTTCATGTGATGTTCGGTGCGCCGCGGGACCTTTGGTCCGCGAATCGAATGCTCTCCCGCTCGATCAATCTGCCTCTTGCGGAGGCTGTCCCAAACTTGTTGGTTGGTGTGGGGCTGCTGTTTACCTTTTTCTTTCTGACCTTGGCACTTACGCAAGCTACGGCTGCGCTGTTGCCGCAGGCTGGGAATGCGCCAGGCGATCTGACTGCGGCAACGCGAGGACTCCTGAGTGCTGCAGGCGCCAAGTTTCTGACTTCATTGGCGGGACTTCTAGCGTCCATTGTTTGGGCGATTGCCGCGCGTCGCCGTATGGCTAGTCTTAATAGCGCCGCAGAGCGAGTCGTCGAGAGCATCGGCCGAATAGCTCCATACGGCGGCGCCGAAATGGCAGTTTTTGCGCAGGTTCAGGCGGCGCATGAGTTGAACCGATCAAGTGGCGATCAAACTGTGTACGTTCGAGATCTCGCCATAAAGGGTGGGCAGCATCTGGAATTGACCGAAGAACTTCTTAACGAAGCACGCGACCAGACTGGAACCTTCAAGCGTTTCGAAACCGACCTGGCAGTTTCTCTCGCCGGGGCGATCACCACAGCCTTCTCCCCTCAAATGCAAGCGATGACAGATCGACTGACATCTGCCATTGACGGCCTCAGCGAGAAGCTTGGCACTATGAATCAGGAAGCGCTTGCCAAGATGATGGAGGACTTCGGCAACATGTTGAAGAAGGCCACCGATTCCGAGATGACTAAGCTACGGGAAGCTCTCGAAGAACTCGCGGCCAAACTTACCGTCGCCGGGGCCGTGGTGGGTGACGGTGGGACAAAGGCAGCCGTGGCTTTGGACAAAGCCGGCTCTGACCTTTTGGCGCGAGTAGAGCAAATCTCTGCGAATCTCGCGACCGGCGCCACTGATCTTCAAGGCGCAACGGATGGCGTGAAAGAAGCCATGAACGGCCTGGGCCACACGATCGATAAGGCCACTAACCTTGGTAGGGAGGGTGCCGAGTTCGTGCGTGGTGCTTTGGGTCACTCAGATGAATTGCTTTCGAGGCTGAAGTCAGTCAGCACAGGTATGAGTGCCGCGAGTGAGAATCTTGCGCAAGTTGGGAGGCTGCTGGCTGATGCCGTAGACAACGTAGAGGAGCTCACAAAAGAGCAACACGCTGTCGTTCAATCGGTACGGGACGCCACTCCGCAGGCGATGAAATCCGTCCAGAGCGTACTTGAAGTGCTGCAACTGACTGTGCAGGTCACCGCATCCAGCATGGAGAAGACCAAGGATGCGATGGAAAGTACGTCGAAGACGCTAGGTACCACCGTGGCAGCGATCACTGGGGGTGTTAGCGAGTATTCGAATACTGTGGCCAAGCTTCATCTCACGATGGACGAACAGCTGGCCAAGGCGGTCGGCAGTTTGGAGAAGGGCATCTCCGGCCTTGATGAATCGGTCGAAGAGCTGGCAGAGGTCATGACTGCACGACCACCCAGGGGCTGATGCATGTTGATCCGTCGTCAACATGAAAGCCAACATGAACACACTGAGTCTGACGGCGGGTACCTCGCTTCCGCGTCGGATCTGATGATCGGCCTGTTGTTCGTGTTCATCATTCTGGTGGTGGTGTTGGCGCTCGAGCAGCGACGCCAGCAACAAGCCATCGATGACCAGCGAGCGCGTCTCATCGGTGCCGGCGATCCGCTGCTTGTGGTGACAGGGGCAGTCGGGGCCGCGCTGAAAAAGGTGCTGCCCAACGTCAAAGTTGATGAAAAAACCGGAGTGATCAGCCTGCCTGAGGATGTTTTGTTTGCTAGAGGCAGCGCGCAACTCAGCGTGTCAGGCAAACAAGTTTTGACCAGCGCGGCGGAGCAGTTGACCATCGCCATGCCCTGCTACGTTGATAACCAGAGATCAGGCCTTGAGTGCCCCTTGAACCCTCACCGCCACGAGATAGAAACAGTGTTCATTGAGGGCCATACCGATAGCGTGCCCTACACGGTTGGCGCAAAAGACAACTTCGACCTGTCGCTAGACCGAGCGCGTGCGGTGGAGAAGGTGATGGTCTTGAGTACCCCGCTGGCCCAGTACCGCAACAAGGCCACACAACCACTCTTTTCTTTTAGCGCGTATGCCGACACCAGGCCGCTAACGAACAAGAACCCGACCGATGCAGAGAATCGTCGGGTCGATTTGCGGATAGTCCTCAGCTACAAACCGATTGAAGAATTGATCCCGGCACTTCAGATTTCCGCACCTGAGCAGGTGGGGGCATCGAAGTGATGTTCGCGACGCTGCCATCGGGGTTTCCCAAACTTCAGGCCGCGGTGCTGCGAATGGATACGGTGGGTGTAACCAAACCGCCGCCGATCGACGCCATCGGCAAGCGTCTTCGTAAGTCCTACGCGCTTGCCAGAACCCGTGATTACGGCGGATTGTCCTTCGGTGAGATCCGCAAACTGCCTTACGCGTACTGGCTGCCACCGGAAAGGCCTCTATCCGAAATTGATGGGCCCTTAGTCAGTCGGTACTGGTCCGAATCTCTTCTCAACGCGCTTTCAAGCGGCCCCCGCAGAACGAAACGGTGGCTGAATCCGTTGTTCTTTACCTACTGCGAATTCTTTAACGCGGAAGACGAAGCATTTCTCGAGTTTGCCGATCGACTCGTAAAGGTGCTGCACCGCGGGGAGGGCGCTTTTGCAGATCGTCTGCACAAATTGCATCGGGACGTTGCATTTTTCATCCCGGCATTGGCGCCTCGCCGCCTAGCTGAAACACTACTGAACCATCCTCATCGACTAGATGAGGCGTTTGAAGCCTACCTGCTGTGGCCACAGTTCGTAGACACGTTGCTCGGCAAGGCTGCATTCGCTGCGGCGCTAAGCCTGGGCGAAGCGCGACTCAGCGATTGGGCGGTCATCGCTCGGCTGCTGGACTGGGAGAGACGGTTCGGCGCGCGAGTGGCGCAAACACAGCATCGCGTCCGTTTCGCGGATGCACTTCTCACGCCGTGGGCCCGCCGAGCACCACCAGACAGGGTGAAGTCTGCACTGGTGGAGTTTTTTGTCCGTGTTTACGGAGACCCCAGGATGGAAGGAAACCGGGAATTCCGGTGGAAAGGCGTTTCTCCACGGGCGATGGCAGTTCTGATGAACTGGCTCGCGGGCGACACGCTGCGCGGGTTTATGAAAGTTCTGGAGCGGACGGCCGACGATATTTGGACTTACCGGCAGAAGTTTTGGATGGCTTACTACGACTCGGGGCATATTCAAGAGGCGTGGCTGGCGTTAGGGGCTCAGGCTCTGGGTTTTGCCAGAAGGCTTAAGGCTGACCAGCACGGATTGGGGTATGGCCGCCTCGACGGTGGCGCCGCACCTAACCAGTCGGTGCTGCTTCTGAAGATGGGCAGCGTGGTGTTCACCGAGTGGAGCCACAACGGCAGTCTGCGCGCCTACGAGGAGGGTGAAGACGACACTCCGGCCCTATACGAAACGAGTTATCACGGCGCCGATCTCCGTGCGGCTGTATCGCTGGACTTTCACGATGGAGAGAACCAGAACCCGGAGCTTCGCCATATGAATTCAGCTGGCGGTACTTGGCAGCGCAAGGCACGCGACTTCATAAATGAGCACACCGGGGTTCTCCTTGAAGATCGGAAGATCATATGAAGGTGTCACTGTTTCCCGATAGGGCTGTCTGGAGCTTGCAGGGTGGTTTGGAGCAATGGCTAGCCGGCATGCCTTCAAACGCGGCCAGTGCTGTGGCCAATTCGATCGAAACAAACCTCTCGGTTTTTGCGGATGGGGCGTTATCGGTTCCTGACAAGGTCCTAGCTGGATGGCCAGAATCCGCAGCAGTTGCCACAGGCTTGCCCACTAAATCCCCGTTCGGGTTTGACATCCGATTGGCTGGTGCCATGGGCAAGCCGGGTGCATCGATTTCCGTCCGATGGCTCCAGCCCGGCCGCACGGTGCCGGCGCGTGACGTGACTCGCAACGGAGTCTGGCTCAGTGCTGACGGCAAGGAGTTTCGAATCCCGTCGCCTGCATTCGAAGTTCTGTTGCTCGTTGAGGAATTCAACGCAACTCCCAACGCAGGACCGGACGAGCAGTTCCGTACTTGGTCCCGCATTCGTGAGGCTTTGGGCGAGGGGGCGGCGGGAGCCCTGACAGACGGTTTTCTCAAATCGTTCCGAGTGGTGACGGCATCGGCATTGACTTTTGGGATCACCACAGATCAGCACGGTGACGTGCAAATTGATCCTGTGTTGTTGACATCAAGGCGAGCGACCGAAGGCGAAGAGTTTGAGCAGGTTCGTGCCCTGACTGAGGCAGATGAAGCCTTGTTTCCAAAGCGGCTCGACCAGCTGCGAGATGGTGCGCCTGCTTTCCCGATCGGTCAGGGAACCTACGTGGTGGTCGATGAGGCCCTGCAAAAAGTTTTGTCTGTTGTTCGGACACTCCGACGATCACCGCCCGCTGAGCGCAAGAGGGCGGCCATGTACCCGGAGGCTGTGATCAAGGAGCTCATGGGGCAGGGCGAAGCCGAGGCTACCGTGTTCGTCGAGACGGAGCGCTTCGCTGAACGGGTCAAGGATGTTGGGGAATGGTCCGCACCCGTTTTGCCTTGGATCAAGATTCCGCCCCAAGACTGGGGCGCTCCCACGAGTTGCGGTGTCAGATTGGGTGGCGTGGATATACCCATCGAAAAGGGGGCGCTTGCAGCTTCAGTGGAGCGGATGCGCGCGGCCATCAACGCGGGAGAAAAAAAGGTCGAGATCTCGGGCAAAGAGATTCCTGCAACCAAGTCGAACCTCGCGGCCCTGATACAGCTTCAGCGAGCTGTCGAGAAGCGAGATGGAGTCGCGCCGACCAAGTCACCAGACGACGAAATCACGTGCAGCACGCAGGTGCTGATCATCGAGACCAATTTCGACGAAACCTCGTTCAACAGGGTCAGTGTGGGCCTGCGGCCCGGCACTCCAAGCCTGCCCAGCGGCCTGAAGACAGAACCCAAGCCACATCAGGAATTGGGTATCGAGTGGCTTCAGCGGCACTGGGTATCAGGAAGCCGCGGCGCACTCCTTTGTGATGACATGGGCCTGGGAAAAACATTTCAGGCACTCGGATTCCTGCAATGGCTTCGGGACTTGATGGACTCTGGGCGAGTCGAAAACAAGCCGCTGCTCATCGTTGCCCCGGTCGGCCTTCTCCGCAACTGGGAAGCTGAGATTCAGCAGCACCTTTGGGATCCGGGCCTCGGCAGGCTCGTGCTGGCTTACGGGGAGCACCTTCGTTCCCTTCGCAGGGGAAGGCATATCGAAGGAACAGCGAGCCTAGACACCGCCCGTCTTGCGGACGGGGATGTCGTTCTTGCCAACTACGAAGCTGTGTCTGACTACCAACTCAGCTTTGGCGCGATACCGTTTTGCGCGGTAGTTTTTGACGAGGCGCAGAAGATCAAATCTCCCAAGGCACGAATGACGGCCGCGGCGCAGGGGTTGAATGCGGAGTTCTTCCTCGCGATGACCGGTACCCCGGTCGAAAACCGACTGGCCGATCTTTGGTGCATTGCCGATACGGTGCAGCCTGGCGCGTTGTCCGACCTCAAGAGTTTCAGTTCTAGCTACGAAGCGGACGGTGCCGATGTTGGTAAGTTGAGGAGCATCGTCTGGCACGAAGAAGCCGATCGGTCGGCGGCCACACCCAAGATGCTCCTTCGAAGGCTGAAGACAGACAAGCTCGAAGGGCTTCCTGCCAAGCACGAGCATGTCATCCGCAGGCCGATGCCCGTCCGGCAGATGGAGGCCTACAGCCGGGCGTTGGCGATGAAGGAGATTTCCGGGCCGGAAGGCACGCTGGGGATGATCCATGCGCTCAGACGGATATCTCTGCATCCTGTCCTGATGGAGGGAGGCGCTGATTCTGAAGAGCTGAAGATTGAAGACTCAGCACGCCTTTCAGCCGCCATCGAGGTTCTGGATCGTGTGGCCAGTTCCAAGGAGAAAGCCCTTGTCTTTTTGGAGTCGCTCGATCTGCAGGAGTCGGAGCAACTGCCGCTCTTGCTGAAGAGACGCTACGGGCTTACGCGGCTGCCGATGGTCATCAATGGGCAGGTGGCGACCAGCGCGCGCCAGGAGCGCGTTGATACCTTCCAGCAGGAAAATGGCTTCGATGTGATGTTGCTGTCGCCGAAGGCGGGGGGTGTTGGGCTGACGTTGACGGCAGCCAACCATGTAATCCATCTGTCGCGCTGGTGGAACCCCGCAGTTGAAGACCAGTGTTCGGACCGTGTTTATCGAATAGGCCAGACCAAGCCAGTGCACATCTACTACCCATTGGCTGTGCTGGCAGAAGCGGAAGAGTTCAGCTTTGACGTCCAACTGCAAATGTTGATGGATCGCAAGCGCCAACTCGCCCGTAACCTGCTAGCAGCGCCGTCATTCACAAAGGATGACTACGACTCACTGCTTGCAGGGACCCTCCAGGGGCGCGGTTCTGGCCCTTGCCCCGGCGCGTAACCTCGGTGGCGATCCACTGAAAACTTCCGATTCGAGTGCCCTGTCCTAACCTGCACAAAGGCGTGGACATATCCTCTTTATCGAGTTTGTTGCGGCGCCAGCTTGAAGCAAGTTCGTGTCGTGTCGAGCAAACTCTGCAGTTGATTTTTTTGTAAGCGGGCGGGTAAGTGCCGCGTAGCGCGAGAGGGTCCGGACACGAACCGTCCACTGAGCTCTCCAAAGAGCTGACGCGCCTTTGATGCTCCGCAAGGGAGCGAGTCGATTCGGCCGGAGTCGCAGAAAGTCGTTGTCTGGCTCACCCCATGAGCCTCTCGCCGGTCAACATACATTCATGTTTTCCGGCCTCCCCCGCACTGATCAGGATCACCTGGCGCATCGCCAGGGTTGTGCAAAGGCACTCTGTTCGCACGCTTCTCTCAGAGTGTCTGCTCGCCGCCCCGTCTCGTCACGCGGGGCGCGTGCCAGCGAAGGGGCGACGCGCAGACACTCTGCGCGAAGCATCCGTTTCCCCGTTGTTCAAGTGATGTGCGGGGGAGGCCCCCTTTCATGAGCCCGTTCGATGTGGGCCGTTACACGCCCGGCGCCCGGGCTGCCACCGTCGAGCAGCTGCGCGATGCCTTTGTAGAGGCCGAGCTCGAGATCAAGGCCGCCCTGGCCGGGCCCGACCCCTGGGCGCCTGATTACGGCATTCGCACCCTGAGCGCGCTGGATGTGGCGGCACGCGATCTCGGGCATTCCGTGCCCCGGGCGCTGCCCGATCTGGGCGACATCGCCCGGCTTCAGCAGGCGTGGGCTGTGGCCACGGCCAAGCCGGCGTGGGCGGGCTTGCTGTACCGCGTGGTCGTGCCGCTGGGTGCGGCGCCGTCGCCTGTGGTCGACGAGGCCAGGCGCCTGCGTGCCATCAGCCAGCGCCGCTGGGGCGAAGGCTTTCGCAAGCCCGAGGCGCATGAGGTGGCACTGGCCAGCTTGCTGATGTGCGACGACCCGGCTGCGCTGCCGGTGCCCAACTTCGGCTGGGCGGTGCGGCTCAAGGGCAGCACGCGGCTGCGCTTCCGGCTGGCATGGCACTGCCTCAATGGCTCGCCGCTGCCCGATCTGATCAAGATCGCCGCGTTCAAGCAGCCGGCGGCCAGCGACTACCAGCGCCGCATCGAGTTCACCCGCATGCTCAGGGGCAGTGCGGCTGCGGGGCGCAAGCTGCGCGCGCTGCGCGAGGTTGAGTTTGCGCTGCTGGGCTCGCGCGGGCAGGCCTTCGTGCTGAGCCTGCCAGCGCTTTGGCCCGACATCCTGGTGGCCAGCCTGCACCGCCGCGCCAATCTGGCGCGGCACACTGAAGCGCTGGCCGCCGAGCACGATCGGCTCGAGGCCTTGTTCTCCGGGGTGATGCAGGCCCTGCGCGATCGCCGCCTGGGCGAGATCGACGGCATGCTGGCGCAGGTGGCCAACTGCCCGGTCGATCAACTGGTCGAAACGCCCATCGCTCGCGCACTGGCGCGCAGCATCGTGCACGGCGATCCGCTCAACCTCGATCTCGATGTCAGGCACCCCGCCTTGAAAGACGAGTTCGGCGTGTGGGTGCCCATGTCGCCCGCCGCCCATGCACGGCTGTCTGCCTGGCGCGGCAGCGCCTTGCCGGCCTGGTGGGCGATGAGCCCGGTCGAGGTGGCGCAGCACATCGCCGCAGGCACGCTCGATGTGGGCAAGCGCGGTGACGGCATTCCTGTGCAAGACCTTTTCGCGCTCAGTCGCGGCTGGGGCGTGGCCGAGCAGGTCGCCATCGTGCGAAGTGGCCGCGGGCACATCCTGCGACCGGATTGCGACGGCTGGCGGCTCCTGCCCCTGGCCGATCTGCCCGCTGCGGTGGCGGGTCTGGCCCAGGATGGCTGGCCGCTGGTGGCCAGCCGCCTGTCGAAGCTGAAAGACGCCAGGCCCTGGCTCGAGGTGATGGCTGCCCCCGGCGCCGATGCCGTCGCGTTGCGCACGCTGGCGCAAACCGCCATCGACATGGCCAGCGTCAAGGGCTGGACGCGCAGCTGGGGCCAGTGGGTGGCCAGCAGCATCGGCACGCCCGCATGGCACGCGGTACGCGAGGTCGCCATGGAGCGCACCCGCGTGCTGCTCGATGCCGTGGCCCTGTTCAACGACAAGCGAAAGCCGGTGGCGCCGGTGGCGTTTCGGGTGGCGGTGGTCGATTCACTGCACACCGACGGGCAGCTGCCGCGCGAGCCGCTCGACATCGTCTTGCGCTGGCTCGAAGTCGACCCCGCCGTGATCGCCGTGCTGGCGCAGCGCGGGCCGGTGGGCTTGCTCGAACGGCTGGCCGCGCACAAGGAAACCCCTGTGCCCGTGCTCGAGCGGTTGATGACCCTCGCCCCCGCGGCGGTGCGGCCCATCGCCTGGCGGCAGCGGCTGCGCAAGGTCGACACGGCACGAGAGCTGCTCGACTTCACGTGCGAGCTGCCGCCCAACCCCGGGCACCTGCCGTGGAGCCGCAAGTGGTTCGGGCTGCCCGGCGGCGAGCTCAACGTGGCACTGGTGATGGCCGCAAGGCGCAATGGCTGGCGGCTGCGGGCGCTGCGCGATCACCTGGTCACGCATCTGGGTGCCGAGCCCGGCGAGGCGGCATTCGGGCAGGCCGCTGCCGAGGCCATCGCCCTGCTGCGGCCCACCGCGCCGCGCGAGGCGGCCATGCTCGAACTGGTGGGCGTGCTCGGTGCCGATCTGGCGGCCTCGCTGATGCGGGTGTTTGCCATGGCCGATCGCCAGGCTGCCCCTGGCCACAAGCTCGACGGCGCCTACAAGCGCCACCTGCTGCCCAAGAAGAGCGGCGGCAACCGGGTGATCTCTGCCCCCGAGCTGCCGCTCAAGCGTGTGCAGCGCGGCGTGCTCGATGCGCTGCTCACCCCGCTGGGCAGCCACGACTGCGCCTACGGCTTCGTGCCGGGGCGGTCCATCGCCCACAACGCGGCGGTGCACGTGGGGCAGCTGGTGGTGGTGAACGCCGATGTGCAGAACTGCTTTCCGAGCGTGAAGTGGCCGCTGGTGCTGGCCGCCTTGCGCCGCGGGCTGGGTGAAAGGCTGTCGAGCACCGCCATCTCGATGCTGTGCGATGTGTGCACCGCTGACGGCGGCCTGCCCATCGGTGCGCCCACCAGCCCGGCGCTGCTCAACCGCGTGCTGATCAAGACCGACGAGGTGCTGCTGCAAGCCGCCCAGGCGCGCAGCGTCAACTACACCCGCTATGCCGACGACCTGACGTTTTCTGGCGATGCGGGAGCGGTGCAGATGCTGGGCATTGCACGGCGCACGCTCTCGCAGATCGGGCTGCAGCTCGACGCGAAGAAGACCAACATCTTCCGCCGCGGCCGCAGGCAGATGGTCACGGGCCTGGCCGTCAACGACCAGGTGAGCGTGCCGCGCAACATCCGGCGGCGGCTGCGTGCGGCCGTGCACATGGCGGTGAAGCACGGCACGTCGCACTGGCACGGTCAGGAGCAAAGCCTGCTGGCACTCAAGGGCCGCATCAGCTTCGTGAAGATGGTGCACGAGGCAGAGGGCGCGCAGCTGATGGCGCGCTTGACGCAGCCCGACCAGATCTGGGCCGAGATGTCCAGCGGGCCGGGTGTTGAGGCCACGGCTGAACCGCAAGCCCAGGGCGGTGACAGCGATGAAGCCTGAAATGAAGCCTGAACACCCACCCCATATCGAGCAGGGCGACGGCTCGCGCATGACTGCGCTGGCCGATGCCCAGGCGCACCTCGTGCTCACCAGCCCGCCGTACTTTGCCCCGTCGGTCGAAGAGCAGCTCAACGCCGGGCTTGAACCCGGTGCCGACCTCGACGCGCTGGAAGCCGACACCATCGCCTTCGCCTGGGGCTTGCGAGCCGTGTGGGCCGAATGCACCCGCGTGCTGGCCCCCGACGCCCGGCTGGTGGTGCAGGTGCGCGATGTGCGGTTGCGCGAGCGGCTGGTCGCGGTGGAATGCGTGCACCGCCAGATGCTGGGCAGCCTGGGCTGGCACCTGCTGGCGCGCCATGCGTGGCGCCCTGTGCATGCCACGCTGGGGCGCAGGCGCATGGCCGCGGCGCTGGCCGCCCGCTCAGGCCC
The DNA here is from genome assembly GCA_027490215.1 of Rubrivivax sp. GTDB lineage: Bacteria > Pseudomonadota > Gammaproteobacteria > Burkholderiales > Burkholderiaceae_C > PBB1. The sequence continues at coordinate 100,256 of JAIXYO010000046.1, forward strand.
GGTGCCCTTTGATGCCGAGGTGTTCATGGTGTTCGCGCGCCACGGCGCGGCCCTGCGCGGGGCGCCCAGCGCCGAAGACGCCGCACTGCTGAGCGCAGACACCATGGTCACGCCCATCGGGCGACTGGCGCAGCGGCATCGTTTTCAGGCGCCTTTGCCAGTGCTCTCGGCCTTTGTGCGCATGGCGACAAAGCCGGGCGACTGGGTGGTCGACCCGTTTGCCGGCGGTGGCTCCACGCTCAAGGTGGCCAGCGATCTGGGGCGCCGCGCCTGGGGCTGCGATGTGGATGAGGCCGCGGTCACGCAGGCGAGGGTGAACCTGGGGTTGCGCGCGGCAGATGGCGCAGGCTCACCCTATGAGCCAGACGCCGGGGATGATGACTGAATGAGCACCCCGCGCCTCACCAGAACCACCACCGCCACCAGGCCCGCTACCCGTGCGCGCCCGGTGGCGCCGGCCTCCGGAGTGCGCACCCATGTACCGCTTCCGGCCACGGTGGCCTACGCCATCTTGCTCATGGGCGAGAGAACCGGCCTGAGCACCGAGGTGCTCGGTGCCCTGAGGCAAGCGATGGAGGGCGCGCAGGTCAACGCCCTGGGCGAGCGCCTGCGGCAGATGGCGGCCAGCGGTATGCCCGAGGCCATCGTGCCTTTCAGGCGCGATCCGCTCGACGTGGCCTTTGCCTCGCTGATGGTCGGTGAGTTGTACGGATTCAGGTTCTCTGGTGATGACATGCACGTCGAAGCCGGCCACTTTGCGGTGACGCGCAGCGACGTGACTTACATCGACGCGGTGGGGGTGGGTAGCGTGCCAGGCGCGGGGCCGAACGAGGAACTGCTCGAGCGCCAGCGTGTTGCGAATTTCCTGCAGGACCTCCAGCCCGACGACACGGTGGAGCTGAAGGTGCCCAAGCCCGGGCAGGGCGATCACCTGATGCATTTTTGCGGGCCGCGGGTGATGGCCTGGGGGCTGGAGCGGGGCAGCGCGGAGGCCACGCTGCTCAGGGCCGCTCCCTCGCGCGGGCTTGACACCGAGCGCGCCCACATCACCCAGAGCCGGCTGGGCAAGCTCGGCTTCGTGGGCAAGAACGGCTGCCTGCTGCTCGACGAGCCACGCGTCGAGCGCTTGATGGAGCTGCAGGCCGCGTCGGTCGATCAGTCAGCGGGTTACAGCAGCTGGCTGATGCTGGAGCACAACGACTTCCGGTTTCTGGGCCCGCTGCCCGATCTGACCGAACCCGGCACCAGCCTGTCGGGTTGGTGGTGCCCCGATCTGCACATCTATCAGCGACTGCACGCGCACCCCAACATCTCGGTGCTGCTGAGCTTCGAGCACGCCGTGGCCGTGCTGAGCCATGTGCCGTGGTCTGCCATCAACGACCCGGTCCAGTGGCTCGAGGTGGCCCTGGCTGCTCTTCCCTTGCGACCTCAACGCCGATACAAATGAAACCCACACGCCTGAAGACCGTTCTCGAATCGCTGCTCAACCAGCGCTGGCCCGCTTTCATCTGGGGTCCGCCGGGCATCGGCAAGAGCTCCATCGTGCAGACCATCGCGCGCGAGCGCGATTTGCCGGTGGTCGACTTGCGCGCAAGCCTGCTCGACCCGACCGATCTGCGCGGCATCCCCGCCATCGAGGGCGGGCGGGCGGTGTGGTGCCCGCCGGCCTTTCTGCCGCGCGAGGGCGAGCCGCCGGGCGTGCTGTTTCTCGATGAGATCAACGCAGCACCGCCCATGGTGCAAGCGAGCCTGTATCAGCTGGTGCTTGACCGCCGCGTGGGCGAATACGTGCTGCCCGATGGCTGGTGGATCGTGGCGGCGGGCAACCGGCAGCAAGACCGCGCGGTGACTTTCCGCATGTCGAGCGCGCTGGCCAACCGCTTCGTGCACCTGGAGCTCGAACCCGACGTGGACGACTGGCGCGAGTGGGCCATCGGCCGGCGGCTCGAGCCGCTGGTGGTGTCGTTCGTCGGCGTGCGGCCCAAGCTGCTGTGGCAAGAGCCAGCCGACACCGCGGCCTACCCCACGCCGCGCTCGTGGGAGATGGCGTCCGACGTGATGCGTACCTTTGGCGGGCACAAGGCCTGCGCCGACGTGCTGCCCGGCATCATCGGCACCGGTGCGGCGGTGGAGTTTGCGGCCTATGTGAAGAAGGCCGTCAACGAGAAGCACATGCGCGCCATCGTGGCCGATCCGCTGAACGCCGAGCTGCCCGAAGCGCTCGACGGCATCTACCTGCTGACTTCCTGGCTGGCGTATCACGCTGAAGAAGGCGATGTGTCCAAGGCCAGCGCCACATTGCTCGGGCGGCTGCCACCCGAGTTTGGCGTGGTGCTGGCGCGCGACATGATCAAGGCGCGACCGGCCTTCATGCGTGAAGCTGGCTACAAGGACTTCATCAAGGCGCATGGCCACCTCATCGCGCGCTAAGACGGCGCCGCTCGGCGCTGAGCAACGCGCGCTGGTGGCGCAGCGCGTGCTGCGCGCGCGCGTGCGTCTTGCGCTGGCGCAGCCGTTTCTGGCGACCTCGGTCATGCGCTTGCCGGTGCGCGAGGTGGCCGGCATGGCCTGGTGCCCCACCGCGGCCACCGACGGTTATCACATCTTCTACAACCCCGACTGGATGGCCGGGCTCAACGACGCCGAGCTGCGCGGCTTGCTCGCCCACGAGGTGCTGCACGTGCTGTTCGACCACGCCGACCGGCGGCACCAGCGCGACCCCAAGGGCTGGAACATCGCCTGCGATTTCGCGATCAACCTGCTGCTGATCGGCCAGGGCTTCAGGCTGCCCGCAGGCGGGCTGATGACGCAGGAGTTCGCCGGCATGACGGCCGAGCAGATCTACGGCGAGCTGCAGGCCAAGGCCAAGGCGGCACCCAAGCCTCCGCTTGGCAAGGGAACATCTGCCCAACCCGACGATGGCGACGGTGACGGCCTGGCCGATGCCGGAGCGCTGCCCAACATCGGCGCTGACTTGCTCGATGCCGATGACCCGCACGTGCGACCGATGCGCAGCCCCGATGCACCCGATACCCAGAAGCTCGATGAGTTGCGACGCGAACTGCGTGAGGACGCCAGCGCCCGGCTGCAGGGGCAGGGCGCTGCACGCTTCAAGCAGGAATGCGATGCCGACGATGCCCGCCGCATCGACTGGCGCGCGCTGCTGCGAGCCTGGCTCAACGACCGCATCAAGGGCGACTGGACGAGCTACCCCTTCAGCAAGAAGCACATCCATCGCGGGCTTTTCATGCCCTCGGCTGGCATGGCGGTGCCCGGGCATGTGGTGTTTGCCATCGACACCTCGGGCTCGATGGACACCGACACGCTGGGCAAGATCGTCGGCGAACTGCGCGCCTTCAGAGAGACGTTTCCGTGCCAGCTCACGGTGCTGCAAGCCGATGCCGACGTCCAGGAGGTCACGCGCTTCGATGCGATGGACGGCACCGAGATCCCGACGCGGTTGCAGGTGGTCGGCCGCGGTGGCACCGACTTCCGGCCGGTGTTCGAGTGGGTGCAGCGCGAGGCTGAAGGCGCCATCGTGCTCTACGCCACCGACGGCTTTGGCACCTTCCCGCAGACCCCGCCATCGAGCCCCGTGATCTGGCTGTACACGCCGCCGCACGCAGCACCCGAGCGGGTGCCTTTCGGGGCGGTGGTGTGCACGTAGCCCTCGAAACACATACCCAAGACAAACCCAAAAGGAAACCCGAATGAAGCAAATCGCCAACCTGAACCAGACGCTGGAGAACATCGATATCGACAGTCGGCTGAAAGAGGTCATCCATGATCTGCTTGGCCACATCAGCGGCGTGGCCCGTGAGCGCAGGGGCAGGGCGGTCGATGTGGCCACCGGCCACGAGGCTGGACCCATCGCCGACGGCCACCCGCTCGTGATGGTCATCCCCGGCGACGGCAACGGCCTCGGTGCCTGCTTGCCTATCCTGCTGGCCGTGAGCGACTCGAAGCACCGCGGCGCGAAGTCGCCCAAGGCGGTGATGCAGCGCATGCAGGAAGTGCTGGTCGATTGCGATCCCATTGTTCAGGTGGCGATCTTCCTGAGTGACGCCACCGGGATCGGCGCGGTGCTCGAGGACAACATCAAGCTGATGGACGCCCACTTGCGCAAGGGCAAGCTCAAGGGTTTCTTGCCGGTGGTCGCCGTGGGCAACCAATTGACGGTGCTGGATTGGCGGCCTTGAGGCGGTCGCCAGCCGCAAGCCGTAGCCACGCAGCTGATTCACCCACGCCATCCTGCACGACATGGAGCATCCGCTGTGCAGGAACGAGCGGTTTGTGAGCGGGTTTTCCGAACGCTTGAATCGGGCGGTGAATTCGGCGAGGTTGCAGACATGATCGGTAGCCTCACGCTGGGCTGGCAACGGTCGATGGAGATGCTGCACTGCACCGGCAACTCTGGCCATGCGTCAGCGCGGCGTGGCCGCACCTGCGTCGCCATCGTCCGCCTCGGCTTCCGGCCACAACGCTGGAAAATAGAAGCGCAGCGCCTGCAGCGGCAAGCCGAATCGCAACGGGCCTTGGGGCGAGTCGCTGACGACCAGGCGTCGTTCCAGCAGCGCCTTCAACACGGTGCCGGCGGTGCGTTCACCAAGTCCCATCATGGCCTTGAACTCGCCGCGCTCCAGGGAACTGTCGGTGACGAACAGGTAGTGCAGGGGCCGCAGCGCAGCAAGCCGCACCCCAGAGCGAAGGGTCTGCTCCTCGTACACAAGGCACGCTGCAATGCGCCGTTCCATTTCGCCCAGCTTCAGCAGCCCCTTCATGAAAACCACCTGGTCCTGGCATACCGACAACACGTAGCCGATCCAGTCGACCAGCGTCTGCTGGCTGAGGTTGCCACGTCCATCCAGATCTCCGCGTCGTGGTTCATCAGCAGCGGCCAGCAGCGCGTAATAGCGATCGGTGCTCCGCGCGAAACCACGCAAGGGCGACCACAGCCCGCCTGTGTAGCCCAGCGCAGCCAGCATCGCGTGGGTGTGCAGCCGCATCACCCGGCCATTGCCATCGATGAACGGGTGTACCCAGCCCAGCCGCTGGTGTGCCGCCGCGAGCGCCAGCAGCGCAGCCTCGCCACGACGTGTGCCGGCGTAGACATCGCCCCAGCGTTTCAGCAGATCGGGCACCGCCGCAAAGGCTGGCGCCACATGCCGGCCCACACTGACTTCGCGCTGGCGCAACTGACCCGGCACGATGGCCTCGCCCTCGGGGGTGACCAAATCATCGGCGGGCAGCCGGCCAAACAGTTCACGGTGCAGGTCAGTGACCGCATCGATGCCATACAGGCGCTGCGCCCCTTCGGTGCCGGTGTAGTGTGTCTCGATCGCGACCTCGGCGTCGATGTGCGCCACCGCCAGCCGTTGCTTCGCCGCGAGCTCGCGATTGGCCGAGAAATCCTGCCGAAGCGCCTGCTCAATCTCATACGGCCGGGTGTGCTGGCCCTCGATGCGGTTGGAGTAGTACGAATTCATCCCTCGCAACAGCCGGCGCAACTCGGCAGGTACTGGCGTGCCAGCCAGCTGCAATGCGGCGCGCGCCAGGTCGTGCGCCTGGGCCAGCAGCGGCTCCTGCGCTGCTTCGGACGGCATCAGCGGCTCGAACTGATGAGCGAAGTCGTACAAGGTCGCCACTTTTGCCAACAAAATTCCACGTATAAGTCATTGACTTTAATAGACTTTCAATACGTATTGCAGGAATATTTGCCAAGTTGATTGCATCCAGAATTGCTGAGCTCATGAACAAGACGAGCCTGAAGCGTTATGCCCCGCGCTTGTTTACTGTTCGATTTGAATGTGAATCTTCGTTGACCTACCTGAAAAAAACCTGCCCCCTCAAATCCCGCTGCAGCACTGGCAGCAGCGCTGCCCAGTCCGCGTCGTTGGCCGCGTTGCATGCCGGGCCTTGCCGGTGCGCCGTGTACTCACGCACCACGTGAAGGCTTTGCCCACGCCGCTGGTACTGGGCTGAATAGCGAATTGCCCCGCGGCTGAAGCTCACATTGGGCGGAATGCGATCGATGCGGGTGCCGGCCGGAAAGGCCATCTCCGTTTCTTCGCGAAAGCCGTGTGAGCCGCAATAGAACTCGAAGCGGCGCTGGGCGACCGCCTTCGAGGTGCGCATGCCAGGGATGACACCTGGCACCAGCCCCACTGGCACGGTCATCGCCGCCAGCCCGGGCATGTTGACCACCGGATCGAGCTTGAAATGAGCCGTCAACTCCCACGGCGCCGTCAGATCCAGCGGATCGGGCTGCTCTATGTTCCCGGTGCCGGTCTCGTCGAAGCGCGACAGCAGGCCATCGACGATGTGTGACACCTCGCGCCCCTGATCGTCGAAGCGCGCGCTGCGCGAGTCGATCTCGTGACTGCCGCCATAACGGGTGACCGATCGGCCTTTCACCTCACCGGTTTTGCTCAGCGTCAGCCGGGCGTGCGAGTGAATGAAATCGCGTTGCGGATGCATCGGCGGCGTTCGGGCCAACGCGCCCGTGGCGGTGAGCAGCACCGGCTTGTCCATATCGCCATCAGGCAGCGTGCCCATGGGCGCAAACCGGGATGTGGCATCCAGATACAGATCCAGGCTCGGGATGTAGGTGATGACGTGATTGAACGGCGTTGACACCGGCAGCTTGGGCAGCCGCACCGCATCGCCGTAGTTGATGAGTGCGGGCGTGCTTTCGATGCCGACCGAGCGCAGCAAGGCTTCGAGCAGCGCCACATGGTCCTTGCAGTCGCCGTAGAGGTTGTCGAGGATGCTTTGTGCGCTGTGCGGCACAAACCCGCCGGCACCGATGTCCATGCTGACGTAGCGAATGTTGCGGCTCACCCATTGGTGCAACGCACGCACCTTGTCGCGCGGGGTGGTCTTGCCAGCGGTCAACTCGTTGGCCAGGCGGGTGATGGCTTCGGTCGGCTCGGCCTGCGGTCGGGCTCGCGCCTGATAGGCCAGCCCGAGTTCGCCCCAGCTCTTGAAACTGGTGACCAGCAGGTGCGGTGCAAAGTCAGACAGCGCGAGCCGGTCGGGTTCGGGCGGGTAAGCGGTGTCTTGCTTGAAGGCGTATTCATGTCGCACCGTGCCCGGCGCGTCTGAGGCCAGGGCAGCCACCGCGCCGCCCGTCATGCCGCTGGCTTCGATCGACAGCGCGATGCCCGGATCGTGGGTGATGGTCAGGCGGGTGTCTTGCTGCACCGTGTGTGGCGAGAAGAACCGCGACCAGAAGAAGTTGCCTGGAAAGTAGGGCGTGTGCTGCACGCCGCGTGCGCGCCAGAACGTTTGCGCGCCCACGCTCACCGCCGGAAAAATGATGATCAGAACCTTGCCGTCGCTGAACTGAGGCGAGCCCGAGTCTGACTCTTCCATCGTGCGGATGCCGCTGGGCGGCACGTCGATGCGCTGGCCATCTGGCGTGAGAGTCCAGGCCTCGACCACTTCCATGGTCTCGAGCGAACCCACATACGACAGCCGATGCTCGCCGAGCAGCTCGATGCCCTTGGGCGTGTCGATGCGCACCAGACGCGACATGTCCTTGGCGCTGGAGCCGTCGCGGTTCACGTGCACGTGCTGCGTACTGCGCAGCACGGTGTAACTGGGTTGGTACTGGGCCGAGGCGGGCAGGGCGGGCGCCAATGCAATGAGCAAGAGCAGGGTGGAGCGAAGTGCGCGGGGGATGAAGTTCATGGTGTCGGGGTCGGTCACTTGCTTGACGGGGCTCGGCTTGTGGATGGGGATCTGGCCAGGCCCTCGGACATGCGCAGCGCCTCGCGGATCGTCTTGGGTCGCTTGGCGCGGGGAGTGCACAGCCGATTGGGGTCGGGTGTGAAGCCGACGCGGCCGAGGTCCAGACGGTCGGCGTCCCAGCAGGCCTGGATGGCGGGTTCGGCCAGCGTGTGGCCGTCGCTGTGCAGACGCATCGCTTCGCACAGGTGCTCGAACTCGGTGCCTGCCAATTCGGTGATCACACCGTCGTGCCGCAGCTTGAGCGCGAAGTCGGCGGCCCGCGTGCCGTGCAGCGGATCGGTGTAGTCGTTGTGGCGCTGGCTGTCGTGCAGAAAGGCAAACCAGGCCAGAACGCTCGGGTTCACATCGAGCGATGCGGCAAGCGCGCGGCCGTGAAACCACACCCGCGTCCAGTGGGGTACGCCGTGAATGCCGTCCGCGAACGACAGCCGGAACTGCGGGCGAACCACAGCGATCGCCTTGCGGACGATGGCGGCGCAGCTGGGGTCAGGGGTTGTGGGCTTGGTCATGCAGGGAGATTAGCGGGCCCGGGATTACAGCTTTTGCAGCGTCGAGTCACGCCGGGCACACAGGTACAGCAATCGGCTGATGGCCGTGTCGAACGCGGCTGGAAAGTGCCGGGTCAACACCTTGGTGGCCAGCTCGAACTCGCCGAGTTGGCGCAGCACCTCGGCGCGCATGATGAGATCGGCCGACTCGGCCGTGGCCAGCAAGGGCAGCAGCGCTCGCATGTTGTCGTGGCGCCGGTTGAGCACTTCGGGGTTGTCGACCGCAGGTGCGGGCAACGGACCGCGGTGGCGATCGTTGCCGCGCCACCAGGCCAACAGCCGGATGCTGCGCTCCTCGGCGGGCGTCGATGAAATCAGCCGATCCAGCGCCTCGAGGTATTCGCCCTCGTCAGGCTCTTCGAGATACCCGGCCTTGAGCCAGTCGGTATCGATGTTTGCGGGTTGTTCGCGCTGTTCCGTGAACTGGCCGATCTCCTCCGCCGTCTTGAGCCAGAAGGCGCCTCGGCAAGAAGCGCAGCGAGACACGCGCGGGGTGTCGGGCAGCATGGGTGCCACGCGTTTGCCATCGGTGTAGAAAACGGCGCCGAAGGTGTTGCCGGAGGCGACAGTCCGGTACTTGCCCAGCTGGCTGCACAGCGGGCAACGGATCACGAGGGTGGGGCCTGGGGTCATGGAGCTTTCTGAGGGTTGAGGTCTTGTCGCTGCCTGTGGGGAACGGGTTCAAGCTTCTCAGGCGGAAGGGTCATGGGGTGAGCCTGGGGGGCACGGTTCTGTGCATTCGCAGCAACCCGCATCGAAACCGAACAGCCGATCGGCTTGCCGCGCCAGCTCAACGCAGCCCCAACTGCTCCCACGGGCCGCCGCGGCCGAACCACCCCCAGCGTGCGCCGTCGATCAGGTCGGTCTCGCCAGCCCAATCGGCTGCCACCGAGAAGCGGCAGTCCAGCAGCTGAAGCCAGCGCTGCGCGTCGGGCAGTTCGCCTTCGGGCGTCGAGATGCGCACCAGGCGCGGTGCCTCGTCGCCGGGGAAGGACACGAACTGCACAGTGGCCTGCGTGGCCACGCCGGATCGCACCACCGCCAGCGCCAGTCGCCGTGCGAGCAGCGTGCCGGCGCGGTCGGGCTTCCAGAAATCCTTGCCGCTGAGCGCCGTGCCGCCGATGGGCACTCTGGGCCCGTAATGGTCGAGCAGCAGCTTCTTGCCAGACAGCCCGTTGTCGCCCTCGGGTCCACCGATGACAAAGGTACCGCTGCCGTTGACGATGACGTCCCGTGGAATGGCGGGATCGAAACCGTCGATCCGTGACGCCAGCTCCAGCGCAGCCGAGCGCAACACGCCGACGAAGGCCCGCTGCAACTCCACGTCGCCCGCTTGGGCCAGCAGCGAGCACGATGCGGCACGCAGCCGGCGGCTCGCGCCCGGTGCCGGGCCGTCCTCCTCCAGCACCACCAGCACCTTGCCGTCCGGGCACAACTGCAAGGGCCCGCCGACGAGCGCGAACAGCCGCTGCGCGACCTCGCGCGCGAGCCACTGCTCAGGGGGGATGTGGCCGATGCCCGGCAGGTCGATGGCGTAGCCGGTCACGATCGACTGGTCGTCGCTGATGTGGCGGATGAGTTCCTCGCCCGCCACCAGGCCCTCGATGCACAGGTTGCCGCCCACGGTGATGTCGGCGGCAGCCGGGCCCCACGCGTCGCCGAACCCGGCCGAGTCGTACACACCCCTCACCAGCGAGGCGATGTCGATGTGCGTGGCGCCTTCGCAGGCCAGGCGGCCGGTCAGGTAGGCCGCGTTGCGGTGCACGGCCACCTCGATGGCGCACAGGGCTTCGGGCTGGCGCGCCCGGGCAGCCTGCACGAGTGCATCGGCCAGGGCATCGGCGAGCTTGTCGGGGTGGCCGGGCAAGACCCATTCGGCCGGGCGGAGGATGGGGCTGCAAGTGGGTGTGTTCATGGTGCTTCCTTCAGCAATCAAGGCTCAGGCGGATCGAGGCATGGGCGTAGGGGGCGAGTGCCCGCTCGTCGACTTGCCTGCCGGTGTAGGCCACGCCGACGCGTGCTTTCGACAGCACGGCGACGCCCGCCGGGCCGGCACTGCCCACGAAGCCGTCGGTCAGCAGCACGGCGCGGCGCACCTTGTGGCGCGCCATGTGCTTCGTAACGCAGCTGATGTCGGTGCCTCCGGTACTGCGGCACACGCCGGCACGCAGCTGCGCGGGCGAGACCTCGGCCACCTCGGTCGAGAACAGGTGCACCTTGGGGTGCACGAGCGCCTCGCAGTCGATCACCGCGCCGTAGAGCGCGCCCTTGATTTCTTCCATGCTGCCCGACACATCGACGTAGATGTGGACCCGCTCCTGAACCGGGCGGCGCTGTGTGGCCGGGCTCACCGATCGGTACAGCAGCGGGGTGATGCCCAGCGCCCGGGTGGTCATGGCGCGCCGGTCGGGGCCGGGGATCGGTGACTCGATCAGCGTCTCGCCCGTCGTGAGCCGGCGAGCGCCATGCTGCACCCCCGATGGACCGGCCACCTTGCCGATCAGTTCGCGCAGCAGCCGACGCGTGCTGGGTGGGCGGGTGATGCGTATGCGGCTGTCGCGCAGCAGCTCGGACAGCGAGATGCCCTTGATCGGCTGTGGCGGCGACGGCCAGTGGCGCACGATGTCCGTCACGCTTTGCGCGAGCACGCCACCGCTGGCCGTGGCGCTGCCGTGCGCCGAGCCTTCATGGTCGCCGAGCAGCGGCACTTGCCCGAGGTCGCCTCCACGGCGCTGCACGAAGCTGCGCAGCACGTTGCGGATGTCGTCGTAGCTCGCGCCCTCGGTGCTGTAGAGCGACTGGTACACCTGCCGCGCCGGGCCCATCCCCGATACCCCCAGGACCGGCGGCACCGGCACCAGGCAAGCGCGCGGGTCCCAGCCTTCGGGCGGGCGCAGCAGGCACGCCGGGAACGCGTCGGCCGGGTAGAAGTCCCGAAACAGCGCGGTGTAGGCCGGCTGCGGGAACATGCGGCACAGCAAGGCATTGATCACGCAGTCGAACACGAAGTTGTCGGCCTGTGTTGACCCCGACAGCCGCCGCGTGTGGCCGAGCAGAACGTGGTGCACCTCGTGCAGCACCAGCATCATCAGTTTCTCGGGCGTGGCGGCGTGCTCGGCGACGAATGCCGGGTTGATGAGCAGGCGCGGCTGCGCATGGCACTCGACCGCCGCGGTGGGAATGGTGTCGGTCTCGACCACGTCGACCAGCCGCAGCAACCCCGCCAGGGCGTAGCGCCCGGCGGGCAGGCAGTCGAAGAGTTGTTCCTTGAGGCTCATGGTGTTGTCTCCATTACGGGCTCAGCCCATGGGGTTGGGGCGGTGCGTGCGGGGCTGCGACTGCTGCGCGGCCTGCTTCAGAAGGTCGCTCGGGATGCCCTCGGGGAACCACAGCGTCTGGCTCCAGCACACGCCGCGCATGGGTGTGCTGGAAGGTTCGATCAGCTGAGGCGAATGCAATGGCGCCAGCCGCGCGGGGCGGTTGCGCAGCCACAGGCTGCCGATCGACTTGGAGACCGCCACGAAGGCGCTCAGCGCATGGTCGATCGTGGGCCCCGGCTGGTTGGAACCGCCCAGGATGGAGCGCGGTGCACCGGCGATCAGGCAGGGTGGCCAGTCCAGCTTCGCGGTGTGTTCCTCGATGAGCTCGATCAGCCGCCGCTGCGCAGGCTCTTGCGCCAAACCGTGCCCCGGCTGAATCAGCTCGAGCAGCGGTGCGGCCGTGTTCCATTCGCGGTGGTAGCGACCGTCGGACTGACCGATCGACAGCGTCAGCCGCAGCCAGGTGCCGCGGCTGCCCGCAAGCTTCAGCCGCTCGTCGGGATCCGTTGCAGTGCCCCGGCCCAGTCCGCGCCAGACGATGGACGCGCTGCCCGCATAGCCCGAGTTGTGCAGCAGGCCCGGGCCGCTGTCGTGGATGGCCGCACGGGGGGCTTGCCCGGTCATGTCCGTACCCCTGCGGGGGCGGTGCCCAGGCGCGTCTGCGTTGCGATGTAGCGCTGCAGCACGGCATCGACATCGTCTTCGGCGCTGAGCCGGTTGGCCGCGAAGAGCGCTGTCAGCAGGTTGCACTGGCGTTCGGTGGAGACGCAGTCGGCCTCACCGCCCAGGCGCTGCTGCAGCCGCTTCCAGATGCGGTGGCGGGCACTGTTGGGGCCCACGGATTCACAGATCTCCTGCACGCACGCGACATCCCGGTAGGTCTCGCCCACGGCGTCGGCAGCCACCACCGACAGCCTCTCGAGGGTGCCGCTTTCGAACAGCCATTCGGCCAGCGCGTGGCGTGCTCCGTCGCCCGTGGCGCTCAGGGCGTCGGTGACGATGGTGGTCAGCTCGCCATCGGGCAGGCCTGTGGCCGCGAGCGCGAGCTTCACCCGCACGATCGGATCGCGCTCGGCGAGGATGCGGCTCATCGGGTCTTCGGCGCGCGCGGCCGTCTGGCGCCAGGCCTCGCGGTGGCACGCGAGCAGCCGCGAGTCGTCGAACTTGCGACCCGATGCGACAAAGGGCATCGAGTTCAGCGTGGCGATCCAGGCCGAGTCGTCGATGGTGGCCAGGACATCTCGCGACAGCCGTGCCGCATGGATGGCCGCCACGTTGTTCGCCAGCATGCCGGCGCGTCGCGCGCTGATCTGCGAGCCAGCCTCGCTCAGCAGCGCCGCGACGATGCGAACGTAGCGCGCGATGGCCGCAGCCCACTGAGCCTGCACCATGGGCAGCAGCTCGCGCGTGTGGGCGATCGCTGCAGACCACTGCGCTGCGGCCAGCGGATGCGCCCCGGCCTCGGGTGCGCGTATGACCGCCTCCTGATCGGCTTCGCTGAAGCTGCGCCAGTCGGGCATGTTCACCTGCAGCGCAAAGCGGTCTGCCAGGGCGAGATCCAGGGGCTGGCTGCCGGCGTAGGCCACCTCGTCATCCTCGTCTGGCGCGGGTGGGTTCATCGCTGCCCAGCGGTGCTCCAGATCGCTGAGCAGCAGTCCCTGCACGCGGCGCTCGTGGATGATCGGGAAAAGCCGGTTCTGCACGTCGAGTCGGGCGCGCGAGATTTCGTCGATGAACACGGCCTGCGCGCCCCAGACCGAGGCCGGTGTCTGCACGAAGCGCAGTTGTCCGTGCTCGTCGGGGAGTGGGTAACCCACCAGATCGTCGAAGTTGACGAGTGCCGCGTTGTAGTGGCGCCAGCGCAGATCGAGTGCCTGCGCAAGCCGCTCGAGCAGCAGCGACTTTCCGCTTCCGTGGGGCCCGATCAGCAGCAGCGGCGAGCGCGTGGCGATCGATGCCAGCACCACCGGCTCGAGCGAATCGAGTCCGATGAGCCCGAGGCGTGAGATGAGGCCGTGCGTGGCAGTACCGACTGCCGGCTTCGGGGGGGTGGATTTCTTGACCAATCAGATGCTCCTCGTTGTCCGTGGGTCCGCTGGCGCGGCGCAGCCTGGACACGACGAGGCTTCACCGACGCTTTAGCAGCACTTGATGAGTCGCCCTGCAAGTTGTCACTTAACTCGGCGACGCCTGTTGGTCTCGAAGTGCACGCGGGGTCAGGCTCCCCGCGCGGCGCAGGCTGAACTAGCCGGTGCAGCGCATCGCTCGTGGCTGTGTCTGTGCGCCGTCAAGGCGATAGGTTCGGGGGTCTCGCCACTCGCTGGAGTGAGTGCGGCACACCGATCGGCGCGGCGCGGCTGGCCTCGCAGGCGCACGCGGCGCCTTGCTGCGCCAGGCCGAGATCAGTTCCAGTGACGCCTTGTCAAACGCGCCTGCGGGCAGAGTGCTGGTCGAAGACATGGTCTTCCTCCTGTTTAGCCGCGTTCGACGATGTGTCGGGGTCGGCAATCTGGATCAAATCCCCCCGGTCGTTCACCTTGCGGTGGGCTGACCAGCCCGCTTCAGAAAACAAAAAACCCTCCGTTTGAGGGAGGGTCGACGCTGGCCCGTTTGCTTGCTCCCGAAGGAGCCACATCCGCTTTCGCGTTACCACCTTGCCCGGGTAGGCAGGTTGGCATGGGCGTCGACCCATTTCTCAATGTGAGTGAAATGTAGCACCGCGACTGCTTTCGGCGCAATGCACGTTACCTCGAGGTGGATCAGGCGAGGTCCCCTCGTTGCTGAAGCAGCCCATCGAAGACGGCTTCGAGCCCTGGGTGAACGCCGCGCAGTCCAGCCACCACCTTCGCTGCCCAATCGAAGCAGGTCTGCTTGCGATCCACCGACCAGTCAGACGTCAGCCTTGCCCTGCTGACGCTTGCGGCGCAGGTACGCCGGCCCGGTTGTCTCCGACATGCTGTGAGAAAGCTCATCACGCGCGGCTAGGCGGGAACTCAGCTTTGCAGAGGAATACATCGCCTCCTTCATCACCCGCTCATGGGAGCGGCTCCGGGCCAGCGTCACCATGGCGCCCAGGATGCCAGCGAGCCACTCATGGCTGGAGCCTGGACACCACGAATTCCGCGCAGCGCCGAGCCCCGGCGATGGGGCGACCCTCCATCGAGGTCTCCTTCATCGGTGTGCCGAAAGTGGCAGTCTGAACATCGACAAGCTCAGGAAGTGAGCCTGCGTCACTTCAAGGCGCGGCAGTTCTGAAACTCGCAGCGAAACATCAGGACGTCGCCGTTGGTGCAGGCCACGCTGTAGGTCTCGTAGCCAGGGCCCTTGGCCAGCAGGATGCCGGCCGCATCGCTCGAGCACGAGGCCTCCTTGGCCAGCCGCTCGACCTGGCGCGAGGACTGACCGATCTCGGGAGCCTTGGGTGCGGCAGCTGCGGTGCCTGCATTGGCGACCACCGCTTCCGCAGGGACCGCAGCAGGCGGCTGCGCGGAGGAGATGAAGGCCGAGGAGTCTGCGCCTGTCGGCCCCGGATTCAGGCTGCGCAGCGAGACGGTGATGACCGTCGGGTAGTCGAAGCCCGCGCCCGTGTTCCGGTCGACCGCGTAGCCGACGACCCCGCCGGCCAGAATGTTCCCCCAGACACTGCCGTTGGCCTTGGACACAGCGACCTCATTGCCCGTCACGGCGCCTTCCTTGCGGCACTGGACGGACAGATCCGCTGTGCTCTTCTGAACGGTCACCGTGCCCGGAGTCGTGACGAACCACTTCCCTGCGTCGTTGGTCAGCGTGCAGCCGATGCCGGAAATCTCCCTGTTGTCCATGACGGTCTGAACCGACAAGGGCTGCAGCTTGGAACCGGTGATCGAGGCGCACCCCGTCATGCCAATCAAACCACCCGCGATCAGCCAAGCCTTCAATGAAAAAGTTTCCAGAATGGAATTGAGTCGCATGAGATTTCCCTGATTGGTGAACGAGCCCTGCCGAGACGTCGACGGCAGGAAGTGGTGTCATTCGATGGACCTGCACCCGGTGGTGCGGCTTGCATCGATCAGGCTCAGTCTCGCGAGCGCGGGGCTCATGGCGTGACCCTGGGCGAACCCGTTTTCAGATTTCGTGTTTCACGCAAGCGTCGGTAACATCTCGCCGCGTTGCACACGGGAGCTCCCTTGCCTCAGACAGAGCGGCTGTACCGAATCAAGAACATGCTCGACTCCGGTCGGGTGCTGACCAAGTCATTGCTGCTCGAAGAGCTGGGTATTTCCCCGGCCACGCTCAAGAGGGATCTGGCGCTGATCCGTGATCGGATGAATGCGCCGGTGGTTTTTGACCGGGACCTGGGAGGGTGGAAGCTCGACAAGGCCGCTGCGCTGCCCGGCACGCAGTACGAGCTGCCCGGCCTGTGGCTCAGTGCCGACGAGATCCACGCGCTGCTGACCATGCAGCATCTGCTGGCCAACCTCGATGCGGGTGGCTTGCTGGGCCGGCACATCGAGCCGCTGATGCGCCGCCTGGGCAAGCTGCTGGGCGCAGGAACCCAGGCCACCGAAGAGGTGGCCCGACGCATCAAGGTACAGACTGTGGGCGCCCGCAGGGTGCACCTGCCGCACTTCCAGGCCGTGGGTTCGGCGCTGCTGCTGCGCCAGCGGCTGGTGATCGCGTATCACGGCCGCGGGCGAGACGAAGCCGGGGAGCGCGAGGTGTCGCCGCAGCGGCTGATCCACTACCGCCACAACTGGTACCTCGACGCCTGGTGCCATGTGCGCATGGGCCTGCGCAACTTCAGCGTGGATGCGATCGAGCGCGTGCAGGCCATCGACAAGCCAGCCATCGATGTGGCCGAGACAGAGCTCGACGCGATGCTGGGCTCAGGCTACGGCATCTTCTCGGGCAAGGAGGTGCAGTGGGCCACGCTGCGCTTCACGCCCGAGCGCGCCCGCTGGGTGGCCGACGAGACCTGGCATGCGAAGCAGGAGGGCCACTTCGACGAGCAGGGCCGCTATGTGCTGCGCCTGCCGTATGCGGACCCGAGGGAGCTGATCATGGACATCCTGAGGCACATACCTGAGGTTGAAGTGGTGGGGCCGACCGAACTGGCACAGGCTGTCAGCAGCAAGGTTGCAGCAGCAGCCGGGCGCTGATTGGTCGAGCTCACGGCGCCCCCGGCGCGCTCGACCGGGTTCCGGATCGCGATTCCTGAAGGCTCACGCCATGAGCCTCTGGCTGTGTAGATTCAGCGGCTGCTTGAAGGGGGAGCTGATCTGCGATGCAACAGGTTCAAGGCGACACTTTGTTCTCGGCGACCGATCTGGTTGCCTATCTCGAATGCGAGCACCTGACCGCGCTCGACTTCCAGGCGCTGGGCGACGCAGACATGCGCGCCGGCAAATCGGCGCCCGATGAGTCGGCCGAGCTGATCGCGCGCAAGGGCAACGAGCACGAGCGGGCCTACCTGCTGCGGCTTCGGGCGCAGGGCCGCGTGGTGGTGGACATCGCGGCGGGCGGCGGCAGCATCGGCGACAAGACGGCGCGCACGCTCCAGGCCATGCATCAGGGCGCCGAAGTCATCTACCAGGCCACGCTGCGCGACGGGCCGCTGATCGGGCACGCCGACTTCTTGCGCCGGGTGGATGGCGAGGCCTCGGCGCTGGGCGCCTGGCGCTACGAGGTCGCCGACACCAAGCTCGCGCGATCGGCCAAGGGCAAGTTCCTGGTGCAGCTGGCCTTCTACAGCGCGCTGCTCGCCAAGGCGCAGGGCGCCGAGCCGAGGTTGATGCACGTTGTGCTCGGCGACCACACCGAGCGCGCCTTCCGCTGCGCCGATTACATGCACTACTTCCGCTCGCTGCTCGCGCGCTTCATGTCCCGCGTGCAGGCCCTGGCCAATGGCGCCGAAGCCCGGACGTATCCGCTGCCGGCGGCGCATTGCGACCTGTGCCACTGGCGCGAGCGCTGCGAGGCGCAGCGCGTGGAAGACGATCACCTGTGCCAGGTGGCGGGCAGCTCTCGCGTGCAGTGGGCCAAGCTGCAGGCCGCTGGCGTGGGCACCATGGCGAGACTGGCGGCGCTTCCTTCAGGCACGACGGTGCCGCGCATGAGCGCCGACACGCTGGAGCGCCTGCGTTCCCAGGCCGAGCTGCAGGACCGAGCGCGGCGCACGGGCGAGCGCGCGGTGGTCGTGCTGCCGCTCGATCCCGAGGGGCGCCGGGGCTTCCACCGGCTGCCGGCGCCCGATGCCGGCGACATGTTCTTCGACATGGAAGGCGACCCGCTCGAGGACGGCGGGCTGGAGTACCTGTTCGGCGTGTGGTTCCTCGACGCCGGGTCGTGGGCCTTCCGCGAGTTCTGGGCGCATTCGCGGGCCGAGGAGCGCACGGCGTTCGAAGACTTCATCGACTTCGTCACCCGGCGGCGCGAGCAGTTTCCCGGCGCCCACGTGTACCACTACGCCAGCTACGAGCAGACGGCACTCAAGCGGCTGGCCTGCTGGCACGCCACCCGCGAGGTGGAGGTCGACACGCTGTTGCGGCAGGGTGCTCTGGTGGACTTGTACAAGGTGGTGCGCGAAGGCCTCCGCATTTCGCAGCCGAGCTACTCGATCAAGCATGTCGAGCACTTTTATCGGCCAGCACGGGCGGGCGACGTGAAGAGCGCAGGCGCGAGCATCGTGTTCTACGAGCGGTGGCGCGAGACACAGGACGCGCAGCTGCTGCAGGACATCGCCGACTACAACCGCGACGACGTCGAGTCGACCCAGCAGCTGCGCGACTGGCTGCTGAAGCTGCGGCCGGCAGGCGTGCCGTGGCGCACCGGGAATGGCAAGGCAGCGCTTGGCGGCGAAGCTGAAGTCGAGCCCGGCGAGCCCGTGCCCCCCACGAAAGCACAGCTCGCCGAACAGCGGCTGGTGCCCTACCGCCTGCGCCTGGTGGACACCTTGCCGGCCAGCCGCGCCGAATGGACAGCCGAGGATCACGCCGCCGATCTGACCTACCAGCTGCTGGATTTCCACCGCCGCGCCGACAAGCCGACATGGTGGGCGCAGTTCGACCGCGAGGACCATGAAGAGGGTGAGCTGATCGACGACCCCGAGTGCCTGGGTGGCCTGCGTCTCGACACGACCTGTCCGCCATACCCGGACAAGAAGTCCATCGTCTACACCTACCTGGCGCCGGAGCAGGAGAGCAAGCTCAAGAGTGGCGACGAGTGCACCCGCATCGACACGCGTGAGAAGGTCGGCAAGATCGGGTTCGACGAAGTGTCGCGGCGGGTGACCATTCGCATCGGCCCGGGCAAGCCGCCTCCGCCAGCGCGCTTGAGCCTGGGGCCGGGCGGGCCGATCAAGACCGGCGCGCTCGTGGACGCGCTGTTCAGGTTCGCCGACAGCGTGCTCGCGGACGATGGTCGGCATCTGGCGCTCGAGCGCCTTCTGCGCCGCGAGCCACTGCGACTGAAGGGCTGGTCACCAGGCCAGCCGGTGGTCGCGCCGGGCGAGGACATCGTGCAGGCCAGCCTGGCTGCCGCGTTGGCGATGGACGGCACCTGCCTGTACGTCCAGGGCCCGCCGGGTTCCGGCAAGACCTACACCGGCTCGCGAATGATTGCCGGCCTGCTGGCGGCGGGTCAGCGCGTGGGCATCATGTCGAACAGCCACAAGGCAATCAACCACCTGCTGGCGGGCGTGATGCGGGTGGCTGCCGAGCGCGGCTTGAAGGTGAGTGCCGTCAAGAAGGCTTCAAAAGACCGACCGGGTACCGAGTACGACGACGAGCACGGTGGTGTCGACAACGTCTACAGCAACGACGAGGTCTGGATGTCCGGGGCGCAGCTGGTGGCCGGAACGGCCTGGCTGGTGGCGGGCACGGCCTGGCTGTTTGCGGACCCGAATGCCGAACAGAAGCTGGATGTGCTGTTCGTCGACGAGGCTGGCCAGGTCGCGCTGGCGAACCTGATGGCTGCCGGCACAAGCGCGCGCAACATCGTGCTGCTGGGCGACCAGATGCAGCTCAGTCAGCCCGTGCAGGGGGTGCATCCGGGCCGCTCGGGTGACTCGGTGCTGGACTGGCTGCTCGACGGCGCGGCCACGATCGCGCCGGATCGCGGCATCTTTCTGCCGACCAGCCACCGGATGCATCCTCAGGTGTGCCGATTCATCTCGGACGCGGTCTACGACGGCCGGCTGGAGCCGGAGAAAGGCAACGAGCGACGCACGCTGGTGCTCGGTGTCGGCGCGCATGCGCTGCTGCGGCCGGCCGGCATCGTGCATGCGGCGATCGAGCATGCGGGCTGCTCGCAGAGCAGCGAGGCGGAGGCAGCGCTGGCGGCGCAGATCTACGCCAGCGCGCTGCGCCAGCAGTTCACCGACAAGCTAGGTGCGGTGCACCCGATGACGCCAGACAACATCCTCATCGTGGCGCCCTACAACGTGCAGGTGAACCTGCTCAAGCGAATGCTGCCGGCCGATGCCAGAGTCGGCACGGTGGACAAGTTTCAGGGACAGGAGGCCGAACTGGTGATCGTGTCGATGACCACATCGAGCGAACACGACCTGCCGCGGCACCTCGAGTTCCTGTACAGCAAGAACCGCCTCAACGTGGCCGTCTCGCGCGCCAGGTGCCTGGCCATCGTGATCGCCAACCCGGCGCTCACTGCCATCAAGTGCCACACGCCGGAGCAGATGGCGCTGGTCAACACCTTGTGCTGGGTGGCGGAGCTTGGTCGCTGAAAATTCGCTGCTGGCCGCAGGCTCAGAACGGCCCGGGCAGCAGCTTGAAGCCCGCGATCAGCACGCCAATCACCGTGTTGACGACGACGCTGAGCACGCTGGGCACGTAGAAGAACGCCGAAACCGCTTGTGCGCTCATGCCGTGCTCGAAAAGCAGGCCGAGTGCGAACGAGACGATGCCCAGCGCCACCCAGCGCCGCAAGTAGGTGGTGAGCCATTGAGATTTGTCGAGGTTGTGCCGCCAGGCTGCGGAGCGCTCGAACAGGTTGCCGCGGCTGACGTCGCGAAACAGCCACCCGAAAAACAGGTAGCGGTAGAGCAGCACGCGAAAGGAGAGGGCGGTGTCGTCGGTGGCCATGGATGGAATCTGCCTGCCAAACGGGGTTGATCGGATGATGCGCGAAACGGTTAACCCTCTTATCGGCTTGTCCTCCGATTCACTTGATCGCTTTGGGAGCGATTCAACCGTTCATGTTCGCGCCAGCGGGCCGCGAGCCTGCGATCAAGTGGCATCGGTAAACTTGGCCCCATTCCTTTCCAACGCGAGTCGCTCATGAGTTTCGACAAAGTCACCCCTGGCAAGAAGGCCCCTGAACAGTTCAACGTGATCATCGAAATCCCGATGAACGCCGACCCGGTGAAGTACGAGGTGGACAAGGAAAGCGGCGCGCTGTTCGTCGACCGCTTCATGAGCACCGCGATGCACTACCCGTGCAACTACGGCTATGTGCCGCAAACCATTTCGGGCGACGGTGACCCGGTCGACGTGCTGGTGATCACGCCGTTTCCGCTGTTGGCCGGTTCGGTGGTGACCTGCCGCGCGATTGGCATGCTTAACATGGAAGACGAGGCGGGCATGGACGCCAAGCTGCTGGCGGTGCCCATCGACAAGCTGCTGCCGATCTATGCCAGCTGGCAGAAGCCGGAAGACCTGCACGAGCTGCAACTGCGCACGATCCAGCACTTCTTCGAGCACTACAAGGACCTGGAGCCGAACAAGTGGGTCAAGGTCAAGGGCTGGTCGGGACCGCAGGCCGCGCACGAAGAAATCAGTTCCGGCATCGCCAATTACAAGAAGTCGCTGGCCGCCTGATACCGGACGCAGCGCCGCCCGGGCGCTGTTTTTCCAGGGCTTCCTGCGGAGGCCCTGAGGAACCGACCGAGCGGGTTCGCGCTCTACACTGCCCGCCCACTTGGCTTGCAGAGTAATTCCGTGAATCCATTCCTGCGCGCGTTTCCCCTCGTCTTGTCCTTGTGGCTGGCGGTGCTGCCACTCGTCTCGCCGTCGGCTCAGGCACAAGCCTTGCCATCTGGCGTGACGCGCGTGCAGTCGGTCGAAGGCATCGATGAGTACAGGCTGGCCAATGGGTTGCAGCTGCTGCTGATCCCTGACAGCTCCAAGCCCACCACCACGGTTAATCTGACCTACCGCGTCGGTTCACGCCACGAAAACTATGGCGAGACCGGCATGGCGCACCTGCTGGAGCACCTGATATTCAAGGGCTCGCCGAAGCACCCGAGCGTCTGGCCCGAATTCACCAAGCGCGGCCTGGCCGCCAACGGCACCACCTGGTTCGACCGCACCAACTACACCGCCAGCTTCTCGGCCAACGACGACAACCTGCGCTGGTACCTGGGCTGGCAGGCCGATGCGATGGTCAACAGCTACATCGCCCGCAAGTCGCTGGACACCGAGATGACGGTGGTGCGCAACGAGATGGAGTCGGGCGAGAACAACCCCGACCGCATCCTGTTCTCGAAGACGCTGGCGACGATGTTCCAGTGGCACAACTACGGCAAGGAAACCATTGGCGCGCGCAGCGACGTGGAAAACGTCGACATCCCGCGCCTGCAGGCGTTCTATCGCCTGTATTACCAGCCAGACAACGCCACGTTGATCGTCTCGGGCAAGTTCCAGCCGGCGCAGACGCTGTCGTGGATCGCACAGTCGTTTGGCGTGATCAAGAAGCCTGCGCGCGTGCTGCCCAGGCAATACACGCTGGACCCGGTGCAAGACGGTGAACGCAGCATCACGCTGCGCCGCACTGGCGGCGTGCCGGTGCTTTACGCGGCATACCACGTGCCGCCCGGTGCGCATCCCGACTTCGCCGCCGTGGATCTGCTGGGCTCCATCATGGGCGACGCACCAAGCGGACGCCTGCACAAGCGCCTGACCGAGAAGGGGCTGGCAGCGACCACCTATGCGTTCTCGCCGGGTCTGGCCGAGCCCGGTTTTGCGCTGTTCGGTACGCAACTCGGCCCGCAGCAAGACGTGGATGTGGCGCGCAACGAACTGCTGGCCACCGTCGAATCGGTGTCCAAGCAGCCGATCACGCAGGAAGAACTCGATCGGGCCAAGACCAAGTGGCTCAAAGGGTGGGATCAGGCCTTCACCAACCCTGAGACGGTGGGCATTGCGCTCAGTGAAACCGTGGCGATGGGCGACTGGCGTCTGTTCTTCCTGAATCGCGATCGGGTGCGTGATGCCACCTTGGCGGATGTTCAGCGTGTGGCCGAACAGCGCCTGCTGCCGTCAAATCGCACGCTGGGCGTCTACCTGCCCACCGACCAACCGCAGCGTGCACCCGTGCCGGCAAAGGTGGACGTTGTCTCGCAGTTGCAGGCCTTCAAACCAAAAGGCGCGGCCGCCGCTGTGGAAGCCTTTGAAGCGACGCCCGCCAACATTGATCGACGCACCCAGCGCTTCGACATCGGCGGCCTGCGTGTCGGCCTGCTGCCCAAGGGCAGCCGCGGCAATGCGGTGCAGGCGATGCTGTCGCTGCGTTTTGGCGACGAAAAGTCGCTGTTCGGTCAGGGCGAAGTGGCCGACATGGTCGCCGCGCTGCTCGACAAGGGCACGGCGACGATGACGCGCCAGCAGATCCAGGACCGACTCGACGCATTAAAAACCGAGATCAGTATCAGTGGTGGCGCTGGCGTGGTGACGGTGGGTCTGAGCTCGAGGCGCGAGTACCTGCCGGACGCCATTGCGCTGGTGGGCGACTTGTTGCGCCATCCAGTGCTGCCGGCGGACGCGTTGGAAGAAGTGCGGCGCCAAGCACTGGCAAGCATCGAGCAGGACCGCAAGGAGCCAGAGGCTGTGGTGAGCAACACGCTGGCCCGGCTCGGCAACCCTTATCCGCGCGGTGACCTCCGATACGCCCGCACCTTCGACGAGATCGTTCAGGACATCAGCAGTGTGACGCTGGAGCAGGTGCGTGAGCACCATCGAAAGTTCTACGGCGCCAAGGTGGGTGAGTTCTCCGCCGTCGGCGACTTCGACGTGGCGGCGGTGCGCCAGGCGCTGCAGGCGGCCTTTGGCGACTGGCAGGTCGGCGCGCCGTACACCCGTGTGCCACAGCCCCTGATTTCGGTGCCGCCGGCGCGGCTGCTCTTGATCACACCTGACAAGCAGAACGCGACGATGCGGGTCGAGTTTCCGGTGCCGCTGTCCGACAACGATGCCGATTACGCTGCGCTGTCGATGGCGAACTACCTGCTCGGTTCTGGCGGTAACTCGCGGTTGTGGCGACGCATCCGCGAGACCGAAGGCTTGTCGTACGACGTGCGCAGTTGGATCGAATGGAACGACACCGAACCGCATTCCGCGTGGTCGGCCACGGCGATCTTCGCGCCACAGAACCAGCCCAAGGTGGAGGCGGCGTTCCGCGAGGAACTGGCACGAGCGCTGAAAGACGGATTCACGGCGAAGGAGCTCTCCGAAGGCCAGCGAGGCCTGCTGAACTACCGCCGGCTGACGCGTGCCCGGGATGCCGCAGTGGCCGCCGGCATCGCCAACAACCTGCACATTGGCCGCACTTTTGCGCGCTCTGCGCAGGTCGATGCAGAACTGCAGGCGCTGACGGTCGAGCAGGTCAACGCCGCCTTGCGCAAGTACCTGTCACCAGACCGATTCGTCTACGGCTTCGCAGGAGACTTCAAGACGAAGCCTTGAACGGCAGGCGGTCGTTCAGTTCATCGACGTACTGGGCGACGCCTGCGCCTTCCTGCTGCAGGAAGTTGGCCACAGCTTCGGCGAACTGAGGGTGCGCCAACCAGTGCGCTGATTGGGTCTGCACGGGCAGCAGGCCTCGAGCCATCTTGTGCTCGCCCTGTGCCCCGCCTTCGAAGCGTTGGTAGCCCTGGGCGATGCACCATGACAGGGGTTGGTAGTAGCAGGCGTCGAAGTGCAGGCAACTGACAGCTTCGGTGGCACCCCAGTAGCGGCCGAAGGCATGGCCTTTGGCAGGATCAATGCCGATCAACGACGCTGCGATCCGCTCGCCATCACGGCGGGCGATGAAGAGAAGCCAGTTCTCGGGCATCGTCTGCGCCATCCGTGCAAAGAAGTCGCGCGTCAGGTACGGCGTCGAGCGGTGCATCTGATAGGTCAGGGTGTAGCAGCGGTAGAAGTAGTCCCAGTCGGCCTCGGTGATGGCCGTACCTTCCAGGGTGTCGAATGTGACTCCCGCATCCGTCACACGCCGCCTTTCCTGCTGGATCTTCTTGCGTTTTTCACGCTGCAGGTTGGCCAGGAAGTCGGCAAAGTCGGCGTATGGCTGCGGCTCTCGGTTGGTCCAGTGGAACTGGACGGTAGTGCGCATCATCCAGCCGGCTTCGCGCGCTGCAGCGCTGTCGGCTTCGTCGAGGAAGAGCAGATGCGCTGACGACAGCTCGGCCTGCGTGACCAGCTTTTGCATGCCCTTGAGCAGCGCCACGCGTGACGCTGCATCGCGAGCGAGCAGGCGCGGCCCGGGCACAGGTGTGAACGGCACCGCATCGAGCAGCTTCGGGTAGTAGTCCAGGCCATGGCGACGGTAGGCATCGGCCCACGCCCAGTCGAACACGTACTCGCCGTATGAGTGGGTCTTCATGTACAGCGGACAGGCTGCCACCAAGGTATCGTCTTCGTGCACCGACAGGAACTGTGGCTGCCAGCCTGTCTTGGCCACCGCGCTGCCGGACTCATGAAGCGCCAGCAGGTATTCATGGCGCATGAACGGCGTTGCGCTGGGCTGATCGGACAGAAGGGCATTCCAGTCTGCAGCCGCGATACCCGCAGGGTGGTCGTTCACCCGAATGACAGTATTCTTCAACGCTGCTGTGCCTTCTGATCCCTGCCCTGTGCTTCTGCCTTCAACATGAGCTCCCTCCCTGTGGTCAAAGTTGCGTTGGCGCAGATCAATGCAACGGTCGGTGACATGGCTGGCAATGCCGCCAAGATCGTCGAATTTGCGCGACGTGCGCATTCTCAGGGCGCCCGGCTGGTGGTGACGCCGGAGTTGAGCCTGTGTGGTTATCCACCAGAGGACCTGTTGCTCCGCCCGGCCTTCATGCAAGCCTGTCGAGATGCGCTGGCCGATTGCGCCAGCGCATTGGCGGATTTGCCGGGTCTGCACGTGGTCGTTGGCCATCCGCACCAGTTCGCCGATCGGGCCGATGTGCGAACCAGATCGCACGCAGTGCAGCGCCGGCACAACGCGGCCTCGGTGCTGAGCGAAGGCCGCGTGATCGCGACCTATTGCAAGCGTGAACTGCCGAACTACCAGGTCTTCGATGAGCGCCGCTACTTTGCGTCGGGTCGCGACGCGGGGCTGGGGCCGGTGGTGTTCGAGGTGGATGGCCTGCGCTTCGGCCTGGCGATCTGCGAGGACGCCTGGTTCGACGAGCCGGCCCGCAGCGCCAAGGCCGCTGGTGCGCAGGTGCTGTGCGTGCTGAATGCCTCGCCGTACCACCTGGGCAAGGTCGAAGAGCGGGAGGTGCGCATGGGCGAGCGCGCACGCGATGTCAGGCTGCCGCTGCTGTATGCGCACCTGACCGGTGGGCAGGACGAAGTGGTGTTTGATGGCGCGTCGTTTGCGGTCGATGCCGCTGGCCGTGTGACGGCACGCGCCCCGATGTTCGAGGAATTGCTGCTGATGCTCGAGGTGTCAGCCGACACAGCGACGGGAGCAGTCGTTGCGGTGCCCTGCGTCGAGGCCCAGGCCTGGGCGGCACTGGTCACCGGCGTGCGCGACTACATCGGCAAGAACGGGTTTCCGGGCGCGCTGATCGGCCTGAGCGGCGGCGTCGATTCGGCGCTGGTGCTGGCGATTGCGGTCGATGCGCTGGGCGCCGACAGGGTGCGCGCGGTGATGATGCCGTCGCCCTACACCGCCGACATCTCCTGGATCGACGCGCGCGACATGGCAGCGCGCCTCGGCGTTCGCTACGACGAGATCTCGATCGCGCCCATGTTTGACGCCTTCAAGCAGAGCTTGGCGATCGAGTTTGCCGGTCGGCCTGAAGACACGACCGAAGAGAACATCCAGGCGCGCATCCGCGGCACGCTGCTGATGGCGATGTCGAACAAGTTCGGCGCGATCGTGCTGACCACCGGAAACAAGAGCGAGATGGCCACCGGCTACTGCACGCTGTATGGCGACATGGCCGGCGGCTTTGCCGTGATCAAGGACGTGGCGAAAACACTGGTTTATCGACTCTGTGCCTGGAAGAACGCGCAGCCCAATGGCGGCCGCGGGGAAGTGATCCCGACGCGCATCCTGACCCGTGCACCGTCGGCCGAGCTGCGGCCGGACCAGAAAGACCAGGACAGTCTGCCCGAGTACGCCGTTCTCGATGAAGTGGTGGAGCGCTACATGGAAGACGACCAGAGCATCGAAGACATCGTGGCGGCGGGATTCGATCGTGACGATGTGGAGCGCGTGACGCGATTGATCAAGGTCAACGAATACAAGCGTCGGCAAGCGCCGGTGGGCATCCGCATCACGCATCGCGCGTTCGGTCGCGACTGGCGCTACCCGATCACCTCGAAATTTCGCGCATGATCAGCGATTAAACTTCAGTAAAACCAACGCCAGGGGCCGTATGAAGCAGATCACCGCCATCCTTAAACCGTTCAAGCTGGAAGAAGTCCGTGAGGCGCTGGCCGAGGTCGGGGTCACCGGCCTGACAGTGACCGAAGTGAAGGGTTTCGGGCGCCAGAAGGGCCACACCGAGTTGTACCGTGGCGCCGAATACGTGGTCGACTTCCTGCCCAAGGTGAAAGTGGAAGTCATGGTCAAGACCGCTGACCTCGATCGCTGCATTGAGGCCATCGTCAAGGCCGCCAAGACGGGCAAGATCGGTGACGGCAAGATTTTCGTCACCTCGATCGATCAGGTGGTGCGCATCCGTACTGGCGAGACTGGCGAAGCGGCGATCTGACCCGTTCTTTGCCGTTGAAGCTGTCCCGCTCATCGCGGGCGCTTGGGCTATCGATGAATCTGCCGTTTTCTGCCTTTCAGGCAAGAAAACGGTGCCACAGGGCAGCGAGCCAGATGCTGCTGCACAGCACCAGCGATAGAAACACCGCTGCGCTCCCTAGGTCTTTCGCACGCTTGGACAACTCGTGCAGTTCGAATGACACGCGATCGATGGCCGCCTCGATGCCCGAATTGAGCAGTTCGACGATCAGCACCAAAATCACCGATCCGGCCAGCAATGCCACCTCGACCCAGGACTGGCCAAGCCAGAACGCGGTAGGCAACATCAGAACCGCGAGCCAGAACTCCTGCCTGAATGCACTTTCGCCTCGATAGGCTGCCCTCAGTCCTTCGATCGAATAGCCGGTGGCTCGCACCACGCGGTCGAGGCCGGTTCGGCCTTTGTAGCGGTTGGTCGTCATGCGCGGCGATTGTGCATGCGGACCGGCATGCGTCAGCGGGCCTGTGCCTGTGATTGGCTCAGGGCTTGCGACGAGGCTCGGGTTTGGCATCCACGAGCTGTGTGCCGCAGAGCACGTCATGCCAGAACTGGCGTTGCGGTTGAAGCAGTGCGAGCAGTGCGTAGCCGACCACGCCGACAGCGACGGCTGCCAGCGCATCCCACCGCGTCCAGTGGTTGATTGACGCGATCAATGCGGCCGGTGCGAACCATGCGCAACTGAGCAGGTAACGAGCCAGTGCACGAGGCTGGCTCAGCTTGTCACCGTTGATGGTGATCACGCGGATGTGCCAAGTCTGCATCGGCAAAGTCTGCCCGCGCCGGGACCAGAAGTACGTGAAGTAGACACCGTAGAACACGAATGCGAAGAGGCGCAGTGCGGTCTCGCTTTGCAGCGGATGAGTCTGTCCTGTCAGAGCGACAAACAGGGCGCCAACTGCCCCGGGAATCAGTCCGATGCCGAACAGGATCATCCCCTCGTAGAGGAAGCAGGCCATGCGCCGCCGCAGGCTGGGCGCTGACAACGCCGTCGATGGCAGCGGATTCAGAAGACTGCTCGACATGACCGGGTCAGCGAGGGGTCATCGCTGGCGCCGATGCGCTGGCCGCGACCACCGCTGCGCCTTGCGGCCCGCGCTTGGGCAGCAGGGTCGAGGGGTCGACGAAACTGGGCGATGCAGTGATCTTCGGCAACCCTGCCTGCTGGTGCGCAGGCGGCGATGGGCGCTTCGAGATCAGTGTTGTCGTGGCTCCCCTAGGCGCCTGCACCAGTGTGGGTGCCACTGAACGGGCCTGTTGGCGGACATCGGGTGGAACCACCACGTTGGATTTGGTTTGAACATCGCGGGCATCCGCAACACCTGTTGCAACAGCCTCTGCCCTGAGCTTCGAAGAAGTGCCTGTGGCTGCAGCAGGCGCTGCGCGCGCGGCAAATTCCTTCTTTTCTGCGTCGGGTAGTGCCTGATAGGCATCCCAGCGCGCTTGCCTGTTGGATGGGGCCAGTTGTTGCGCCTGCTTGAACTGCAGGCGCGCGGCGCCCCGTTGCTCTGGCGTCAGCGCGGCCCATTCGGTCATTCGCGCCTGGATGCGCTGGCGCTCATCAGCCGACTTGACGGGGAACTGGGCGACGACTTCCAGCCACTTCTGCTTATGGTCGGAACCGATGCTTCGCCACGCGTGTTCCAGTGGCTTCAGGGCCGCACGTTGGCTAGGAGCCAGGCTGTCCCATGAGGGTGACCGTTCGGACTTGGCCGCAGTGACGCCGCCATTTGCTGCGACTGTGTGTGGCGCGGCCGTCCCAGCCCCCAGTGCCTGCTCGATGAAACAGCCTGCGATGACCAAGGATACCGAGGCAATTGCAAGCTGCCGACGAAGGGCCGGGCGTTCGGTCAGCGGTTCGAAAGCGCTCGCCATGCCTGCATCAGTCACTCGCGTGACGTCTTCAAGTACTCGACAAACCCTGGGTCACTGTAGGCCTCGGGCGGCAAGTCATCCGATAACAAGGCGGTATCGACCTCGGCAGCGGCCGCAATCTGGTCTTGGATGTGGAAATGCTCGATCATGCCTAGACCGAGCAACAACGCCGCCAGAGGAACCAGCGCGGCCAGCGACGTCCACCACGACTTGCCTCTCGAACCGCCGCCGAACGACAACGTGGCAGCCGACGAATACCCAGCTGCCGCGGCATTCACATGCACCGCTGACACTGTCTGGCGGTGAGCTGCCAAGGCTAACTGCCGCGCGTGGCGCAGGCGCTCGGTGACATCGTGTGGCAATTGCTCGGTACCCTCGCTCAGGCGAGCTGCCACCAGCAACCCGAAGCGCGACTCAAGCGTTGTCACCCGGTGGTCAGAAGAATGTTCAGTGGCATTCACAGGGTAATTCCTTTCGCGTTCAGAGCCTTTGCGAGCGCATGCACCGCACGGGAACAGTGCGTCTTGACGCTTCCCTCTGAGCAGCCCATCACCAAGGCTGTTTCCGAGACATCGAGCTCTTCCCAGTAACGCAGCAGAAACGCTTCTCGTTGACGAGCGGGCAGATCCGCGATCTGACTCTCGATCAAAGCAAAAACCTGGCCGCGCGAGACCACGTCCGAGGCACTTTCGGCAGATGCCTCGCCAGCGAATGCTTCCAGCACCTCAAGAATATCGAAATCCTCGTCGCCGCCGGCAGGCTCGAAGTCGGAAAAATTGCGAAAAAGTGCGCCCCGCACCTTCTGACGCCGGAACCAGTCCATCGTCGCATTCGACAGGATGCGCTGGAAGAGCGGAGGCAACTCGGCTGCTGGCCGGTCGGCATAGTTCTCGGCTAGCTTGATCATGGCGTCCTGCACCACATCCAGGGCAGCATCTTCGTCACGCACGGCAAAGACCGCCCGCTTGAAGGCGCGTTTCTCGACGCTCTTGAGAAAAGCAGACAGTTCTTGTTCGGAAGCCAAGGCGAGGGCGCCTCTTGACGGGGCGGGGAAAAGGATTTGGAGTATCTCATCGCACCACCGTGGGGTGTCGGAGCAGATCCGCTCGGTGGGCGAGGGTGCCATAATGACGGGTTGCACAACAGATGGATCGCCGCTGTGGCTCTTGAACTGAGAGCCTCCTGAAGGTGATTCACCAGGCGCCACACCCGCTTCACAAGAGTGAGGAGAGGCGCACCGATGGTTTTTCGTTAGAGAAATTCACAGAGGTTCGAAATGGACATGTCAGACGCTGAAGTCAAGCGCGCCGCATTGGCGCCCTCCGCTGCGAACGCTGCCGCAGTCACCCCTCCCGCCGAGCCCAACGGCGCTGAAATCCTGGTTCGCTGCCTGCAGGCCGAGAACGTCAAGTTCCTCTGGGGTTATCCAGGTGGCGCGGTTTTGTACATCTACGACGCGCTTTACAAGCAGAACACCATCGAGCACGTTCTGGTGCGTCATGAGCAGGCCGCGGTCCATGCTGCCGACGGCTATGCCCGGGCCACCGGCGAGGTCGGCGTGGCGCTGGTCACTTCCGGTCCCGGCGTGACGAATGCCATCACTGGCATCGCCACCGCCTACATGGACAGCATCCCGATGGTGATCATCACCGGGCAGGTGCCGACGCAGGCGATCGGACTCGATGCCTTCCAGGAATGCGATACGGTTGGGATCACCCGCCCGATCGTGAAGCACAACTTCCTGGTCAAGGATGTTCGCGAGCTGGCGATGACGTTGAAGAAGGCCTTCCACATCGCTCGCACCGGCCGGCCCGGCCCGGTTGTCGTCGACATCCCGAAGGACGTGTCGGTGAATTTGGCACCGTTTTCCTACCCTGCAACGCTGGAAATGCGTTCGTACAGCCCGGTGCGCAAGGGGCATGCTGGCCAGATCCGCAAGGCGGTGCAATTGCTTCTGGCGTCGAAGCGGCCCTACATCTACAGCGGCGGCGGCGTGATTCTCGGCAACGCGTCCACCGAACTGCGTGAACTGGTGAATCTGCTGGGGTTCCCGTGTACCAACACGTTGATGGGACTCGGTGCTTATCCGTCCAGCGATCCAAAGTTCCTGGGCATGCTCGGCATGCACGGCACCTATGAAGCCAACATGACGATGCAGAACTGCGACGTTCTGCTGGCCGTTGGTGCTCGCTTCGATGACCGCGTGATCGGCAATCCAACGCACTTCGCCTCGGTGCAACGCAAGATCGTCCATGTCGACATTGATCCTTCCTCAATCTCGAAGCGCGTGAAGGTCGACATCCCGATCGTCGGGGACGTGAAGGAAGTGCTGCAAGAGCTGATTGCGCAGATCAAGGAAGCGCAGGCGCGCCCTGATGCCAATGCACTCGGGGCTTGGTGGTCGCAGATCGCGGAGTGGCGAAAGCAGGAGTGCCTGAATTACACCCACAGTGATGTCGTCATCAAGCCGCAGTACGTAATCGAGAAGCTCTGGGAGTTGACCAAGGACTCGGATTCGTACATCACGTCGGACGTTGGCCAGCACCAGATGTGGGCTGCGCAGTACTACCGCTTCGACGAGCCGCGCCGCTGGATCAACTCGGGTGGACTGGGCACGATGGGTGTCGGTTTGCCGTATGCGATGGGCATCAAGCTCGCCAAGCCGGACGCGGATGTTTTCTGCGTCACCGGCGAGGGCTCCATCCAGATGTGCATCCAGGAGTTGTCGACCTGCAAGCAGTACAACACGCCGGTCAAGGTGATCTCGCTTAACAACCGCTACCTCGGCATGGTGCGGCAGTGGCAGCAACTCGACTACGGTGGCCGCTATTCGCATAGCTACATGGATGCGTTGCCTGACTTCGTCAAGCTGGCCGAGGCCTATGGCCATGTGGGTCTGAAGGTCGAGAACCCCGCCGATGTGGAAGGCGCATTGCGCGAAGCCATCCGATTGAAGGATCGGACTGTGTTCCTCGACATCCGCACTGACCAGGAAGAAAACGTCTGGCCGATGGTCAAGGCTGGCAAGGGCATCACCGAGATGTTGCTGGGCTCTGAAGACCTCTGAGGCGCTGAACGGTGGTGTCAGACCCGCGTTACCGCGCGGGTCGATACACCACCGAACGGGCTGACTTCACGCGGAGACCATCAACCACCCGTATCGAATCCGGACCCATTCACTTTTTCAGGCCGCACCCAGGGAGTCGGCGGTTACCGCCGCCGTCTACCCGAGAGTGGACAGACACTGCACATGAAACACATCATCGCCTTGCTGCTGGAGAACGAAGCCGGCGCGCTGTCGCGCGTGGTCGGGCTGTTCTCGGCTCGCGCATACAACATCGAAAGCCTGACGGTCGCGCCTACGGAGGATCCATCGCTGTCGCGCATGACCATCGTTACCACCGGCTCCAGCGACGTAATCGAGCAGATCACTAAGCACTTGAATCGTCTGATCGAAGTGGTCAAGGTCGTTGATCTGACCGAAGGCGCCTACACCGAACGCGAGCTCATGCTGATCAAGGTGCGCGCGGTCGGCAAGGAACGCGACGAGATGATGCGCATGGCCGACATCTTCCGTGGCCGCATCATTGACGTGACCGAAAAGAGCTACACCATCGAATTGACGGGCGACTCGTCCAAGCTCGATGCATTCATCGAGGCCATCGACCGTGCCGCGATTCTCGAGACCGTGCGCACCGGTACCAGCGGGATCGGGCGCGGAGAGCGCATTCTGCGAGTTTGAGACCCACATTTTTTCCGACCACTCAACATCCGATACCAGGAGATCACCATGAAGGTTTACTACGACAAAGACGCTGACCTCAGCCTCGTCAAGGGCAAGAACGTCACCATCATCGGTTACGGCTCGCAAGGCCATGCGCACGCGCAGAACCTGAACGACAGCGGCGTCAAGGTCACCGTCGGTGTGCGAAAGGGTGGCCCGTCATGGACCAAGGTCGAGAAGGCCGGGCTCAAGGTGGCCGAGGTGGCCGAGGCCGTGAAGTCGGCCGACATCGTGATGGTGTTGCTGCCCGACGAGCAGATCGCTGAGGTCTACAAGAACGACATTGAGCCGAACCTCAAGCAAGGCGCTTCGCTGGCCTTCGCGCACGGCTTCAATGTGCACTACGGCCAGGTGATTCCGCGCGCCGATCTTGATGTGTGGATGGTCGCGCCGAAGGCGCCGGGACATACCGTACGCGCGACCTACACCCAGGGTGGCGGCGTACCGCACCTGATCGCCGTACACGCGGACAAGAGTGGCAAGGCGCGAGATCTGGCGCTGAGCTACGCAGCGGCCAACGGCGGCGGCAAGGCTGGAGTCATCGAGACCAACTTCCGCGAAGAAACCGAGACCGATCTCTTTGGTGAGCAAGCCGTGCTGTGCGGAGGTGCGGTCGAGTTGATCAAGGCCGGCTTCGAAACGCTGACCGAAGCCGGTTACGCGCCAGAGATGGCCTACTTCGAATGCCTGCACGAACTGAAGCTGATCGTCGACCTGATCTATGAAGGCGGCATCGCGAACATGAACTATTCGATCTCGAACAACGCCGAGTACGGCGAGTACGTGTCGGGCCCGCGTGTCGTCACCGCCGAGTCGAAGAAAGCCATGAAGCAGATCCTGACCGACATCCAGACCGGTGAGTACGCGAAGAGCTTCATCATCGAGAACCGCGCTGGTGCGCCAACCCTGTTGTCGCGGCGCCGCCTGATGGCCGAGCATCAGATCGAGGTCGTCGGCGAGCAGTTGCGCGCGATGATGCCGTGGATCAAGAAGAACCGGCTGGTCGATCAGTCGAAGAACTGAGTTGCAGACGGGCCGTGTGACCAACTGAAAGCCACGAGCCGCGAGGATCACCTCGCGGCTTTTTCATGTTCCCCTGCGGTATCCTGCATCGAATGAAGACGAGCGGCACAGACGACCCACATCCCGATCCAGAGATCGATGACAGCCCGCCGCGCCCGCGTCGCAAGGGCGTCTATGTCCTGCCCAATCTGTTCACGCTGGCGGCCCTGTTCGGCGGTTTCTACGCCATCGTGATGGCGATGAATGGCCGCTTTGAGCAGGCAGCCGTGGGTGTGTTCTGCGCGATGGTGCTGGACAGCCTGGACGGCCGCGTCGCGCGGATGACCAACACGCAAAGCACCTTCGGCGAGCAGATGGACAGCCTGTCGGACATGGTGTCCTTCGGCGCCGCGCCCGCTTTGATCGTCTATGAATGGGCGTTGAAGGGAATGGGCAAGGCGGGGTGGGTGGCCGCATTTGTCTACTGCTCATGTGCGGCGCTGCGGCTGGCTCGTTTCAATACCAATCTCACCGTTGTCGACAAGCGCTACTTTCAAGGCCTGCCCAGTCCAGCGGCCGCGGCCGTGGTCATGGGATTCATCTGGCTGATGGATGACGCAGGCTACCAGCAGTCCGACATGCATGGTTGGCTGGCCGGCTTGGCGATGGCGTTGACGCTTGTCGCCGGGCTGACCATGGTCACCAACCTGCCGTTCTACAGCTTCAAGGAATTCAGCCTGAAGCGCACCGTGCCGTTCGTAGTGATCGTTGCTTTGGCGCTCGCGATCGCGCTGATCAATCTGCATCCGCCTATCGTCTTGTTCGCGGTGTTCTGTCTTTATGCCGGCTCGGGCTACGGGGTGTACGTCTGGCGGCGGATGAAGGGGCGACCCGTCAGCGTGATTGCGACCTCGACCGACGAGCCCGAAGAACAGGGCCTGCATCGTTGAAGGCCGCGTGCTACATTTCAGCGATGAAAACGTTCGACAACGCTCTGCTGACGCTACTGCTGGAGACCATCAGGGCCCGCTGACCGTTCACGTCTCATCGTTTTCGTCTCGCCGGCCCGCTTGCACATGCAGCGGGCCGTTTTGTTTTGCGCATCTACTTCTCGTTCACGTCATCTGAGGATCAACACCATGGCCGACAAACTCATCATCTTCGACACCACCTTGCGTGATGGCGAGCAATCTCCTGGCGCTTCGATGACCCGTGACGAAAAGCTGCGTATAGCAAGGCAGCTGGAGCGCCTCAAGGTCGATGTGATCGAAGCTGGCTTTGCCGCTTCGTCGAACGGAGACTTTGAAGCCGTAAAGGCCATCGCTCAGGCGATCAAGGACAGCACGGTCTGCTCGCTCGCCCGCGCTAATGACAAGGACATCGCGCGCGCTGCCGAAGCGCTCAAGGGTGGCGCATCCACTCGCATTCACCTGTTCCTCGCGACCAGCGCCTTGCACATGGAGAAGAAGCTGCGCATGACGCCCGATCAGGTGTTCGAGCAGGCGAAGCTCGCAGTGCGCTTCGCGCGCAACCTGACGGGTGATGTCGAGTTTTCGCCGGAAGACGGCTACCGTTCGGATCCCGACTTCCTGTGCCGCGTGCTGGAAGCTGTCATTGCTGAAGGCGCCACAACGATCAACATTCCAGACACCGTGGGCTACGCGATCCCCGAGTTGTACGGCAACTTCATTCTTGACCTGCGCACCCGAATTCCGAATGCCGACAAGGCGATCTGGTCGGTGCATTGCCACAACGATCTCGGCATGGCCGTGGCCAATTCGCTGGCGGGCGTGAAGATTGGCGGTGCACGCCAGATCGAGTGCACGATCAATGGCCTGGGAGAGCGCGCGGGCAACTGTGCCCTGGAAGAGGTCGTGATGGCGGTACGGACCCGTCGCGACCATTTCGGGCTCGAGGTGGGCATCGATGCCACGCAGATCGTGCCAGCTTCGAGGTTGGTGGCGCAGACCACTGGTTTCGTGGTGCAGCCCAACAAGGCAGTGGTCGGTGCGAATGCATTTGCGCATGCGTCTGGCATCCACCAGGACGGCGTGCTGAAGGCCCGCGACACCTACGAAATCATGCGTGCTGAGGACGTGGGTTGGGCGGCCAACAAGATCGTGCTGGGCAAGTTGTCTGGGCGCAATGCATTCAAGCAGCGCCTGCACGATCTGGGCATCGAGCTGGCATCGGAGACCGAGGTCAATGCGGCCTTCACCAAGTTCAAGGAACTGGCCGATCGCAAAAGCGAGATCTTCGACGAGGACATCACTGCGCTGGTGATGGACGAATCGGTGACCACCGAGCAGGAGCATTACCGCCTGCTCTCGCTGTCGCAGCATTCGGAAACCGGCGAGTTGCCGCATGCGCGCGTTGCATTTGCCGCCGGAACCACAGAACTACACGCTGAGAGTGATGGCAATGGTCCTGTCGACGCGAGCCTCAAGGCGATCGAATCCAAGCTCGGAACCGGCGCTGAATTGCTGCTCTATTCGGTCAATGCGATCACCTCGGGCAGCACAGAATCTCAAGGCGAGGTGACGGTGCGCTTGCAATTGGCCGGTCGTGTGGTCAACGGGGTCGGTGCCGATCCTGACATCGTGGTCGCGTCAGCGAAGGCATATCTGTCGGCGTTGAACAAGCTGCACAGCACGACCGAAAGAGTGGCTGCCCAAGGCTGATATCGAACGGGGTGGGCGAAGATGCACAAGGCACTTTAGGAAAATGACGTAACGTTTTGATATTGCGCGTTTTTTTAGGGTGACCTACACTTTCTTCCACGGTTGGAATCGAGGCACTTGTGACAAAAACATCCCGCTATTGGCTCACAGTGCTTGCCTCGGTCACCCTGATGCTTATCGCTTCGCAGCCAGTTCGTGCTGAAGTTGATGAGGTCGCCCCCACCGCGGCTAAAGCGCCCGCCAAAGCAAGCAAGCCGCAAGTTCGGGCCAAGGCTCGTAGCCCAGCCAAAGCAAACAGGGTTTCGGCCCGGCTGGTCGGCAAGCCATCTCGGGTCGCTGCGCGGCGTGTAGCCGTGAAGGCGCCGCCTGTTCCGCTGTCGATGGCCGCACAGGCTGGCCTGCGGTCGACTCCTGACAAACTGGAGCTGAAATCAAGCGTGGCCTTGGTGGTGGATCAGGACACAGACGAAGTCTTGTTCAGCAAGAATTCACAGGCGGTGCTGCCAATCGCATCGATCACCAAGCTGATGACGGCGGTCGTGGTCACAGACGCCGACTTGCCACTTGACGAAGTACTGACGGTTACCCAGGATGATGTCGATACCGAGAAGGGCAGCCGTTCTCGCTTGAATGTCGGCACGCAGCTGACGCGCGAGGAAATGCTGCATCTGGCGCTGATGTCGTCGGAAAACCGAGCCGCACATGCACTCGGTCGCCACTACCCCGGCGGCTTGTCTGCGTTCGTGTCCGCAATGAACGCGAAAGCGCAACTGCTCGGCATGTTCGACACCCGGTACGTCGAGCCCACCGGCTTGTCGAGCCAGAACCAGTCCAGCGCCCACGATCTGGCCACGCTGGTCAAGCTCGCGCACACGCACCCCTTGATCCGAGAGTTATCGACTTCGCCCGAATACCAGGTTGATGTGGGCCACAGGCAACTGCAATTCCACAACACCAATGGATTGGTCAGCAACCCGACGTGGGACATCGGATTGCAAAAGACGGGCTACATCTCCGAAGCTGGCCGCTGTCTGGTCATGCAAGCCAGCATGGCTGGCCGAAAACTGATCATGGTGTTCCTGGATTCGAGTGGGCGCTACACCCGGCTCGCTGATGCGGAGCGGGTGCGCAAGTGGATCAACGCCAAGCTTCCAAAGGCCGCGTACTGACCGTCAGAATCGCCAAGGACGATATCCCGCAACGAATCTCTTTTTGAAGTATTTCGGCACTGGCAACGGCAGCCAGGAAGCCGGTTGTGCCGCCTCTGCCAGTGCGGATACGAGACGCGATTTGACGAGCCCCATCGTCTCGCTGCGGGTGGCGTTCGGATGTGTCGCCGTCAGCGTCATCATCGGATTGGTGTTGATCTCGTAGGTCTGCGGGCGACCGGCGACGATGCCGAAATCGAGGCGCCCGAATTGCAATCCGGCCAGTTCGAATACCCGCATCACATAGTCATGGTGCGGATAGGCGTCCATCTCCGACCGCTCGGCCAGATACTGCGCTGCTGACGCGACGCCTTCCGAGCCAGCCTTGGCCATCCAACTGGTGTCGTTTACGGTGTTTGCGCGGATGATGTGTGGACCGACGCGAAACGCTGCGTGCTTCTGGAAACTGCCTGTTTCGGGCTGCGGCTCGGCTGCGTACTCGACGAAAACCAGGTCTCGCATCAGACCACCGCTGCTGAGTGCGCGCGCCAGGGCTGCGTCTGCGGCGGCGCGATCGTGGAGCAGGTCGGTTAATGCCCCGCGATGCGCCGCGATCGTACGCAGGAACACCGGATACCGCTGAGGCCATTCGCCCGCTGCGGGCAGGCAACAGGTAAACCCATTCAGACCTTCTGCATGCAGCGCCTTCAGCAGGCTGTCGCGGGGGCGGAAATCGCGCGGATTGTTCAGCACCGCCAGCCCGGCCCCGCGCAGATGGTCGTGCAATCGCCCTGCGATTTCGTGCTCCATTGGCGAGAGCCGGTCGAAATCGGTCATCACATAGGTGCCGCGCGGTAGCCACCTGCAGCCCCACAGCTTCTCGTAGCTCAATACGCGGGCTGAAACACCTCGTTCTCGAAGCTGCTCGGGCATGCCGCGGAAGGTGTAGGTGTGATCTTGGCTGCAGACGTAAATCAGCCGCCGAGCGCTGGTGTTGACCATGGGGGAGCTTTGGTGATACGGTCTGAGGGTAACGGCTGTTTGCGTACGTTCAATCCTAGTGCACCAAAGGAATAACGATGACTTCTCTGCCCCTCGACCCGAAGAAACTGCTCGGTTTCAAATTGATTTCACTGACCCCATCGAAGCCCAGTGTCGCCATCGCGATCAAGCAAGGCGGCAAGGGTGTTACGCAATTGGCTGCCAAGGTCGGTGGGAAAGTCGGTTTCAAGGCCATCGACTTGTCACCGCGCGGCTGACGGCTCGCGTCGGCAATGCCAAGAGGCGTTACATCGCCACTGGCGGCGCCCTTCGCTTTCGCGCCCTCTGCCGATCGGGGGGTTGCACTCGACGGCTTGATGCATGGAGAACTCGCGTCGAGCCTGGCACACGTGGCCGAAGCTTGTGCTGGAGACGCGCCTGAAATCACTCGCCAACTGATCCGCCCTCGTGAATTGTTGGCCGCAGGCGAAGCCCTTCCTCCCCGAGCGTTCGGTCTCTACTTTCAGCTCGCCAGCTCCCTCTTCGAAGATAACGGACCGGCTGCTGAATGGGCCGCTG
The DNA here is from genome assembly GCA_027490215.1 of Rubrivivax sp. Taxonomy (GTDB): domain Bacteria; phylum Pseudomonadota; class Gammaproteobacteria; order Burkholderiales; family Burkholderiaceae_C; genus PBB1. The sequence goes on from JAIXYO010000046.1 coordinate 139,887, forward strand.
CGCAGCTCAACGCAATCGAACCTCGGGCACCAGGCTTGCGAATGCAGGGCTGGGGAAATGCTGAGTCGGCCGATGTTGAGGCAGTACTTGCGCTGCGCATGGGCGCGGACGTCGAGCAGTTTGCGCCCATCTCCGATGTCACCGCGGAGCGCTTCGCTGCATTGGTGACCGAAGGCTTGGCCCTTCTGCAGGCGGGCGCGCCTGAGCTGCATGGTGAGATCACTGGATTGCTGTCCGAGATGTTGTTTGCCCAGGCACCGGCCGGCGCGGCGATGGAATTCGATGGCGCGTCGCACTACCAGCTGTGGGGCCTGCTGCTGCTGAACCCTTCGCATCACCACACCCCGCTCGGCATTGCCGAGGTGCTGGCGCACGAAGCCGGTCATAGTCTGTTGTTTGGCCTGACGATCGACGAACCGCTGGTTTTGAACGAAGACGACGAGCTGTTCCTGTCGCCGTTGCGACCCGACCCGCGGCCGATGGACGGTATCTACCATGCCACTTTCGTCTCTGCGCGGATGGCCTGGGCAATGGAGGTGCTGGCGGATAGCGGTCTGCTGACGAATGCGGAGCAGCGACATGCCCGCTCCGAGGCCGCCAAAGATCGTGAGAATTTCTCGAGAGGTTGGCAAACCGTGATGCAACACGGCCGCTTATCGGCGACTGGCGTGCAAATCATGGAGAACGCACATCGTTGGGTGAACGCGGGTTGAGCCTGTCGCCGGCTGCCTCGGTCGCTGCCACCGTGCACGCAGCCGACTCTTCAACTGGCTTTCACTTGGGTGCCTGCCGCCTCGAGACCTTGGGCAACGCCGCAGCGGTATCTTGTGACGTGCGCTGGTGGCCCAGCGCGCTTGAAATCTGATCAGCGGTTTCACTCAGCCTCTCCAGCCAGCGGTCTTCTAGTCGGTCTGCAGGCGCTGATATGGAGAGGCCTGCCACCAGCAGGCCCTGGTCGTCGTAGATTCCGGCAGCCATGCAGCGCACACCGACCTCAAGTTCTTCGTCGTCCCTTGCTGTGCCGCGGGCCAGTACATTCGACAGCTCCCGCTCTAGCATCGGCACCTCGGTGATGCTGTTGCGCGTGTGGCCGATCAGCCCACTGCGGGTGGCGTACAAGCGCACCCGCTGTGCGTCTTCCTGCGCGAGGAACAGCTTGCCGACAGAAGTCAGGTGCAGGGGTGCCCGCCCACCGACGGCCCGAACCACCTGCATGCCCGAGCGCTCGCTGTAGGCACGCTCGATGTAGACAATCTCGTCGCCCTGTCGCATCGATAGGTTGATCGGTTGTTGCGTCAGCTGGTGCAGATCACGCATAGGCCCTATGGCAGCTTCCCGCACATCGAGACGCGCCTTGACCAGATTGCCCAATTCCAGCAGTCGCATGCCCAGCCTGTAGCTGCCCGCTTCCGGTCGATCGACCAAGCGGCCAGAGACCAGGTCGTTGAGGATTCGATGCGCGGTCGACGGGTGCAGCCCGGTCTTCTCGCTGATCAACCTCAATGGAACTGGGTCTGAGTGTTGAGCCAGCACGTCCAGGACGGCGAAGCTGCGTGACAGAACCTGCACGGCAGTCGTCTGGTGGGCGGTGCTTTTCATGGCTTGCATTTTCCTCCCCCCCGCGACACGGTTTTTGTATCGCGAAACGGATCGGCCCGGCTAGGCGGCTCATTGCATCAACCTCAGCCGGGTGTTGAGTCCTCCGGGCGGCGTGGCAGAGGGGTATCCAAACGTCCTGCGACCAGTTCTTGTGTGAGCGCCGGCAGCCTGACTGTTACCGTTACGGTGTGCTGACATTCGCCCGATCTGCTGCGGGCTTTATCAATGACGATCAGAAGGTTCAGTGATGCGCGAGTGATGCACGCTTGGGAGAGCGTGAGGCGCGACTCGATGGTGGCGCTGCTGTGGTTCAGCACCCTGGTTGCGGCACCGGTCTGGGCACAGGGAGACGCGCAGCCAATCGGCTCTGCATCCGATGCAGCGCCGCAGCGTGCCGTGAATGTTGCGGCGCCGCGGATCAGCGAACGCCTGACGGCGCGTGAGATCGGCCTGGTGATCAACACAAACGACCCGTACTCGGTCGCCGTGGGCGAGTACTACCGCGAGGCCCGCCACTTGACCGACGCACAGGTGCTCCGTGTCGAACTGCCGCGCCGAGCCGAGCTCACGCCTGATGAGTTCGAGGCATTGCAACAGCGCATCAAGGCGTTTTTCGGCCCTGACATCCAGGCGCTGGCGCTGGCCTGGGTCGAGCCCTTTGCTGTGGCCTGCAATTCGATCACCGGCGCATTGGCGTTGGGGTACGACTCTGCGCTGTGCTGGAAATCCTGTGCGCCGTCTCGTGCGTCGCGCTACTTCAACTCGCCCAGTGCTCGCCCCTACACCGACCTGCAGATGCGTCCCTCGATGCTGTTGGCCGCAAAGGATGTGGCCATGGCCGAAGCGATGATCCGGCGCGGAGTCGAGTCCGAGCACACGCTGGGACTTCTCGGTGCGACCGATGTCAACGCACACTACCTGATCACAACCGACAAGGCGCGCAGCGCACGGGCACCGCTGTTTCCTGCGCCGGGGCGCGTCAAGGGCTACGGTGTCGACATTCATGTCGAACGTGCCGAGGTGCTCGAAGGCGCGGAGCGTTTGCTTTTGTACCAAACCGGGAAAGTGAAAGTCGACAAGCTGGACAGCTTGCAGTGGGTGCCCGGTGGCCTGGGCGATCACCTCACCTCCTACGGTGGGAGGCTCGACGGCAAGTACGGTCAGATGAGCGCAATGGAGTGGATTGCCTCAGGTGCCACCGGCAGCTACGGAACCGTGTCGGAGCCATGCTCACACCCACAGAAGTTCCCGCACCCGCAGATCGTGCTGCTGCACTATGTACAAGGTGCCACCTTGATCGAGGCCTACTGGAAGAGCGTGGCGTGGCCGCAGCAGGGCTTGTTCATCGGCGAGCCGCTGGCTGCACCCTTTCCCTTGCGCTGAACTAGCAGCGCTGAATCTCAGCGAAGGTTCAGCCCTTACGCCAGGTCCGCGCCGCATCCAGACCAGATCGCACCGCGCCCTCCAGCGTGGCGGGGTAGGGGCCTTCGATGTAGTCGCCCGCTGCCATCAGACCCGCAGTGATGCGCGGCGGTGGCCGCTGCAGACGGGGCTTGCAGCGGAAGGTGGCGCGCTTCTCGTTGAATACTCGCAGTGTCTGCAGCGGCGCACGCAGATGTGCGACCAACTGCGCATTCGCCTGCGTCAACACGGCTTGCGCGGTGGCGTCAGGGCCGGCCTCGACCCAGGGCTCCGCTGCGCTGATGACGAAGCTCAGCAGGCCGTCGCGACCACTCAGCCAGCCGTGGTCGAAGACGAACTGCGCCGGGCCGTGCGGCGCATCGGCGCGCAGCACGGTCATTGGCTGCGGCAGACGTGTGCCATGCGACTGCGCATACACCGTGACGATGGGCTCGTACCACAGCGCTGCGGCGCAACGACCCCAGAGCGGCGCATGCGCGCGCGCGAGACGGCCGGCTTCACTGGCCGTGCAGGCGAGCACCACACCGTCGAACGTCTCGCCATCGACCTGCCACAGCGCGCCATCGGCTTCGAGACTCATCACGCGCCTCGAGGTCAGTACGCGAGCGCCGCGCTGCGTCAGCCATTGCCGTGCCGGCTCCGGCAACAGGTCGCCCAGGGGCAGGCGTGGCAGCAGCAGATCAGCGGAACCCGGCCCAGAGAACATGGCATCACGCAACACGCGTAAAAAAACCCGGGCGCTGGCCTGCGGTGCGGGTGTGTTGAGCGCCGAGACGCACAGAGGATCGATCAGGTCACGCTGAACCGCGGGCGGCAGGTCAGAGCACAGGCTGCTGACCGACAGGTCGGAGCGGCAGGTGAAGCCGATGCTGGCCCAATAAAGCGACTTCAGCAGCAGCGCAGCTCGTTCGCGCAGCGTCCAGCCGCGGTGGGCGAACACGCCACGGGCGAATGCCAGGATCGGCGGGCCACTGGGCAGCCGCAGCCCGATACCTTGCGTATCGACCAGGGTCAGCGAGGTGCGCATCAGCGCCGTGGTGCTGTCGACACCGAGCTGTCGCATCAGGCGCAGCGTGTCGGCATAGGCGCCGATCAGGATGTGCTGGCCGTTGTCCAGCGCCGGCTCCACCCGGCTCACACTGCGGGCGCGCCCGCCAAGGGTGGGCGCCATTTCGAACAGCGTCACCTGATCGCCGAGCGTGGTGGCCTCGACAGCGGCGGCCAGTCCAGCCCAGCCACCACCGATCACCGCCAGGCGGCGTCCTGCCGTTGCGCCGTCCAATCAGCGGCCCTGCCAATGGGTGCGCAGCGCGATCCACAACTTGCGCACAGGCGTCAGCGAGGTGCGCTGGTGCAGCACCTGAAAGCCATCGGCCTCGATCTCGCGCAGCAGGCTGCGGTAGATGTTGGCCATCATCAGCCCTGGCTTCTGAGGCTGGCGATCGACTTCGGGCAGCAGCGCCATCGCCGCGTCGTACGTCTGGTGCGCCCGTTCCGCCTGGAAGCGCATCAGCGCGCTGAAGCGGTCGCTGTAGCCATAGGGCGCGGTGCGCAGTAGCAACTCGCTCGCCTTGACGTCAAAGCGCTGCAGTTCGGACACCGGCAGGTAGATGCGGCCGCGCCGAGCATCGTCGCCAACGTCGCGGATGATGTTGGTGAGTTGCATCGCGAGACCCAGCTTGTGGGCGTACTGAATGGTGGCCTCGCTGCTGCGTCCGAAGATGCTCGATGCCACTTCGCCGACGATGCCCGCCACCAGATGGCAGTAGCGCGCCAGACCGGGAAAGTCGAGGAAGCGCGTCTGCTCCAGGTCGATCTGGCAGCCATCGATGACTGCCTGCAAATGCCTGGCCTCGATCGAGAACGGTCCGGTGTGGGGCATCAGTGCCTTCATCACGGGATGGCTGGGACGGCCGGCAAACGCATTGGCCACCTCGCCGCGCCACCAGGCCAGCTTGGTGGCGGCGACGCCGGCATCGCTGGTCTCGTCGACCACGTCGTCCACTTCTCGGCAGAAGGTGTAGAAGGCCGTGATCGCAGCGCGACGTGGCGGTGGCAAGAATAGAAAAGCGTAATAGAAGCTGGAGCCACTCTTGGCGGCCTTGTCTTGCACGTACTGTTGTTCTGGCGTCATGCGGCTCTTCGGGTCAAGGTCGTCGTCGGGGGGCGCATCCGGGCGGCTCGCCACAACAACAGCGGCGCATCCGCCTTGCCGATGCGTGGGCGCTGCAGCAGCGTCGCGTGGTCGAGCAGGGTGATCTTCTCGGCGATGCGCAGCCCGCCTTGCACCACCAGACGTAACTCCCAGCCGGCACGTCCCGCCACGCGGTGCACCAGCGGCGCGCCTTGCAGCATCAGCGCGCGAGCCCAGGAGTTCATCTCGGCGATCAGGCCGCGCGCGGCCGAACTGTCTTGTCGGGCCATCAGGCCTTCCACCGACAGACCGTGCGACGCGATATCGGTCAGCGGCAGGTACAGGCGGTCACGCGCGGTGTCGATGCCCAAGTCCTGCCAGAAGTTGATGAGTTGCAATGCGGTGCAGATCGCATCCGACTGTGCCAGTGACTCGGCGTCGTTGACACCGTACAGATGCAGCAGCAGGCGGCCGACCGGATTGGCCGAGCGGCTGCAGTAGTCCAGTACCTCGTTGCGGTCGCGGTAACGTGTCTTGACAATGTCCTGCTCGAAGGCACGAAGCAGATCGTCCAGCAGCTTGAAGGGCAAGTGATGGCGCGCGATGGCCACGCCCAACGGTGCAAACACAGTCTGCCAGCGCGACGAGGGGCTGTCTCCGGCGTAAACAGCGATCAGATCCGCGCGAAAGGCTGACAGGTCCGCGAGGCGCTGTGCTGGCGATGCGTCACCCTCATCGGCGATGTCATCGGCCGTTCTCGCGAACCAGTAGATGGCCGCGACCGTCCCCCGCAGCGGGGCGGGGCACAGCCAGGAAGCGACAGGGAAATTTTCGTAATGCTCAACGCTCACGCCGCACATTGTCCATGCAGCCGCGGCTCTCACGGTTAAACTCGCTGGCTTTCCGCGGTGCGCGGAAACTCGAGTCTGATGGAAGCGCGTGCTCCTGTCGTTTGAATCGGCCCCGCGCGGGTGGCGAAATTGGTAGACGCACCAGGTTTAGGTCCTGACGCCAGCAATGGCGTGCGGGTTCGAGTCCCGCCCCGCGCACCAGCCACAACACAACGTTCATAGAAAGTTTTCAGATCATGACAGTGACCGTCGAAACCCTGGAAAAGCTGGAACGGCGCATCACGCTGACCGTGTCCGCCGAAACGATCAACGGTGAAATCAACACCCGCTTGAAGGAGATCTCACGCACCGCCAAGGTTGACGGTTTTCGTCCTGGCAAGGTGCCCCTGAGCGTGCTGTCCAAGCGCTTCGGCAGGTCGGTCGAGAATGAAGTGATCAACGACAGGCTCGGCAAGGCTTTCGCGAGGGCGGTGTCCGAGGCCAATGTGCGCGTGGCCGGCGCACCGCGTCTGGTCGAGAAGAACACGGGCGACACCAATGAGCTGACCTTTGATGCGCTGTTCGAGGTGTTTCCGGAGGTGAAGATCGGCAATCTGGAGGAGGCCGAGGTCGAGCGATTTGCTGTGGAAGTCGACGACGCTGCCATCGATCGCACGATTGGCATCCTGCGCAAGCAGCGTCGAACTTTTTCTGCTCGGCCGGCCGGCGAAGATGCCGTCGAGACCGACCGCGTGACGATCGACTTCGAAGGCAAGCTTGACGGTGTGCCGTTCGAGTTTGGCACCGCCACGGATTTCCAGTTCGTGATCGGCGAAGGTCAGATGCTCGACACCTTTGACCAGGCTGTTCGCGGCATGAAGGTTGGCGAATCGAAGACGTTCCCGCTGACATTCCCCCAGACCTACCAGACGCAGGAGTTGGCCGGCAAGGAGGCCGACTTCCTGGTCACCATCAAGGCCATTGAGGCATCGCTCCTGCCCGAACTGACCGATGAATTCGCGCGCTCGCTGGGCATCGCTGAGGGCTCGGTCGAAAGCTTGCGCAAGGACGTGCGCGCCAATCTGGAGCGCGAGGTCAAGGCTCGCATTGGGGTGCGCAACAAGGCCTCGGTGATGGATGCACTGATCAAGCACAGTGAGCTCGACGTGCCCAACGTGCTGGTTGACGACGAACTCAATCGCTTGGTCGAGAACGCGCTGGCCGACATGAAGCAACGCGGCAACAAGTCGATCACCAAGGACCAGATTCCGCCCAAGGTCTTTCTGCCACAGGCTGAACGTCGCGTTCGATTGGGCTTGGTTGTCGGCGAACTGGTCCGCATCAACAATTTGCAGCCGCAGCCTGAGCAGTTGCACGCGCACATTCAGGAGCTGGCGCAAAGCTACGAGAAGCCCGCAGAAGTCTTCAGCTGGTACCTGGGTGACCGCCAGCGGATGGCGGACGTCGAGGCGACGGTGGTTGAAAGCAACGTCACCGATTTCGTGATGACGCGCGCCAAGGTGATCGACAAGTCCTTGACCTTCGACGAACTGATGGCCAGCTGATCAACATCAGCCGCTTCGACGGGGCACCGCGCTGCAAGGCCGGTGCCCTTGTTCATTCCGGGGTGTCTCGGCGACCGCCCTGGTGACGACATAATTCATTGCCATGGGCTCACCTGGGCCCACAACGGACATACACAACAAGGACAAAACGCATGAGCGCACTAGACACACAAGGCCTGGGCATGGTGCCGATGGTCATCGAGCAATCCGGCCGCGGCGAACGCGCCTACGACATCTATTCGCGCCTGTTGCGCGAACGGGTGATCTTCCTGGTCGGCCCGGTCAACGACCAGTCTGCCAACGTCGTGGTCGCGCAGCTGTTGTTCCTGGAAAGCGAAAACCCGGACAAGGACATCTCGCTCTACATCAACTCGCCCGGCGGCTCGGTCAGCTCTGGCCTGTCGGTGTTTGACACCATGAATTTCATCAAGCCCGATGTCTCCACCTTGTGCATGGGCATTGCCGCCAGCATGGGCGCCTTCTTGCTGGCCGCCGGTACAAAGGGCAAGCGTTTCGCGCTGCCCAATTCACGGGTGATGATTCACCAGCCGTCGGGTGGGGCGCAGGGCCAAGCCACGGACATCGAGATCCAGGCGCGCGAGATCCTGAAATTGCGTGAAAGCCTGAACCAGATCCTGGCTGAACGCACCAGCCAGCCGATCGAGAAGATCCGTGCCGATTCGGAGCGCGACTACTTCATGTCGTCCGGCGAGGCGAAGGACTACGGCCTGATCGACGAGGTGATTTCCAAGCGTTCCTGATCGGCACAAGCCGCCTGATCAATGCAGCCAACGGGGCCTTTCTTCACCGCAAGGTCCCGTTTTCTTTTGTTCTATTATCGAAACAGTACTTTCGCCAACCGGTAGCACCTTTTCATGGCCGACAAAAAAGGCTCTTCGAGCGAAAAAGTTCTGTATTGCTCCTTCTGCGGCAAGAGCCAGCATGAGGTCAAGAAGCTCATCGCGGGTCCGTCGGTCTTCATCTGCGATGAGTGCATCGAGTTGTGCAACGACATCATTCGCGATGAAGTGCCAGCGGAGATTGCAGACCCAAAGGCAGCCAAGTCCGACTTGCCGATCCCCAGTGAGATCAAGGCCAGCCTCGATCAGTACGTGATCGGGCAGGAGCCCGCCAAACGCACGCTGGCAGTGGCGGTCTACAACCACTACAAGCGACTCAAGCATATGAGCCGCCACAAGGACGACGTCGAGTTGTCGAAGAGCAACATCCTGCTGATCGGCCCGACGGGCTCGGGCAAGACATTGCTGGCGCAAACACTGGCCCGACTGCTGAATGTGCCTTTCGTGATCGCCGATGCCACCCCGCTGACCGAAGCTGGTTATGCTGGTGCGGACGTCGAGAACATCATCCAGAAGCTGCTGCAAAACTGCAATTACGAAGTCGAGAAGGCGCAGCGCGGCATCGTCTATATCGACGAGATCGACAAGATTTCCCGCAAGGCGGACAACCCGTCGATTACCCGCGATGTATCAGGCGAGGGCGTCCAGCAGGCCCTGCTGAAGCTGGTCGAAGGCACGATGGCCAGCGTGCCGCCCCAGGGCGGACGCAAGCACCCGAACCAGGACTTCCTTCAGATCGACACGACAAATATCCTGTTTATCTGTGGTGGCGCTTTCGACGGTCTGGAGAAAGTCATCCAGAACCGGTCGGAGAAATCTGGCATTGGCTTTGCCGCCAATGTGAAGAGCAAGGCCGACCGCAAGGTGAGTGAGGTCTTCCGCGAAGCGGAGCCTGAGGACTTGATCAAGTTCGGCCTGATTCCTGAATTGGTAGGGCGCCTGCCCGTGATGGCCACACTCGGCGAACTGACCGAAGATGCTCTGGTGCAGATCCTCACCGAGCCCAAAAATGCGCTGGTCAAGCAGTATCAAAAGCTGTTCAGCATGGACGGTGTCGATCTGGAGATCCGCCCGTCGGCGCTGACGGCCATCGCGCGCAAGGCGCTTGCCCGCAAGACCGGGGCACGTGGCTTACGCTCGATCATGGAGCAAGCGCTGAATGACACGATGTTTGACCTGCCGTCATTTGAAAGCGTCGTCAAGGTGGTGCTTGACGAACACACCATCGACGACAACGCGAAGCCGCTGATCGTCTATCGCGAGCAGGCGAAAGCCAGCGCCTGAATTGAATCCGGTCTTCAGTGTGGGGTGATCCTCCCCGCGCGACTCCTTGCAATCTGAAGCTCAAGCCATAGATAGGCCTGAGAAAGAGAGGTATTCATGTCCGGACATCCCGTATTGCCTGCCGAGCAAATCACGCTGCCACTTCTGCCTTTGCGCGATGTGGTGGTGTTTCCCCACATGGTGATCCCTCTGTTCGTGGGTCGGCCGAAGTCGATCAAGGCGCTCGAATCGGCGATGGAAGCAGGTCGTCAGATCATGCTGGTCGCGCAAAAAGCGGCGGGCAAGGATGAGCCCAAGCCCGACGACATGTTCGAGGTCGGCTGTGTCTCGACCATCTTGCAGATGCTCAAGCTGCCCGACGGCACGGTGAAGGTGCTGGTCGAGGGCCTGCAGCGCGCCCACACCCACAGCATCACCGACAACGGCGAGTACTTCGTTTCCGAAGTCACGCCAATGCCGCCGGAAGTCGATACGAAGCCCGAGATCGAGGCCTTACGCCGCGCTGTCACGCAGCAGTTCGACCAGTACGTCAAGCTCAACAAAAAGATCCCACCGGAAATCCTGACATCGATCGCTGGCATCGACGATGCGGGTCGTTTGGCTGACACCATCGCTGCGCACCTTCCCTTGAAGCTTGAAAACAAGCAGTCGGTGCTCGATCTGTTTGCTGTCGACAAGCGGCTGGAAAAGTTGCTCGAGCAGCTCGAGCACGAAGTTGACATCCTGCAAGTCGAGAAGCGCATCCGTGGCCGCGTCAAGCGCCAGATGGAGAAGAGCCAGCGCGAGTACTACCTGAACGAACAGGTGAAGGCGATCCAGAAGGAACTCGGTGACGGCGAAGAAGGCGCCGACATGGAGGAGCTGGAAAAGAAGATCATCGCCGCCAAGATGCCGAAAGAGGCGCGCAAGAAGGCCGATTCCGAGTTTAAGAAGCTCAAGCTGATGTCGCCAATGTCGGCAGAAGCCACAGTGGTGCGCAACTACATCGACACGCTGGTGAACCTGCCGTGGACGAAGAAGACCAAGATCAAGCACGACCTGGCGTTTGCTGAGGCGGTGCTGAACGAAGACCACTACGGCCTGGAGAAGGTCAAGGACCGCATCCTTGAATACCTTGCGGTGCAGCAGCGCGTCGACAAGGTCAAGGCGCCGATCCTGTGCCTGGTTGGGCCACCTGGCGTCGGCAAGACCTCGCTCGGGCAGAGCGTGGCGCGCGCAACCGGACGCAAGTTCGTGCGTATGGCGCTAGGCGGTGTGCGTGACGAAGCCGAGATTCGCGGCCATCGCCGCACTTACATCGGCTCGATGCCGGGCAAAGTGCTGCAGAGTCTGAGCAAGGTCGGGACGCGCAACCCGCTCTTCCTGCTCGACGAAATCGACAAGCTGGGCATGGACTTCCGCGGTGACCCGTCAAGCGCCCTGCTCGAGGTGCTCGATCCGGAGCAGAACCACACTTTCAGTGACCATTACGTCGAAGTCGATTTCGATCTGAGCGACACTATGTTCATCGCGACATCGAATTCGATGAACATCCCGCCGGCGCTGCTGGACCGGATGGAGGTGATCCGTCTTTCGGGCTACACCGAAGACGAGAAGGTCAACATCGCGCAGCGCTATTTGCTGCCGAAACAGGCCAAGAACAACGGCGTCAAGGACGCCGAGATGGAAGTGACGGAAGCAGCGGTGCGCGGAATCATCCGCTACTACACCCGTGAGGCGGGCGTGCGCTCGCTTGAGCGCGAGGTGTCGAAGATCTGCCGCAAGGTGGTCAAGAGCATCCAGCTCAAGCAGGTCACCGACAAGGTCATCGTCACAGCCGACAACCTGAACGATTTTCTCGGCGTGCGCAAGTACGACTACGGGCAGGCCACAAAGCAGAATCAGGTCGGGCAGGTCGTGGGTTTGGCCTGGACCGAGGTCGGCGGCGATCTGCTGACGATCGAGTCGGCCATGATGCCGGGCAAGGGCGTGATCATCCGCACCGGTTCGCTCGGCGACGTGATGAAGGAATCTGTCGAAGCGGCACGCTCGGTGGTGCGCTCACGCGCACGGCGCCTGGGCATCAAGGACGAACTGTTCGAGAAGCGTGACATCCACATTCACGTGCCCGACGGTGCCACGCCGAAGGACGGCCCGAGTGCTGGTGCCGCGATGACCACTGCATTCGTCTCCGCATTGACTGGCATTCCAGTGCGCGCTGATGTGGCGATGACCGGCGAGATCACGCTCCGCGGCGAGGTCACCGCGATCGGCGGGCTTAAGGAAAAGCTGCTGGCTGCGCACCGTGGCGGTATCAAGACGGTGATCATTCCGGAAGAAAACGTGAAGGACCTGCAGGACATTCCGGAGAATGTGAAGAATCACCTTGAGATCGTGCCGGTGAAGTGGATCGATCAGGTGCTGGAAGTGGCGCTGCAAAGCATGCCCCAACCGCTTCCCGAGGACGAACCAGTCAAGGCTGACGATGCGAAGCCGGAGCCGGCTGTGGTGGCAGCGGTGCCGCCCGCAGCAACACCGGATCCTATGAAGCATTGAGTTGATTTCGGTCGGCTACGAGCCGGTTTCGATGTACACTGCGAGACGCGATGTTTGTTGTGTCGCGTATGCGGGAGTAGCTCAGTTGGTAGAGCGCAACCTTGCCAAGGTTGAGGTCGCGAGTTCGAGCCTCGTCTCCCGCTCCAAAAAATAGAAAAAGGGAAGCATTGGCTTCCCTTTTTCGTCCCCGGGTCGGCGACCCACATGGCGCGGTAGCAAAGCGGTTATGCACCGGATTGCAAATCCGATTAGCCCAGTTCGACTCTGGGCCGCGCCTCCAGTATTCTCAATGCCTCGTTTTGGACGAGGCTTTTTTTCGAGCGCGCCCGGGTGGTGAAATTGGTAGACACCGCAGACTTAAAATCTGCTGCTTAGCGTCAAGCGGCGTACCGGTTCGATTCCGGTCCCGGGCACCATCCGAATGAAGACGAGCGCCTCGGGTCATATGGCAGCAGTCGGCACCTTAAAATCAACAGCTTTCGGGTCATCGTGACCACGGGGGCACAGGGCATGAAGGTGTTGGTGGCAGTCAAGCGCGTCGTTGACTACAACGTCAAGGTACGCGTCAAGTCGGACGGCAGCGGTGTCGATCTGGCCAACGTCAAGATGAGCATGAACCCCTTCGATGAGATCGCCATCGAGGAAGCGGTCAGGCTTCGCGAGAAGGGCCTGGTCACAGAGATCGTCGCGGTGTCATGCGGCGCATTGGCCTGTCAGGAAACGCTCCGTACCGCGATGGCCATCGGCGCTGATCGCGCCATACTGGTGGAGACCGATGTCGAATTGCAGCCGCTGGCGGTGGCCAAGTTGCTGAGTTCATTGGTGGACCGCGAGCAGCCGGGGCTCGTCATCCTGGGTAAGCAGGCGATCGATGACGACTGCAACCAGACGGGGCAGATGCTCGCCGCACTCGGTGGGCTGCCGCAGGCCACTTTTGCGTCCAGGGTCGAGGTGACCGATGGCTATGCGCTGGTGACCCGCGAGGTCGATGGCGGTCTGGAAACGCTGAAGCTGGCGCTCCCGGCTGTCATCACCACAGATCTGCGCCTCAACGAGCCGCGCTATGTGACGCTGCCCAACATCATGAAAGCGAAGAAGAAGCCGCTGGAAGTCGTCAAGCCTGCCGATCTTGGCGTCGATGTGGCTCCACGCATCAAGACGCTGAAGGTCACGGAGCCGCCGAAGCGCAGCGGGGGGATTAAGGTGCCCGATGTCGCCACTCTGGTATCCAAACTGAAGAATGAAGCGAAGGTGATCTGAGATGACGACGCTGGTAATCGCCGAGCACGACAACGCGTCGCTCAAAGGCGCCACGCTCAACACCGTTGCCGCCGCGCTGAAGATCGGTGGCGAGGTGCATGTGCTGGTCGCGGGTCTTGAAGCAGCGGCCTCTGCCCAAGCGGCTGCTGCGATTCCCGGCGTCAGCAAGGTGCTGCACGCTGAGGCGCCCAGTTTTCAGCACAGTCTGGCCGAGGCTGTTGCGACGCAGGTATTGGCCGTTGTGGCTGCGGCCAGTGGTGCGTATTCGCACGTGCTGTTTGCCGCCACTGCATCGGGGAAGAACATCGCGCCCCGCGTCGCGGCCTGCCTCGATGTCGCTCAGATTTCTGACATCACGCAGGTGGTGTCAGCCGATACCTTCGAGCGCCCGATCTATGCCGGCAATGCGATTGCTACCGTGCAAAGCTTAGACAGCATCAAAGTCATCACCGTGCGCGCCACCGGATTCGATCCTGTCGCTGCTACCGGAGGTTCGGCGGCGGTGGAGGTCATTGCGCCGGCAGCGAATGCCGGCAAATCCAGCTTCATCGGCAGCGAGATCGCTCGCAATGACCGCCCCGAACTGACGGCTGCGAAGATCATCGTCAGCGGTGGTCGTGCGCTCGGTAGCGTCGAGAAGTTCAACGAAGTGCTGACGCCGCTGGCCGACAAACTCGGCGCTGCGTTGGGTGCCAGTCGTGCAGCAGTTGATGCGGGCTATGCGCCGAACGACTGGCAGGTCGGGCAGACTGGCAAGATCGTCGCGCCGCAGTTGTACGTGGCGGTCGGCATCAGCGGCGCCATCCAGCATCTTGCCGGAATGAAGGACAGCAAGGTGATCGTGGCGATCAACAAGGACGGAGAGGCGCCGATTTTCAGCGTGGCTGATTACGGGCTTGAAGCGGACCTCTTTACCGCCGTCCCTGAGTTGGTGTCAGCGCTGTAGCCCGGCCAGACGATGAGCTACGCCGCCCCGGTCAAGGACATGCTCTTTTGCATGAAAGAGCTGGCCGGACTGGAGGCGCTCTCCCGGCTGCCAGGCTTCGAAGACGCCGGACTCGACACTGCTGAAGCGGTGCTCACCGAAGCGGGGCGCTACTGCGCAGAGGTGGTGGAGCCGCTGAACGCCGATAGCGACCGGCATCCACCCGTTTGGCATAGCGGAGACGTCACCACTTCGGCCGGATTCAGGGAAGCCTTCAGCCAGTTCACCGCGGGCGGTTGGCAAGGGTTGCAGCACCCGGTTGAGTTCGGCGGTCAAGGGCTGCCCAAGACGATTGGCGCGGCTTGCGCCGAGATGTTGAACAGCGCCAGCGTGAGCTTCGCGCTGTGCCCGCTGCTGACCGATGGTGCGATCGAAGCGCTGCTCACAGCCGGCAGCGCTGAACAACAACGCTTCTTTCTGCCGAAGATGATCGACGGCACCTGGACAGGCACGATGAACCTGACCGAGCCGCAAGCTGGCTCCGATCTGGCGATGGTGCGCACGCGTGCGGTGCCTCAAGGCGACGGGACCTATCGCATCAGCGGCCAGAAGATCTACATCACCTACGGTGAGCATGACATGGCCGAGAACATCGTCCACCTTGTGCTGGCGCGCACGCCCGACGCACCGCCGGGCGTCAAGGGCATCAGCCTGTTCCTGTGCCCCAAGGTCCTGGTCAATGCCGATGGCTCGCTGGGTGCGCGCAACGATGTCTACTGCGCATCGATCGAGCACAAATTGGGCATCAAGGCCAGCCCGACGGCAGTGCTGGTGTTCGGTGACGACAAAGGCGCAGTCGGCCCCGGCGCCGTGGCCCAGCTGATCGGCGAGGAGAACCGCGGCCTCGAGTACATGTTCGTGATGATGAACGCGGCGCGTTTTTCAGTTGGTGTTCAAGGCATTGGCGTTGCGGAGCGCGCCTATCAGCGTGCTGTGGCCTATGCCCGTGACCGCGTGCAGAGCCGACCTGTTGATGCCTCGTTGCCAGCCGGCGCGGCCATCATTCACCACCCTGACGTCAAGCGCATGCTGATGAGAATGCGTGCGCACGTCGAGGGTTGTCGTTCGCTGGCAACCGTGTCAGCGGCCGCGTTTGATACGGCACATCACCATCCCGATGCGGCAGTGCGTCGAGCGAGCCAGGCATTCCATGAATTCACCGTGCCGCTGGTCAAGGGTTATGGCACCGAGATGAGCATCGAAGTCACCAGCCTCGGAGTTCAAGTCCATGGCGGCATGGGCTACATCGAGGAGACGGGTGCCGCGCAGCATTTCCGAGACGCCCGCATCCTGACCATCTATGAGGGCACCACAGCGATCCAGGCCAATGATCTCGTCGGCCGCAAGACGTCGCGCGACGGCGGTGAACTGGCACGCTCCATCGCGCAGCAGATCGAGGCCACCGAGGCCGCACTGGCTACACGCAGCAGCGTGGCCGCGAAGGCCGTGCATCGGTGGCTACGGGTCTCCCGCCAAGCGTTCACCGATGTGATCGACTTCATCATCGCGCATGCGCGACTGCGGCCGACTGCGGCATATGCAGGCTCAGTGCCCTACCTCATGCTGGCCGGGCAGTTGCTGGCTGGCTGGCAATTGGCGCGCGCCCTGGTGATCGCTGAGGAGCAACTCGCAGGCGGAAAAGGTGATCCCGCCTTTCTGAAGGCCAAGGTCGCGACCGCCCATTTCTATGCCGAGCACATCCTGAGCACGCTGCCGGGCCTGCGAGACGCGATCATCGATGGCGCTGACAGCGTGGGCGGCATGTCAGTCGAGTCGTTTTGAGCGGGCCCCGGTTTCCGTTCCCTGAGGTTCTCAGAAGCCTGCCGCTGCCCATCTTCGGCGCGCCGCTGTTCATCATCAGTCAGCCGCAACTTGTGATTGCGCAGTGCAAGGCCGGGATCGTCGGCTCGATGCCGGCATTGAATGCTCGCCCTGCGGCTCAGCTCGACGAATGGCTGGCCGAGATCACCGAGGCACTGGCCGCGCACAACGCGGCGAACCCAAATCAGCCGGCGGCCCCGTTCGCGATCAATCAGATCGTCCACAAGAGCAATGACCGCCTCGAGCACGACATGTCGCTGTGCGTGAAGCATCGGGTGCCGATCATCATTACCTCGCTCGGCGCGCGTGCCGAGATCAACGATGCAGCCCACGGCTATGGCGGTGTTGTCCTGCACGACGTCATCAACAACGGTTTTGCTCACAAGGCGATCGAGAAGGGCGCCGATGGACTGATCGCTGTGGCAGCTGGCGCGGGTGGTCACGCCGGGGTGAAAAGCCCGTTCGCACTGGTCGCGGAGATCCGCGAGTGGTTCGACGGTCCGCTGGCGCTCAGCGGGGCCATCGCGACTGGGGATGCGGTGCTGGCAGCGCAGGCGATGGGCGCTGACTTCGCTTACATCGGCTCGGCATTCATCGCCACCTTTGAGGCACGCGCATCCGATGCTTACAAGCAGATGATCGTCGACAGTTCCAGCGATGACATCGTCTACAGCAACCTGTTCACCGGTGTGCACGGCAACTACCTCAAGGGCTCGATCCAGCGAGCCGGACTGGACCCCAATGCCTTGCAGACCAGCGAAGCCAGCGCGATGAACTTTGGTGGTGAATCCATCAAGGCCTGGAAAGACATCTGGGGTAGCGGGCAGGGCATCGGCGCCGTACGGGAGGTGGTCCCTGCAAGGGTCTTGGTTGCGCGTTTGATGGCAGAGTACGAGCAGGCGCTGATTCGCCTGACAGCCCGCTGACACAGGGAGAGAAAGCGCGTGAACACGGTGCATTTGCAGGCCTTCCCTATTGGGGTCGCGGTGGTACAGTCGCGTCCGTGACTTGAAAGGTCCTTCCCGTCCCCTACGCTGATTTGCAGCTTAGTCGGGTCGCTTGTCCGCCCACCGGTGCAGCCGGGTCGCGGAAGGTTTTTAAACCCACTATCGCGCTGGAAACCGGCGCATGAGGTGAGCGAAATGATGCAGGAATACAGAGCGAATTCGCATCTGTTTGGAGGTAATGCGCCATACGTCGAAGAGATGTATGAGGCGTATCTCGAAAACCCCGGCTCGGTACCCGAGAACTGGCGGTCCTATTTCGACGCGCTGCAGCACTTGCCCGCCGTCGATGGCTCCGATGAACGCGATGTGGCGCATGCGCCTGTGGTCGAATCGTTCGCGCAGCGCGCCAAGGCCAACACGTTTGGCAATCGCGCCAGCAGTTCTGACCTCGCCATTGCACGCAAGCAGGTGCACGTTCAGTCGCTGATCGCTGCCCACCGCTTCCTCGGCTCCCGTTGGGCCGACCTCGATCCACTGAAGCGCCAGGAGCGCCCCAAGATTCCTGAACTCGAGCCGGTCTTCTACGACCTGACCGAGTCGGACATGGACATCTCGTTCAGCGCCTCGAACACCTATTTCTCGACTGCCGAGAACATGACGTTGCGGCAGATTCTTCAGGCGCTGCGCGAAACGTACTGCGGCTCGATCGGTGCCGAGTACATGCACGTCACCGAGCCGATCGAAAAGCGCTGGTGGCAAGAGCGCCTGGAGTCGATCCGCTCGAAGCCGCATTTCAGCGCCGACCAGAAAAAGCACATCCTCGACCAACTCACGGCCGCTGAGGGTCTGGAACGCTACCTGCACACCAAGTACGTCGGTCAGAAGCGCTTCTCGCTCGAGGGTGGAGAGAGCTTCATCGCGTCAATGGACGAACTGGTGCAACGCGCTGGCGTCAAGGGCGTGCAGGAAATCGTCATCGGCATGGCCCACCGCGGCCGACTTAACGTGCTTGTCAACACGCTCGGCAAGACGCCGGCCGAGTTGTTCTCTGAGTTCGATCACACCGCGCCTGAGAACCTGCCATCTGGCGACGTCAAGTACCACCAGGGCTTTTCCAGCGACGTGACCACGCCTGGCGGCCCGGTGCATTTGAGCCTGGCGTTCAACCCGTCGCATCTCGAGATCGTGAACCCGGTGGTCGAGGGCTCGGTCAAGGCCCGTCTGGATCGCCGCGGCGACGCGAAGGGCCACTCGGTCTTGCCCATCATCGTGCACGGTGATGCGGCGTTCGCCGGCCAGGGCGTGGTGATGGAGACACTGGCACTGGCTCAGACGCGCGGCTATTTCACCGGTGGCACGGTGCACGTGGTCATCAACAACCAGATTGGTTTCACCACCAGCGATCCGCGCGATACGCGGTCGACGCTGTACTGCACTGACGTCGTCAAGATGGTCGAAGCGCCGGTGCTGCACGTCAACGGCGACGACCCTGAGGCGGTAGTGCTGGCCACGCAGATGGCACTCGACTACCGACAGGAATTCAGCAAGGATGTGGTGGTCGATATCGTCTGCTACCGCAAGCTCGGCCACAACGAGCAGGACACACCGGCGCTGACGCAGCCGCTGATGTACAAGAAGATCGCGCAGCACCCCGGCACGCGCAGGATGTACGCCGACAAGCTGGTCGCCCAGGGCGTGCTCACGGCCGATGGTCCCGATGCGATGGTCAAGGCCTTCCGCGCGGCGATGGACGAAGGCAAGAACGCCTACAGCCCGGTCCTGACCAACTACAAGAGCAAGTTCGCCGTCGACTGGGCGCCGTTCCTCGGCAAGAAGTGGACTGATGCGGCCGATACCGCACTGCCGCTGGCCGAGATCAAGCGTCTGGCCGAGCGCATCACTGCGCTGCCTAAGAACTTCAAGGCGCACCCACTGGTCGAGAAGGTCCTGGCCGATCGCGCTGCGATGGGTCGCGGCGAGATGAGTGTCGACTGGGGGATGGGTGAGCACCTGGCATTCGCCTCCCTGGTCGCCAGCGGATATGCAGTTCGCCTGTCGGGCGAAGACTGCGGACGCGGGACCTTCACCCATCGCCATTCGGTGCTTCACGATCAGAACCGCGAGAAGTGGGACGAGGGCACCTACACTCCGCTCAAGCATGTTGCCGAGGGTCAGGCGCCGTTCGTGGTGATCGATTCGCTGCTGTCCGAGGAGGCTGTACTCGGCTTTGAGTACGGCTACGCGTCGGCCGAGCCAAACACGCTGGTCATCTGGGAGGCGCAGTTCGGCGACTTTGCCAACGGCGCCCAGGTCGTGATCGACCAGTTCATCGCCTCCGGTGAAGTCAAGTGGGGTCGCGCGAACGGCCTGACGCTGATGCTGCCCCACGGCTACGAGGGACAAGGCCCCGAGCACTCATCGGCGCGCCTCGAACGCTTCATGCAACTGGCCGCCGACAACAACATGCAGATTGTCCAGCCGACCTCGGCCAGCCAGATCTTCCATGTTCTGCGCCGGCAGATGGTTCGCATGTTCCGCAAGCCGCTGGTCATCCTGACGCCAAAGTCGTTGCTGCGCGCCAAGGACGCAGCATCACCTCTCAGCGAATTCACCAAGGGCGAGTTCCGCACCGTCATCGGTCCTAACAATCCGGAGATCGAGCCGGAAAAGGTCAAGCGCGTGATTGCCTGTTCTGGCAAGGTGGCGTACGACCTGCGCAAGCGCCGCGATGCGAAGAAGCAGAACGACACCGCCATCGTGCTGGTGGAGCAGCTGTATCCGTTCCCGCACAAGGCCTTTGCCGCAGAGCTGAAAAAGTATCCGAACGCCACCGAGATCGTCTGGTGTCAGGACGAGCCGCAGAACCAGGGCGCCTGGTTTTTCGTGCAGCACTACATCCACGAAAACATGCTCGACGGCCAAAGGCTCGGCTACGCGGGCCGACCAGCGTCTGCGTCACCTGCGGTGGGGTATGCCCACCTGCACCAGGAGCAATTGAAGTCGCTGCTGGATCAGGCCTTCGGCAAGCTGAAAGGCTTCGTCCTCAGCAAGTGATGCATCGGTGGGCACAGTACGTCGTCATGACCGACGCCGCCTGTCCACCCGCAGCATTGCAGCCCTCAAACCATCCCAGTTCAGAGCACAGATTCGCCGGCGGCCTGTGTTGCCGAGGCTTGAAATCTCAGAAAGAAAATCATGTCCATCGTTGAAGTCAAAGTTCCTCAGCTCTCCGAATCCGTGTCGGAAGCCACGTTACTGCAGTGGAAGAAGAAACCCGGAGAGGCCGTCGTCATCGACGAGATCCTGGTGGAGATCGAGACCGACAAGGTCGTTCTGGAAGTCCCTGCCCCGGCATCCGGCGTGATGGCTCAGTTGGTGAAGAACGACGGTGAGAGTTGCGTCGCCGAAGAGGTCATCGCACGCATCGACACCGAAGCCGCGGCGCAGGTCAGCGCGCCGGCAGTCAAGGCAGTGGCACCGCAGGCGGCGGCTGCCCCTGCGGCGCCTGCCGCAGGAAGCGCGAGCGGCGTCGCGATGCCGGCGGCCGCCAAGATCATGGCCGACAACCAGATGGACGCGGGTTCGGTCCCCGGTACCGGCAAAGGGGGTCGCGTCACCAAGGGCGACGTTACCGCCGCGCTCTCCGCTGGCTTGCAGGCGCCTGTGGTGGCAGCGGCTTCCGCGCCCGTGGTTCCGGTCGCGGCCGTTGTCGCGCGCGCGCTTCCTTCGGTGCCAGCGCCTGTAGCTTTGAACCTTGGCGATCGTCCGGAGCAGCGTGTGCCGATGTCCCGGCTGCGTGCGCGCGTCGCTGAACGTCTGCTGCAGTCGCAGGCCACCAACGCCATCCTGACCACGTTCAATGAAGTGAACATGGCGCCGGTGATCGAGATGCGCAAGCGCTTCCAGGAAAAATTCGAAAAGGAGCACGGCGTCAAGATCGGCTTCATGAGCTTCTTCGTGAAGGCTGCGGTCGCCGCGCTGAAGAAGTACCCGATCATCAATGCGTCGGTCGACGGCAATGACATCGTCTACCACGGCTACTTCGACATCGGTATCGCTGTGGGTTCACCGCGCGGCCTGGTGGTGCCCATCCTGCGCAATGCGGACCAGATGAGCTTCGCCGACATCGAGAAGAAGATTTCCGAGTTCGGCAAGAAGGCCAGCGAAGGCAAGTTGTCACTCGACGACCTGACCGGTGGCACCTTCTCGATCAGCAACGGCGGCACCTTCGGGTCGATGCTGTCCACGCCCATCATCAACCCGCCGCAGTCGGCCATCCTGGGCGTGCATGCGACCAAGGACCGCGCGGTGGTCGAGAACGGCCAGATCGTGATTCGACCGATGAACTACCTTGCCATGAGCTACGACCACCGCATCATCGACGGCCGCGAAGCCGTGCTGGGCCTGGTGGCGATGAAGGAAGCGCTGGAAGATCCGGCGCGACTGCTGTTTGACATCTGATCTGACATCCGACGCGCAGTCATCCAAGAAAGCGACCCATGAGCAAGCAATTTGATGTCGTCGTCATCGGCGGCGGACCCGGCGGCTATGTAGCGGCGATCCGTGCCGCGCAACTCGGCTTCAACACCGCCTGCATCGACGAGTGGAAGAACGATAAAGGTGGACCTGCGCCTGGCGGCACCTGCACCAATGTCGGCTGCATCCCCTCAAAGGCGTTGCTGCAGTCCAGCGAGTACTTCGAGCACGCCGGCCACAGCTTTGCTGATCACGGCATCGGGTTGAAGGACCTGAGCATTGACGTGGCGAAGATGCTGGGCCGCAAGGATGCGGTGGTGAAGCAGAACAACGAAGGCATTCTTTATCTGTTCAAGAAGAACAAGGTCTCGTTCTTCCACGGCCGTGGCGCCTTCCTGAAGGCGGGCGATTCCGGTTACGAGATCCAGGTCACCGGCGCGACTGAAGAAATCATCTCGGGCAAGCACATCATTCTGGCCACCGGATCGAATGCCCGGTCCTTGCCAGGCGCCGCTTTCGATGAGGACAAGATCCTGTCGAACGACGGTGCGTTGCGCATCGGTGCGGTTCCCAAGCGGCTGGGCGTGATTGGCTCCGGCGTCATTGGTCTGGAAATGGGCTCGGTCTGGCGCCGCCTGGGTGCCGACGTGACCGTTCTTGAAGGACTGCCGACCTTCCTGGGCGCAGTCGATCAGCAGATCGCGAAAGAGGCGCACAAGTCGTTCACCAAGCAGGGCTTGAAGATCGAGCTCGGCGTGAAGATCGACAAGGTCACGTCTGGCAAATCCAGCGTGACCGTGACCTACGCGAATGCCAAGGGCGAGGCCACCAAGCTCGAAGTCGACAAGCTCATCGTGTCGATCGGCCGGGTGCCGAACACGATCGGTCTGAATCCCGAAACGGTCGGTCTGAAGCTCGACGAGCGTGGCGCGATTGCCGTGGATGACCATTGCCGCACCAACCTGCCGAATGTGTGGGCGGTAGGTGACGTCGTGCGCGGTCCGATGTTGGCGCATAAGGCGGAAGAAGAAGGCGTGGCGGTTGCTGAGCGCATCGCAGGTCAGCATCCGCATGTCAACTTCAACACCGTGCCCTGGGTGATCTACACCTCTCCCGAAATCGCCTGGGTGGGGCAGACTGAGCAGCAACTCAAAGCCGAGGGCCGCGAGTTCAAGGCTGGCACCTTCCCGTTCCTCGCCAATGGTCGGGCTCGCGCAATGGGTGACACCACCGGCATGGTCAAGATGCTGGCTGATGCGAAGACGGACGAGATCCTCGGCGTGCACATCGTCGGGCCGTTTGCCTCAGAGTTGATTGCCGAGGCGGTGGTTGCGATGGAGTTCAAGGCCAGCGCAGAAGACATTGCCCGCATCTGCCATGCTCACCCGTCGCTCAGTGAATCGACCAAGGAAGCGGCACTTGCGGTCGACAAGCGCACCTTGAACTTCTGACCGGGAGCTCGGCGACCGCCTGGACTCGGAACTCGCTGGGACTCGGCGCTGGCCTCCGCGACGTTGCACACTTGTTGCCGCTGCACATGCGCGTTCGCCAGCTCTATCAGCAGACCCTCGCCGACCGCGGCTACAGCGCGGATGCTGCGCAACTGGCGGCGATCGATGCGCTGGAGCGATGCGAGAACGAGTGGATTGCCTACAAGTCCCGGCGCCGTAACACGCTGACCCGCCTGTTGATCCGCCCCGATATTCCGCGAGGCGTCTACTTGTATGGCGGAGTGGGTCGCGGCAAGAGCTTCCTGATGGATTGCTTTTTCAATGCGGTGCCATTGCAGCGCAAGGTGCGCCTGCACTTTCATGAGTTCATGCGCGAGGTGCATCGCGAGCTGTCCGACCTGCACGGCACGGTCAACCCGCTGGAGGAACTGGGCAAGCGGATGTCGCGCCGCTTTCGGCTGATCTGCCTCGACGAGTTTCACGTGGCCGACATCACCGACGCGATGATCCTGTATCGGCTCCTCGAATCGCTTTTCAATCACAGGGTGAGTATCGTCACCACCTCCAACTTCCATCCGGATGGCCTGTACCCCAATGGCCTGCATCGCGAACGAATTCTTCCTGCTATCGATCTCTTGAAGGATCGATTGCAGATTGTCAATGTCGACGCCGGTAAGGATTACCGCAGGCTCACACTGGAGCAGGTCGAGATGTATCACGTGCCGCTGGGCTCTGCGGCCGATGGCGCGATGAATTCGGCCTTTGAACTGCTGAGTGAATCCAAGGACGAGAACCCGGTGATGAACATCGAGCACCGCACACTGAAGGCACGGCGCAGAGCGGGTGGTGTGGTGTGGTTCGATTTCCAGGAGCTGTGTGGTGGCCCTCGCTCACAGAACGACTACCTCGAACTGGCGTCGCGCTTTCACACCGTTCTGCTGTCCGGTGTCGTGCAGATGTCGCCCCGACTGGCTTCGGAAGCACGACGCTTCACTTGGCTGGTCGATGTTTTGTACGACCGGCACGTCAAACTGATACTGTCAGCCGAAGTGGCTGCTGAAGAGTTGTATACCGTGGGGCCACTGTCCCATGAATTTCCCAGAACGGTGTCGCGATTGCACGAAATGAGATCCGCTGAATTCCTCGCCCTGGCTCGCCGTCATGTTGAAACCGCACTGACATGAGTCGACTGTTGACAGCATCAACCAGGCCTTGGGTGCTGGCGCTGGTCGCCCTCGCTGTGAGCCAGTTTGCCTTGGCTGCAGCGTCGGAGGACAAAAAGCGCATTGCCGAGGCGCGTGCCCGAGCCGATGCCGACCTCGCCACGCAGGAGGTGGAATGTCAGACCCGTTTTGCTGTGACGCCTTGTTTGCTCGACGCCCGTGAGAAGCACCGTGCCATCGTCGATCCACTTCGACGCGATGAGTTGACGCTTGACGAGCGTGAGCGCAAGCAGCGCGCAGCCGATCGGCTGGGGCGTTTGAGCCGAAAAGCCGATGCCGCTCGCGAAGCCGCCAGCGCTTCCGCAGCCACGTCCGCGCCAGAGCTGTCCGATACTGGCAGCAGAGCCAGCAAGCCCCTGTTGCCGATTCGACCACGACTGCGGTCTGGGTCTGCGTCCGAGCCGATGGCTACTGGCGAGGCCGCGTCAGCGCCGTCGCCGGAGCCACCCCCCGCGAAGCCTCGCCGCGCGCATGCCTCGAAGCGGCTGACACCCGCGCCCGATCCGGAGGCGGCGCAGAAGGCCGAAGAACGCGTCCGCCAGGCTGAGGAGCGAAAAGCTCGGGTTCTGGCACGCAATGCCGAGCGCACTGCGAAGAAGCCTCCGGCCGTACCGTTGCCAGTACCCGGGGAGCCTACGGCCGCGACATCCAGCCCTGTGCGTTGATCAACCCGAAAGGACCGCTCGGTCCGTGGGCCGGATCAGCGGTCGAGTGATTCGACGCGCACCAGCGCAAGTGAGAGGTTGTCGCCACCGCCCCGTGCGCGTTGTCGGGCCTTGTCGACCAACATCTCGCTTGCCTCGCGCGGGGGCAAGGCATCGACGATGGCACCGAGTTCCTTCGGAGTGAAGTAGTGCCACAGCCCGTCGCTGCAGGCCAGCACGCTGTCGCCAGGTTCCAGGCGCTCTATGCGTGTGACGGCGAGCGGTGGATCCTGTACCGCACCCAGGCAACCTGTCAGCAGATTGGACTGTGGATGGCTGTTCGCATCCTCTTCTGACAACTGCCCTTCATTGACCAGCCGCTGCACATAGGAGTGATCACTGGTGCGGGTGATCATCTCAGCCCCGCGGAAAAAATAGACCCGAGAATCGCCAGCATGCACGATGTGGCACTCGCGGCTGGGGCTGATCAAGAAGGCCGCAACCGTGCTGTGCGGTTCTTCTTCTGAGGTGATCGCTGTCAGCTTGATCATCAGATGCGCTTCCAGCACGAGTTGCTTCAGCGTTTCGGCAGGATCGTCGCGGCTGGGGGCGTAGCGCTCGAACAGTTGCTGCGCGGTCAGGATCACTTGATCGGCCGCTTTGCGCCCGCCACTCTTGCCCCCCATGCCGTCGGCAAGCACGCCCAGCGCGCAGCCGGGGACTCGCGTGTGCGGAATGATTTCGACCTGATCCTGCTGGTACGCGCGGTCCCCGCGATGGATGCCTGTGGCGGCCGACAGCCGGTGGCCGTTCGAGGTGGAATTCATGTTGAAAACTATAATCGGAGTCGTTGTCAAAAACTCGTGAAGAGTGGGCAACGCTACCCAAGATGAACATCGAATTGAACTCACCACCCCTGCCGCCATCGGCATGACCCGAAGCGCTTTGGCAAGGGTGGGAACATGAGTCCGCTGCACAGTTCAGTGCAGCAGGCATTCGCCGCAACCGGCAGCCTGGCGCAGGCGGACCCCGGATACACCGAGCGCGAAGTTCAGTCCCGTATGGCGCTGGCGGTGGCCGATGCCATCGATGCGCGCAGCACGCTGGTCGCTGAAGCAGGCACGGGTGTCGGTAAGACTTTCGCTTACCTGGTACCCACCCTGCTTTCCGGCGCACGGGCGCTGATCAGCACCGCGACCAAGAGCCTTCAGGATCAGTTGTTCTTGCGCGACCTACCGCGCTTGCGAGACGCCCTGGCGCTACCGACGACGGTGGCGCTGCTGAAGGGCCGAGCCAGCTACCTCTGCACCCACCGCCTCAAGCAGGCGCGGCACACCATCGATCTCGGCGACCGGTGGGCGGTCCGCACGCTGGCGAAGATCGAGACGTGGACGCAGATCACTGAGACCGGTGATCTGGCTGAGATCGATGGACTGGACGAGCGCAGCAGCGTGATCCCGCTGGTCACCTCTACGCGCGAGAACTGCCTGGGCAGCGAGTGCCCGGACTATCGTGGCTGTCATGTGATGAAGGCGCGGCGCGATGCGATGGCGGCCGACGTGGTGGTTGTCAATCACCACCTGTTCTTTGCTGACATGAGCCTGCGCGAAAGCGGCGTCGCTGAGTTGCTGCCAAGCGTCGAGGTGGCAGTGTTCGATGAGGCTCATCAGCTGGCCGAAGCGGGCGTCGCATTTCTTGGCGTCACGCTGTCCAGCGGTCAGTTGCTGGACACCGCGCGCGACATGCTGGCCACGGGCTTGCAACAGGCGCGCGGTTTGGCGCCTTGGCAGGAGCTGACGGCGACCTGTGACCGCGCGGCGCGCGACCTCCGGCTGGCCTGCGTCGGCGCGGCCGGCGCGGATGGCTCGTCGCGCGCCGAGCGCGGTTCGATGAAGCTGCGCTGGGATGAACGTGCAGAGCGGCCGGTGTTTGGCGCGGCATTGAGGCAGGCCGCTGTAGCCTGCGCTGCAGCGCATGAAGCGCTGGACACGGTGTCCGAGCTGTCACCGGATTTCGCCAAGCTGGCTGACCGCATGGCCAGTCTGCATGAGCTGACGCAGCGCTTCGCCGAGAAAGGGCTGCCCGGGCAGGTGCGCTGGATCGACGTCACCGCGAATCAGTGTCGGCTGGTCGAGTCGCCACTTGACATCCGGGACGCCTTGCGGGAGCAGATGGCCGCGGCGCCCAAGGCATGGATATTCACCTCGGCGACGCTGGGAGATGACGACCGTCTGTCATGGTTCACCGAGCCGGCCGGACTGACCGAGGCGACGACGCTGCGGGTCGGCAGCCCGTTCGACTACGCTGAGCACGCCCGGCTTTATGTGCCGTCTCCGTTCCCGAAACCTGGCGAGCCGAACCACGCATTGGACGTGGCGCGGTTGGCGGCACGTTGCGCGCGCGCGCTGGGCGGACGCACCTTTGTGCTGACGACCACGCTGCGCGCCTTGCAGACCATCGGTGACACCTTGCGGACAGCGTTTGAATCAGCCGGTGACGAAATGACGGTCCTGATTCAGGGCCAACTGCCCAAGCGGCAACTGCTGCAGATGTTTCTGGCACAGCCACGCTCGGTGTTG
This sequence comes from Rubrivivax sp., assembly GCA_027490215.1. Classification (GTDB taxonomy): domain Bacteria; phylum Pseudomonadota; class Gammaproteobacteria; order Burkholderiales; family Burkholderiaceae_C; genus PBB1. The sequence continues at coordinate 167,502 of JAIXYO010000046.1, forward strand.
GTTGGCTCTCAGACCTTCTGGGAGGGGATCGACGTCCCAGGTGATGCGCTGCAGTGCGTTCTGATCGATAAGCTGCCGTTCCCGCCACCGAATGATCCCTTGGTCGAGGCGCGTGTGAAGCGCCTGGAGGGCGAGGGCCGCAACGCGTTCAGCGACTACTTCGTGGCGGAAGCGGCGGTGTCGCTGAAGCAGGGTGCCGGGCGCTTGATTCGCAGCGAGACCGATCGCGGCTTGCTGGTCATCTGCGATCCGCGCTTGACGGCCATGAGCTACGGAAAGCGTCTGCGACAGGCGTTGCCCGCAATGCCGCGCCTGGAAGGCGAGGCCGAGGCGATGGCGTGGTTGGCGACGCTGGCCGCTGATCGGTGAGCGCAGAGCCCTGATCGGATCAGATAGCGATCACCACAGTTGCCACCACGGCTTCTCGGCGTAATTGATGCCTTCACCCGTCAGCAGGGCGCTTTTGGGGTAGTTGGTGCGCAGAACCCGCTCAGCGTCATCGCGCAGTTTTTCCAAACCCAACTTGTCGTAGCTGCGAGCGAGGATGGACAGGGCTTCCTCGGTTGCCGGCGAATACTGGAATTCTTGGATCGCGGCCTGTGCCCTGTTGGCTGCAGCCACGTAGGCGCCGCGGCGGTAGTAGTAGCGAGCCACGTGGACTTCGTAGTGCGCCAGCGTATTGACGATGTAGCCCATGCGATCCTTCGCATCAGCGGCGTACTTCGAATTAGGGTATTGCTCCAGCAGTTGCTTGAACGACTCATAGGAATCGCGGGCGGCTTGCTGGTCGCGTTCAGTCAGGTCCTGCCGAGACAACTTGCCCAGGAAGCCGAGGTTGTCGTTGAAGTTGATCAGTGCCCTCAGGTAGATCGCGTAGTCGATGGCCGGGCTCAGCGGGTTGACCTTGATGAAGCGATCAATCGTCGACAGTGCGTCAGCCTTGTCGCCAGCTTGGTAGAGCAAGTAGGCGCGTTCCAGTTGAGCCTGCTGCCCGAGCACCGTGCCCGCCCCCTTTCCCTCCAGGCGCTCGTACATCTTGGCGGCACGGTCGAAGTTGCCGCTGGCCTGTTGTTCACGAGCCTCTTCATACAATTGGTCGGCGGCCAGGTTGTCACTTGGATCTTTCGACGGCGCGCTTGAGCAGCCCGACGCACCGAGGATCACGCCAGCGAACGCGATCAACCCGCAGGCGACGCGCAGATCGTGGCGCAAAGAGTTCATGACCGACGATCCACGCAGCATCCCGACATCCCTGAAAAATGAAGCAGAAGTATACGGTCGGGCCTGACAGCGACGCCTTCCTGTCGCCATCCGAAGCCCTATTGGAGGCGGTGACCGAAGAGGCTGGCGACGCCCCGGTCGATGATGCCCACGAGCGGCGCGAATCGACAGTGACAACAGCGCTACATGGCTCACGTTTGGACAAGGCTGTTGTGGCGATGGCGGGTGAGTTTTCTCGTAACCACCTGCAGTCGCTGATCGAGGCCGGCCACGTGTGGGTCGATGGCGACCGTCAGGTGTCGGCATCGCGCAAGGTACACGCCGGGCAGCGTTTGGTCGTCGAGTTGATCCCCACCCAGGAATGCCGAGCGTTCCGGCCCGAGGCGATGCCGCTTGCCATCGTGTTCGAGGACGACGATGTGATCGTCATCGATAAACCAGCCGGATTGGTCGTGCATCCAGCGCCTGGGAACTGGTCGGGGACACTGCTCAACGGCCTGTTGGCCCACCATGCGGCTGCCGCGACCTTGCCGCGCGCCGGTATCGTGCACCGGCTGGACAAGGACACCTCTGGACTGATGGTCGTCGGCAAGACGCTGGTGGCGGTGACAGCGCTGGTGCGCCAAATCGCGGCGCGAGAGGTTCGTCGGATCTATCTGGCGGTGTGTCATGGGCGCTTCGAGCACTCTGCTTTGCGCCTCGCCGCGCCAATTGGTCGCGATCCTCGCTCACGCGTTCGCATGGCGGTACTGCCTGCCGGCGGCCGCGAGGCCCGGACCGATGTGGAGCGGCTCGCCGTGAGAGACGACACCGCTGCCGGGCCACTGAGTGCGGTGCGTTGCACGCTACACACCGGGCGCACCCATCAGATCAGGGTGCACCTGGCGTCAGTCGGGCACCCATTGCTGGCCGATACCACCTACGGTGGGCGCGCTGCGGGCGGCCTGACGCGCCAGGGTTTGCACGCTGTGCGCCTGGGCTTCGCGCACCCCGTGACCTGCCGAGCCATGGCGTTCGAAGCGGACCTGCCGGCCGATTTCGCTGCTGTGTGGCAACTTCTGACAAACGCGCGCTGACACTCGCTTCCTCCGTTACACTCCGTCCAAATCCGGCGTGAACAGAAAGCTTGGCTCAAGTAGCCAACGACCAAATCGCCGCTGATGTGAGTGCTGCCAACGCGAGAATTTCTCCCGGCGCATGACATTGCCGCACCGCAGCCGTGTCACGGCGCCACCCTGATGCAGGGTCTGCGCCTCGAATCGGCTGACGATTAAAGAGCCTGAACATCCACTGGCCGAGGCCGGTCGAGGACCATCACGATAGTCATGAACACACAGGATGCGAAGCGCGTCCTCCAAACCGCACTGATCTGCGCCCGAGAGCCGCTGTCGATCCGTGATCTGCGCATCTTGTTCGCCGACGAAGTCGATCCGGACACCATCCGCGGACTGCTCGATGAACTCGCGCATGACTGGGAAGGCGAGGGTGTCGAGTTGGTGTCGGTTTCGACAGGCTGGCGCTTTCAGAGCCGTCCGGAGATGCGTGAGTTTCTCGATCGACTCAACCCGGAGAAGCCACCCAGGTATTCCCGCGCAGTGATGGAAACCTTGGCCATCATTGCGTACCGACAACCTGTCACGCGTGGCGACATCGAGGACATTCGCGGCGTGACCGTGGCAACACAGATCATCAAGCAGCTCGAAGACCGCGGGTGGGTCGAGTCGATCGGGTACCGGGAAACACCGGGTCGTCCCGCCCTGCTGGCCACCACGCGGCAGTTCCTAGACGATCTGGGACTGGCCAGCCTTCAGCAGTTGCCGTTGATGTCAGGTGGCAGCAACCAGCAATGCTCTTTCGACGATTTGTTGGCTGTACTTCCGGTGGACGACTCCACCCCGGCCTTGGATCTTTCTCCTCACCCAGCGGCGGCTGCCGTACCCATGGAACGTCCGAATGAACCCCAATCCTGATCACGCTGCCGACTCCGAAGGTGATTCCATTCCTGCGGAGGCTCCCGAGTCAACGCTGCAGCCCGCCGCGAAGCCGGTGCGGCGCAAGCGTGCAGTGAAAGTTGCGGTTGCTGGGGGCCCCGAGATGCCCGAGGCGGCCGCTACTGTGGCGGCGGGTGACGCCATGTCTGATGACACCTTGCCAGGCTCGCCGTCCGAACTCGGTTCTGCAGAGGGGGCGTCTAGCGCCGACGAAACGAGCGATGGCGATTCAGCACGCAAGGGACGGCGCCAGCGGCGACGGAGTCCCCGAGCCGAGGACGTGGATGCCGCTGGCTCTGTGAATGAATCCGTCCAAAGCCGCGCCGAGGATGGTGCTGACGAGTCGGGCGGGTCGGAGGTCAGTGGACCGCCGGTTGTTCCTGCAGATGTGGGCGAAGTGTTCGCGCAGGTGCTCTCGGGTGCGTTCGACATCGAACCGCCAGCCGATGAGCCGGTCGCGCCGCCCAAGCGTGTGTTGCGCCCGGAGCCCGAAGCGCCGAAGTTGCACAAGGTGCTCGCCCAGTCGGGCATCGGCTCGCGGCGGGACATGGAACAGGCCATCGTCGACGGCTTGGTCGAGGTCAATGGCCAGCTGGCCCACACCGGCCAGCGCATCTCGTTTGGCGATCAGGTCAGGGTCAACGGCAAGCCGGTTCGGGTGCGCATCATCCCGCCGCCACCGCGCATCATTGCCTACCACAAGCCCACGGGCGAAGTGGTGACCAACGACGATCCTGAGCACCGGCCGACGGTCTTCCGCCGGCTGCCGCGTCTGCCGCAGGGCAAGTGGCAGGCGGTGGGTCGCCTGGACATCAATACCGAAGGCCTGCTGCTGTTTACCAACTCAGGTGATCTGGCTAACCGTCTGATGCATCCGCGCTTCGGCGTGGAGCGAGAGTACGCGGTGCGTGTGCTCGGGACGCTCGACGCCGAGTCGAAGGCGATGCTGCTGGAAGGCGTCACCATCGACGGCCAGATGGCGAGTTTCCGCTCGATCGAAAACGGTGGTGGAGAGGGCTTGAACCACTGGTACCGCGTCGTCATTACCGAGGGCCGCAACCGCGAGGTTCGAAAGCTATTTGATGCTGTTGATCTCACCGTCAACCGCCTCATCCGCATCCGTTACGGTTGCATCGTGCTGCCCCGCGGGCTCAAGCGCGGAGTGTGGGTGGATCTGGAAGACTCAGACATCCGCGCCATTCGCCGGCTGGCGGGCGGCGAAGCAGAAGGAGGGCCGCGCGAGCCGCGTCCGAATGGACGTGACGCGCAACAGGCTCGCCCGCCGCGGGGGCGCGACAACGCACAAAAAGGCGAGCGCCGCGATGGTCGTCCCCCTCGTCCCGATCTGCCGGGCGGCGATCGGCCCTTCAGCGAAGGCCGTGGCCCACGCCCGCCGCAAGCCGAAGCCCCGTTGCGCACCGAGCGCTTGAGCGAGGACCGACCACCACGCGACGATGATCTCGACGACGACTTTGACCCGTCGCGCATTCCCAATCCGTTGGAGCAGACCTTCGACAAGCGTTTCGTGCAGAACCCACGAACGCCTGCCGGCGGTCGCCACTTCCGCAGCGGCGGCGGTGGCTTCGGCGCCGGGGGCAGCGCGCCGCCAGCACCTCGAAAAGGCGACGGACCCCGTCAGCCAGATCCGATGCAGACATCGGTCGGCTACATCGGCGGGGATGCCTTCCACCGCAAGAGCGCCCGAGGTGGTGGTGGGCAGGGCGGAGGTGGATATGGTGGTAATGGCGGCGGTGGTGGACGCAGCGGCGGCAACCGTGGCGGTGGCGGAAATGCCGGCGGCGGTGGCCGTCGCGGACGCTGATCCGACGTCTGCCCACAGTAGAATCCGGGGCTTTGTCTCGCAGTAACTCCCTCAGGAACGAATGTCATGGCCATTGAACGCACGCTCTCCATCATCAAGCCCGACGCGGTCGCCAAGAACGTCATCGGACAGATTTACAGCCGGTTCGAGAGCGCCGGCTTGAAGGTGATCGCGGCTCGGATGGCGCATCTGTCACGCGGCGAGGCCGAGGCCTTCTACGCAGTGCACAAGGCTAGGCCGTTCTTCAAGGATCTGGTCGATTTCATGATCTCCGGCCCGGTGATGATCCAGGCGCTTGAGGGCGAAGGCGCGATCCTGAAGAACCGCGACCTCATGGGTGCGACCGATCCGAAGAAGGCCGAGAAGGGCACCATCCGGGCCGACTTTGCTGACAGCATCGATGCAAATGCAGTGCACGGCTCCGACGCTGCTGAAACGGCAGCTGTCGAGATCGCTTTCTTCTTCCCGGGCGCGCAGGTCTACAGCCGCTGATGCGTGCTCATTGACCTCCGGCCACTGACGCTACTGCACCGGCCACTTGGGCCTTCCATGACCGCCGTCAACCTGCTCGACTTCGATCTGGCTGGCTTGGCGGCGTATTGCGAGGGCTTGGGCGAGAAGCGATTCCGCGCGACCCAACTATTCCGCTGGTTGCACCAGCGCGGCGTGTCCGACTGCGCTCTGATGTCGGATTTGGCAAAGTCCTTCCGCGACAAGCTCAGCAGCGTTTGCGAGGTCCGTGTGCCTGCCGTGCTCAGCGAGCAGGCTTCTGCCGATGGCACGATCAAGTGGCTGTTCGATGTGGGCGGTGGCGACGCGGTCGAGACGGTGTTCATCCCGGAGGACGACCGCGGCACTTTGTGCGTTTCGTCGCAAGCCGGCTGCGCAGTCGGTTGCCGTTTCTGTTCGACCGGTCATCAGGGCTTCAGCCGCAACCTCACAACTGCTGAGATCGTGGGGCAACTCTGGTTCGCTGAACACCATCTTCGCCATCGCCTTCATTTGCCCGAAGGCAGCCGCGCGATTACCAATGTGGTGATGATGGGCATGGGGGAGCCGTTGCAGAACTATTCGGCGCTGCTGCCTGCGCTGCGGGTCATGCTTGATGACCACGCTTATGGCCTGTCAAGGCGGCGCGTCACGGTATCGACCTCTGGTGTAGTGCCGATGATCGACCGGCTGCGCGACGATTGCCCGGTGGCGCTTGCGGTGTCGTTGCACGCCCCGAACGACGCGTTGCGCGACGATCTGGTACCGCTGAACCGCAAGTATCCGCTGGCTGAGTTGCTCGCCGCCTGCGACCGGTACCTTGAATCCGCGCCTCGCGACTTCATCACTTTCGAATACTGCATGCTCGACGGTGTCAATGACACTGTGGAGCATGCATCTCAATTGGTCGATCTGGTTCAGGGCCGCGGCGTTCGCGCCGAACCGCTGTCATGCAAGTTCAACCTGATTCCATTCAATCCGTTTCCTGCGTCCGGGCTGACCTGCAGCCCGCGTGAACGCGTCAAGGCCTTTGCCAACGTGCTTCAGGAATCGGGCATCGTGACCACGATCCGCAAGACCCGCGGCAGTGACATCGATGCCGCCTGCGGGCAACTGGCCGGCGAGGTGCAGGATCGCACGCGCGTTGCCGAGCGCCGTTCGGGCCGTGCGGCGATCCCGATCGTGCCCATCGATGCATCGGCAGCGCGCGCCCTGGCCGCACAGGCTCTGGAAAGGCCCGCATGAGGATCAGCCCTGGCGGCGTTGGTGCCACCACCGAAAGAGCCGCAGTGGCGCTGCTTCGCGGCAGCGTTCTCTGGATTGGTGTGGCGGCTTTGCTTGCAGGCTGTGTGAGCCGACCTGACAGCAGATATCCCCCCAACTCTGCCAATGCCGCCAGTCGTGGCACCTACTCAACAGACACGAAAGACCGACCCACCGCCTCAGATGAAACCGATGCTTCACGCCGAGCCAGCGTTCGACTCGAACTGGCGGGCGCCTATTTCAGTCGCGGTCAAATGACGACGGCGCTCGATGAGGTCAAGAAGTCGATCGCTGCCAACCCCAATGTGGCCGCGGCATTCAACCTGCGTGGACTGATCTACGGCAACCTCGGCGACCATCAACTGGCTGAGGAAAGCTTCCGCCGCGCGATGCAGCTCGACCCGAAGGACGCCGATGTGATGCAGAACTTCGGCTGGTACCTTTGCCAGCGGGATCGTTACGCTGAAGCCGACGTGCTCTTTTCTCGGGCACTGGCGGTCCCTCAATACCAGGAAAGCGCCCGCACGTTGCTTACGCAGGGGGTGTGCCAGGCGCGAGGCGGCAAGCCCGAGGAGGCCGAGCGCACGTTGGCGCGGGCCTACGCGCTGGAGCCGGGCAACCCGGCTGTCGCCGTCAACCTCAGTGAAGTGCTGTATCGCAAGGGTGATGTGGAGCGGGCCCGCTTCTACATCCGTCGGGTCAATGCGGTGCCAAACTTTGTGAGCGCCCAGACCTTGTGGCTGGCCGCTCGCATCGAGAACAAGATCGGAAACGCGCAGGGGGCGGCAGATTTCAGCGAGCAACTGCGCAACCGCTTTCCGCAGTCACCCGAGGCCACCGCCTTGGCCGAGGGGCGATTCAATGAGTGAGCCTGGTGCTCAGGGCTTGAGCCAGCCCACTGGCGCATCGCCGAGCGCCGGCACACAGTTGCGCACGGCGCGGCAGGCTCAGGGGCTACACATCGCTGCGTTGGCGGCATCTATCAAGGTGTCGCAGCGCAAGCTCGAACTGCTAGAGGCCGACCGCTTGGCTGAATTGCCCGATGCGACCTTTGCACGGGCACTCGCGCAGACCATCTGCCGCAGCCTGAAGATCGATCCCGCACCGGTGCTGGCTGCATTGCCTCAGGCGCCGGGTTATCGCCTGGACGCTGTCGATGCCGGCATCAACACGCCGTTTCGCGATCGCCCCGGACGCCATGAGCCCGCGCCTTTTCTGGCGCTGACCTCGCCGGGCGTGTGGGTGACCGCACTGATTGCTGGCGCGGCATTGTTGGTCCTGCTGATGCCGGCCGACTGGGCTTCGTCGATCCAAAGTGCGATTTCCAGTCCGCCACAGGCAACGCCAGCGTCCGCTGCGCCAGTGGTCGCAGCGGACGAGCCGCCAGCGCTTGCCGCGGCGCCTGTCGATGTCGCAGCGGTGCCGACAGACGCTGCCTCCGCGGCCATCGGCGATGTGGCGGCGAGTGCCGTGGTTGTTGAACTGCCGGCATCGTCGGCCGCCAGCGCCTTGCCGTTGACCGCGACGGCGGCGGTAGTCGGTCCGCTGCAGCTGAATGCCAGCGCGGAAACATGGGTGGAAGTGGTCGATGGCGAGTCGAGGGTGCTGGTTTCGCGAATTCTCGCGAGCGGTGAAGCCCTGGTGCTCGACGGAGCCTCTCCGTTCAAGCTCAAGATCGGCAATGCGGCCGGTACCAAGGTGGCGTTCCGCGGACAGGCCGTCGATCTAGCATCGTCGACGCGTGACAACGTGGCGCGTCTCGAACTGAAGTAGGAGATCAGCATGGGTGAGCTGCGCGAGCCGGGCCGATTGGCCAGCGATGGCTTCGAGGCGCTGGATGGATTCATCGAGCCGGCACGGCCAGCGTACAAGCGAACCCGCCAAGCGCAGGTGCGCTACGGCTCGCGCGTGTTGACGATCGGTGGCTCTGCGCCGGTGCGGGTGCAGTCGATGACCAATACCGACACCGTCGATGTGATCGGTACGGCCATCCAGGTAAAGGAACTGGCGGTGGCCGGTTCGGAGCTCGTGCGCATCACCGTCAACACGCCGGAGGCTGCCGCGGCCGTTCCGCACATCCGCGATCAGCTTGACCGCATGGGCATCGAGGTCCCGCTGGTTGGCGACTTCCACTACAACGGGCATCGGCTGCTGAGCGAACACCCTGCCTGCGCCGAAGCGCTGTCGAAGTACCGCATCAACCCGGGCAACGTGGGCAAGGGCGACAAGGGCGACCGCCAGTTTGCGCAGATGATCGAGATCGCCGCGAAGCTCGACAAGGTCGTGCGCATCGGCGTCAACTGGGGCAGCCTCGATTCCGAGCTGCTGGCTCAGATGATGGACGACAACGCCAAGCTCGCCGAACCGCATCCACCGCAGCAGATCATGTACCGCGCGCTGATCACTTCGGCGATCACTTCGGCCAAGCGCGCCGAGGCGCTCGGCCTGAACGGTGACCAGATCATCCTGTCATGCAAGATGTCCGGCGTGCAGGATCTGGTCAGTGTCTACCGCGCGCTGGCCAAGCGCTGCGACTACGCCTTGCACCTGGGACTGACCGAGGCGGGCATGGGCACCAAGGGCACGGTCGCGTCGGCCACCGCACTGGCACTGCTGCTTCAGGACGGCATCGGCGACACCATCCGCGTGTCGTTGACGCCACAGCCTGGCGAGCCGCGTACGCAGGAAGTTGTCATCGCGCTGGAAATCCTGCAATCGCTGGGCCTGCGATCGTTCAACCCCAGCGTGACGGCGTGTCCCGGCTGCGGCCGCACCACCAGCACCACTTTCCAGGAACTGGCCAAACAGATTGACGACCACTTGCGCGCGCAGATGCCGGTCTGGCGAGCGCGCTATCCCGGCGTCGAGAAGATGAAGGTTGCCGTGATGGGCTGCATCGTCAACGGGCCCGGTGAAAGCAAGCATGCAGACATTGGTATCAGCCTGCCCGGCACTGGCGAAGCCCCCGCCGCGCCGGTATTCATCGACGGCGTCAAGGCATTGACGCTGCGCGGTGACCACATCGCCGAAGAGTTCCATGCACTGGTCGAGCGCTACATCGATAAGCGCTACGGCACGGCAACCGCTTCGACCACCTGAGCCCGCCCGATGGCGGCACCCGCCGCCTGTTCTTCACTGCCGCCATCCTCTGGACACCTCGGCTGTGTCCGTTGAATTCCTGAGAACGCCATGAGCGACACCATCCAAGCCGTCAAGGGCATGAACGACATCCTGCCGCCGGAATCGGCGACTTGGGACTGGTTCGAGGGGCTCGTTCGCTCGCTGATGAAGCGTCACGGCTATCTGGGCGTGCGCACACCGATCGTCGAGCCGACCGCGCTGTTCGTGCGCGGATTGGGCGAGGTCACCGACATCGTCGAGAAGGAGATGTACTCCTTCGTCGATTCGATGAACGGTGACCGCCTCAGCCTGCGGCCTGAAAACACTGCCGGCGTCGTGCGGGCCGTCACTGAACACTCCCTGCTGCGCGATGGTGGCAAGCGGCTGTACTACATCGGTCCCATGTTCCGCCACGAGCGGCCGCAGAAGGGTCGCTACCGGCAGTTCCATCAGGTTGGTGCCGAGGCGCTGGGTTTCGCCGGGCCCGATGTCGATGCCGAACTGATCCTGATGTGCCGCATGCTTTGGCGCGAGTTGGGGCTGGTCGAAGGCCGTGATCTGCGGCTGGAACTCAACAGCCTGGGCCAGCCCGAGGAGCGCCGCGCGCATCGCGAGGCCCTGATTGCTCACTTCGAAGCGCACGCCGAACTGCTTGACGAAGACGCGAGGCGCCGCCTGCACAGCAATCCCTTGCGTATCCTCGACACCAAGAATCCGGCAATGCGGGCACTGGTGGAGGCTGCGCCGCAGCTGATGAACTTTCTCGGCGCCGAATCCCTGGCGCACTTCAATGCCGTTTGTGCGGCACTCGATGCGGCTGGTCTGACGTACCGAATCAATCCGCGGCTGGTGCGCGGCATGGACTACTACAACTTGACCGTGTTCGAGTGGGTCACTGAAAGGCTGGGTTCACAAGGTACGGTGTGCGGCGGCGGGCGGTACGACACGCTGATCGAGCAACTGGGCGGCAAGCCAGCGCCGGCCGTGGGATGGGGCCTGGGCATCGAGCGGCTGCTGCTGCTGCTGCAGGAAGCCGGCATCGGGGCGCCTGCCGTCGCACCCGATGCCTATGCCGTGGTGCCATCGCCCGCGACGATGCCAATCGCGCTTCGCACCTTGGACGCGCTGCGTGCGGCCGGTGTGTCGGTGCTGATGCATGCCGCCGGCCGCGACGGCCTGGGCAGCATGAAGTCGCAATTCAAGCGCGCCGATGCCAGCGGCGCCCGTCACGCGCTGATTTTTGGCGATGAAGAAGTGGCCCGCGGCGAGGTGGCCGTCAAGCCCTTGCGCGAAGCCAGCGCCGCGCAACATACACGCGTCCTGTCAGATGCAGCGCTGTGGGCGGACGAATTGCGCACCGCATAATCGGAGGTCACTCGAAACTCATTGCAAGCATGGCCACGCATCTCGATCTTCAAGAACAAGAACAGCTTGATGCCGTCAAGCAATTCTGGAAGCGCAATGGCAACCTCGTCACTTGGCTGTTGATTGCTGTGCTGGTGGCTTATTCCGGCTGGACCGGCTGGAAGTGGTGGCAGCGCGAGCAAGCCACACAGGCCGGAGCGATGTTCGACGAACTTGACAAGGCAGCCCAAGCCGCCGATGTCGACAAGGCCACTCGCGTGTTCGGTGACCTGAAGTCGCGTTACCCCAAAACCGCTTTTGCGCAACAAGGCGGATTGCTTTCGGCCAAGGTGCAGGCGGAGAAGGGTCAGGCCGATGCGGCGCAGGCAACGCTCGAATGGGTTGCTGCCAATGCGACCGAGGTCGAGTACCAAACCATCGCCAGACTGCGGCTGGCCGGCTTGCTGCTCGACAGCAAGAAGTACGACGAGGCCTTGAAGCAACTGGATGCGGCCACTGCGGCTGGCTTCGAGCCCTTGGTGGCAGATCGCCGTGGCGACGTGCTGATGGCCCAAGGCAAGGCCGACGATGCCAAGGCTTCCTACAACAAGGCATGGCAGGCGATGGACCCGAAAATCGAATACCGGCGCCTGATCGAGGCCAAGCTGGCCGCACTGGGTGCAGCGCCGGTGACCCCCGTGGCGGCTGATGCGACCGCAGAAGCAGGAGCGGTCAAGTGAGGCGCGCAGCGGTTGTTGGCGCCGCCTGCCTTAGCGTATTGCTGTCGTCGTGCGGCCTGATCTTTCCCGACAAGAACAAGCCTGAGCCGAAAGAGCTTGTACCGGTCAAGCCCACGATTGCAGGGCGCGTGGTGTGGACGGCCAGCACGGCCGATGTCGAGTTTCCGCTGTCGGTTGCCGTCAACGGCAGCACTTTCACCGTGGGCGCATCGGATGGTTCAGTGATCGCACTCGATGCGGCCAAGGGTCGAGAAATCTGGCGTGCGAACACCAAGTCGGCACTCAGCGCCGGTGTCGGCAGCGATGGCAAGTTTGCGGCAGTGGTCACGCGCGATGGTCAGGTCGTCGTGTTTGAGGCCGGTCGTGAGCTTTGGCGGCAACCCGCCGGTACACGCGTCGTAACCGCCCCGTTGGTGGCTGGTGAGCGGGTATTCGTGGTCGGACTGGACCGCAGCGTGACGGCATTCGATGCGTTGAACGGTGCGCGGCTGTGGTCGGTGCAGCGACCGGGGGATCCGCTGACGCTGGCTCAGGCAGGTGTTGCGATGGCTTTCAAGAACACCTTGCTGGTCAGCCAGGGCGCGCGTCTGGCGGCACTGGACCCGGCCAATGGTGCGCTGCGCTGGGACGTTGCATTGGCGACGCCTCGCGGTGCCAATGAGATCGAGCGTCTTGCTGACCTGGTCGGGCCAGCGGTTCGAGTTGGCGATGTGGTGTGCGCGCGTGCGTACCAAGCCAGCGTCGGTTGCGTCAACGCCGAGAGCGGTCAATTGCTGTGGACCAAGAATATCGGGGGGCGAGGCGGTCTGGCGGCCGATGAGCGCTACGTGTACGCGGCAGATGCCGCCGATCGCATCACGGCCTGGAAGGCCGACACCGGAGAGGTCGCCTGGACCACCGATGCCTATCTTTACCGCGAACTAACAACGCCCTTCAGCCTGGGTCCCGTGCTCGTTTTTGGCGATTTCGAGGGCCAACTGCACTTCTTGGCGGCGGATCGCGGCGCGGCGCAACTGATATTGCCAACGGACGGCGCGCCGATGGCCGCTGCGCCAGTGGTGTCGGGCACCACGGTGTTGATCGTCACCCGCGACGGCGGGCTGTTTGCCTTACGGCCTGAATGACGCAGCCTCTCGGGAGTCTTGCTTGATGAAGCCGGTCGTCGCCATCGTTGGTCGGCCGAATGTCGGCAAGTCCACGTTGTTCAACCGCATGACCAAAAGCCGCGACGCGATCGTTGCGGACTTTGCCGGGCTGACACGGGATCGCCACTATGGCGACGGCCGTATCGGCGACCGCGAGTTCATCGTGGTCGACACCGGCGGATTTGAGCCCACCTGCGACACGGGCATCGTCAAGGAAATGGCCAAACAGACGCGCCAGGCGGTGGCCGAGGCCGATGCGGTGATCTTCGTCGTCGACATCCGCGGCGGGTTGTCGGCGCAGGACCACGACATCGCTCGCTACCTGCGCACCGTGGGCAAAACGGTAGTGCTGGCAGCCAACAAGGCTGAAGGCATGGTCGAGTCGCCCTTGCTGGGCGAGTTCTACGAACTCGGCATGGGGGAGCCGCATCCGATCTCTTCCGCGCACGGCCAGGGCATTCGCAGCCTGACCGAGGCGGCACTGGCCAGTTTCGCATTCGATGAAGATGACGATGCGGATGTGGATGAGGCTTCGCCGATCCGGCTGGCCGTGGCCGGCCGGCCCAACGTCGGAAAATCGACGCTGATCAACACTTGGCTGGGTGAAGAGAGGTTGGTTGCGTTCGACATGCCGGGCACCACCCGCGATGCGATCACCGTGCCGTTCGAACGCAATGGCCAGAAGTTCGAACTGATTGACACCGCCGGCCTGCGCCGCAAAGGCAAGGTGTTTGAGGCCATCGAGAAGTTCTCGGTGGTCAAGACGCTGCAGGCCATCGCTGACGCGAACGTGGTTCTGCTGCTGCTCGATGCGACGCAGGGCGTGACCGACCAGGACGCGCACATTGCCGGCTACATCCTAGAGAGCGGTCGCGCCGTGGTGATTGCGGTCAACAAGTGGGATGCGGTCGACGACTATCAGCGGCAATTGCTGCAGAGATCGATCGAACAGCGCCTCGCCTTCCTGAAGTTCGCGCCGGTGCTGAACATTTCTGCGATCAAGCGCCAGGGGCTTGGGCCGGTCTGGAAAGCCATTGCAGACGCACATGCTTCCGCGACACGCAAGATGTCGACGCCGGTGCTGACACGCCTGCTGCTCGACGCCATCGAACACCAAGCGCCCCAGCGCGCGGGCATGTTCCGGCCGAAGCTACGCTATGCACACCAGGGCGGCATGAACCCGCCGATCGTGGTGGTGCATGGAAATTCTCTGGAACACGTGACAGCCGCCTACAAGCGCTTTCTTGAGGGCCGCATTCGAGACCACTTCAAGCTGACCGGCACACCGCTGCGCATCGAGATGCGTTCCGGCAAGAACCCATTCGATGCCAAAGGCTGAGGGGAATCCCCCAACGCGCCGGTACCAGCAGGGTCCTGTGTTAACGTTTCCTGCGACAGTTCATTCAACACGGAGAATATCGTGAGCAATAAAGGTCAGCTTTTGCAGGACCCCTTTCTGAACGTGCTGCGCAAGGAGCACGTGCCGGTGTCCATCTACCTGGTGAATGGCATCAAGTTGCAGGGGCACATCGAATCGTTCGACCAGTACGTGGTCTTGTTGCGTAACACCGTGACGCAGATGGTCTACAAGCATGCCATTTCCACGGTGGTGCCAGGTCGCGCAGTGAACTTCCACGCTCCAGACGCTCCAGAGGCGGCGTGAACGCACCCAACGATTACCGCGGGGCTATGTCGTCATTTTGAACCCAGACATTTCTGCCACGGCCGACCTCAATCCAGCGCGCGCGATTCTCGTGGGCGTGGCGATTGGACGCGCGCCAGGTTTTGACGAAACCCTTGACGAATTGGCGCTGCTGGCCGAATCGGCAGGCGACATCGCGATGGCCCGTGTGATTGCGCGGCGTAAATCGCCCGATCCGGCCCTGTTCATCGGTTCAGGCAAGGCGGACGAAATCAAGGCGCTGGTCGAGATGCACCGTGCCGAGGTGGTGCTGTTCGATCAGGCGCTGGGCGCCGCGCAGCAGCGTAATCTGGAGCGCCATTTGGGCGTAGCCGTTGCCGACCGGACGATGTTGATCCTGGAAATCTTCGCTGATCGCGCGCAGAGCCACGAAGGCAAGTTACAGGTCGAGTTGGCGCGGCTTCAGTACCTGTCGACGCGTCTGGTGCGCCGCTGGAGCCACCTGGAACGACAGCGGGGCGGTATCGGCAATCGCGGCGGTCCCGGCGAGGCGCAGATCGAACTGGACCGCCGGATGATCGGCGAGCGCATCAAGTCGGTGAAGGAGCGCCTGGAGAAGGTCAAGCGTCAGCGAAACACCCAACGCAAATCGCGTGAGCGCAGCGAGACCTTCCGCGTGTCGCTGGTCGGCTATACCAATGCAGGCAAGTCAACACTCTTCAACAAGCTGGTCAAAGCGCGCGCCTACGCTGCAGACCAGCTGTTCGCCACGCTGGACACCACAACGCGCCAGATGTACCTGGAGGAGGCGGGCCGAAACGTGTCGCTTTCAGACACCGTTGGGTTCATTCGCGACCTGCCGCACAAATTGGTTGAAGCCTTCGAAGCCACCTTGCAGGAGGCCGCTCAGGCAGATCTGCTGTTGCATGTTGTTGATGCGGCAAGCCTGAACCGCGACGAACAGCGGTTCGAGGTCGAGCGGGTGCTGGCCAGCATTGGCGCTGCCCAGGTGCCGCAGATTCTGGTTTTCAACAAGGCCGATTTGCTGGCGCAACATCAGTCGCCGCTCACTGAGATCGACGCGATCGTCTTCGACGATGGTCGTCTGGTGCCGCGCGTGTTCATCAGCGCCGAGCAAGGATCCGGCTTGGACTCGCTGCGCCATCTGATTGCCGAATTTGCTACCGGCATCGTCGCAGCCCCCTTGAATTCGAGTGACAAGTTACTCACATCCCCGTCTGACGTCGATGACGGAGATGCCTCGCTGCTCCCAGAATCCACCGGAACTTTTCCCCTCCACGCATGAAGATCAGTCGTCCCATCGAAGTCCCGGGCCGTCCCGTTTCCCCTTGGCTCGCCCTGGCTCACAGTGCCAAGGCGTTGTCGATCGGCGTGGTCGCGCGCTTGATCGCGCTGCTGTCCGTTCGGCGCAGTGCATCACCATCCGGGCTGTCCGACCCCTACCTGAACAAGGGCGAGGGCCCGCCAGACCTTGACGAGTTGTGGCGGGACTTCAACAAAAAACTCAGTGGCCTGTTCGGTGGCAAGGGAGGTGGCACGCGCACACCGAATCCCGGTGATGGTGGCAACTTTCAGCCGGACATGAAAAGCGCTGGCATCGGTGTCGGTCTGATGGCCGGCGTGGCAGCCTTGCTGTGGCTGGGCAGTGGCTTCTTTATTGTGCAGGAAGGTCAGCAGGCAGTTGTGACGTCGTTCGGCAAGTACACCCATACGGCTGACGCCGGGTTCCAGTGGCGCATGCCATATCCGTTCCAGGCGCACGAGACTGTGCCAGTCACTCAGTTGCGCTCGATCGAGGTGGGTCGCAACGCAGTAGTCCAATCGACCGGGCTGCGTGATTCTTCGATGCTCACCCAGGACGAGAACATCGTCGACATACGTTTCACCGTCCAGTACCGCCTCAAGGATTCGCGCGCCTACCTGTTCGAGAATCGCAATCCTGATGATGCGGTGGTGCAAGCCGCTGAATCAGCGGTACGCGAGATCGTTGGCAAGAGCACGATGGATTCGGTGCTCTACGAGCAACGCGATGCGATTGCCAACGAACTTGTCAAATCGATCCAGACTCAGGCGGATCGGCTCAATACCGGCATTCTGGTCGTCAATGTCAACGTGCAGAACGTGCAGGCTCCGGAGCAGGTACAGGCCGCTTTCGACGACGCTTTCAAGGCTGGTGCGGACCGTGAACGCCTGAAGAACGAGGGCCAAGCCTATG
Organism: Rubrivivax sp.; assembly: GCA_027490215.1. GTDB lineage: Bacteria > Pseudomonadota > Gammaproteobacteria > Burkholderiales > Burkholderiaceae_C > PBB1. The sequence continues at coordinate 184,515 of JAIXYO010000046.1, forward strand.
CGAACGATGTGATTCCCAAGGCGCAAGGCACCGCCGCACGCTTGCGTGAGGAATCTGAAGGCTACAAGTCGCGTGTCGTTGCCCAAGCGGAGGGTGATTCGCAGCGCTTCTCCAGCGTGTTGATTGAATACAAGAAAGCGCCTGCGGTAACCCGCGACCGGCTCTACATCGACACGATGAAGGAGGTCTATTCAAACGTCAGCAAGGTGTATGTCGACAGCCGCAACAACTCGAACTTGCTGTACCTGCCGCTGGACAAACTGATCCAACAAACCGCCGCGGCCACAGCGCCCGTAGCGGGCAACGCCAATTCGACGGCCGACGCCAACACATCGGCGCCGACAGCCCCCGCCTCGCTGGATGTGCGCTCGCGTGATGGTCAACGCGGCCGCGATCGCGACGGTCGCTGAACCTGGACGGACTCCACCATGAATCGCATCGGTTTCTATGTCGTCGGCGCACTGGTCGCGCTGCTCGTCGCGTTCTCTACGCTGTTCATCGTCGATCAACGGCAGTATGCGGTGATCTACGCGCTCGGCGAAATCAAGGAGGTCGTCACCGAGCCCGGGTTGAAATTCAAGCTACCACCGCCGTTCCAGAACGTGGTCTTCCTCGATCGGCGCACACAGACGCTTGACAGCCCGGAGACGCGACCGATCTTCACCGCCGAGAAGAAGAGCCTGGTGATTGACTGGCTGGTCAAGTGGCGTGTCACCGATGCACGCCAATTCATCCGTAACAACGGCGTCGACATGCGCAATGTCGAAAGCCGCCTGAGCCCGATCGTGCAGGCTGCGTTCAATGAAGAAGTGACCAAGCGCACCGTTCAGGCAATGCTCGCCACCGACCGTGACCGCGTGATGCAGGGCGTGCGCACCCGGCTGACCGACGAAGCCAAGTCCTTCGGCATAGAAATCGTCGACGTGCGCATCAAGCGCGTCGATTTCTCCGCCAACATCACTGATTCGGTCTACCGCCGGATGGAATCCGAGCGCAAGCGCGTCGCCAACGAACTGCGATCAACCGGTGCTGCAGAGGCCGAGAAGATTCGTGCGGATGCTGACCGCCAGCGCGAGGTGATCGTCGCCGAAGCCTACCGCGATGCGCAGAAGGTGAAAGGCGAGGGCGATGCAAGGGCGTCGACGCTGTACGCCGATGCCTTTGGCCGCGATCCGCAATTCGCACAGTTCTACCGAAGCCTTGAAGCCTATCGAACCAGCTTCCGCAACAAGAACGACGTGATGGTTCTGGATCCGTCGAGTGAGTTCTTCGATGCGATGCGCGGGAACAACGGGAGCGCCCCGTCCGTCAAGAAGTGAGCGGCGCCGGAGATCCCTGGGATGCGCTGCTGCTGGCGTTTGGCTTGATGCTGGTGTTGGAAGGGCTGCTGCCCTTCCTGAGTCCACCGCAATGGCGGGCCTTGTTTGCACAGGCCGCGAAGCTCACCGATGGGCAACTGCGGTTTCTTGGCCTGACGGCCCTGATCGTCGGTTGCGCCATCCTGCTGTTCGCCTTCGATTGAGCTGAGTCCGAGGACTACTTTCGGGCTGTCGGCTCCAAGTGCCCCGCCTACAATCCTCGTTTTAACAGGGTGGTGCATTGACATGGTGTCTGCTTGGCTGCTGCCGGAGCACATCGCTGACGTTCTGCCTGCACAGGCACGGCAGGTGGAGCGCATGCGCAGAACCCTGCTTGATGTGGCCGGCAGTTATGGTTACGAATTGGTGATCCCGCCACTGGTGGAGCACCTGGAGTCGCTGTTGAGCGGCACGGGTCGCGAGCTCGATCTGCGCACGTTCAAACTGGTCGATCAGCTCAGCGGTCGCACCGTCGGCATGCGTGCCGACAGCACGCCGCAAGTGGCCCGAATCGATGCGCATCTGCTCAATCGCGAGGGCGTCACGCGCTTGTGCTATTGCGGACCGTTGCTGCACACCTTGCCTTCAGGCTTGCATGGCACCCGCGAACCCCTGCAGTTTGGTGCAGAAATCTTCGGGCATTCAGGCCTGGAGGCCGACCTGGAGGTCATTGATCTCGCCCTCGATTGCGCGAAGGCTGTTGGCCTGCAGTCACCCACACTTGATATGAGCGATGCCCGCATCGTCCGCGGGTTGCTCGCTGGCGCTGCGATTGATTCCGAGCATATTCATGCGGTGGTCGACGCGCTGGCAGCCAAGGACGGCGCCGAATTGGGTCGCCTGAGCAGCGGCCTGTCGTCAGAGGTGCGTGCCGGCTTGCAGTGCCTGCTGCGCCTGTATGGCAACGACGAAGTGCTGACCTCGGCCGAGGCCCAGTTGCCAAAGCGTGCAGCGATCACCGAGGCGTTGCGTGATCTGCGATTGCTGGGACGTCATGTCCAGGCGGCCTATCCCGACGTACAGGTTGGCTATGACCTGGCCGATGTGGGGGGCTACGCGTACTACAGCGGCGCGCGCTTTGCGCTCTATGCGCCGGGTTCGTGCGATGCGCTGCTTCGTGGCGGGCGTTACGACGAAGTGGGGGCGGTGTTTGGCCGCAGCCGCCCGGCGGTTGGATTCAGTGTGGTCGACCTGAAGGAACTCGCCGAGCAGGCCCCTGTGGGTCGGTCGCCTGCTGCGATACGTGCGCCGTGGTCAGAGGACTCTTCCTTGCGCGATGCTGTTCGGCGACTGCGACAGCAAGGTGAGTCGGTCATCTGCTTGCTGTCGGGCCACGACATGGAAGGTGAGGGCTTTGACTGCGACCGGGAGCTGGTTTCGCAAGGTGGCGATTGGGTCGTGCGGACCTTATGAGTGGTTGTGCGGCTGGCCACGATGCGCCGGTCTCTTTTTCTGGACTTTCAAGACATGGGTGATTCTCAAGCCGGCGCGTCCGGACGCAACGTGGTCGTCATTGGCACCCAGTGGGGCGATGAAGGCAAGGGCAAGGTTGTCGACTGGTTGACCGACCATGCGCAAGGCGTGGTGCGCTTTCAGGGGGGGCACAACGCCGGACACACGCTGGTCATCAAGGGGGTGAAGACGGCCTTGCAACTCATTCCGTCGGGCATCATGCGCGACGGTGTGGCCTGCTACATCGGCAACGGCGTGGTGGTGGATCCGACGCATCTTCTGCGTGAAATAGAGCGGTTGGAAGTCATTGGCCTTGATGTGCGTTCGCGCCTCTTCATCAGTGAATCGTGCCCGTTGATCCTGCCGTTTCACGTCGAAGTCGACAAGGCGCGCGAGGCACTGCGCGAGACCAGCGGCGTGGGCAAGATCGGCACCACCGGCAAGGGCATCGGCCCGGCCTATGAAGACAAGGTGGCGCGCCGCGCGTTGCGCGTGCAGGACTTGAAACATCCGCAGCGTTTTGCGACGAAGCTGCATGAATTGCTTGACTTGCACAACGTCGCGTTGTCGGGCTACCTCAAGTCCGAGCCGCTGGAATTCCAGCCGATCTACGACCTGGCCATGTCCCTCGCTGATCAGATCAAGCCGATGATGGCTGACGTGGGGTATGCACTCCACACGGCCCACGCGGCGGGGGCTAATCTGCTGTTTGAAGGGGCGCAAGGCTCGCTGCTCGACATCGACCACGGCACCTATCCGTACGTGACGTCAAGCAACTGCGTGGCCGGCAATGCGTCGGCCGGTGCTGGCGTCGGCCCCGATCTGCTGCACTACATCCTCGGCATAACCAAGGCGTACACCACGCGCGTAGGCAGCGGGCCCTTCCCGACTGAACTGCCGATGGATGTGCCTGGGACGGTCGGCCATCACCTGTCCACCGTCGGCCAGGAGCGCGGCACGGTTACCGGGCGCCCACGTCGATGTGGTTGGCTGGACGCGGCAGCCTTGAAGCGATCCATCATCATCAACGGGGTCTCGGGCTTGTGCATCACGAAGCTGGACGTGCTCGACGGGTTGGACGAGATCAAGGTGTGCGTTGGCTATGAACTGCATGGCCGGCGCACCGATATCCTTCCCCTTGACGCCGACGACATCACCGATTGCGTGCCCATCTATGACACGTTCCCTGGCTGGACTGAAACGACGGCAGGCGTGACCCACTGGGATGCGCTGCCGCTGAATGCGCGACGGTATCTGGAGCGCGTTCAGGGCTTCATCGGAGCACCGATCGACATGGTCTCCACCGGCCCGGACCGCGATCACACCATCCTGCTGCGGCACCCCTATCAGGCCCGCACGATATGAACGCGACAGCGACGATGCCCTCGGTCAGTTCAAGGAGACGCGCATGCTGACCGACGACGGTAAGCACCTTTATGTCTCATGGGGTGAATACCACATGCTGATCGAGCGGCTGGCGCTGAAGATTCACGCGTCAGGTTGGGAGTTCGATCAGATACTTTGTCTCGCACGAGGTGGCATGCGGCCGGGCGATGTGTTGTCGCGGGTGTTCGACAAGCCGCTGGGCATCATGTCTACCAGTTCCTACCGAGCCGCTGGAGGTACCTTGCAAGGCCGGCTGGACATGGCGACTTACATTACCTTGCCGCAAGGCGAATTGGGTGGCCGCGTGCTGCTGGTCGACGACCTGGCCGATACCGGTGTGACCCTGCGGGCCGTCGTCGATCGGTTGCGTGGCATGCCCTCGATCAGCGAACTCCGCTCAGCAGTGATCTGGACGAAAGGGATTTCGTCGTACCGGCCCGACTATCACGTCGAACTGCTGCCCACGAGCCCGTGGATCCACCAACCGTTCGAGGAATACGATGACATGCGGCCCGACAAGCTCGCGAAGAAATTCGCCATTTGAGCGCCTCTAGCGTCGCCGAACATGCGCACTGTCAACCCATCGACAGTGCATTCAAAACCCGAAAACAAAGAAGCCAGCACATGTGCTGGCTTCGATATATTTGGTGCCCAGGAGAGGACTCGAACCTCCACGGAGTTACCCGCTAGTACCTGAAACTAGTGCGTCTACCAATTCCGCCACCTGGGCATTCAGGAAGCCTGAGATCATATCATCGACAAGACAACAAACCAACCCCCAAACGCCGTCGGCGCTGACCTCATGAGCGAGGTTGAAGGGACCGTTCAGGGGCACCGCGACGGACACGGCTTCGTGATCCGCGACGATCGCCAAGCCGATCTGTACCTCTCCCAGCAGGAAATGCGCGCGGTGCTGCACCGCGATCGAGTCAAGGCGCGCATCGTGCGGTTCGATCGCAAGGGGCGCCCCGAAGGCCGGGTACTCGAAATCATCGAGCGCAAGAAGGCGCCAATCATCGGCCGTCTGCTGCACGAAAGCGGCGTGTGGCTCGTGGCACCAGAAGACAAGCGGTACGGGCAGGACATCCTGATCCCCAAGAACGCGGTGGCCAATGCAACGGCAGGACAAGTCGTTGCGATCGAGTTGACCGAACCCCCTTCGATGTACTCGCAACCCGTGGGCCGCGTGACCGAGGTGCTGGGCGAGATCGATGACCCCGGCATGGAAATCGAGATCGCGGTACGCAAGTACGAAGTGCCGCACCGCTTCTCAGCAGAGACGTTGGCGCAGGCTGCGGGCTTGCCCGACAAGATCCGCCCCGTCGATCGCAAACAGCGCATTGACCTGACCGATGTCGCGCTCGTCACGATCGATGGCGAAGACGCGCGCGACTTCGATGATGCGGTCTATTGCGAGCCCGCCGTGGTTGGCAAGGGCGCAGGCCGCAGCAAAGCACCGAACGGTTGGCGTCTGCTGGTCGCGATTGCCGACGTCAGTCACTACGTGAAACCTGGCGAGCCGCTGGACAACGACGCCTACGAGCGCGCCACCTCGGTGTATTTCCCGCGCCGTGTGATCCCGATGCTGCCGGAGAAGCTCTCCAACGGACTGTGTTCGCTCAATCCGAACGAAGACCGGCTGGCGATGGTGTGCGACATGCTGATCACCGCCACGGGTGAGATCCACGCCTACCAGTTCTTCCCCGCCATCATCAATTCACACGCCCGTTTCACTTACAACGAAGTGGCGGCGATCCTGGGCAACACGCGTGGCCCCGAGGCCATGCGCCGCAAGGACCGGATCGACGACCTGCTGAACCTCAACGAGGTCTACCGCGCGCTGGTGAAAGAACGCGGCAAGCGTGGCGCGATCGACTTCGAGACGACAGAGACGCAGATCGTCTGCGACGACAACGGCCGCATCGAGAAGATCGTTCCGCGCACCCGCAACGAGGCGCACAAGCTGATCGAAGAAGCCATGCTGGCGGCCAATGTCTGCGCTGCCGACTTCATCGCCGGCGCCAAGCACCCATCGCTGTACCGCGTTCACGAAGGACCGACGCCCGAAAAGAAGACGCTGCTGCAGAACTACCTGAAGGCGCTCGGCCTGGGTCTGTCGATCAGCGACGATCCGAAACCGCGCGAGTACCAGCAGATCGCGGCTGCCACCAAGGATCGCGTCGATGCCGAGCAGATCCATTCGATGCTGCTGCGATCGATGCAGCAAGCGATCTACACCGCCAGCAACAGCGGGCATTTCGGGTTGGCCTACGAGGCCTATACCCACTTCACCAGCCCGATCCGGCGCTATCCGGACCTGCTGGTGCACCGCGTCATCAAGGCCATCCTGGGCAGCAAGCGCTACCTGCTGAGCAAGGGGATGGTCGAATCGATGCCACCGGCGCGCAGCATGGGCAAGTCGCCCAAGCAGGCCAAGCCCGCGAAGGCAGTGACGCTGAGTGCCGAGGGGGAGGTCTGGGAAGTCGCGGGCGCCCATTGCAGCGCCAACGAGCGGCGAGCCGACGAGGCCTCGCGAGATGTCGAGGCCTGGTTGAAATGCCGCTACATGCGCGAACACCTGGGCGAGGAATTCAGCGGTCGCGTCAGCGCGGCCACCAGTTTCGGGCTGTTCGTGCAGCTCGATGGTTTGTATGTTGAAGGCTTGGTGCACATCACCGAATTGGGTGGCGAGTACTACCGCTTCGACGAAGTCAAGCAGGAGCTGCGCGGTGAACGCACTGGCGTGCGCTACGCCGTTGGATCGCGTGTTCGGGTGCAGGTCAGCCGCGTCGACCTCGACGGCCGCAAGATCGACTTCCGCATGGTGCGCGACGGTGAAGAGGATGCCGCGATGGTCCGCGCCAAGCGCGAGCGTACAACCGATCGAAATGCCAGTGCGGTGGCTGAGTTGGCCAGCGTCAAGGAGACCGATCGGGCGGTGAAGGCGGCGGGTAAGCGCAAGGGCTACAGCGCCTCAGGCGCGCGTCTGAATCCAGTGCGTGCCGCCAAAACGACCGCCCGAAAGGGGCCAGCCAAGGCCGCCAAACGGCGCTAGACAAGCCTGTGGGTCAGCGGGCAGGGCGGCCGTAGCGCAGATCGCGCTGCAGCCGCTGAATCAGCTCGCTCGCCGGCAAGGCGCCATGCTGCATCGGCTCCGCTGCAGCGCCATGATCGGCGACCGCTTGTGAAGCCGTGCTGAACGCCATGCTGAGTTCTTCGTCGGACTCGCACTTGCCGGCCTGTGCCCACCGCCCGCCGAGCCAGCCGGCCAGCACATCGCCAGTGCCACCGCTGGCGAGGGAGCCATTGCCCGTGCCATTCAGATGCGGCACCTGTCCCGGCGCCGCAATGATGCTGCCCGAGCCCTTCAGCACGACCACGCAACGGGTCAGCTCGGTGAGCTCGCGAGCCGCATTCAACCGATCGGCCTGCACCTTGGCGGTGTCACAGCCCAGCAATCTGGCTGCTTCCAGGGGGTGCGGCGTCAGTACCGTGGCCAGAGAGCGCTTGGTGCGTGCCCGCAGTTGCGTCAGCAGCTGCGGGTCGGTGGCCACGGCGTTCAGCGCATCGGCATCGAGTACCAGTCGGCCGGCGAGGCTCAGCAGGCGTGGCACGCGGTCGCGCACTGCTTCGCCGCCGCCGCAGCCGCACACCACGGTGGCTACCGCCAGCACTTCGGCATCCGATCGGGACCAGTTGCTGCGCATCATCAGCTCGGGGTGCAGCGTATCGACTCCAAGGCCTGCCGCGTCGGCATCCTGCAGCCACTCGACGAAGACGCGGCCCGCACCAGCCGCCTGCGCCGCCCGAGCGGCCAGCAATGCCGCACCGGCCATGCCACCTGCACCGCCGACGATGGCCACGTCGCCGAAGCTACCCTTGTGGCGGGCGTGCAGGCGCAGGTGTGCCGGTGCAGGAGAGCCGCTGAGCCAGGCGTCTGGGCGCGCCTCCCCATCAGTCATGCCGAGCTCGTCGAACCATACTGCGCCCGCGTGGTCACGGCCTTCGGCGGTGAACAGCCCCGGCTTCAAGGTCAGCAGCGACAGCGTGTGATCGGCACGAACGCAAGCCTGTCCGACCCGGCGGCCGGTGTTGGCGTCGAGGCCGGTGGGCAGATCGATCGCAAGGACCTGGCAGCCGCTGGTGTTGAGCTGCTCGATGCATTCGGCCAGCTTGCCCTCCGGCGCACGTGTGGTACCGATGCCGAGTAGCGCATCGATTGCGAAGTCAAAGCTGTCTGACGGCGCGGGCAAGTGATCGCTGATCTGCACCCCCGCTGCGATCGCGCGCTCGCGCGCCACCAGCGCATCCGCGGGCGCGGGCCGATCGCCTGCTGTCGTGCCCAGCCAAGTAAGGAAAACCTGCTTGCCTGCGGCCTGCAGGCAAGCAGCGGCTTCCAAGCCATCTCCACCGTTGTTGCCCGGGCCGGCAGCCACCCAGATGCGCTGCGCATGCGGGGCGACCGCCAGTGTCAGGCGAGCCACGGAGTCACCCGCGCGCTGCATCAGCGCGTGCGGTGGCAAGCGGGAGGCGGCACGCGTTTCGATCTCACGCGTGGCCGCGGTGGAGTGCAGTGGCCAGGGTCGTGTCGGCGCAAGGATGCGATGCATGCGGGGTCCGCCAGGGCGGTTGAGCGCGAGGATCTCGATGATGCGCCGAGACCGGCATCGCGTCAGCGAAATCGGTCGATCGTCAGCCCCGCGGTGTCGATTTCAGCGGCGACGCCTGCGATCAGCGCCGACAGTACCCGCGCCGAACCGCAAGACATCGTCCATCCGGCGCTGCCGTGCCCGAGGTTCAGCCACACACCGTCCAGCCCGCTGCGACCGATCACCGGCAAGCCGTCCGGCAACGCAGGGGTGCTCCCTTGCCACTGCTGCGCCTGCCCGGTGCGCGCGGCGCCGGGAAACCATTCGTCCAGGCTTCGATACAACAGCTTCAACGCCGCCGCTTCATGAGTGCGGCTCATCGCCCCGACGTGTGCGCCTCCGGACACACGTAGCCGATTCCCCGCGCGCACGATCGACACACCGCGCCGTGGATCCAGCAGCACCGATGTCGGGCCCAGGTGAGGATGGACCTCGTCCAGACGCAGTGGGGCGGTCACCGACACCCCGGCCACGCCGATCAAAGGCAGCTTCAGCCCCCTTGGTGTCAGCAGGCGGGTTGAGCTCAGACCGGCGCATACCACCACCGCGTCGAAGCTCTCCTGCTGGCGTTGCGAGCCCCGCGTCACTGTCAATTCGGGCCGCGCACCCGGCTGAATGGCGAGCACTTGCGCATTGAAGGCGAAGCGTGCGCCTTGTCGTTGCGCCTGCTGCTTGATCAGGTGGGCAAACTCACGGCTGTTGCCTGCGCCTTCGTCGGGCAAATGCACGGCAGCGTGCAGCGCTGCACGCGGATTCAAGCCAGGTTCGAGCGAGCGGCATTCATCGGCGGTAAGTTGCCGGTGGCGCACACCGAGCTGCCCCAGCACCGCCACCGCAGCCAGCAGGCGTTGCGACTCGCCAGCGCTGCGCGCTACCACGGTGACCCCCGATGAGCGCTCGTAATCCAGATGCAGCGACTGGGTGAGTTCGGTCGTGCATGCACTGCTGTAGGTGGCGAGTCGGTGCTGCCGCTCATGGATTTCGCTCTGCGCTGCCCGGCGATTCGCGCGCAGCCATTTCAGTGTCCAGCTGGCACTGCCCGGGCTGCCCAGCGGGAGTGCCGCGGGCAGTCGGCCTCGCACGGTCAGTCCGACCAGGCCGCCCGCCACTGCCAACGGCGACCACACCGTTGCACAACCAGCGCCGTCGAGCCCGGCGTGCGCAAAGCTGGCCTCGGCCGCGATGCTGCCGCCCTGCTCGAACACGGTGACGTCGTGACCAGCCGTGGCCAATTCGTAGGCGGAAGTGACGCCGACGATACCGGCGCCAATCACTGCAATGCGCATGGGCAAGACCACTGCGCGAACTGCGGGTTCGGCATTCGGGAGGCTGCTGGAGAGGTGCGGGAGTTTGAAACGGGTGCCGAATGCATGTCGGGGCTGATATACTCAGCGGGTTTTTCCGGGGCTGGGTTAGGTCCCGACCGCGAATAAACACATCCGCAAATCCGGCTGCCAAAAGGTGTCGCCGAGGTGTTGGAAATCTTCCAGCACCAGGGGCGATTCAAGCCGGATTTTAGAATCAACCTTTGGAGTTGTTAATGACTGTAAGCATGCGTGAAATGCTGGAAGCCGGCGTCCACTTCGGACACCAAACCCGCTTCTGGAACCCCAAGATGGCCCCGTACATCTACGGCCATCGCAACAAGATTCACATCATCAATCTTGAAAAGACCCAGCCTCTTTTCAACGATGCGATGAAGTTTCTCCGGCAACTCGCCGCCAAGCGCGGCACCGTGCTGATGGTCGGCACCAAGCGCCAAGCGCGCGAGGTGGTTGCCCTCGAAGCGCAGCGCGCCGGCATGCCGTATGTCGACCAGCGCTGGCTCGGCGGCATGCTGACCAACTTCAAGACAGTCAAGGGCTCGCTCAAGCGCCTGAAGGACATGCAGGCCCAGATCGAGGCTGGCACCGAAATCCGCATCAAGAAGGAAGCGCTGATGTTCCAGCGCGAGCTCGCGAAGCTGGAAAAGGACATCGGCGGCATCCAGGACATGAATGCGCTGCCCGACGCCTTGTTCGTCATCGACGTTGGTTACCACAAGATCGCCATCGCAGAGGCCAACAAACTCGGCATACCGGTGGTCGGTGTGGTCGATTCGAACCATTCGCCGCTGGGCATCGACTATGTGATCCCCGGCAACGACGACTCGGCCAAGGCTGTTGCACTGTATGCCAAGGCCGTCGCCGATGCGGTGCTCGAAGGCAAGGCCAATTCTTCGAATGAAGTGGTCCAGGCCGTGGCTGCTGAAGGTGACGAGTTCGTTGAGGTCAGCGAAGCGCACTGAGCCGCAGATCGCCTCACCGATGTGAGATCCAAAGGGGCTGCTACAGCCCCTTTTTTTAATGTTTGAGCCTCATGCGGTCGCACGCCGTGCGCATACCGCAGAACTTATGGAGAACATGAAATGACCGCAATCACTGCAAGCATGGTGGGCGAGTTGCGCGCGAAGACCGACGCGCCGATGATGGAATGCAAAAAGGCGCTGACCGAGGCTGGCGGCGATATGGAGCGCGCTGAGGAACTGTTGCGCGTCAAGCTCGGCAGCAAGGCTGGCAAGGCCGCCTCGCGTGTCACCGCCGAAGGCGTGATCGTTTCGGCCGTGGTGGGCAACGCCGGCGCGCTGGTTGAAGTCAACTGCGAAACCGACTTCACCTCGAAGAACGACATGTTCATGGCGATGGCGAATGCCTGCGCGCAGCTGGTCGCAGAGAAGAACCCTGCCGACGTGGCCGCTTTGTCGGCACTGTCTTACTCGCAGGACGGCTACGGACCAACGCTCGAGGATGTGCGCAAGGGCCTGATCGGCACGATCGGCGAGAACATGTCGATCCGCCGCTTCAAGCGCTACGAAGGCGCCAAGCTCGCCAGCTACCTGCACGGAACGCGCATTGGCGTGATGGTCGAGTTCGAGGGCGACGACGTGGCTGCAAAGGACGTGGCGATGCACGTGGCGGCGATGAAGCCAGTCGCGCTGCAATCGAGCGACGTGCCCGCCAAGTTGATCGAAACCGAGCGTTCGGTGGCGACGCAGAAGGCTGCTGAAGACGCCGAAAAGGCCAAGGCCGAAGGCAAGACGCCGCAGTCGGCCGAGATCGTCTCCAAGCGCATCGAAGGGTCGGTTGCCAAGTTCCTGAAGGAAGTCAGCCTGTTCAACCAGGCCTTCGTGAAGAACGACAAGCAGACCGTCGAGCAGATGCTCAAGGAGAAGGCTACGGTTGTGAAGGGCTTTACCCTGTACGTGGTCGGTGAAGGCATCGAGAAGAAGGTTGACGACTTCGCGGCCGAGGTGGCTGCGCAGGTCGCTGCGGCGAAGGGCGCCTGACGCCATCCAGGCCCGCCGATTTGCCTGGGTCGGCGGGTGGGCCCGGTTTAGACTCTCTGCCTATCTCGGCCGCACAGGAAAACCACTACATGCCCGCTTACAAGCGCATCCTGCTCAAGCTGTCTGGCGAAGCCCTGATGGGCGAAGATGCCTACGGCATCAACCGCGCGACCATTGTCCGGATGGTGCGTGAGGTCCAGGAAGTGACCTTGATGGGTTGCGAAGTGGCGGTTGTGATCGGCGGAGGCAACATCTTTCGCGGTGTCGCTGGCGGCTCGGTCGGCATGGACCGTGCCACCGCCGACTACATGGGCATGCTGGCCACCGTGATGAATGCGCTGGCTCTGGCAGACACCATGCGTCAGGAGGGCATGACCGCCCGTGTGATGTCAGCGATCGGCATTGAGCAGGTGGTCGAGCCTTATGTGCGGCCGAAGGCGTTGCAGTATCTCGAAGAAGGGAAGATCGTCATCTTCGCCGCCGGTACCGGCAATCCTTTCTTCACCACCGATACCGCAGCCGCACTGCGTGGAGCCGAGATCGGTGCCGAGATCGTGCTGAAGGCGACGAAGGTGGACGGCGTCTACACCGCCGATCCGAAAAAGGATCCCAGCGCCACCCGTTATTCGGAGATCACCTTCGACGAGGCGATCATGCGAAACCTGCAGGTGCTGGATGCGACAGCGTTTGCGTTGTGCCGCGACCAGAAGCTGCCGATCAAGGTATTCAGCATTTTCAAGCCGGGCGCCTTGAAGCGCGTGGTGCAGGGTGAGGACGAGGGGACGCTCGTCCATGTGTGAAACCGCTAGCAGCTATTCAAGCAGCGACATCAGCAGGACAGGGCGATGAGCATTGCCGAGATCAAGAAGAACGCCGAGCAGAAGATGGGCCGCTCGGTCGAGGCTTTCAAGAACGAATTGCACAAGATCCGCACCGGGCGTGCGCATCCGGGCATCCTCGACCAGGTGCATGTTGATTACTACGGCTCGCCGGTGCCAATCAGCCAGGTGGCCAACGTGAGCCTGCTCGACGCCCGTACGATCAGTGTCCAGCCGTGGGAAAAGGGCATGGGCGCGAAGATCGAGAAGGCCATTCGCGAAAGCGACCTGGGCCTGAACCCGTCGTCGCAGGGTGACCTGATCCGGGTGCCGATGCCTGCACTGAGCGAGGAGCGTCGCCGGGACCTGACCAAGATCGTCCGCAACGCGGGCGAAGACGCTCGCATCGCCGTGCGCAATCTGCGTCGCGATGCCAACGACCACGCGAAGCGGTTGCTGAAGGACAAGGAGATTTCCGAGGACGATGAGCGCCGCTCCCTTGACGAGATGCAGAAGCTGACCGATCGCACGATCGCAGAAATCGATCGTCTGGTGGCGGCGAAAGAAGCGGAAGTGATGGCCGTATGACGCCAGCCCCGCTTTGCGCGATGCTCAGCCCCTGAGGTGCCATATTCAGTGAGCGCTCTGCCGAATGCCACGGAGGTTCCGCGTCACATCGCTATCGTGATGGATGGCAATGGCCGTTGGGCAAAGAGCCGGTTCAAGCCGCGCTTTCTCGGGCACAAGCAGGGTGTCGACACGCTGGTGAACACGGTGCTGGCCTGCGCTGATCGCGGCGTCGAGTACCTCACTGTCTTCGCGTTTTCGTCGGAGAACTGGAAGCGCCCGAATGACGAAGTCTCCGGGTTGATGTCGCTGGTGCTGCTGGCGGTGTCGAAGTACCTTGGCGTGATGCACAAGAACGGTGTCCGGGTACGCATCGTGGGCGACCGCACCGACATCGCGGCACATGTCCGCGAGGCTTGGGACCATGCCGAAAACAGCACCAAGCACAACACCCGCATCACCCTGTCGGTCGCCTTCAATTACGGCGGTCGATGGGACGTGGTCCAGGCCTGCCAGCGGGCGATCCGCGCCGGCATCAGTGCAGACGATCTGGATGAGGCCACGCTCAGCCGATTCATGGCGCTGAGCCACGCGCCTGATCCTGATCTGTTCATTCGCACGGGTGGTGAGCTTCGTATCAGCAACTTTCTGCTCTGGCAGGCTGCCTACTCCGAGCTTTGTTTTTCCGATTGCCTGTGGCCTGAGTTCGGTGAAGCCGAGCTTGACGCGGCATTGGCAGAGTACGCGCGCCGCGACCGGCGATTCGGGGCCATCAAGGACGCGCATGCGGCCGAACTGCCGATCGCGCGCTGACCATGCTGAAGCAACGAATCATCACTGCCCTGGTGCTGCTGGGCGTGTTTCTTCCCGCGCTGTTTGCCCCCGTGCCGTTGCCATTTGCGGTGCTCACGGTGCTGTTCATTGCTGCGGCCGGCTGGGAGTGGGTGCGGCTCAACGGCGGCGCCTCGCTGCCTGCCATTGCTTTCGCGGTGTTGCTGGGCGGGGCGTGTGCGTTGGCTCTGGGCGCCGGCTGGGTGAGCAGCGCCCCGTCGTCCGCCTGGTGGCTGGCGATGGGGGTGTGGGTGCTGGGCGGTGCCTGGTCATTGAAGGTCGGCCCTGCGGGATGGGGCTTGCTGCCTCAGGGCCTGCGCTGGGCGCTGGGCCTGGTTGGCCTGTGGCTTGCCTGGTTGGCGATGGCCGATGCGCGCACCGTCGGCATCAATTTCATCCTTTCGGTGTTCAGCCTGGTCTGGATGTCCGACATCGCGGCCTACTTTGGCGGTCGGGCATTTGGCCGGCGCAAGCTGGCCTTGGCGATCAGCCCCGGCAAGAGCTGGGAAGGTGTGTGGAGCGGCATGTTGGGCGTGCTGTTCCTGGCGGGGCTGTGGATGGCGGCCGACCGCACCTGGTCGATGGACTCGCCAAGCCTCTTTACCCATCTGTACCTTCACCATGGTCTGGCCGGCCTTGTGCTGGTGTGCGTGTTCCTGGTGGCCATGGGGGTGGTTGGCGATCTGGTGGAGTCGCTGGTCAAGCGCAATGCCGGGGCCAAGGACAGCAGCGGTTTGCTGCCGGGCCATGGCGGCGTGCTGGATCGAGTCGATGCGTTGTTGCCGGTGTTTCCACTGGCCCTGGCCCTCACCTCCATCTGACCACCGCGTGATATGAAAAAGCACGAACCACCCCGCATGCGTGTGTGCATCTTGGGATCGACCGGATCGATCGGTACCAGCACGCTGGATGTGCTGTCGCGTCACCGCGACCGCTACGAGGTCTTCGCGCTGACCGCGCAACGCCGTATCGATGAGCTACTGGCGCAATGTCTAGCCTGGACACCCCGCTTTGCGGTGCTGCCGGATGCCGCCTCGGCGCAGACGCTGCAGGCGAAACTGCGCGATGCAGGCAGCGCCACCGCGGTGCTCGTTGGGGCGCAGGCGCTGTGCGAGCTGGCGTCGCACCCCGATGTCGATGCGGTGATGGCGGCGATCGTTGGTGCGGCTGGATTGCCGCCGTGTCTGGCTGCCGCACGCGCGGGCAAGCGGCTGATGCTGGCGAACAAGGAGGCCTTGGTTGTCGGAGGCGCTCTGTTCATGACAGCGGTGCGAGAGGGTGGGGCACAGCTGCTACCGATCGACAGCGAGCATTCAGCGATCTTTCAGTGCCTGCCCGAAGACCGCAGTCGCTGGGCCGCGCGGATTGATCACATCATCCTGACGGCTTCCGGCGGCCCGTTCCGCACTCGTGAGCTGGGCACACTGGCCAGCGTGACGCCAGATCAAGCCTGTGCGCATCCCAACTGGGTGATGGGCCGAAAGATTTCGGTCGATTCCGCGACCATGATGAACAAGGCGCTCGAAGTCATCGAAGCGCGCTGGCTGTTCGACCTGACCCCGGAGCAGATCAAGGTGGTCATCCACCCCCAGAGCATCGTGCATTCGATGGTGGTGTGCCGCGACAACTCCGTGCTGGCGCAACTGGGCACCCCCGACATGCGGGTGCCGATCGCCTATGGACTGTCATTCCCCGAGCGCATGGAATCGGGCGCAGACCTGCTCGACTTCCCGTCGCTGGCGGCACTGAGCTTTGAGCCGCCAGACATGCATCGCTACCCGGGCCTGCCGCTGGCCTGGGAGACACTGCGCGCGCCAGAAGGCAGCACAGCGGTGCTGAACGCAGCCAACGAGGTGGCTGTGGCCGCCTTTCTGGCAGGGAGCATCGGGTTCGATCAGATCCACAACGTCAACGCCAGTACGCTCGAATCCGTGCTGCCGCAGCGCGATGAGTGCGTCTCGGTTGAGGGTTTGATTGCACTCGACGTGCGTGTGCGCCGTGCCGCGTCGCAATGTGTGGAGCGCATCGCTCGATGATCACGGTGCTTGCATTCCTGTTGACGCTCGGCGTATTGATCGTCGTGCATGAGTACGGTCATTACCGAGTCGCTGTGGCCTGTGGCGTCAAGGTGCTGCGCTTTTCAGTGGGGTTCGGTCGGGTCATCTGGCGACGTCAGGCCACACCCGACAGCACCGAATTCGTCGTCTCGATGCTGCCGTTGGGCGGCTATGTCCGCATGCTCGACGAGCGCGAGGCGCCGGTGGATTCGGCTCAACTCGCCCATGCGTTCAACCGCCAGTCACTTTGGAAGCGCTCGGCCATCGTCGCGGCGGGCCCGATCGCCAACCTGCTGCTCGCGGTGATCTTGTACGCCGGCGCCCACTGGATCGGCATGGACGAGCCGAAGGCGGTGCTCGGTGCGCCCGTGGCCGACAGCATTGCCGAGCGGTCTGGCCTGCGGGCAGGTGATTGGGTCCAGTTCAGTTCGACCGATGGCAGCGAATGGGCCGAGGTGCGGTCGATGACCGATCTGGTCTGGCACTTGACGCAAGCTGTCCTGCACGGCGAGGCATTGCAACTGCGCGTCGCCGACGCCAATGGTCAGCACGAGCGCAGCTTTGTGCTTGAACTCGATGGACTGGGCAGCCGGGATGTCGATGCCCAATTGATTCGACGGATCGGGTTGGGCGGTGCCTACGCCGAGCCCGTCATGGGTCAGATCAAGCCGGGCGGCCCTGCAGAGGCGGCAGGACTGCGTGCAGGCGACCGGGTGCTGTCAGTCGATGGCAAGGCCATAGCCGACGCGTCGAGCCTGCGCGAACTGATCCGATCCAGTGGATCCGCGGCTGTCATCACGCCTCAGCAGTGGTTGGTGGAGCGCGGATCGCAGCGTTTGCAGTTCGATGTCGAGCCGGCGCTGGTGGCTGACGGCGAGCGTCGAGTCGGGCGCATCGAAGCGTTCATCGGCGGGCCGCCGGAAATGGTCCTCGTGCGCTATGGCTTCCTTGACGGCTTGTCGCAAGCGGTGAGCCGCACCGCAGAAATGGCATCGCTGACGCTGAAGATGTTTGGCCGCATGGTGATTGGCGAGGCTTCGCTGAAGAATCTCACTGGCCCACTGACCATTGCCGATTACGCGGGGCAGTCCGTGCGTGTGGGGCTGGCCTATTACCTTGGATTTCTTGCCGTGGTCAGCATCAGTCTTGGCGTATTGAATCTGCTGCCGCTGCCGATGCTCGATGGCGGCCACCTCATGTACCATCTTTTCGAAGCGGCGACGGGGCGCCCTGTGTCCGGGTTGTGGCTGGAACGCCTGCAACGCGGCGGTGTGGCCATCATGCTGATGATGATGTCCATCGCGCTATTCAACGACGTGGTCCGCCTCGTGGGCCTGCCTTAATCTTCCTTATGCGACCCATCTTGCGATTCATTTCCTGTCTGACGTCGTTTCGAAACTGCCTGCTTTCCGTGTTTCTCGCGATCGGTCTTCTCGGCGCAAACGCATGGGCGGTTGAGCCTTTCCAACTGACAGACATCCGCGTGGAGGGCCTGCAACGCACCGAAGCGGGCACCGTGTTCGCATCCCTGCCGTTTCGCATCGGTGACAGCTACACAGACGAAAAGGGTGTGGCGGCGCTGCGTGCGTTGTTTGCCACCGGGTTGTTCAAGGATGTGCGCATCCAGATCGCTGGATCGGTCGTCGTGGTGGTGGTCGAGGAGCGTTCGATCATCAGCGCCATCGATTTTGTCGGCACCAAGGAGTTTGAGAAAGAAGCGCTGATCAAGGCGTTGAAGGATTTCGGCGTCGGCGAGGGCCAGCCGTTCGACAACGCGCTGGCAGACCGCGCCGAGCAGGAGCTCAAGCGCCAGTACCTGACTCGCAGCCTGTATGGCGTGGAAGTCACCACCAAGGTCACTCCACAGGAACGCAACCGAGTCAACGTGACCTTCAACGTGGTCGAAGGTTCTGTTGCCCGAATCCGGGAGATTCGCGTCCTGGGCAGCCGGGACTTCAGCGAGAAGGAACTCAAGGCTCTCTTCGAGCTTGATGAGACCGGTTTGCTTTCGTTCTACACCAAGTCTGACCGCTACTCGCGCACGAAGCTGAATGCCGACATTGAAACGCTGAAGGCTTGGTATCTGAACCGTGGCTACCTCGAATTCAGCATTGAATCGACGCAGATTGCCATCTCGCCTGACAAGCAGGACATCTCGATCACCTTCAACATCAAGGAAGGTCAGTTGTACACCGTCACCGCAGTCAAGCTGCAAGGCCAGTACCTGTCCAAGGAAGAGGAGTTCAAGGCGCTGGTCACGATCAAACCCGGGCAGATCTATCGGGCTGAGGAGGTCGCGGCTACAACCAAGGCGTTCACCGAGAAGTTCGGCACCTTTGGCTATGCATTCGCCCGCGTCGAGGCGCGCCCGGAGATCGACCGCGTCAATGGCCGTGTCGAGCTCGTTTTGCAGGCAGACACCCAGCGGCGTGTCTACGTGCGGCACATCAACGTGGCGGGCAACACGAAAACCCGCGACGAAGTGGTCCGCCGAGAGTTTCGGCAGTTCGAGTCGTCCTGGTACGACGCTCCCAAGATCAAGTTGTCTCGCGACCGCGTTGACCGGCTTGGCTTCTTCAGTGACGTCACCATCGACAACAACGAAGTTCCCGGCACCTCCGATCAAGTCGATCTGACCGTGTCGATCAAGGAGAAGCCGACCGGCAACATCCTGCTCGGCGCTGGATTCTCAAGCGCGGATAAGGTGTCTTTCACTGCGTCAGTCAAACAGGAAAACGTGTTCGGCACCGGAAACTTCCTGGGTATCGAATTCAACACCAGCAAATCGCAGCAGACCATTTCGGTGAGCACGGTTGATCCGTACTTCACGGAAGACGGCATCTCACGCGCGGTCGATGTTTTCTATCGCACAGCGCAACCCCTCAACAGTCAGGGCGAGAACTACAAGCTGATAACGCCGGGGGGATCGATCCGTTTCGGGGTGCCTTTCAGCGAATACGACACGGTGTTTTTCGGCGTGGGACTCGAACAGACCGAAATCCGTGGCAGCAACAACCTGCCAGATACCTACTTCCGTTACCGCGAACAGTTCGGCCAGAAAAGCACCGCGATTCCATTCTCCATTGGCTGGACGCGCGACGGCCGTGACAGTGCGCTCGTGCCGACCACTGGGCGCATGTATCGAGTGAACATTGACAGCAGTTTCCTGGCCGATCAGCGCTATGTGCGTGCCGACCTCCAGTTGCAGCAGTACTTCACACCGTTCCGGCGTGTCACCCTCGGCATCAACGCAGAACTGGGTTACGGCCGCGGCCTGGGCAACAAGCCTTACCCGATTTTCAAGAACTTCTTCGGCGGAGGGCTTGGCACGGTGCGCGGCTTCGACCAGGGCTCGTTGGGGCAGGTCGATAACCTCGGTGCGTACCTCGGCGGCACTCGACGCCTCAACATCAACACCGAGCTGTACCTGCCATTCCCTGGCACCGGCAATGATCGGACACTGCGCTGGTTCACTTACCTGGACGTCGGCAATGTGTGGGGGGTGGATGACAGATTGAGCGTCGACAGTCTGCGCGCGTCGATCGGCATCGGCTTCAGTTGGGTGTCCCCGGTTGGGCCTATCAAGATCAGCTATGGCTCGCCGATCAAGAAAGAGCCAACGGATAGAATCCAGCGTCTTCAATTTCAACTCGGGACTGCGTTTTGATGAACAGGTTATCTTTCAATGCGTTGGCTGCCTCTTTGCTGGTCTTCGCTGCGTGTCACGTCCAGAGCCAGGAAGTCAAGATCGGTTATGTGAACAGCGACCGTGTGCTGCGTGAGGCCAATCCGGCAAAGGCTGCACAAGCCAAGTTGGAAGCCGAGTTTTCAAAGCGGGACAAGGAAATGGGCGAGATCGCCGGCAGACTGAAAGCGGCCAGCGAGAAGTTCGACAAAGACGCACCGACCTTGTCCGAATCGGAGCGCGGCAAGCGCCAGCGGGATCTGGTCGATCAGGACCGCGAATTTCAGCGCAAACGCCGCGAGTTCCAGGAAGATCTGACGCAGCGCAAGAACGAAGAGCTGTCAGCCGTCGTCGAGCGTGCGAACAAGGTCATCAAGCAGATCTACGAGACCGAAAAGTACGACCTGATCCTGCAGGAAGCAGTATTTGCCGGTCCGAAGATCGACATCACCGACAAGGTGGTCAAGGCGCTGAATGCACAGGGCGCAAAGTGAGTCTGTCACTCGCTTTGCATTAGGCGAACTGGCAACGCGGCTGGGCGCCGAACTGATTGGCGATCCGTCGTACGTCGTCAGCCGCATTGCCTCATTGGACGCCGCCGACGGCGACGCGATCTCTTTTCTTTCGAATCCGCGTTATCTGCCGGCGCTTGCCACCTCCATGGCAGGTTGCGTGATCGTGTCTCCGATGCATCGTGACGCTGCCGCACGTCGAGGTGCAGCGCTCATTGCAGACGATCCTTACCTCTGCTTCGCTCGTTTGACCCAGCTGTGGGCCGCTCAAGGTCGTGGTACCGCAGCGGCGGTGATTCATCCGTCTGCTGTGGTGCATGCCGGCGCGCAGCTTGGGCAGGGTGTTTCGGTGGGCCCACTCGCCGTGATCGAGGACGGCGCGGCGATTGGTGATGGCGCGGTGATCGGCGCGCAATGCTTCATCGGTGCCGGCGCCTCAGTGGGCGCGCTGACCCGGCTGTCGGCTCAGGTGGTTCTCGGCGCACGATGCCACATCGGCGCGCGTGGCATCGTACACAGCGGCGTCGTGATTGGCGCTGATGGGTTCGGCTTTGCACCGCACCAGGGCCGCTGGGAGAAGATCGAGCAGTTGGGAGGCGTGCGTATTGGTGATGATGTCGAGATCGGCGCCAACACCTGCATCGACCGGGGTGCATTGGACGACACCGTGATCGAAGACGGGGTGAAACTCGACAACCTGGTGCAGATCGGTCACAACGTGCACATTGGCGCCCACAGCGCACTGGCCGGCACGGCAGCCGTGTCGGGCAGCACCCGCATCGGCGCTCACTGCACGATGGCTGGCGGTGCAGGCGTGGTGGGTCACGTGACGCTGGCCGACCATGTTCATCTGGGTGCGCGTTCGGTGGCCACCCATTCAATCCGCAAGCCTGGCCTCTACACCGGCCTCTTTCCCATCGATGACAATGCGTCGTGGGAAAAAAATGCAGCCACGCTGCGTCAATTGCATCGACTGCGTGAGCGCATTCGGGCCCTCGAAAAAAGCAACGAGACCAAATCGTCATGACGCTGGACATCAACGAAATCCTGAGACGAATTCCGCATCGTTATCCGATCCTGCTGGTCGATCGCGTGCTCGAACTGAAAAAAGGCGAAAGCATCAAGGCGCTGAAGAATGTCAGCGTCAACGAACACTATTTCAGCGGCCACTTTCCAAAGCGGCCGGTGATGCCTGGCGTGCTGATGATTGAGGCGCTGGCGCAGGCGGCTGCGATCCTCGGCTTCGAGACGCTCGACCTGGAGACCTACGAGAACTCCCTGTTCTACTTTGCAGGCATCGATGGGGCGCGTTTCAAGCGGCCGGTCGAGCCGGGCGATCAGTTGCTGCTGGATGTCACGCTGGATCGCATGAAGTCGGGTGTTTTCAGGTTCAAGGCGCGTGCCACCGTCGACGGAGAACTGGCCGTCGAGGCCGAGTTCCTGTGCACTGTGCGCGACATTGCCTGAGTCGTCCGGCACGATTGGATCGGGTGTCGAGGGTTCAACGCGCATGTCCCTGATTCATCCCACCGCGATCATTGAGCCAGGCGCCGAGTTGGACCTGTCGGTCGTGGTTGGGCCCTACAGCATCGTGCGCTCGCAGGTTCGGGTTGCGGCAGGCACGACGATCGGCGCGCATTGCGTGATCGAGGGCCGCACCACCATCGGCCGTGACAACCGCATCTTCCAGTTCTGCTCGATCGGCGCGGTGCCGCAAGACAAGAAGTACCGCGACGAGCCGACCGAGTTGCACATCGGGGACCGCAACACGATCCGCGAGTTCTGCACATTCAACATCGGAACCGCGCAAGACGGCGGTGTGACACGTGTCGGCGACGACAACTGGGTGATGGCCTATGTGCACATCGCGCACGATTGCCAGGTCGGTAGCCAGACCATCCTGGCCAACAACGCGACTTTGGCCGGCCATGTGCACCTGGGCGACTGGGTCATCGTGGGCGGACTGACCGGCGTGCATCAGTTCGTCAAGGTCGGGCCGCACGCGATGATCGGTTTCGCCAGTGCGGTGTCGCAAGACGTGCCGCCGTTCATGATGGTCGATGGCAACCCACTCGCTGTGCGAGGCTTCAATGCCGAAGGGCTGCGCCGTCGCGGCTTCGGACCGGAGCGCATTGCGGCAGTCAAGCAGATGCACCGATTGCTTTACCGCCAAGGCAACACACTGGACCAGGCTCGCGAAGCGATCGCCGAACTGGCGGCCAGCGCGCCGGAAGCAACTGGCGACGTCGCGACCATGATCGGTTTTCTGGCGGCGTCTCAACGCGGCATCGTCCGATAGCCATGCCAAGCCACGGGCCGCGCCTCGCGAT
The DNA here is from genome assembly GCA_027490215.1 of Rubrivivax sp. GTDB lineage: Bacteria > Pseudomonadota > Gammaproteobacteria > Burkholderiales > Burkholderiaceae_C > PBB1. The sequence continues at coordinate 207,485 of JAIXYO010000046.1, forward strand.
GGTGGCCGGCGAGGCCTCTGGCGATTTGCTTGCCGGGTTGTTGCTCGGCGGTCTGACGCAACGCTGGCCCGCGCTCTCTGCCAGCGGCATCGGCGGGCCGAAGATGGCGGCGCAGGGATTCGAGGCCTGGTGGCCCAGCGACAAGCTCGCGGTGCGGGGATATGCGGAGGTGATTCGCCATTACCCCGAACTGCTGGGCATACGCAACCGACTTGCCAAACGCCTGTTGCAGGAGCCACCTGATGCCTTCATAGGAGTCGATGCGCCCGACTTCAACCTCGACCTCGAGGTCAGGCTGAAGGCAAGTGGCATCCGCACGATCCATTTCATCGGCCCGTCGATCTGGGCCTGGCGCGGTGAACGCATCGACAAGATCAAGCGCGCTGTGGATCATGTGCTTTGCATCTTCCCCTTCGAGCCGGCGCTGTACGCACAGCACGGTGTGGCGGCCACCTACGTCGGCCATCCGCTGGCCGACGCGATCCCCATCGAGGTGCCACGGCAGGCCAGCCGCCGCACCCTGAATCTGAATGCCGGCGACACCGTCGTGGCATTGCTGCCCGGCAGTCGCCGCTCGGAGATCCAGTACATCGCTCCGACCCTGCTCGAAGCCGCTGCGTTGATGAAGTGTCGCCGGCCAGACCTGCGCTTCGTGCTGCCGGTGGCGCCCGGATTGAGAGCGCTCATCGAGCCATTGCTATCCCGGCACGCGCCGGGCGTCTGTGTCGAACTGCTCGACGGCCAGTCGCACCTGGCGCTGGCCGCCTGCGATGTGACCCTGATCGCCAGCGGCACCGCCACGCTGGAAGCAGCCTTGTTCAAGCGCCCGATGGTGATCGCCTACAAGATGCACTGGCTCAGCGCGCAGATCATGAAGCGCATGAATTACCAACCCTGGGTCGGCCTCCCGAACATCCTGCTGCAAGACTTCGCCGTGCCTGAGTTCCTGCAATCTGCGGCAACGCCCGAGCACCTTGCCGATGCGGCCTTCGCGTGGCTGGACGATCCTGCTGCTTGTGCGGCGCTGGCCACGCGCTTCGAGGCTCTGCACCACACGCTGCGTTGCGACACTGCCCAGACAGCCACCCATGCGATCGAGAAAATTCTTGCGCGCTGAGCAACTGGGCCTGCGCTGGGATGCGCCTGGCCTGATGGCGGGCGTCGATGAGGCCGGTCGGGGCCCGCTCGCCGGCCCCGTGGTCGCAGCGGCGGTCATTCTTGACGAACTGCAACCGATCCGCGGCCTGAATGATTCGAAGAAGCTGACGGCCCGCACCCGCGAGCGCCTGTTCGACGAGATTCGCGCCAAGGCCCTGTGCTGCTGCATTGCCGAAGCCACGGTCGAGGAGATCGACCGTCTGAACATCCTGCAGGCCTCGCTGCTTGCCATGCGCCGCGCAGTCGATGGCCTGCGACTGAGGCCGCATCGGGTGCAAGTCGATGGAAACCGGCTGCCCGTGTTGCCGATGCCTGCCGAAGCGATTGTTCAGGGAGATGCCAAGGTGCCGGCAATCGCCGCCGCGTCGATCCTGGCGAAGGTCCATCGCGATCGGCTGTGCCTGGCCCTGCACGAACGCCATCCTCAGTACGGTTTTGATGGTCACAAGGGCTATCCGACTTCGGCGCACCTGGCGGCCCTGCGTGAGCACGGTGCCTGCGATGTGCATCGCCGGTCGTTCGCTCCGGTTCGTGCCGTGCTGGTAGAGGCGACATGACGACGCCAAGCGTCAAGGCCATCACCTCGCGCGACAACCCGCTGTTGGTCCGATTGCGCAAGCTCGGCCGCGACCCGGTGGCCTATCGCAAGCAGTGCGAGTTGTGGATCGAGGGCGATCATCTGTGCAGAGCGTTTCTGCAGCGCGGCGGGGTGCCGTTGCACGCTGTCGTCAGCGAGCCAGCGTGGGCGTCACCGCTGCGCGATCTGGCGCTTCGTGCAACAGGCGTATCGGTGTTGCCAGAGATGTTGATGGCGGGCATCAGCACCTTGGAATCGCCCGCACCGATTGGATTTGTGATCCCCTGGTCTGGCGCGGCCGCATTGCTGCCCGATGCGCCCACCGTGGTGCTCGATCGTTTGCAGGATGCCGGCAATGTTGGCACCGTGCTGCGCAGTGCCGCAGCCTTCGGCTTCACGCAGGTCGTGGCACTGAAGGGCACGGCCGGTCTGTGGTCGCCGAAAGTGCTGCGCGCTGGCATGGGCGCGCATTTCGGCTTGTCGCTGATCGAGGGTGTCGAGGCCAGCGCCTTGGGCGTGCTGGCGGTGCCGCTGCTGGCGACCAGCTCGCACGCCTCACAGGCCATTGATCAGATGGCGCTGCCCTGGCCCTGTGCCTGGGTGCTGGGTCATGAAGGCGAGGGCGTGTCGGCGCTTGTGCAGTCGCGATGCAGCCAGGCGCTGCGCATCCCCCAGCCTGGCGGCGAAGAGTCGCTCAACGTCGGTGCCGCAGCGGCCGTGTGCCTGTACGAGTCGGCTCGGCAGCGGCTGGGTCGCTGAAGCCGCCGTCGAGCGGCAGCCCGACGGGCTGCATACACTGCTCTCGATGTTGCAAGTGCTGTGGTTCAAGAAGGATTTGCGCTGGGCCGATCACACACCGCTGGTGCGTGCGGCGCAGGCTGGGCCGCTGCTGCCGATGTGGCTGGACGAGCCTGCGGCGTGGGCACAACCCGATGCAGCCACCCAGCACCGTGCGTTCGCGCAGGAATGCCTGAGCGAACTCGATGCGTGGTTCGGGCAGCACGGAGGGGCTTTGTGGCGCTTCCACGGGGACGCGACGGCGGCGCTGGCTCACCTCCATGCGCGGCACGGGTCTTTCGTGTTGTGGAGCCATGAGGAAACTGGCAACGGCTGGAGCTTCGATCGCGATCGCGCCGTCGCCCGCTGGTGCGCCGAACACGGTGTGGTGTGGCATGAACTGCCTTGCAACGGAGTGGTCAGGCGTCTGCGCGACCGCAATCTGTGGTCGCGGCTGTGGACGCAGCGGATGACGCCGGCACCATTGCCGGCACCCGAAAAGCTGACCCTGGTGGTTCGAGCCGATACGAATCCCAACGACGCGCCGCTGATCCACTGCCGCGACGCCGACAAGCCGTTGCGCCAGCGTGGCGGCCGAGGTCAGGCTCAGGTTTTGCTCAACAGCTTTCTCGCCTGGCGTGGGCAACGCTATCGCGCGGAGATGTCGAGTCCATTGAGCGCCGCAGAAGCCTGCTCGCGTTTGTCCGCGCACCTGGCTTGGGGCACGCTGTCGGTGCGCGAATGTGTTCATGCGGTATGGCGGCGCCGCACCGAACTGCTCGCCGCGCCCGCCGATCAGCAGCGCGTGGGCGCGCTGGCCTCGCTGCGCAGTTTCGAGAGTCGGTTGCACTGGCACTGCCATTTCATCCAGAAGCTGGAGAGCGAGCCGGAGATCGAGTTTCGAAATGTCAACCGTGCGTTCGATGGGCTGCGCAATGAAGGCGCGTTCACGGCTGACGAGCAGCAGCGCTTCGACGCCTGGTGCAGCGGGCGCACCGGCTTCCCGTTTGTGGATGCCTGCATGCGCAGCCTGCACGCGACCGGCTGGATCAACTTCCGCATGCGCGCGATGCTGATGAGCTTCGCCAGTTATCAACTGTGGCTGCATTGGCGTGAACCAGCGCTGTTCCTGGCGCGGCAGTTCCTCGACTACGAGCCTGGCATCCACTATCCGCAGGCGCAAATGCAAAGTGGTGTGACGGGCATCAACACCGTTCGCATGTACAACCCGGTGAAGCAGAGTCGCGATCAGGATCCGGACGGCGTGTTCATCCGTCATTGGGTGCCCGAGTTGCTTGACGTGGCCGGCGGCGCGGTGCACGAGCCTTGGTTGCTGGACGGCACGCAATTGCGCCCGGTGGGTTACCCCCAGCCAGTGATTGATCTGCAATCAGAGAGCCAGCGGGCGAAAGTGCTCATCCATGAACGCAAGGCCGAGGCCGCCACGCAGCGGGAGGCAATGGCGGTGTACGACAAGCATGGCAGCCGGCACCCAGGTCGGGAAACCACAAGCAGACGCGCCGGCAGGCAGCACACCGACGCCGTGGACAAATCACAACTCAGCTTGCTCAGCGATCTGAAGGGATCTTGACGCCGCGACGCATCTATTCATGCGCTCAGTTCATGCATCGCCCCCTCGGTGAGCGCCTTCAGCGCGCGGTGCAGGCTGTCCACCTGACGTGTGAGTGGCCCGGGCGCCGGCTTTTCGCCGCTGACCACCGACTGGATGTAGACCGCGGTCGTCGCGGCATCGATGCTGCGAGGCAGCAGCGGCAATTCAGTCAGTACGCCCTCTTGCGCGGGGACCGACAGATCGGCACGCAGTTCCCCGCGCAGGAACACATCAAGCCTCGGCGAACGGCGTGGATCGGCGACGGGCTCGCCTTCGGTGCCGCGCAGCAGCATCGCGCTGGCACCAGAGCGATGCAGAAAGGCGGTCAGCGCGGTGCCGTACTCCGGGTGCGTGTGGTTGACGACCCGCAAGGCCTTTGCACCGAAAGTCGGATCAAGCAGTTTGGCCACGGTGTGGCCCGGGTTGCGCAATCCGACAACCCAACGCACATCCAGCAGGCGCGCCAATGGCGGGCACAGCGTCTCGGTCGAGATGAACACTGGCTCCCGCCGTGCCCAGCCGTGGAGCACGTCCTCGGCGTCACGCGCCATCGGAAGACCCAGGTCGCGGAATACCGACGCCGTCGTGACGCGACCAGGATCATGGGTCGGCCCGTGCACCAGCACCGGGGTGCCGTCCTGCGCAACCAACAAGGCCAGCAGCGCCGTCAGGTTCGGCAGCTTGCGGGCGCCGTTGTACGACGGCAGGATGAGCGCAGGGCCCTGCGGACTGAGGGGAAGGCAGCGCTCGTGCACCGCGCGCAGGAAGCCGAGCAACTCGTCGGTAGATTCGCCTTTGATGCGCATCGCCATCGCGAATGCACCCACCTCGAGATCGCTCACACGTCCATCGAGGACCTGACCCATCAGGTCCTCGGCCTGTTCGCTGCTCAACGACCTGGAGCCCTCCTTGCCGCGGCCGATTTCCTTGATGTACGTTGCGATGCTCATGGCCTGATGGTGGCAGTGTTCAGCAGTCTCAGTGGCGAGGGATTCGACGGGCGACCTCTTCGGCAGCCACCCAGACTCGCAAGGCAATTTCCAGGCCCAGGCAGCGCCGCTGAAACAGGCCGACACATCGAAGGAAATGGGCCGTTTGGGTGAAGTTCGATGCGGAGATGCGGTGTTCTCTCGTATTGCAGTGGTGTGTGGAACATCCCAGAATGCTCGCTTGCAGTGGGCGGAACCGTTCGCTGTGAACGTCACTTCCTTATCGCCTGGACACGGAGACCCTTCCCAGATGAACGCCCTCAAATTCACCGTCGCCAGTGCCCTGCTGGTCGTCGGCAGCAGCCATGCGGCCGGCACCTTGTCCGTGACGCGCGAAGTCACGATCGACAGCACGCCCGCCACCGTCTGGAAGCTGGTCGGCAACTTCAATGCGCTCGACGTGTGGCACCCCGCCGTCAGGAAGAGTGAACTCAATGGTGCAGGCACCAAAGTGGGCACCCGCCGGATGCTGACCCTCGCTGAGGGCAAGCAGGTGATCATTGAGCAGCTGACCGCCTACGATGCTGCAAAGACCAGCTACAGCTACACCATTGTCAACAGCCCGCTGCCCGTGGTGAACTACAAAGGGACGATTTCCCTGAATGCCACGTCGGACGGCAAGACGCTTCTGAAGTGGACGTCGAACTTTGAGGCTCCCTCTGGCGCAGACAGCGCCAGTGCCACGCGAGCTGTCGAGACCCTTTACGACAGTGGGCTGGCCAAGCTTGTCAACAACTTCGCCAGACAGTAGCCAGCCGTCAGCACGACATCGTCCTCACCTATCTCTTCCCGGAGACATCCCCCATGAACAAGATCGTTCTCAACTTCGCCACCGCCGGTCTGCTGTTGGCGGCGGGCAGTTGCCATGCCGCTGGTGCACTGTCGTTTTCCAGCGAGGAAACCGTCGACAGCTCGCCAGCAACTGTCTGGAAGTACGTTGGTGATTTCAATGGCTTCGACCTGTGGCACCCGCAGGTGCGCAGCAGCACGGTGAAAGGCGCCAGCAACAAGGCCGGCGCGGTGCGCACGCTGAAGCTCTCCGACGGATCCGAACTGGTCGAGAAGTTGTTGAAGTACAACGCCGCAGGAACCAGCTACACCTACACCTCGTTGAAGAGCCCTTTTCCGATCAAGAACTACGTCGCGACCATTTCGGTGAGCCCAGCTGCGGAAGGGAAGACCCTGATGAAGTGGAGTGCGACCTTCGATGCGGTCAACATCGACGAGGACATCGCCACCGAGATGGTGGCGATCGCCCTGAATGGTGGCTTGGGCAAGGTGGTTGCCAACTTTCAGAAGCCGAGCGCACCGGAAGACGCTTCGACGGCGGGGTCTGATGCGGCGCCAGCCGCTGCACCAGCGCCCTGAGCCGGCTTTCGCGACCAGTGCTGACCTTGGCTGGCTTGACCATTTGGTCGAGGGGCGAGGTCAGTGCGGCGTGGTCACCCTTTGAACAGGGGGGTATAGGCCGTTTCGGGGCATGGAATACGATTTTTTGCGTGATCAAGGTCGCCCCTTGCGATAGGCTCTCCTGTCGATGAATGCAACTTCACAGCCCTGCATCAGTGCGTTCGGCACGCCCTCCCAAACGTCGTTGATGAAAGGGTCCTGATGAACCAGCCTGCGCAGGCGCTGTGCGTCGATCAGATCAGCGCCATGCCGACTTCGTTGCGGCAGGTGGCCACTGTGCTCGGGCTTGATCCCGCCGGATGGGCCGACGTGTTGTCTTCCGGTTTGGGTGAGCTAGCCGCCGGGTTTGCCATCAAGGAGATGACCACTGGCCGCTACGCCTACGTGTCGCCCGCGATGGCGGCGCTCTTTGGCCAAGTGCCTGAGGGGTTGCTCGGGCGCACCGATTCGGATGTGTTCGGCCCCGATGTTGCTGGATCGCTGCGCGCAGCCGATCTCACCACCGCCACCTTGGCGATGCCGCACAGCAGCGACCACCGCATGGAACTCGACCACGTGCGTCGTGACTTTCATGTGACGCGAATGCTGCTGGCTGGCGGCGAGGATGTTTCGGGGGCGAGCAAGCGCTATCTGTGCGCCATCTGGTTGGACGTGAGCGCACAGCGTCAGCGCGAAGCTCAACTCGCTCTGGCGCTGCGACAGCTTGAGCAACAGCAATTGGCAACGGAAGCCCTGCGTCGAGAAACGCAGGACGCCGCACTCAGAGATGCAGAGACCGGACTTTTCCCGAATGCGCACTTCGACGACCAGTTGCGGCGTGAGGTGGATCTGTCTCTGCGCGAACATCGCGAGTTCTCGATGGTTTCGATTTCGATCGACCCGCCAACTGGCATCGCCAGCGCGCTGGGCGCTTCGGCACGCCAGCGGGTGATCGAGGCGCTTGGGCGGCTGCTGCGCGGCAACACCCGAGCGATGGATGCGTCCTGCCGCGTTTCAGGCGAACGCTTCGCGGTGTTGCTGTCGGGCGTCGGTCTGGCAACGGCGCATTCGCGAATGGAAGGCCTGCGACGCCAGTGTGCCACTCAGATCGTGGTGCTCGACGGTCAGGATTTCGGTTTCACGGTGTCGATGGGCGTGGCGAGTTTTCCGCACACTGCCCACACACAGGAGGGTTTGCTGCAGGCCGCAGACACAGCGCTTTCGGCTGCAAAGATCCGTGGCGGCAATCACGTCTCGCTGGCCAGCATACGCTTCGAGGATGATTCCTGACGGACATTTTTCGTGCCGTTGCAGGCTGCCAGATTTGATGCCAGGGGTGTCCGTTGTGAGCCGTGAGTCGCGTTCCTGAACCCAGGGGATTCAGGTGGGCCGGGTCAACCGTGTTTCGGGTTCATCTGACGCGAGACGATCACGCCCACTCGGCAATGTTCCCAGCCCGTGCTCGCGAGAGCATCGGTTCAAGGAATTAAAAACTCACGCGAACACAACGGACAGAGACCAGTCTACGCCTGCCATGGATGGCAATGATGTCCAAGGGGTGACATCGTGTGCCCAATCGGTCACAGCAATTGACCATGCTCACCGAGGGCCTGGTCTATGCGCGCGATCAAGGCCTCGACATCTACTTGCGCGGCGACTGACTCGCCTGCAGAGGAAGGAGGTGCTGTTGCCGCTGGCCGTTGTTCCAGCTTGTACGCGAGGTTCAAGGCTGCCAGCACCGCAATGCGTTCACGGGCCTTCACCTTGCCCGCGTTGCGGATCGCGGTCATTTCGCGATCGACCGCCTTCACCGACGCCTGCAGCAGCGCATCCCCGCCATCAGGGCAGCCGAGCACATAGCTTTGGCCAAGGATCGAGACGTCAATCTGTTTCATCGCGGAGCCTTGTGGGGTGCTGAAAACGAGGCTTGGGGCACTTCATCAGCAGAAGCCACGATGGCGTCGGCCGGAAGCCGTTCCAGCAGGGTGTCGATGCGCGCACGCGCCGCATTCAGGCGTGAACGCAGGTTGTCTCGCTCGCTGATGATGGTGGCCAACTGCTGCTCTAGCAGCGCATTGGTTCGCTGCAATTCGTGGTGGCGCAGCAGAAGCCGCTCCACCCGGTCGGCGAGGTCTTCAATCTTCGGCATGACGCGTGTTCGGGCAGTGGGACATCCAGCGATTTTTCATTGTAGGCCGGTGCCTACAATAGAAACCTGTTGGTGCCCGCGCCGATGTTCTTGTCGGCGCAGTTAAACGGGAAGCAGTCAGCACCGCCTGGTGCTCAAACTGCGCTGCCCCCGCAACGGTACGGTGGACGAAGCCCTCGTCGGTTGAGACAGGGATTCAGCTTTCATGCGCACACCACTGGAGATGCTTCATCTCTGGGAAGGTCGTGAAGGTCGTTCCATCAGCCCGGATACCGGCCAACAAGAGGGTGCGACCACGTGTCGTGCCTACATGGCATGCGCCTGCGGGGAGGCAGGTCGCGTGCATCGTGTCGGGCTCTTCATCATGTTTCCTTTTTGCACGGCGCCGCGAGCGCTTCGGACTGCATTCAGCCGCTGTTCCCACGTCCTTTTGTCGACCCTCGCGGCAGTCCTTGCAGCAACATTGCTGGCCACGGCTCAGGCTCAGATACGCCTGCCGCCCGTGACCGTCATCGCCAGCCGCGAAGCGTTACCGCTCGATCAGGTCACATCCGATGTGGTCGTGATCGATGAACAGCGCATCCGCGCTTCGACCGCCGATTCGATCGAAGATCTGCTGCGTCGAGAAGCTGGCGTGCAGCTGTCTCGCAGCGGCGGGCCGGGCCATGCTGCCGGCATCCTTCTGCGCGGCGCCAGCACCAGCAGCACGCTCGTGCTGATTGACGGGGTGCGGGTTGGTTCAGCGACGTTGGCGCAAGTCGCGTTCGAAGCCCTCAGCTTGACGCATATCGAGCGCATCGAGGTCCTGCGCGGACCTGGCTCCAGTCTGTATGGCGCCGATGCGGTCGGTGGTGTGGTGCTGATCACCAGCAGGCGTGGCGAGGGCCCCGCAAGCCTGTCCGGGCGCGCCGCCTTTGGCGCGTACGGCTCTCGCGAGGCTGACGTCGGCATCAGCGGCGCCCATGGTGGCTTCGATTACGCGGTCTCCATCAGCGGCGAAAGAAGCCAGGGCGTCTCTACCTTGCGGCCCGCCGACCTGTTCGGCAATTACAACCCCGACCGCGATGGCTACCACCGGCGCACGGCGCAAGCTCGCATGGGTTACGCGCTCGCGACCGGCCACCGAGTGGCAGTCAGCGTGCTCGATACGCGGCTGAGATCGCAGTACGACGCCTCAGAGTTCGGTGGCCCGCCAGACTTCGCGCAAGATCCGTCGCCGAATTTCCGCACCCGCTTGAGTACCCAGGTGGCCTCATTGAGTTACGACGGTGTGATCAATCCGCTCTGGACCACACGACTGCAGCTGGCACTGAATGAAGACAAGTCCTGGGACGGCGCCAATTTTCCCGAACGCTTCGTGACCCGACGCAACCAGTACAACTGGCAGAACGTTTTCACGCCCGCTCCCCAGCAGCAACTCGTTGCGGTGATCGAGCGCCTTGAAGAGCGGGCCGAATCGTCGGCGTTCTCCGCCAACAAGCAGCGTCATAACGACTCCGTGGGGCTTGGCTATGCGGGCCGCTTGGGCGCCCATCTGCTGTCGGCCGACGTGCGGCGTGATGACAACTCCATTTACGGCAGCAGCACCACGGGGCGGGTCGGATACGGCTACGAGATCGGCCATGGCCTGACGGCACGTGCGCTCCTGGGCACCACCTTCCGCGCGCCGAGCTTCAATGACTTGTTCTACAGCGGCTATGGCGTTGCGACCATTCGCCCGGAGCGCGGCCGCAGTGCCGAGGTCGGACTGAACTGGCGCGTTGGCGACAGCCAGGCGGCCGTGACGCTGTACCGCAATCGCGTGCGCCAGTTGATCAACTACGAGGCCGACCGCAGATTCTGCCCGGTCGATCCATCCTACGACTTCGGCTGCGCCCGAAACGTGGATCGTGCAAGGCTGCAGGGGGTGACCTTCAGTGCCGGCCACCGCATCGGTGCGCTCGCACTGCGTGGCACGGTGGAACTGCTCAGTGCGAGGGATGAGCGCACGGGCACACGTCTGAACCGTCGTGCAAAGCACCAGGAAACCCTTGATGCGGTCTACCGGATCGACAACTGGACGCTGGGTGCCACGCTGGTGACGCTGGGTGATCGTCCCGATGCCGGCAAACGCCTGGGCGGCTACTCAACGGTGGATGTGCAAGCGAGCTGGAAGTTCATGCCACATTGGCAATTCGAAGCCAAGGTGCTGAACCTGACCAACCGTGATGTCGAGCCAGCGCGTGATTACCGCGCATTGGGCCGCCAGGCCTGGCTCGGCGTGCGCTACAGCGGCATCGACTTGTAGCCGCGGCGGACAGGCGTGACACTTCCACGATGGAGTCCCCCCGTGCATGAGTTGATCCTCGGTGGACAGCGCAGCGGCAAGTCGCGCTGCGCCGAGCAACGCGCGGCGACGTGGCTGGCAACCGCGCCACAACTTCCTGCACCGCAAGGCGGTCGTTGGATGAATTTGCGCGAAGGTAGCCCCGCAGCCACGCCTGCTGCCGTCGCAAGGTCTGCCGTGCTGCTCGCTACCGCCCGCCCCGGAGACGATGAGATGCGCTTGCGTATCGCGCACCACCGACGCGAACGCGCAGAGCGCCTGCCTCAGCTCGACTGCGAGGAGGTGCCGATCGATCTGCCACAGGCGATCCGTCGGCACAGCGCGCCGGATCGTCTGATCGTCATCGATTGCCTCACGCTGTGGTTGACCAACCTGCTGATGCCGTCGGAGGACGATGCACTTGATGACCGCGAATGGGGCTTGAAGCGCGAGGCACTGTGCGGTGCCATCAGCGAGGCCAGCGGCCCCGTGCTGATGGTCTCGAACGAGATCGGCCTGGGCACCTCGCCGATGTCGCCGGAGGCGCGTCACTTCGTCGATGAGTTGGGTCGCCTGCACCAAGTGATTGCGGCGCGCTGCGACCGCGTCACACTCATGGTTGCCGGCATCGAGGTGCCAGTCAAGCGGGAGGCGCGGTGAGCACGCGTCGCCTCCTGGCCGGGCTGCTCGGCGCCGTCATGTGGTGCCTGGCTGAAACGATGGCGGTGGCACATGCGGCGGATCCCGCTGCGCTGCCGATCGTTATCCAGGACGACCGAGGCAGCACCCTGCGCTTCGCTGCTGCGCCGCGTCGCATCGTCAGTCTTCTGCCGTCGCTGACCGAAAGCCTGTGTGCGCTGGGCGGCTGTGATCGTCTGGTCGGGACCGACCGCTATTCCAATTCACCTGCGTCGGTGATTCACCTGCCGAAGCTTGGCGGTATTGAAGACGCGAACCTGGAGCGCATCGTTGCATTGAAGCCCGATGTGGTGCTCGCCGCACCCTCCACGCGGGTCGTCGAGCGTCTGGAGGCGCTCGGACTGAAGGTTGTGCTGCTGGAATCCAAAACACATGCCGATGTGCACCGATCATTGACCGTGCTCGCTGCGATGCTCGGCACGCCGGCGGCAGCTGCGCCGCTGTGGAGTGCCATTGGGCAGCAGGTCGACCACGCAGCCGGTCGCATCCCCGTGACGCTGCGCGGGCTGCGTGTGTACTTCGAGGTGGACACAACGCCATACGCCGCTGGCGAGAGCTCGTTCATCGGCGAGACCATCAAGTGGCTGGGGCTTGCGAATGCCGTGCCCGCTGCGCTCGGACCGTTTCCACAGCTCAACCCCGAGTTTGTCGTGCGCACACAGCCTGACATCATCATGGCCTCACAGCGCGATCTGGACGAGATGCCGCACAGGCCTGGCTGGGCAAAACTGAACGCCTTGCGCGACCGGCGCATCTGCGGTTTCAGCCACGAACGCTATGAGGTGCTGGTGCGCCCCGGCCCTCGACTTGGCGAGGCAGCGCAACTGCTGGCCGATTGCCTGCTGGCGCTTGGCACATCGACAAAATGATCGACCACGCACTTGGTGCCAACCGTTACGGTACCTCCGATGACCCGGGCGTTGCGCGTCGTCGCCGACTTGCTGTTGGCCTGATGCTGGCGGGTCTGGTGTTGGCGCTGGCCGGATTGGCGGCTGGCAGCGATGGCTGGTCCTGGCCGCAATTGCACGGCGCAGACAGCGCGCTGATCTTCGGTGAGATCCGCGCGCCGCGCACCCTGGGTGCCTGGCTGGTCGGTGCGTTGCTGGGCCTGGCAGGCGCCGTCGCGCAAGGGCTGTTTCGCAATCCACTCGCCGACCCTTATCTGTTGGGCTCGGCGGCAGGGGCGTCTCTGGCCGTGGCGCTGGTGCTGGCGGTCGGCTCGCTGGGCGGGGCGATGCCAGTGATGGCGGCTGCCAGCGGCCTGGCCCGTCTGGGCCTCGTGGGTGCGGCGTTTGTCGGTGCCTTCGCCGGCGTCGCGCTGACCTTGGCGCTGGCTCGCGGCGCACAGCAAACGCCACGGTTGCTGCTGGCAGGGGTGGTTGTCGGCGTGGTGCTCTCCGCGCTGGGCGATCTGGTTGCCACAGTCGCGCCCGAGTCGCTTCGCGGAAAGCAGGTCTTCATGCTCGGCACAACTGGCTTTCTCGGTTGGGCCAATGTGGGCGTACTGGGCGTTGGGCTGCTCTTGACGCTGCCTGTGGCATGGCGACTGGCGCGCGTGCTCGACGCCTTGACGCTGGGTGAAGACAGCGCGCGCAGCCTCGGCCTGGCACTGGCACGCTGGCGACTGCTGCTGGTGGCCGTGCTGGCGCTGGCGACTGGTATTGCTGTGTCGCAGGCCGGTCTGGTGGCTTTCGTCGGCCTGGCAGCGCCACACCTGGTGCGGCGATGTGCGCCGGCGCCGAATGGCTACACCTTGATCGCCAGTGCCGCGGCAGGCGGCACGCTGCTGCTGGCCGCCGACGTGCTGGCGCGCAGCCTGATCGCGCCGCAGGAGTTGCCCGTTGGCATCGTTACTGCGGTGCTCGGTGGTGGCTACTTGTTGTGGCTGCTGCGCCAGCGGCGGTTGGGATGAACAGCAGAGCGCCATCAACCTGTGCCTTGCGCGCCGAGAGTGTGCAGGTCGCGCTTGGCGGCCCGCCTGTGCTGCGCGGCGTGTCGCTCGCATTGCATCCCGGCTGGACTGCGATCGTCGGTCCCAACGGCGGTGGCAAGTCGACGTTGCTGCGTGTGCTGGCCGGCCTGCTGGCGCCTCAGTCCGGGCGCATCGTGCTGGAAGGGCGACCACTGACGGAGCACGGTGCACGCGAGCGCGGCCAGCGCATCGCCTGGCTGGCCCAGCACGAGGCAGGTGATGCCAGTGGCGAGCTCACGGTGCGTGATGTGGTGCAGCTCGGTCGGCTGCCGCACCTGGGCCTGTTCGATGCACCCGGCCCACAGGACGAAGCTGCCGTCGATGCTGCGATGGCGGCCACCGAATGCAGCGACTGGCAGTGCAGGCGGCTGTACGAACTGTCGGGTGGCGAACGGCAGCGTGTGCTGTTGGCACGTGCGCTCGCGGTCAGTGCTGAGGTGCTTCTGCTCGATGAGCCGACAACGCATCTCGACCCACCTCATCAGGTGGCGGTCGTGCGGCTGATGAAGCGCCTGGCCGCAGCCGGCACGACGGTGGTGAGCGTGTTGCACGACCTGCCACTGGCTCTGCAGGCCGATCGCTTGGTCGTGCTCGACCAGGGCGAGGTGTGTGCTGAAGGTTCGCCGCATGCCACAGAGGTGCAGGCGGCCCTGGTGCAGGTGTTTGGTGGTGCGCTGTCGATCGAGCAGGTCGGCGGGCGCTGGACCGCGGTACCCTGTCTGTGACCTCGGCGGCTGTCATCTTGCTGTACACACTTCGGATCTGCCTGGACCCATGAGCATCACTTCCGCCCCCACCGATGTCGACATCGCTGCGTTGAGCACGCGGCTGCGGCAGAGAATCGATCAGAAGACGAAGCCGCTCGGCTCACTGGGCCGCATCGAGGCACTGGCGTTGCAGATCGGACTGATCCTGCGCACCGAGCAGCCGGTGCTGCTGCAGCCACAGATGGTCGTCTTTGCCGGAGATCACGGGCTGGCTGCGCGGGGCGTCTCGGCCTACCCACCGGACGTGACCTGGCAGATGGTCCAGAACTTCCTGACCGGTGGCGCCGCCATCAGCGTGATCGCGCGACAACACGGACTGGCGCTGACAGTGGTCGATGCGGGTGTGCGGCATGACTTCGAGCCTCGATCCGGTTTGCTGATTCGCAAGATCGCCCCCGGTACCGCCGATGCGTTGGCGGGGCCGGCCATGAGCGATGTGCAATGTGCGCAGGCGGTGCGCGTCGGACGCGAAGTCGTGCATGAACTGCCGGGCAACGTGCTGCTGCTGGGTGAAATGGGGATCGGCAACACCTCCAGCGCTGCGCTGTTGCTGGCTCGGCTGACGGGCGAGCCAATCGAGCGCTGCACCGGCAGGGGAACAGGCCTCGACGACAAGGGGCTGGCTCACAAGCTATCGGTGTTGTCCGGCGTGCTGGCGACACATGAAAGTGCCGAGGCGCCGCTGCAAGCACTCGCCGCATTTGGCGGTTTCGAGATCGCCATGCTGGTCGGTGCTGTGCTGCAGGCGGCTGAAGAGCGCCGCCTGGTCGTGGTCGATGGTTTCATCACGGGCGCTGCGGTCCTGGTCGCGCAGCGGATCGCTGAAGGCGAGGGCCGCTCGATCGTCGAAAGCTGCGTGTTCGCGCATCGCTCCGATGAGGCCGGCCACACTTTGATGCTGCGCGAGCTGGGTGCAAGCCCACTGCTGGACCTGGGCCTGCGATTGGGCGAGGGCTCTGGCGCTGCCCTCGCGTGGCCCCTCATCGACAGTGCGGCGCGGCTGTTGTGCGACATGGCGAGCTTCGAGTCGGCCGGCGTGGCCACTGCGGCTGACTTGTCGCTGTTTGAATGACGCAATGACGGCACCCATTCCTTCATCCACCACGAACGGCAACACAACTGCGCTGCGCAAGGGGGCGCCCTGGCTGGTGCATGAACTGCGCCTTTTCTTCGTCGCGCTGCAGTTTTTTACCCGCGTACCGGTGCCGCGCTGGGTCGGCTTCGAACCAGAGTGGCTGAACCAGTGCGCCCGCCATTTCGCCTTGATCGGCGTTTTCGTCGGTGTCGTTGCTGCCGTGGTGTTGTGGGCAGCGAGTTGGCTGTTGCCGCTGCCGGTCGCGGTGTTGCTGTCGATGGCAGCAACGGTGCTGTTGACCGGCGGCTTTCACGAAGACGGCTGGGCCGACACCTGCGATGGGCTGGGCGGCGCGGTGAGCCGCGAACGCGCGCTCGAGATCATGAAGGACTCGCGAATCGGCGCCTATGGCGCGCTGGGACTGCTCATGATGCTGGCGTTGAAGGCGTCCGCGCTGGCGTCTCTGCCAGTTGCCTGGGGTTGTGCGGCACTTCTGCTGGGCCACACCGCCTCTCGTGCGGCGTCGACAGCTTTGATCCGCTTTCTGCCCTACGCTGGCGACCTCGAGCACGCCAAGGCCAAGCCGCTGGCACAGCGGATCTCCTCGGCGGGGCTCGTCGTGTCGTGCGGCTGGGTCTTGCCAGTCGCCGGCGGGCTGGTGCTGTATCAGACGCGGTGGGCCTTGCCGGTGGTCGCCGGTTTGCTGGTCTCGGTGTTCGGCGCGGTCTGGTGTGCACGCTGGTTGCGCCGGCGGCTGGGTGGCGTCACGGGAGACACGCTCGGCGCAACGCAGCAGCTCACCGAGCTGCTTCTGCTGCTCGCCTGGGCAGCCACCTGGCATCTCACACAGGCGGCCTGACAGTGGCTATTGATGGGCCACTGATTTACCTTTGGCGCCACCCTCGGCCACGGGCGGCTGCGGGCCGCTGCATCGGACGCACGGACCTGCCGGTGGATCCACGCAAGTCCAAGCGGCTTGCACACCGCATCCGCCAACACGCGCGCCGCCACGGGTTGTCGCGCGAGGTCCACACTTCAACCCTGCGGCGCAGCGCTGATGTGGGTCGTTGGCTCGCGCGATGGGGTTGGGTGCATCACATGGATGAGGCCCTCTCCGAGATCGATTTCGGCGTCTGGGACGGCAAGCACTGGGCCACGATTGGCGAACCAGCGGTCAGCGCCTGGTGCGAGGATCTGGCAGGTTACCGGGATCACGGCGGTGAATCTGTATCGGCACTGTTCGATCGCTGCGCCAAGTGGTTCGGCCGAATCCATGGATCTCCGGCACTTTGTGCCGTTGGCCATGCCGGCTGGGGCAACGCCGCACGGTTGCTGTGCCAGGGCAACGGACCGCCACGAGTCGCAAGCGACTGGCCAAAGGCGCCGAGCTACGGCGAGCGGCTGGAGCTTTGCTGGCCGGACGCTGTGTCCACCAGAGTGGAGTAGAACGGCACTGTTCACGACAGCGTGCCGATCGGCAGATGTGCTAAGCCAGCGTTCATCTGGCAGTGCCCAAATTGCGCCCATCTAGCTTTGGCCGGAGCCTGTCATCTTTCAACGCAAACTCTCCAAGGGCCTGCGCAGGCTCGGTCCCGGCCTGATCACAGGTGCTGCTGACGACGATCCGAGTGGCATCGCCACTTACTCGCAGGCAGGTGCGCAGTTCGGCTATTCAATGTTGTGGACGGTGGTGTTCACACTGCCGTTGATGGTCGCGATCCAGATCGTTGGCGCACGCATCGGCTACGTGACCCGGCGCGGGCTCGCTGCCAACATCAAGGACAGTTTTCCCCGGTGGGTGCTGCTGACAGTGGTCGGCATGCTGCTGCTGGCCAACACCCTCAACGTGGCCGCAGACATCGCGGCGATGGCCGAAGCCCTGCGCCTGCTGGTAGGCGGATCGGCCCATATCTACGCGGTCACCTTTGGCCTGCTGTGTCTGGTGCTGCAGGTCTTTCTGCCTTACCAGACCTATGTGCGCTGGCTGAAATGGCTGACGCTGGCACTGCTGGCCTATGTGGCGGTGGCGTTCTCGCTGCGTCTGGACTGGTGGCAGGTGGTTCGATCGATCGTTGACCCGCATCTGCCCGGAGGGCACGAAGTGCTGTTGATGGTGGTCGCGGTCTTCGGAACAACCATCAGCCCTTACCTGTTCTTCTGGCAGGCCGCTCAGGAGATGGAAGACACGAAACCTGACGCCGATGAACCTCGCAGTACCGCCAATGTGCGACGTCACCTGCGACGCATCAAGACGGACACCATCGTCGGCATGGCGTTTTCCAACCTGATCGCGTTCTTCATCATCCTGAGCACCGCTGCGACGCTGCACGCGGCGGGCATCACTGACATCCAGACTTCCGCACAGGCCGCCGAGGCCTTGCGCCCGTTGGCAGGTGATCTGACCTTTGCACTGTTCAGCCTCGGCATCATCGGTACGGGGATGCTTGCTGTGCCTGTTCTGGCGGGTTCGGCTGCCTATGCGGTGGCCGAGGCGGCTGGATGGCGCGGCAGTCTGAGCCTGCGCCTGGACCGCGGTGAGGGGCGAGGCTTCTACGGCGTGATCGCTGCCGCCACCGTAGGCGGTGTGCTCCTGTGTTTCACCCCCACCGACCCGGTCAAGGAGCTGTTCTGGTCGGCGGTGTTGAATGGCGTGATTGCAGTGCCCATCATGGCGGTGATGATGTCGCTGGCCTCGCGCCATGCCACCATGGGCGAACTGGTCATTGGCAAGCGCCTGTGCTGGCTTGGGTGGGGGGCCACTGGCGTGATGGCGCTCACCGTCCTTGCGATGTTCGCCACACTGTGATGGCGGTTTTGCCGTTACGCCTTATCTCAAAAAACACATGACCCATTTGATATCGCACCTGCGCGTACGACCCCGGTTGATGCTGTCGGTGGCGGTTGGTATTGCAGCGGCTTTGCTGCTCCCCGGCACCCACCATGCGGTAACGCGGTGCTTGTTCGGGTGGAATGTGTCGGTCTGGCTGTACCTGGGGCTGGCCGGCTTGATGATGCTCCAGGCCGATCACGCCAAGCTGCGACGGATCGCTCTGGCCCAGGCCGAAGCGGCCGGTACGGTGCTGTGCATCGTGGTTGTTGCAGCCATGGTCAGTCTCATCGGTATCGTGGCCGAGCTGATGGCGGCCAAGGCGCCAGGCACGCCGCATGCGCTGCCGCATGTGCTGTTTGCACTGGCAACCGTTGCCGGTTCGTGGCTGCTGGTGCCGACCATGTTCGCGCTGACCTATGCCAGCCATTACTACCGAACGGCGCATGGCAACGGATTGAACTTCCCGTCGAACGATGACAGCTTCAAGCCCGACTACGGCGACTTCCTGTACTTCTCATTCACCATCGCCGTCGCCTCGCAAACCGCAGACGTCAGCGTGTCGACGCCAGCGATGCGGCGGCTGGTGCTGCTGCAGTCGGTGTTGTCGTTTGGATTCAATACCGCCATCCTGGCCTTGACGATCAACATCGCCGCCAGCTTGTTTTGAGAGATGCAGGTGAAAGATCTTCAGGAGTCTGCAGATCGAGCTCGCGCTCCCAGGACATTTCGCAGCCAGCGTTTGCCATGGGCAAACCAGGCGTGCCGTGCGCAGGCGGTCACGCTGCTCCAGCCCGCGCGGCGGTTGACCAAGGGCTGCTGATCTGCTGAAGAGGCGCGACCAGCGGCTACCGTCAGCACACAGCGAAGCGAGAGCGGGTGCTTGGCGGGCGCGTACTTTTCGATCAGGTGCACGTCGAAACCGGCCTGAGCCACCAGTTGAGCCAGCGTGTCGGAACTGAAGTGATACAGGTGCGCGATGTGCAGCATCTTCAGCTTGCGGTACTCAGCGATATCGGGCACCTCGATGTACAGCCGGGCATTCGGTGCCAACAGCGGCTTCAGCGATTCGAGCACCTGCACCGGATGCTGCAGGTGTTCCAGCACGTGGTTGATGATGACCAGATCGATCGGTGGGGGAAGCGAGGCGCGAAGGTCGGTCAGGCTCGCATGCCACTCGCAGCCCGCATGGTTCATCGCAAAGCGGCCGAATACCGGGTTGGGTTCGATCGCGATACGTCGGGTGCTGGGCATCTGATCGCCGACCGCCTTCAGCATCGAGCCTTCGGCAGCGCCGATGTCGAGGACCACCATGTCGGGCAACAAATCTCCGCGTGCCACCAGGAACTCCGCCGTGACGGCGCATCGCCTGTCAATGCGTGCGGCACGAATGTGCTCCAGGGTCGGTATGCCATCGCGTGGCCCGAAGTCGCTGTAGAAATGGCGGTAGTGGTGCGTGTAGAAGTCGTCAAGCGCTGCAGCCGTTGGCTGCGGATTTGTCATCACCAGACCGCAGCCCAGGCAACCGACGGTGACCAGCCCCATGTTGTATCGGTCCGTCGCTGCCAGCTGCTCAAACTTGATGCTGTGGCACAGCGGGCAGGGGATCTGTTCGAGGCGGCTGCGATCGAGATTCCACGATGAGGTCTGCATCAGCAAGGGCGGGCGACCGCAGTGTCCGCGAAGTTGAGCCGTCGATTGTAGGTAGCACGACAAGGCTCGCAGAACCCGCTGACTCTGCTTTGGCCCAGGGCAAGCGTTGTCGCTGGATACCTGCGCGCTGGTCTGCCAGCAGGAGGAAGTTACGCGTTTGCCGGGTCGGAATCCCGGTGTGGCGCCACCGGTGGGTACGCTGCCTCACCAGGCAAGGACGTCGGTCGTGGGCCGTACAACAACGCCGAGAACAGCATGAACATCAACCCGGTGTTCGATCGCCAGATGTACGACTCCGACAGGCAGATGAAGAAGTAGAACAAAGGCAGCCCGACCCGAAGCGAGCCCAAGCCGTCATCAGGCCCGTGTCGCGTCAGCCATGGGGGGGCGACCCACACTGCGAACAGGAGAACGCCACCCAGCACGCCTGTGGTCGCCAGGTTGAACAGCAATTGGTTGTGCGGGTTGCGCGTGGGCATCCAGGCTGGAGATCGCTGGTCGTTCACTGCTTTGTACTCGGCGACGAAATCGCCGGCACCGACACCCAGCCACGGGTGCTCCCCGATGATGTGCAGCGTGTTGACCGCCATCTTGTACCGGTGTGGGAGCGATTCATTGACTGCCGTGTCGAGCTGGTGCGATTCGGAGAACATCAGCCCGATCCGCTGCTTGGTGATCGTGTCGCTGAACGCATATAGGCCCCAGCCACAGCCGGCGAGCACGGCTACGGCGCTTGCCAGCGCAAGCATCCTTCTTCCGGCCAGCTTCTGGAACGCCAGCAACGCCATCATCAGGCTGAAGCTGATCATCCCGACTCGGCTGCCCGAGAAGGACAGCACCGCGAA
>JAIXYO010000060.1 GCA_027490215.1 Rubrivivax sp.
CCGTGGCGATCGTGCCGGGCATCAGCGACGGCCACATGACCGAGATCGTCGGTGGCGACCTGAAAGCCGGCATGAAGGTGATCACCGCGCAGAAGACGGCGGCCAAGTGAGCGACATCGCCGTGAGCTCCCCGCTGATCGCACTGCGCGGCGTCAGCAAGCGCTATGGCAGCGGAGCCTCGGAGCTGATGGCGTTGAAGGCGATCGACCTGAACATCACGGCCGGCGAGTTCGTCGCCATCATGGGCCCCAGCGGCTCAGGCAAGTCGACCGCCATGAACATCCTGGGCTGCCTCGACACACCCACCAGCGGCGAGTACCTGTTCAGGGGCGTGCATGTCGAGCCCCTGTCGCGCGACCAGCGTGCGCGGCTGCGCCGACGCTATCTGGGTTTCGTGTTCCAGGGCTTCAACCTGCTGGCGCGCACCTCGGCGCAGGAGAACGTCGAACTGCCGCTGCTGTACCGTGGCGACGGCGCTTCCGGCCGGGCCAAGGCCGCCAGCCAGGCCCTGAGCGACGTGGGCCTGGCAGGCTGGGAACACCACACGCCTGCCGAACTCTCGGGCGGCCAGCAGCAGCGCGTGGCTATCGCTCGCGCCATCGTCACACAGCCGGCGGTGGTGCTGGCCGACGAGCCCACCGGCAACCTGGACACGCAGCGCAGCCACGAGATCATGGGCCTGCTGGTGGCGCTGAACCGCGACCACGGCATCACCGTGCTGATGGTGACGCACGAGCCGGACATGGCCGCTTACGCACACCGCATGGTGCACTTCGTCGACGGCAGCATCGCCAAGGATGTGGTCAATGCCAACCCGACGACGGTCGCCCCGGAGTTGACGGCTGTCGAGAGCACCTGATGGGAGGCACCTGATGCTGTTCAGCGTCTTCATGCTGGCCCTGCGTTCGGTGCGACGCAACCTGCTGCGCTCTTTCCTCACTATCCTGGGCATCGTCATCGGTGTCAGCGCCGTCATCACGATGGTCACGCTGGGCAATGGCGCCACGATGGCCATCGAGGAGAAGATCACCAGCCTCGGGACCAACCTGCTGATGATCGGTCCCGGCCAGCGCATCGGCGGTGGCGGTGGCTATGGCGGCG
This sequence comes from Rubrivivax sp., assembly GCA_027490215.1. Taxonomy (GTDB): domain Bacteria; phylum Pseudomonadota; class Gammaproteobacteria; order Burkholderiales; family Burkholderiaceae_C; genus PBB1. The sequence continues at coordinate 1,102 of JAIXYO010000060.1, forward strand.
TGCCGCAGTTCGTGGAAGCCGATGGCGAGGCCATTGCGGCGCAGATCGGCGGGGTGGCGTTGGTGGCGCCGCAAGGCCGCGCCAGCGCCACGGTGGTGGCCAACGGGCGCAACTGGGCCACCACGGTCATCGGCAGCACGAATGCCTGGTTTGAAACAGGCAACTGGCAGCTCGCCAGCGGGCGCCTGTTCACGGCCCAGGAGCAGTTGGCCGGAGCGGCGGTGTGCATCGTCGGCGAGACGGTGCGGCGCGAGCTGTGGGGCGGCGCGGTCGGCGACACCGGCCTGGGCCAGCAATTGCGCGTCAAGCAGTTTTCCTGTGACGTCATCGGTGTGCTGGCGGCCAAGGGGCAGGGCGGCATGGGCGACCAGGACGACACGGTGGTGGTGCCGCTGCACACGTTGCAGCGGCGAGTGACGGGCAGCCGCAAGGTCGGCTTGTTGCTGGTGTCGATGCAGGACGGCAGCGACAGCGCGCCACTGAAGGCCAGCCTGCACCAGCTGCTGCGCGAACGCCGCCACCTGGCCGCGAACGACGACGACAACTTCAACATCTTCGACACCCAGCAACTCGCCGACACCCTCTCGAGCACGATGGGCGTGCTGACCAGTCTGCTGGGCGCGGTGGCAGCGGTGAGCCTGCTGGTCGGTGGCATCGGCATCATGAACATCATGCTGGTCAGCGTGACCGAGCGCACCCGCGAGATCGGGCTGCGGCTGGCGGTGGGCGCACTCGAGAGTGAGGTGCTGCTTCAGTTCCTGATCGAGGCGGTGGTGCTGTCGGCGCTGGGCGGGCTGGTGGGCATCGTCATCGCCACCGGCGCGTCCTGGGTGCTGTCGGGCGTGATGGCTGTGCCCTATGTGTTCGACCCGGCCATCAACCTGCTGTCGCTGCTCTTCTCGGCCGCCATCGGCGTGCTGTTCGGCTACTTTCCGGCGCGCCGTGCCGCGCGGATGGACCCGATCGAGGCGCTGCGGCATGAGTAGCCAGGGGCCGCGATGAGGCGCCACGCCGAGCGGCACCGCAGCGAGCGCATTGGCTGGCTGCGCGCGGCCGTGCTCGGCGCCAACGACGGCATCGTTTCCACCGCCAGCCTGGTGCTGGGCGTGGTGGCCGCCGGGGCCGATCACCGCACGATCCTGCTGACCAGCGTGTCGGGTCTGATCGCCGGAGCGATGTCGATGGCAGCGGGTGAGTTCGTGTCGGTGCACTCGCAAAAAGACACCGAGAGCGCCGATCTGGCGCGGGAGGCGGCGGAGCTGAAGCACGACCCTGCGAGCGAGCGAAGGGAACTGGCTGGCATTTACATCGGACGGGGGCTCGACCGCCCGCTCGCCGAGCAGGTGGCTGGCAAGCTGATGGCGCACGACGCGCTGGGTGCCCATGCGCGCGACGAGCTCAGCCTCTCGGAGTCGACAGCCGCCAACCCGATGCAGGCGGCATGGGCTTCGGCGGCCAGCTTCTCGGTGGGCGCGGTGCTGCCCATTGCCGTGGTGCTGATCGCGCCGGCAGCTCATCTGATGCTGGCGATCACGCTCGCCTCGCTGGCATTCCTGGCGGGGCTCGGCGCCGCTTCAGCGCGCGCCGGCGGGGCCCCTGTGTGGACGGGCACCTGGCGCGTCGCGTTCTGGGGCGCTGCTGCCATGGCCGTCACGGCTGGTGCCGGTGCGCTGTTCGGCGCGGTCGCCTGATCGCCCTCAACCCAGCCTGACGACTCACCCAGGAAAGCATCGATCCCGCGATGAATCAACACACCCGCCAGTTGCACGAGCTGGGGCAAAGCCTCTGGCTCGACCAGATCAGCCGCCCCTTGCTGCGCAGCGGCACGCTGCAGCGCTACATCAACGAGTTCTCGATCACCGGCCTGACGTCGAACCCGACGATCTTCGACCACGCCTTTGCCGGCGGCGCCTACGACGACAGCATCCGCCTGCTCCACGCCACCGGGCTGGACAGCGAGGCGCTCTTCTTCGAACTGGCGCTGCAAGACCTGACCGAAGCGGCCCGGCTGTTCCGGCCGACCTTCCATGCCACGGCCGGCCTTGATGGCTGGGTGTCTCTGGAGGTGTCGCCGCTCCTGGCCGACCATGCGGCGCGCACCGTGCAAGCCGCATCCCGGTTGCATGAGCGCGCCGGCTTGCCCAATCTGTTCGTCAAGATCCCCGGCACGACACAGGGCGTGCTGGCGGTCGAAGAGGCCATCTTCGGTGGCGTGCCGGTCAATGTGACCCTGCTGTTTTCACCTGAGCACTACCTGGCAGCCGCCGAGGCTTACCTGCGCGCTCTGGAGCGGCGGGCGGCGGCGGGCCTGAACCTGCGCGTGGCTTCGGTCGCATCGCTGTTCGTCAGCCGGTGGGACAGGGCAGTGAAGGAGGACATCGCGCCGGCATTCGACAACCGCCTGGGCATCGCCATGGCCATGCGAGCCTACCGCGCACACCGAGAACTGCTCGCCTCCGCGCGCTGGCAGCGACTCGCCAAGGCTGGCGCCCGGCCGCAACGCCTGCTGTGGGCCAGCACCAGCAGCAAGGATCCGGCCGCGCCCGACACCCTTTACGTGCAGGCTCTGGCCGCGCCCGACACCATCAACACCCTGCCCGAGAAAACGCTGCTGGCCTATGCCGAACACGGCCGCCTCGGTGCCGTGCTGCCGGCCGATGGCGGCTACGCCGATGCCGTGCTGGAAGAATTCCGCCGAGAGGGCGTCGATGACGCGGCGCTGGCCGAACGGCTGCAGCGAGAAGGCGTCGAGGCCTTCGCCACCTCATGGCACGCGATGCTGTCGCGCATCCGCGAGAAGTGCCCGACGCAGACCGTGCCTCACAGCACTTGACGGCGTACCCGTGGCCGCTCGATCTGCTGGACCCACGGCAGGCTGATCTCCAGCACCTTGGTGTACAGGAACAGCAAGGCCGACAAGGCCTGCTTGTGCGTCGCGCTGGCCACCTGTCGCTCGTCCGCCAGCAGTACACATAGATGTCTTCAGTGCTGCGGCTGTAGTGCAGGTATCGAATGCGCTCGCGCAGTTGATCCAGCAGTCGCACGGCACTAAGCGGCGGCAACCGCCCAACGGGAGTTGGCCGAAGCGCGCCTCGATGCTGGTTCAGGTCCCTGGCCGTGTGCGACCTGACTGGCCTTGCTGGGTGAAGCGAAAACCACCGTTGCACCGGCGTCAGGTGGCTGGCAGACTGATGCCAACGGGTGCCGGTTTCGACATGAATTTAATGCTGTATAAAAAACAGTCAAGCGTCGAAATTACATTGCCGATCAACAGCTTGGCGTTCGCAGCTTGGGCTTGGTTGAGCGGCAGCCCGCCGAGTTAAGCAGCAGTGCTTGCTGCATCAACTAGTAGTTAGGCGTCAAAGCAGATTTGAGGTATTTCAGTGACAGCGGCTCAAGAAATAATTTCCCGAGTGTCAAAAGGTTACTTGGCCGATACCGGTACAGCCAAAGGCAGGGGGGTTTTTGCGGCTTCCGATATTAAGGCAGGGGAAGTGGTGGAAATATGCCCTGTGCTGAAGATTGATATTTCCCAGAGCAAGTTGCCAGCGGAACTGAGCTTGGTGGTTTTTCATTGGGATGCTCTGGCTGGAACGACTGGGATTCGCGCTGTTGCACTTGGATATGGGGGGTTGTACAACCATGGAAATCCTGCAAATTGCAAATATTATCCTTCGGCGTGTGGTAGTTACTTAATAATTTCCGCCGTTAAAGAAATTCCTGAAAACCAAGAGATAACAATAAACTACAACGATACTCGCGGGGCGCCCGAGTCATCCCAAGACAACTGGTTCGAAAACGTTGGTGTGAAGGTACTTGGCTGAAGTGGGTTAGTTGACGCCGAACAAGTCATTCAACCGGAGCCGCCTCGGCATGCAGCCCATCGGACTGCATACGGCGTCCGCTGAATTCCAACGTGAGGCCGCGCGAGGCACCGCCCAGGCGAGTCCCAGCGTCTAAAGCAGCCCAGGGCCCAGCCTTCGGCACCATCCGAGAACCACATCTCGGAGCAGACTCATGGCTTGGTTCTTGTTGCTCATCGCCGGGCTCTTCGAGGTTGGCTGGGCCATTGGCCTCAAGTACACGGAAGGCTTCACCAAACCACTTGCGAGCGTGCTCACGCTCAGCGCCATGGCTGCGAGCGTTGTGCTCCTGGGCATTGCTATGAAGTCGCTTCCGGTCGGCACTGCATACGCCGTCTGGGTGGGTGTGGGCGCGGTGGGTACTGCCATCTTGGGAATCATCCTGTTCGGTGAGGCAGCGAACCCGGGGCGTATCGCCAGTCTGGGTCTCATCGTCGCAGGCATCGTTGGCCTGAAGCTGGCCACCGCCAACTCGTGAGGCCAAGCCCAGGCGCGGCAGCAGCACTGCATAACCCCTCGCTCAAGTTGAGACCCATAGGCGGGCCTGGCGTCCTGCCGTCGTCGCCCGCTGAGCTCGAACGTTCGGCCTCTCAAGACGACCGAGCTGTATCGGTGCGAGTCGTCTTCGGCGAAGTCAAGCGCAGACCAGCACAGTTCCGTTTCGAGGCGTCGCGGAGTTCACAAGAGGCAGTCTGCACGACGCCGGTCCATGTCGAACCCGAGTCTCTTGACCACGACCCTTCAAAAGAAGGGGTTGGCGAGCTCCCGGGATTTCGTCGCTCCAAGACCTGTAGCGCGTTCGCTCTCGTCGATGGGGAGTGCGATTCGATTCACTTTTACTGGAACCACAAAGCGCGGAGGCTTCAATGGTGGCGGCGGTGAGAGTGCCTGACCAGTCGTTCGACACGGCCGCGCAGGCGATCCAGTGCGCTTCCTGGTCGCCAGTCAACGCCGACGTTCGGCCCCGTAGGCGAAGGCCTCCTCGTTGGATCGGTTGACAACACAGGCAAGTGTTGTCACTATGTCCATCATGAAGGCTTTCGAGCTCGTACGCACTCGGGTCATCTACTCCGACGTCGCGTTCGCCGAGTTGGTGCTTTGGCGGCTTCCGGCTCCGCTGGCGGGCTCGGTCCATAGCTTCAAGTACCGTCTTGCTTACGTAGTCCGTGGCATCTGCGTCCTTCGGTACGACAACGAGGCCGGCAAGGGCGATCATCGGCACTACGGTGGCGAGGAGTCGGTATACGCCTTTGCCGGCCCCGACAAGTTGATCGCAGCGTTTCAATCCGACATCGCGAGGTGGAACCGTGAGAACAGTGACTCTTGACATCCGAGAACCGGCGGACGCGATGGCGGACTTCGCGGCCACCTGGAAGAGTGGCAAAGCGCAGAAATCGGCGCGGATCAGCTTTGCGAGTCCTGAACTCCTTTGGCAGGTGCTGACTGCGAAACGCTGGGAACTTCTCAAAGCCCTCTGCGGTGCTGGACCGGTTTCCATTCGGGAGGCAGCACGACGGGTTCACCGTGACGTGAAAGCTGTACACGGCGACGTGACGGCACTACTCGCAGCAGGAGTACTGAGCAAAGCAGAAGGCGGAGGCGTCGAGTTTCCGTTCGAGGCCGTGAAGGTCGAGTTCTTGTTGCACGCAGCTTAGGGTCGGTCGCGCGATGGGGCCGAACCGGTCGTTCGAGCCGCTCAACTCCAACGTTAGGCGGCGCCAAACGCCTTGCCATCCCTCATGTCCATGAATGCACGCAAGACCATCCTGCTCGTAGCGACCCACCTTGCGGTGGCTGTCGGAGGCTTCGCGGCTGGCATATATGCCCTGCCCATACTGATCGCGCCTGCACCGCCCACAGACCTGGAACTCCAGGCTGCGAAAGCGAATGTCCAGTTCACTGGCCAGTTCAGGCGCGAGTTGAAGGACAGCGACTCGCTTCATTGGGGCGAAGGGGTGATTTCGGTTGCACCGAACGCCATCTCGCTGGCCGGAAGGCTCGCCCCAGGTCCGGACTACAAGCTCTATCTGTCGCCCGAGTTCGTAGAAACTGAAGCAGACTTCAATCGCCTCAAGAATCAAATGGCCCGAGTCGGTGACGTCAAGACCTTCGAGAACTTCGTTGTTGCGGTGCCGCCCGGCATCGACACCACCAAGTACACAGCGGTTGTGGTTTGGTGCGAAACGTTTGGTCAGTTCATCACCGCGGCAAAGTACAGGTAGTACCGCAAGTGCCGCGTCATCCTTCGCTCCTCTACGAGGGCGGCTGCCTCTGCGGTGCCGTGAGGTTCCGAGTCACCGGTGAGCCAGGGAAGCCCCATACGTGCTCTTGCGCAAGCTGCCGCAGACACTCTGGCTCGCTGACTCTCACCTGGGTGGAGTTCCCAGCCGAGAACGTTGAATGGGTCGGTCCAGGCGGAAAGCCTTCAACGTGGCGCTCTTCGTCCTACTCGAGCAGGGCCTTTTGCGGGACTTGCGGCACCACGATCGGCGCAGTTGACGACGAACCAACCGTAGCACTCGCCACCGGTGCTTTCGACAAGCCACACCTGAAGGAACTTGCCCCGACATACCACTCGTACGTCTCGCGACGGCCACGATGGTGGCATGTTCACTCGGACCACGAGCCTTCGAGCAAAGAATGAGTTGCACTGCCTGCAGGCACTTGCCGCCACTCAGGCGTCGCTTCAGGCTGGATCCCCGCCAGCTCGTGGCGATGCATTCCAAAGGGCGATGACCCGCCGCTGCGGGTGGCCGGCTTCGAAGCTCAGGATGCCGACCGATGCCGGGTCAATGGCGAAGTGCTGACCTTCGATCACCGGCAGGCCGATCCATCGCGCAGCCAGTACGCGGCCGAACTGCCCGTGCGAGAAGAGTGCGACCGGGCCTCTCAGTTCGCACAGGCGGGCGATCACCTGGTCTGCGCGCGCCCCAGCCGCTTCGGGCATCTCACCGCCCGGGCAGCCGTTTAGCCAGATGTCCCAGCCCGGATGCCGTTCGCGAATCTCGGCGGTGCGCAGGCCTTCGTACTCGCCGTAGTCCCACTCCGCCAGCGCTGCATCCGTGTGGGCTGTCGCGGCAAGACCCGCCAGCGTGCAGGTGGTGCGCGCGCGCAGCCGCGGGCTGGTCCACACGTGTGTGAAGGCGATGCCCTTCAGCGTGGTGGCCAGCGCGCGGGCCATGGCTTCGCCATGTGGCGTCAGCGGCAGATCGGTGCGCCCGGTGTGCTGGCCCGACAGCGACCAGGCGGTTTCGCCGTGGCGGACGAGGTAGACCTGCAGCCGCGACGTCATCTCGATTCCATCGCGGCGCTGTAGCCGCCTTTCAACGCTGCGAAGTTGCAGCGGGCGCGATGCAGCAAGGCCTGTTGAGCCGCCACGCGGTGGGCATCGTTGCCGGCCCAGATCTCCAGTGCAGGATGCTGCAGTGCGCGCGCAAACGAGAACGACAAGGGCCAGGGCAGGGCGCCAGGGTGTGACGTGGTGCCGTTTGGCAGGTGCATGGCATTCAGGCGAATGCTGGCCAGCTCGCCCGACTGTCCACCCGACAGGAAGGCGATGCCGGGCACGGCTGCTGGCACCACGCGCAACAGGCATTGCACCGTGGCTTCTGCCACCTCGGCGGCCGTGTTCTGGGCTGTGCAGGCCAGGCCTGCTAACACCATATTGGGCTTGAGCACCATCGCCTCCAGCACGACGCCTTGCAGCGACACTTGCTCGAAGACGCTGCGCAGCACGGCCTCGGTGACCTCCTGGCAGCGTTGCAGGGTGTGGGTTCCGTCCATCAGCACTTCGGGCTCGATGATCGGTACGAGCCCGGTTTCCTGGCACAGGGCGGCGTAACGGGCCAGCGCGTGGGCGTTGGCGGCAATGCAGGCAGGGGTGGGCAGCCGCGCACCGTCGATGGCCATCACGCCACGCCACTTCGCAAAGCGGGCGCCCATCGCGGCGTAGGCCTGCAGCCGCTCACGCAGGCCGTCCAGGCCCTCGGTCACCCTCTCGTTTGGGTGCGCTGCAAGCGGCTTCGCGCCGGTGTCCACCTTGATGCCGACCCGCAGGCCGGCATGGCGTGCCACTTCGACGAACGGCGTGCCGTCGGCATGGGCCTGCCGAATGGTTTCGTCGACCAGGATCACGCCGCTGATGCAATCGCCCAGGCCCGGCGCGGTCAACAGTAACTCGCGGTAGGCGCGCCGCATTTCCAGCGTCTGCGGGATGTCGGCACTGGCGAAGCGGCGATTGCAGGTGGCGTTGCTTTCGTCCATCGCCAGCAGGCCCTTGCCGTCGGCGACCAGCGCCCGTGCGGTTTCGATCAGTGGGGCGATATTCACGGCCTACCCGTTGTGGCGCGGCAGCGGCTCACGATGGCCATTGCCAGTCGCGGATCTCGGGCAGGTCCTGGCCGTGCTGGTCGATGTAGAGCTTGTGCTGGATCAGCTTGTCGCGGCACAGCTGTTTCAGGTACGCGCCCGGGCTGCCGAGCTGCGGCAGGCAATCGATTGCCTTCTGCACCAGATGGAAGCGATCCAGACCGTTCTGCACCCGCATGTCGAAGCCGGTGGTGATCGTGCCCTCTTCCTGATAGCCGTGCACATGCAGGTTGCGGTTGGCGCGGCGATAGGTCAGCTGATGCACCAAGGCCGGGTAGCCATGGAAGCCGAAGACGATGGGCTTGTCGCGGGTGAACAGCGAGTCGAAGTCGGCTTCACTCAGGCCATGCGGATGCGCGCTGGCCGACTGCAGTTTCATCAGGTCAACCACGTTGATCACACGCACCTTCAGCGATGGCAGATGCACTCGAAGCATGGACACGGCGGCCAGGATCTCCAGCGTGGGGGTGTCGCCGCAGGCGGCCATCACGAGATCCGGCTCGCCGTCCTGGTCTGCGCCAGTGCCTTCGCCCGCCAGAGCGCTCCAATCATTGCTGGCCCACTTCCACAGGCCGATGCCTTGGGTGCAGTGCACGACGGCTTCCTCCATCGTCAACCACTGCGGCAGCGCATGCTTGCCGGCAATCACCACGTTGACACAGTTCCGGCTGCGCAGGCAGTGGTCGGTCACCGACAGCAGGCAGTTGGCATCGGGCGGCAGGTAGACGCGCACGATGTCGGCCTTCTTGTTGACCACGTGATCGATGAAGCCCGGGTCCTGGTGCGTGAAGCCGTTGTGGTCCTGCTGCCAGACGTGCGAGGTGAGCAGGTAGTTCAGCGAGGCAATCGGTCGGCGCCAGGGCAGTTCGCGCGTCACCTTCAACCACTTGGCGTGCTGGCTGACCATCGAGTCGACGATGCGGATGAAAGCCTCGTAGCTGTTGAACAGGCCATGCCGTCCGGTCAGCAGGTAGCCCTCCAGCCAGCCCTGGCACTGGTGTTCGCTGAGCATCGAATCGAGCACCTGGCCGCTGGGCTGCAGGAACTCGTCGTTGCCCAGGGTTTCGGCGTCCCATTGGCGGCTGGTGACTTCGAACACCGCACCGAGCAGGTTCGAGACGGTTTCGTCGGGTCCGAAGAGGCGGAAGTTGCGCGCCGTCTGGTTGAGCTGCGCCACGTCGCGCAGGAAGCTGCCGAGCACCCGCGTGTCCTGCGCCTGATCCAGGCCCGGTGCCTGGACGTGCACCGCGTAATCGCGGAAATCGGGCAGTTGCAGTTCGCGCAGCAACAGACCCCCGTTGGCGTGCGGGTTGGCGCCCATGCGTCGCGCGCCAGTCGGTGCCAGCTCAGCGAGCTCGGGCAACAGCCGGCAGTCGGCATCGAACAACTCCTCGGGACGGTAGCTTCGCATCCAGGCTTCGAGCAGCTGGACATGCGCGGGGAAGGCCGGGCTCACCAGGATCGGCACCTGGTGTGAACGGAAGGTGTTGGCGATCTGTACGCCGTCCACTGTGGTTGGGCCCGTCCAGCCCTTCGGTGAGCGCAGCACGATCATCGGCCAGCGCGGCCGGGCCTTGGTCTTCCGCTTCGAGTGGGTGTTTCTGGCCTCGCCCTGGATTTGCTGAATCAGCTCGATGGCTCGGTCGGTCGCGGCGGCCATCAAGCGGTGCATCTTCATCGGGTCATCGCCCTCGACGAAGATGGGCGCCCAGCCGCAGCCCAGGAAGTACTGTTCCAGCTCCTCGTGACCAATGCGGGCCAGCAGCGTCGGGTTGCTGATCTTGAAGCCATTGAGGTGCAGGATGGGCAGCACGGCGCCATCCGTGGCGGCATCGAGCAGCTTGTTGGAATGCCAGGCGGTGGCGAGCGGGCCGGTCTCGGCCTCGCCATCGCCGATCACGCAGGCGACGATCAGGTCGGGGTTGTCGAACACCGCGCCGAAGGCATGGCTGAGCGAGTAGCCGAGCTCGCCGCCTTCGTGGATCGAGCCCGGTGTGGTCGGTGCGACATGGCTGGAGATGCCCCCCGGAAACGAGAACTGCTTGAACAACTGCTTCAGGCCCGCAGCGTCCTGCGTGACCCCGGGATAGAACTCGCTCCAGGTGCCTTCCAGGTACACATTGGCGACGAGAGCGGCGCCACCGTGCCCCGGGCCCGAAACGTAGAACATGTTCAGGTCGTACTTCCGGATGGCGCGGTTCAGGTGCACGTAGATGAAGTTCTGCCCCGGCACCGTGCCCCAGTGGCCCACCACCAGTGGCTTGATGTGCGCCATCGTCAGCGGCTCGCGCAGCAGCGGGTTGTCGTACAGGTAGAGCTGACCCACCGACAGGTAGTTCGCGGCCCGCCAGTAGGCGTCCATCTTGCCGAGCAACTCGGGTTCCGCTTCCTTCATCTGCGCGCTCCAGGGTGTGGCCGCTGGCGACATTCGTCAGTGCGGCAGACCCGATCAACCATAGGCGTGCAGGCCGGGGGCGTCTGTGCGCTGGGGAACATGGTGCCGACGATGAGGTGCGGCAGCGAACAGACACCCACGAGGCGTGGCTTGACGATGACCAGTCCCACGGAGCCGCCATGTTCAACAGTCCCCTGGCCGGCCAGCCGGCACCACCGACGGCGTTGGTCGATGTGTCACTGCTGATCACTGCGTACTTCGAGGATCGGCCCGATCCCACGGTCGCGGCGCAGCGCATCTCATTCGGCACCTCCGGCCACCGCGGCTCGGCCTTCGACCGTTCCTTCAACGAGTGGCACGTGCTGGCGATCACGCAGGCGGTCTGTGACCACCGGCGCGCGCAGGGCATCACCGGTCCGCTGTTCCTGGGGCAGGACACGCACGCGCTGTCCGTGCCTGCGGCCGCGAGTGCGCTGGAGGTGCTGGCGGCCAACGGCGTCGACGTGGTGCTGGCCGCACGCGACGAGTACACGCCGACACCGGCGATCTCGCACGCCATCGTCAAGCACAACCGCTGCGGCAGCGGCACGCGGGCCGACGGCATCGTCCTGACCCCGTCGCACAACCCGCCGCGCGACGGCGGTTTCAAGTACAAACCGCCGCACGGTGGTCCGGCTGGCGAGGGCGTGACCGATGCCATCCAGGCGGCGGCAAACGCGTTCCTCGACAACGGGCTGCGGGGCGTGCGCCGCATGTCGCACGCTCAAGCGATGCGCGCGGCGACAACGCACCACCACGACTTCCTCGGCAACTACGTTGAAGACCTCGCGCATGTGATCGACATGCAAGCGATCCGCGATGCCCAGGTCCGCGCCGGCGTTGATCCGCTGGGTGGCGCCGGGGTGCACTACTGGGCGGCGATCGCTGAGCGCTGGAAGATCGACCTGACGGTGGTCAGCCAGCAGCTCGATCCGACCTTCGCCTTCATGACGCTGGATTGGGATGGTCAGATCCGCATGGACCCATCATCGGCCTTCGCCATGCAGCGTCTGCTCGCGCTGAAGGACCGCTTCGACATTGCCTTTGCCTGCGACCCCGACCACGATCGCCATGGCATCGTCACGCCGTCGGCTGGCCTGCTGCCGCCCAACCACTATCTCTGCGTGGCCATCGACCACCTGTTTCGCCACCGGCCACGGTGGGGCGCTCAGGCACGCATCGGCAAGACGGTGGTCAGCACGCAACTGATCGATCGCGTGGCGCAGCGCCTGGGCCGTGAGGTCTTCGAGGCACCGGTGGGATTCAAATGGTTCTCGCCCGGCTTGCTCGACGGCAGCCTGGGCTTTGCGGGCGAGGAAAGCGCCGGCGCGAGCTTTCTGCGGCGCGACGGTTCGACGTGGACCACCGACAAGGACGGCATCGCCGCGTCGCTGCTGGCCGCCGAGATCACGGCCGTGACGGGGCGCGACCCGGGAGCGCTGTACGCCGCACTGGCCGAGGCAGATGGCCGCCCTGTCGCGCAGCGGGTCGATGCTCCCGCGACAGCGCAGCAGAAGCAGCGCCTGGCTGGCCTGTCGCCGCAGCAGATCACCGCCACCGAACTGGCCGGCGACAGGATCCAGTCTGTGCTGACCCAGGCCCCGGGCAACGGAGCGGCCATCGGCGGCATCAAGGTCGTCACCGCCAGCGGCTGGTTCGCGGTGCGACCGTCAGGCACGGAGGCGCTCTACAAGATCTACGCAGAGAGCTTTCGCGGGCTGGAACACCTGCAGATGGTGCTGCACGACGCACAAGCGATGATCGATGCAGTCATCGGCGATTGATCAGCACAGCGCCCAGGCGTGGCGCGCGATCTGTTCATCTTCCTGCGAACACAGCACGCGCACCGTGCAGCGCGAGCGGTCACTGCTGATCAACTCGCGCTGGGGTCGATCGGCATCCAGGTTGCGGGCGTCCAGCGCCACGCCGAGGCCCCCCAGGCGGCTGCAGATGGCGGCGCGCACCAGGGCATCGTTCTCGCCGATGCCGCCGGTGAACACGATCAGATCGACGCCGCCGAGCGCGGCGCTCATCGCGGCCAGCGCTTTCGCGGCGGCGTAGGAGAACATCCGGATCGCGAGGTCCGCGTCGGCATTCGATGCGGCGGCTGCATGCAGTGCCCGCATGTCGCTGGCCAGGCCCGAGATGCCCAGCAGGCCGCTGCGGTGGTCGATCAGGTCTTCCACGCCAGTTGCATCGAGCTTTTTTTCGCGCATCAGGTACGCGAGCGCACCGGGGTCGAGGTCGCCGCTTCGCGTGCCCATGATCAGCCCGCCGGTGGGTGTCAGGCCCATGCTGGTGTCGATCGATTGGCCGTTCAGCACAGCGGTGACGCTGGCGCCGTTCCCCAGGTGCGCAATCAGCAGGCGAGGGGGCAGTGCGCCGGCGAGTTGATGCACGATGGATTCACACGACAGGCCGTGAAAGCCATAGCGTTGAACTCCCTCGGCGCGCAGCGCGCGAGGCAAGGCCAGCACGCGGGCGACGTCGGGCATCCCGGCATGGAAAGTGGTGTCGAAGCACGCTGCCTGGTGCAGGCCGGGGAAGTGCGCCATCGCCTGGTGGATGGCGACCAGCGCGGCGGGCGTGTGCAGCGGGGCGAACGCGGTGGCAGCTTCCAGGCGCTGCAGCACGACCTGATCGATCCGGCAGTGTTCGCGCAAACCCGGCCCGCCATGCACGATGCGGTGCCCGATCGCCTGAGGTGCGGGCCAAGGGCCACGGGCGAGCAGGTCGGCGATGCTGCGGACCGGATCGCCGTGATCGAGCATGGCGGTGTCGTCATCCAGCAACTGTCTGCCCTTTGCATCCGAGGCTCGAATGCGGGCCGACTTGCTGCCCATGGCCTGCGCCTCGCCACTCAGCAGGCAGGCCACCGCTGACCGGCGCACTCGGTACAGGCCGAACTTCAGCGAGGACGATCCGCTGTTGAGTGCGAGCACCGTTGTCTCGAGGTTGGATTGCGTCATGGCGGAGGTGGGCACAAGAGGGCGAAGCGGCACGAGCTGGATGTCGTCACAGCCAGTGTGGTGTCAGTGCGCGACGATGTCGGTTCGGTGCCCCACGCAAGGACCCGAAGCCACCGATCAGGCCGGGTGTCGATCGCCGGGCGCGCGATGTACCGGCACAGTTGCGCCAGCGCCTGGCGGTCGTCGGCGCCGCAGCGCACAGCGGGATGCAAGCTGACGCCATCGATGTCGGCCATGCAGGTCGAACCCTCCAAGCCAAGCTCGCGGTCCGGCGAGGTGGCGCTTCATCGGGGTGAGAGCCAGTCGCTGGCTGCGGCTGTCTATACTGCCGCGCCTCCACCATCTCGGGCCGAGCTCGACGACGATGAACTGGCTTCACGACGCTCTCATGCATCGGCGCAGCGTCGCGAAGAAATACCTCGCACCGGCCTGAGGCCGACACCGCCGATCGTCCCACCCACACGCATCAAGGACATGACATGGAACTCGGACTCAAGGGCCTCAACGCGCTGGTCACCGGCGGCACCAAGGGCATCGGCCGCGCCATCGCGGAAACGCTGGTGGCCGAGGGCGCCAACATCGCTTTCTGTGCGCGCGACTCTGCCCAGGTGGCAGCCACCGCGGCAGAGTTCGAGCGGGCCGGCGTCAAGGCCTTCGGCCGCGCGCTGGACGTCGCCGATGCGCAGGCCTTGGCCACCTGGGTGCAGGACAGTGGCACGGCACTCGGCGGTATCGACATCGTGGTGGCCAACGTCAGCGCGCTGGCGATCGCCAATGACGAGGAAGCCTGGAGCAAGGGCTTCCAGATCGACTTGATGGGCACCGTGCGGCTGGTGAACGCCGCGATGCCGATGCTCGAGAAGAGCAGGCACCCGTCGATCGTCACGATCAGCAGTGTCTCCGGGCGGGAGATCGACTTTGCCTGCGGGCCCTACGGTGCGTTCAAGGCAGCGGTCATTCACTACACGCATGGACTGGCCTGCAATCTGGCGGGCAAGGGCATCCGCGCCAACAGCGTGTCGCCGGGCAACATCTATTTCGCTGGTGGCGTGTGGAACCAGATCGAGGTCGGCAACCCCGATCTATTCAAGGCTGCACTCGCGCTCAACCCGACCGGTCGCATGGGCACAGCGCAGGAGACGGCCAATGCAGCGGTCTTTCTGGCCAGCCCAGCGGCCAGCTTCATCACCGGGACCAACCTCGTGGTGGATGGCGCGCTGACCAAAGGCGTGCAGTACTAGCGGGTTCGGTGCCCCACGCAAGGACCCGAAGCCACCGATCAGACCGGGTGTCGATCGCCGGGCTTGTCGTTCACTTCGACAGGCTGTCGTAGACCACCGGCACGACCACCAGGCTCAGCACGGTGGAGGTCAGCAGGCCGCCCATGATGGCAATTGCCATCGGGATGCGCAGTTCGGATCCGGCACCGAAGCCCAGGGCCAGCGGCAGCATGCCGAGCACGGTGGCCGCGGTGGTCATCAGGATCGGCCGCAACCGGATCGGTGCTGCCAGCAGGATGGCCTCCCGGCGCAGCAGCCCGGTGGCGCGCAACTGCTTGATGTAGTCGACGATCAGGATCGCGTTCTTGTTGGTCAACCCGAGCAGAAAGATGATGCCCAGCATCGAGACCATGCCGAAGTCGGCCTGTGTGACCAGCAACCCGAGCATGGCGCCGAAGATGCACAGCGGCAGCGAGGCGATGACCACCACCGTATCGAGCAGGCTGCGGAACAGGGCGTACAGAACGAGGAAGATGCACACCAGCGACAGACCCAGCGTTTTCAGGAAGCTGCCGATGATTTCCTCCGCCTGGGCCGATTCACCACCGAGGTCGAGGCTGATGCCGGGCGGCAGCGTGGCCTTGGCGGCCTCGACGGCACGGTCGGTCACTTCGCCGATGGCGGCGTTGGGTCCGAGGTTGGCGGTGATCAGCGCCACGCGGCGGCCGTTGTGGTGCTGGATTTCCAGCGGCACGCTGCCATCCATGCGCGTGGTGCTGCTGCTGATGTCGGTGAGGCCGGGGATGCTTTTCAGGCGCTGCGTCAGCGCCTGACCGGCCTGCTGCAGCGCGACGACGTCATCGCCGACCAGGCGCAGTTGCACGGGCCGCTCGCCGCCGCTGTCGACGAAGGGAATGTCTTCGACGCTGGTGGTGACGCCGGCCAGCGCCGGCATGGTGCGGCGAAACTGCTGCTGCAGGTCGGCTGTGGAGATCTGACGGTCGGCCTTCAGCTGGATGTGGATCGAGCCCTTGTGGGCCTCGCCCTGGCGCGTGCCGACGATGGTGAACGCGGCCTCCACCGCGGGCGACTGGCGCACGAAGGCATCGAGCTTCGCGGCCACGGCCAGCGATTCCTGCAGCGGGTCAAACTCTGCTGCCGCAGGCCCTTCGGGTGGTGTGGCCGGCGGGGTGCTGTAGTTCAGGTAGAACTCGCCGCGGTCGAGCGTCGGGATGAAGCCCTTGGGGATCAGCGGAATCAGTGCCAGGCTGGCTGCGAAGCACAGCACCGCACCACCCAGCACCACCCGCCGATGCGCCAGCGACCAGGCCAGCCACCGGCTGTAGTGGCGAACGAGCGCCGAAGGCGGGACCGTGTGCATCGTGGCAGGCGATGTCGATTCCAGGGCACTCTCCTTGCGCGGCGCTCTGGCCTCGAGCCAGTACACCGCCAGCACCGGCGACAGCGTGCGAGACACCAGCAGCGAAATCAGCATCGCCGCTGAGATGGTGATGCCGAAAGGCCGGAAGAACTGGCCCAGCACGCCGCTCATCAGGCCGATCGGCAGGAAGACCGCGACCACCGTCAGCGTGGCCGCGGTGACGGTCAGGCCGATCTCGTCGGTGGCCTTGATCGCTGCCGCGCGCGGGGACTCACCCATGTCGAGGTGGCGAGAAATGTTCTCCAGATCGACGATCGCATCGTCGACCACATTGCCGACGATCATCGCCAGCGCCAGCAGCGTGATGGTCTCGAGGTTGAAGCCGTAGAGCACCATGACGACGGCAGTGCCGAGCAGCGAGGTCGGGATCGCCAGCGCCGAGATCGCGGTGGCACGCCAGTTCCACAGGAAGGGAAAGATCACCAGTGCCGAGATCACGACCGCCTCGGCCAGCGCTTGCAGCGTCTGGCGGGTGGCGGCGCGGATGTAGTCGGCCTGCGTCTGCGCGAGCGTCATCTTCACGCCATCGGCGCCACTGCGGCTGTTGATCTGCTGCACGGTGGCGGCCACGCGATCGGCAACGTCGAGCGTGTTCGCATCGCCGCGCTTGACGACCTGCAGGGCGAGTGCTGCGCGACCGTTCAGGCGCACCAGGGTGCCGGCCTGCGACGCCGCCTCGGGCGCGGTCGCACCTCTCGGTTCGCCGAGCGTGTGCACCTTGAGCACACCGGGCAGGGCCTGGATCGCTGGAACGATCTCACGTGAGGCCAGTGCACTCAGGCGATCCAGTGGCAGTGCGGTGCTCTCCACCGCGTAGGTCGCCACGATGGCTTCGTTGAGGTTGATCGGCAGCACCTGAGTGCTCGTCTCAGCGGGCAGCTTGAGCGTCTTCAGGGCGGCCTCGACGGTTTGCCGCGAGGCCTCCAGGTCGCTGCCGACATCGAAGGGGACGTTGACCACCACCTGGCCCGGATAGGTGGTTGACCCCACATCCGACGTGCCGGGCAGTGCGCGCAACGCCTGCTCGATGGGAAGCGTGAGCTGGGCCTCGGTCTGCTCTGCGCCGTCGATCGGTGCAGCGGCCTGAACCACCACCACCGGGTAGGTGATGTCGGGGAAGAGGGCAAATTTGAGAGAACTGGCTGCCACCGCGCCGACCACCACCAGTGCCAACCAGAACGCCACCGTCAACCGCGGGTGGTTGATCGCGAGCCGCGAGATGTTGAAGCGTTCGCGCAGGGAGGTTGTCAGGTGAGGCGCAGGCATGGGCAGTGGCAAATGGGGGGCCGAGACGAGGCGCTGCGGCGCCAGAGGCGAAAGCTCAGGCGGCGCGTGCCTTCAGGGCGTGGCCGGCGAGCGTCTTGCCCAGGTCCCACACCGCGCCGGGGACGCGGTGGCAGTCGGCAATGACGGCATCGAAGGCGCTGACGATCTGCGCCTTGTCGTCCCGGCTGATCACCAGCGGCGGCAGCAGCTTGATGACGTTCAGCCCGTGGCCGGCCACCTGCGTCAGGATGCGGTGCTCCTTGAACAGCGGGATCGAGATCATCTGGCTGAACAGGCCCTTGTTGGCGAGTTCGAGGGCTCCCCAGGCGGCTTTCAGGCCGAAGCTGCGCGGAGAGCCGAATTCGAGCGCGATCATCAGGCCCTTGCCGCGCACCGTTTTCAGGAACTCGTAGCGCTCGACCATCGCGCCGAGTTCGGCAATCAGTTCGCTACCGAGGGTGGCAGCGTGCTCGACAAGGCGTTCGGATTCGATGACTTCCAGCGCGGCCAGGCCGGCGGCCATGGCCATGTTGTTCTTCGAGAAGGTCGAGCCATGCACCACCGCGCGGTCGATGCGATTGAACACGGCGTCCATCACCGGCTTGCGCATGGCCACCGCGCCCACAGGCACGAAGCCGCCGGACAGCGCCTTGGCCATCAGCACCATGTCGGGCTCGACGCCCCAGTGTTCGACGGCGAAGAACTTGCCAGTGCGGCCCATGCCGGTCTGGATCTCGTCGGCCACGAACAGCGTGCCGTACTTGCGGCAGAGCTTCGCAGCCTCGGGCAGGTAGTCGTCGTCGGGGATGTTCACGCCCTTGCCCTGGATCGGCTCGACGATGAACGCGGCCACGTCGCGTCCGCGCAGTGCCGCGTCGAGTGCGTTGAGGTCGCTGAAGGGAACTGAGACGCAATCGGGAATGAGCGGGCCGAAACCGTCCTGGAAGATGCGCTCCCCGGTCAGCGACAGCGCGCCCATCGTCAGGCCATGAAAGGAATGGTCGCAGTGAACGATCTTGCCCCGCTTGGTGGTGCTGCGGCTGAACTTGATCGCGGCTTCCACGGCCTCGGCGCCCGAGTTGCAGAAGAACAGCTTGCTGATATCGCCCGGCGTGTGCCGCAAGAGGCGCTCGGCCAGCAGGCCGCTCAGCACCGAGACATCGAGTTGCACGAGGTCGGGCAGCTGCAGGTCCAGCACGTCGCGCAACGCGCCGACGACGGTCGGGTGGTTGCGACCGAGAGCAAACACGCCCCAGCCGGCCAGCAGGTCGAGGTAGCGATCGCCAGCCTCATCGAACAGGTAGGGCCCTTCCGCGCGCACGTAGCGGCGGTCGTAACCGATGGTGCGCAGCAGCCGGACCATCTGGGTGTTGAGATGGTCCTCGTGGAGGGAGAAGTTCTCCCCTCGGCGCGAAGCGATCAGATCGGCAAGGAAAGCCATGGCGGGGTACTGCGGTGGTGTGTCCGGATTCTTGCAGACAGGTGGTCCGACACCGAGGCTCAATCCAAAGCCGACTCAGGGGTGAAGCGGTCCGTGCTGGCGTTTCGTGCCTCGGGCCGCGGCCGTGAAAGCGCTTGCGCCAGCAGCAGGTTGTCGCCGGTACGGGTCGCGACAGTCCGCAGACTGGCAAGTGACGCACGAAAGCCGCTGGCCAGCTGCAGCAGCGTCAACAGATCGCCCGGTCGACGCAGCAGGCCGCGCAGCAGCGGTGCCAACGGCACGCGGCCGCTGTCATCGACATGGTCGGTGACGATCGCCGGCAAGGTCAGCGCCAGGGGATCGACCACGCTTCGCACCACCAGCAGTGGCAGACCGTGGCGATGGGCAACCCGGGCGATGGCCGCGCTTTCCATGTCGGCCACCACCGCGCCCGCCCGCGCGGCGAGTTCGCGTTTGGCGGCACTGCTCGCCACCACTTGCGACGCGTGGGCGAGCGCACCTTCGAAAACGGCTCTCTGACCCAGCGCGGCAACGACCTCATGCCGCCAGACCGCGTCTGTTGGCCAGCGCTGTAGATCAGCCGTGACCACGGACTCGGGCAGGCACAGCGCGCCAGCGGGCAGCTCGACATCGAGTCCCGCTGCGCAACCCCAGCTCACCAGCCCGGCGACGCCAGCATCGGCGAGCGTCTGTGCCGCCTGCGCCGCACGCTGCTCGCCCACACCCGAGACCGCGATGAGTGCCTGATCACGAATGGCAAGACGCGCACCGACGCCCACCGCTTCACGGCAAAGGCTGCGCAACTCCGCTGGAATGGCGACGACGATGCCGACGCAGGTGCTGCTCACCTCAGGCTGCGACCCAATGATCAGCGGCGGACTCGGCGCGTGCCGAAAACGGCACCTCACTGTGCGGCTGCACCCCGGTGAGCCGGACATATCGCGCCAGCGCCCAGACTGGAAAGTAGGCGCTGTAGCCGTGGTACTTCAGATAGAAGACGCGCGGGAAGCCTGGCGCGGTGTACCAGGGTTCCGTCCACAGCCCAGCGTTGTCCTGCGTGGACGCGAGGTAGGCCGCACCGCGGGCCACCGCGTTGCAACGGCCTTCACCTGCCGCCATCAGCGCGAGCATCGCCCAGGCGGTTTGAAAGGAGGTGCTCTCGGTGGCCTGCCCGGCGGTGGCCGGGTCGTCGTAGCTGTCGTTGTGTTCGCCCCAGCCGCCATCGGCGCGCTGCACGCTTTTCAGCCATGCCGCTGCGCGCTGCATGGCAGGGTCATTGGCGGGGATGCCGATCTGCTCGAAGGCTGTCAGCACCGACCAGGTGCCGTAGATGTAGTTCGTGCCCCAGCGACCGAACCAGGCGCCCGAAGGCTCCTGCTGCTGACGCAGATACGCCATGCAGCCATCCAGCTGTGCTCGGGCCGGCTCGCCCAGCAGGTGAAGTGCGATCAGGCAGCGGGCGCTGACGTCGGCAGTGGGCGGGTCCAGCAGCGCGCCGTGGTCAGCGAACGGGATTTCGTTGAGGTAGTAGTGGGTGTTGTCAACGTCGAAGGCCCCAAAGCCACCGTTGCTTGACTGCATGCCAGCCACCCATTGAACCGCACGACGCAGGTGTTCTTCGTCGGATGCGCGTCCGGCGGCATTCATCGCCCAGGCGACGGCACTGGTGTCATCAAGGTCGGGGTAGTAGGCATTGGCGAACTGGAACGGCCAGCCGCCGCCGGCCAGATCGGGCCGCGAGTCGCGCCAGTCGCCTGGTTCGTTGCTCAACTGCACGGCATCGAGCCACGCCAGGCCGCGCCGGGCGGCCTGTTGTCCCACTGGTCCGGCTTCCACCAGGGCCAGCGCGGCCAGGGCGGTGTCCCACACCGGTGGCAGACAAGGCTGGCAGTAGGCTGATGTCTCGGTGACGACCAGCAGGTCGTCGATGGATTTGCGGGCGGCAAGGCAATGCGGATGGTCCGCGGGGTAGCCCAGCAGGTGCAGCGCCTCGTAGGCATTCACCATGGCCGGGAAGATGGCGCCGAGTCCGCCGTCGCCGTTCAGGCGTTCGACGAGCCAACTCTCGGCCCGGCGCACCGCACGAGCGCGCAACCAGCGCGGGATGAGTGGCTCTACCCACTTGCCTACCGAGTCGAAGACCAGAAAGGCGCGGTTGAGCGTCGAACGCACAGGGAAGTAATTGCGCTCCTGGTCGGGTGGTGTGGTGAACAGCTCGGCAATGCCGACGCCATCCGGATTGCGTGCGCGGGGCTTCAAGCTGCAGAGAAGCAGCAACGGCACCATCACCGTGCGCGACCAGTACGACACCTTGGACAGATGGAATGGAAACCAGCGGGGCAGCAGCAGCGCTTCGACCGGAATGAAGGGCACTGCTCGCCAAGGCACCTGCTGGAACAGCGCGAGCGCGATGCGTGTGAACACATTGGCGCGCGCCGCACCGCCTTGCGCCAGGATCGCACGCCGAGCACGCTGCATGTGAGCTGCGTCAGGGTCGTCGCCGGCCAACTTCAGCGCGTAGTACACCTTGACCGAACAGCTGAGATCCATCGCGCCGCCGTGATACAGGTACCAGCCGCCGTCGGCCTGCTGGCGCTCGCGCAGATAGACAGCCAGCTTGGCAGCGAGACCGCGATCGATCTCGCCGACGTAATGCATCATCAGCAGGTACTCAGCCGGAATGGTGCAGTCTGCTTCGAGCTCGAAGCACCAGTAGCCGTCGGCATGCTGCCGCTCGATGAGGGCGCTGATGCTGCGGCCGAGCGCCGTTTTGATGACTTCCTGGTTGCCCCGTGGCGTGTCGGTCATGCCGAATTCAAGCATTTCACCCACGTTCACACTGTCCTTGTTGAGTCGTCATGTCGTGCGTCTGACGCGTCGCTGCAGCGCATGATGACCGGCAGAGTGCTCGATTCGCACGGCCGGCGGATGGTTTGTAGAACCTTCCTCAGCCAACCCAGTTCCTTCGGAGACTATATGCGTGAACCTCGGGAACTAGTTGGCTTGGCCCTCGAACAAACCAAGGTGCAAGGCAAGGCTGAACTGCGCCTGAGCCGGCGCCTTTGTGGGTTTCGCGAGGGTGGCTTGGCGTGACAGCCCGGGCGTATCGCTCGCTGAAGATGACTCGCCCGGTAGGCCCCAGAGGGCGTACAGCCTATTGCGGCGGGGCGCTGGTCTTGAAGGGAGCCTGATTGACTTCGAACTCGACCCCGCAGGCGCGTGCAGGTACGAATGCAGAGATCGCTGCCGACGCCGTGCTGTTGCTGGCCAAGCCGCGGGGTTTTTGCGCCGGCGTGGTGCGTGCGGTGCAGGTCGTGGAACTGGCCCTGGAGGCGCATGGCGCCCCGGTCTACGTGCTCCACGAGATCATCCACAACCAACGCGTGCTGGCTGATCTGCGCAACCGCGGCGCCGTCTTTGTCGAGCGACTCGATGAGGTGCCGCCGCAAGCCTGTCTGATCTTCAGCGCGCATGGCGTGGCACGCGCGGTTGAGCGCGAGGCCCGACAGCGTGGCCTGCAGGTGATCGATGCCACCTGCCCGCTGGTGGCCAAGGTGCACCTGGAAGTGATGCAACATGCCCGCGCCGGGCGGGACCTGATCATGATCGGCCATGCGGGCCATCCGGAAGTGGTCGGCACACTCGGACGCTTCGACACCAGTCGCGGAGGCTCCGCCCACCTGGTGGAGAACCTGGACGGCGTGCAGGCCTTGCGAGTTCGCGACCCGATGCGTGTGGCGGTGGTCACCCAGACCACGCTGTCGGTGGACGACACGCGACGCGTTCTGGCCGCGTTGCGAGCGCGGTTTCCCGCCATCGTCGAGCCACGACGGGACGACATTTGCTACGCCACCCAGTCGCGCCAGAACGGCGTGCACAGCTTGCTACCGCGGGTTGATCTGGTTCTTGTGGTGGGTGCACGCAACAGTTCCAATGCGAATCGGCTGCGAGAGGTGGCACGCAGCGGGGGCTGCGAAGCCCATTTGGTGCAAGATGCCGGGGAGATCGATGTGCGATGGTTGCGTCCGGGTATCGTGATCGGCATCACCGCGGGCGCTTCGACCCCGGCGGTTCTGGTCGATGAACTGGTCTTGAGACTCAAGAGCTTGGGCGCGGGTGTGGTGACCGAGATGGACGGCGAGGACGAATCAGTCTCCTTCCGATTGCCGGCGTCTCTGCTTCGCGCCACTGCCCGACACCAAACCCGAACGACGACGGACGAAGAACACCAACCTGTATGAGCATTCCCTTCAAGCAAAAACTGAGTGTTGGCGCCTATGTCGTCAAGCAAAAACTCCTTGGCAACAAGCGCTACCCACTGGTGCTGATGCTGGAGCCGCTGTTCCGCTGCAACCTGGCTTGCGCCGGCTGCGGCAAGATCGATTACCCCGAAGATGTGCTCGACAAACGCCTGAGCGTGGCCGAATGCATGGCGGCGGTCGACGAATGCGGTGCACCGGTCATCTCGATCCCCGGCGGCGAGCCGCTGCTTCACAAGGAAATGCCGGAGATCGTGCGTGGCATCGTCGCGCGCAAGAAGTTCGTCTACCTGTGCACCAATGCGCTGCTGCTGAAAAAGCGCATGGATGACTACACGCCGTCGCCTTACCTGACCTTTTCGGTGCACCTGGACGGCGACCGCGAGCGTCACGACGAGGCGGTCTGCCAGGAGGGCGTGTTCGACCGCGCCGTCGAGGCGATCCAGATGGCGTTGGCGCGCGGCTTCCGCGTCAGCGTCAACTGCACGCTTTTCAGCGGCGAGACGCCGGAGCGCGTCGCGGCCTTCCTGGATTACCTGGTGGATCTCGGCGTCGAAGCGGCCACCATTTCGCCCGGCTTCAGCTACGAGCGCGCCCCGCAGCAGCATGTGTTCCTGCAGCGCCAGGCCACTCGCCAGTTGTTCCGCGACATCTTCAAGCTGGGCGCCACACGCCGTGGCGCGCGCCAATGGCGGCTCAACCACTCCAGTCTCTACCTCGATTTCCTGGCCGGCAACCAGAACTACCAGTGCACGCCCTGGGGCAGCCCTGCGCGCAATGTGTTCGGCTGGCAAAAGCCCTGTTACCTGATGGCTGACGAAGGCTATGCCCCCACGTTTGCCGCGCTGATGAAGGACACGCCCTGGGAGAAGTACGGCTCCAGCAGCAACCCCAAATGCGCCCAGTGCATGGCGCATTGCGGGTACGAGCCGACGGCGGTGAATGCGGCGATCGCCAATCCCCTCAAGGCAGCCTGGGTGGCGCTGCGCGGGCCGCGCACCAGCGGCCCGATGGTCGACAACGATGTGCCAGTCACGCCGCCGAGCGGCGCACGCGAGTACCCGGTGCATTTGATGATGAAGGCGCCGGCCGAGGAGACGCAGGTGACCGGTCGCTGACCCCTGCGGCGGCCGCTGCGTCGACCTGAACGCAGCGGTCTGCCGAGGTCCGGCTGGTCTCGTGCTGCACCGACGCTGCGTTAGCATCCGCCCCACTCGTGAGCTGCGGGTCACGTCGAACGGAAATCAGCGATGAGGATGCTGTTGGGGTGTGTCTCCCTGCTGGTGGTCTTGGCCATCGTGGGCCTGC
Organism: Rubrivivax sp.; assembly: GCA_027490215.1. GTDB lineage: Bacteria > Pseudomonadota > Gammaproteobacteria > Burkholderiales > Burkholderiaceae_C > PBB1. Next base: position 25,671 of record JAIXYO010000060.1, read on the forward strand.
TCGCCAAGACGCAGCTGAAGCAGGTCAGTGGCAACGGCTCCGCAGCGGCGGTCTCGCTGTCTGCGGCATCGGCGGCAGGTGTCGATCCGGCGCTCGCCGCGACCCCCACGCGCGACCTCCCACGCCAGGTGCAGGACGATCTTGTACGTGCGATGCAGACAGCGCCCGCGCGAGGCGACGATTCCCGTTGAGCGGCCACACATGACTTCACCGATCTCGCCGCAGGACGAAGCGGCGATGCGCATCGCGCTCGATCAGGCGCAAAACGCCTGGCTGGTTGGCGAAGTGCCGGTCGGCGCGGTGATCCTGCGCGCGGGTCAGGTGATCGCCACCGGCTACAACCGCCCGATTACCGAGCATGATCCGACCGCGCACGCCGAGATCGTGGCGCTCCGTCATGCGGCCACGCTGCTGGGCAACTACCGACTTCCCGAATGCGAGCTGTATGTGACGCTTGAGCCGTGTGCGATGTGCGCGATGGCGCTGCTGCACGCGCGCTTCAAGCGGGTGGTGTTCGGTGCGCCCGATCCGAAGACCGGCGCCGCCGGCTCGGTCCTCGATCTGTTCGCTCAGCCTCAGCTGAACCACCACACGCAGATCCAGGGTGGCGTGATGGCGGATGCTTGCGGCGCGGTTCTGCGGGACTTCTTTGCCGAGCGGCGCGAGCAGTACCGACTGCGGCGCGCCGCCCCGGCGGCCGATGGTGAATTGAGCTTCTCCGATGCAGAAGAACCCGCCATCCCGGCCGGTGAAGTACTCGAACTGCCGCCCACACCCGACACCACCTGATCCTTCCATGACCTCCCTGATCCTCTACAGCCCGTCTGGCGTTGTCGCTGCAGCTCCTTTGCGCCGCGCCGCGCGGCGTCTCACGGCGCTGGGCTACCAGGTGGAGATCGACGCGTCGGCCCTGGCCAGGCACCAGCGTTTCGCTGGCGACGACGACACCCGGCTCGCCGCGCTGCACCGAGTCGCCGAGCGCGCGCCCGACATCGCCATGGCCACGCGCGGTGGCTACGGCCTGACCCGTCTGCTTGACCGCATCGACTGGTCGCTGATCCACCGCAGCATCGAATGCGGCACGCGCTGGGTGGGCCACAGCGACTTCACCGCATTCCAACTTGGCTTGCTCTCGCATCGAAAGGGTGCAGGCAAGGGCGCTGCCAGCTGCCAGGCCCACGGCCACGATAACCATCACGCCGATCCCGGCGAGCACCATGATCACCCCGCGCGCGGGGTGGTGGGCCTGACCTGGGCCGGGCCGATGGCCTGCGGTGACTTCGGCGGCGAGGCGGTCGACGACATCACCGAGCCCTGCTTCGTCGAAGCGATGAGCGGTGTGCTGGAGGCTGTGGGCTTCCGCACTGAAGCTGGCTTTGACGGCCTGGCCGTGCGTGGCACCTTGTGGGGGGGCAACCTGTGCATGGTTGCCTCGCTGCTGGGTACCGCGCACTGGCCGAAGGCGGCGACGACGCGCGGTGGCATCCTGTTCCTGGAAGACGTCAACGAGCACCCGTACCGTGTTGAGCGCAGCCTGCTGCAACTGCACCAGGCGGGAGTCCTCGACGCCCAGAAAGCTGTTCTGCTCGGCGACTTCAGCGGTTACCGCCGTTCGCCGCTGGACCGCGGCTACCAGCTGAGAACCGCCATCGCACAGGTGCGCAGCCTGACCACGACGCCGATCCTGACCGGCCTGCCGTTCGGCCATGTGCCGACCAAGGTGACGATGCCGGTCGGCGCGAAGGTCCGGCTGCTGGTGCAAGGGCGCGACGTGCTGGTTGGCTGGTGATGCGCGCGCTGGTCGGCGCAGGGCTGATCGCGCTGGCGAGCCTCTTCGCGGGCTGCAACAACAACCCGTTGCCCGATGGCGCAGCTGCCACCAACACGATCTACACCGCCGTCTCCGGTAGCTCGCCGCGCCACCTCGACCCGACGGCTTCGTACTGGAGCAACGAGACGCCGTACACCTACCAGATCTACGAGCCGCCCTACGGCTACCACTACCTGAAGCGGCCGTTTGTTCTGGTGGGCAAGGCGGCGGTCGACGTGGTGCAGCCCCGGTACCTCGACAAGAACGGCCAGCCACTGCCAGCCGATGCGCCAGCCGCTGCGATTGCCGAAAGCGTCTACGACGTGCACATCAAGCCCGGCATCCGGTACCAGCCGCACCCGGCTTTCGCGATCGATGCTCGAGGGCATTACCGGTATCACGCGCTCAAGCCAGGCGAACTCGGCGACCGCCGCTCGCCCTGGCAGTTCGAGCACCAGGGCACGCGTGAACTGGTGGCCGAGGACTACGTCTATGCGCTCAAGCGCCAGGCGACGACGCGCATCACGACCCCGATCTACGGCATCTTCTCCGAGCACGTGCTCGGCCTGAAAGAGTACGGTGCACTGATCAAGGACGAGGACGCGAAGCTGCGCGCAGGCCTCGATCCAGCCGCGCTCGACAAGCCGTTTCTCGACTTCCGCCAATGGCCGCTGATCGGTGCGACCGCACCCGAGAAACACCTGCTGCGCATCCGCATCAAGGGCAAGTACCCGCAGTGGAGCTACTGGATGTCGTTGACCTTCATGGCACCGGTGCCATGGGAGGCCGATGCTTTCTACGCCCAGCCGGGCATGGCGGCCAACGGCTTGTCGCTCGACACCTGGCCTGTGGGCACCGGACCGTACATGATGGTCGAGTCGGTGCAGGACACGCGGCACGTGATGAAGCGCAACCCGAACTACCGCGGTGAGCCCTATCCCTGCGAAGGCGTGGAGGCCGACAAGACCAACGGCATGCTGGCCGACTGCGGCAAGCCCACGCCCTTCGTCGACACCATCGTCGCGGTGATCGAGAAAGAGGGCGTGCCGCTGCGCGCCAAGTTCCGACAGGGCTACTACGACGTGCCGCGCATCGAGCGCACCGACGACGGGTTGGAATTCCTGGTCGAGATGGACGATTCGGAAGACGTGCGGCGCGACTACACCGCGCGCGGTTTTCAGTTGCCGAAGTTTGCCGACGTGACCTCGTGGTACCTCGGTTTCAACATGCTCGACCCGGTGATCGGCCAAGGTGACACGCCCGAGCGGCAGGCGAATAACCGCAAGCTGCGCCAGGCGATCTCGATCGCGATCGACTGGGAAGAGTACAGCCGCATCTTCCCGAAGAGCGCGGGCGAAACCGCGATGGGCCCGCTGCCAGACGGCATCTTCGGCTCTCGCCACGGTCAGGCGCAAGGCATCAATGTGGTGACGCACCACCTCGACGATGGCAAGGTGGTGCGCCGCCCGATCGCCGATGCCCGGAAACTGCTGGCCGAGGCCGGCTATCCCGGTGGGCGTGACGCGGTGACCGGCCGCCCACTGGTCTTGAACTACGACTTCTACAACCAGCCCACGCCCGAGGTGAAGTCGCAACTGGACTGGATGGTCAAGCAGTTCGCGAAGATCGATGTGCAGCTTGAAATCCGCGCCACCGACAACAACCAGTTCCAGGACAAGGTGCGCAAGGGCAAGCACCAGATCTTCTGGTCGGGCTGGCTGGCCGACTACCCCGACGCCGAGAACTTCCTGTTCCTGCTCTACGGACCGAACGCGAAGTCCACCTCCGACGGCGAGAACACCGCGAACTACGCCAACCCCGAGTACGACGCGCTGTTCGCGCAGCTCAAGGGTGTCGACGATGGCCCCGAGAAGCAGGCGCTGATCGACCGGATGACGGCCATCGTGCAGCAGGATGCGCCGTGGTCCTTCGGCTACTTCCCGTATTCGTCGGGCGCATTCCAGGCCTGGGTGCACAACGCCAAGCCAGCGGTGCTGGTGCGCGACATGGCGCGCTACATCCGCATCGACGCGGCCGAGCGGGTGCGGCGGCAGGCCGAGTGGAACCGTCCGGTGTGGTGGCCGATGGGGCTGGGCGCCGCCGGGCTGATCGCCATCGTCTGGCTGGCGCTGCGCAGCTTCCGACGGCGCGAGCAGCTCGACGCGCGGGGCGTGGTGCTGTCGTGAGCTCGAGCATGACGCCGCACCGGAGCCCACGATGCTGAGCGCCATCGTCCGCCGCATCGGCTACGGCTTGCTGATCCTGATCGGGGTGAACCTGGCGACCTTCTTCCTGTTCTTCACCGTCAACACGCCGGACGACATGGCGCGTCTGAACATCGGTGGCAAGCGTGTGACGCAGGAGCAGATCGACAAGTGGAAAGTCGAGCGCGGCTACGACAAGCCGCTGTATGTGAATGCGGCGCGCCAAGGCAGCGAGCGCTACACCGAGACGATCTTCTGGGAGCGATCGGTGTCGCTGTTCACCCTGAATTTCGGTCGTGCCGATGCCGAGAGTGCGGGCGATATCGGCCACCAGGTGAGTTCGCGGATGGCAGTCAGCCTGCAGCTGGCGCTGCCCTTGTTCATCCTGCAAGTGATCGCGAGTACCGCGTTCGCGCTGCTGCTGGTGATGTTCCGGCAGACGCGCTTCGATGCCTGGGGCGTCGTGCTGTGCGTGGTGCTGCTGTCGATCTCCAGCCTGTTCTACATCATCGTCGGGCAGTTCTTCTTCTCGCGCGTGCTGCGGCTGGCGCCGATCTCGGGTTATGCGCCTGGCCTCGATGCCATCAAGTTTCTCCTGCTGCCGATTGCCCTCTCGCTGTTCGCCCGGCTGGGTGGCGAGGCACGCCTGTACCGCGCCATGTTCCTGGAGGAAACCGGCAAGGACTACGTGCGCACCGCGCGCGCCAAGGGCCTGAGTGAGCCTCGCGTGCTGACGGCCCATGTGCTGCGCAATGCGCTGATCCCGATCGTCACCAGCGCCGGCGGCTACCTGCCGTATGTGTTCCTCGGCAGCCTGGTGTTCGAGAGCTTCTTCGGCCTGCCAGGCCTGGGTGCCTATGTGATCGACGCGATCAGCAACCAGGACTTCGCGGTCGTGCGCACGATGGTGTTCCTCGGTTCGCTGCTCTATGTGCTGAGCTACATCGTGATCGACATCGCCTACACCTGGATCGACCCTCGGGTCAGACTGACATGACGACGATGCTGCCGAAGTTCGTTCTGCTGTGGACCGACGCGGTGATGTGGGCGCTGATGGTGGCGCTGCTGGTCTACGCCCGCATGGTCTGGCGCAGCCCGAACCTGCGCGCCAGCTGGACGCTGGTTTTCCGCGACGCGGCCGCCTTCGCGTCGGCGATCGTGCTTGGGCTGTGTCTGTTGCTGACGCTGCTCGACAGCGTGCATTTCCGTCGCGCGTTGCCGACCGCCAGCACCGAAGCCACCGCGCCGTCGGTGGCCTACGACACACGCACGCAGTCGCTGCTCGATGTGCTGCTGGCAGACCTGATCGATTCGCGCGAGGCGACCTACTCGCGGCCTTTGGCCTACCAGAGCTTCACGCTCGAATCGCTGACGGTGGAGGGCGAGGTGCGCCGGCTGCCGCCGCGCCTGCTGCACGGTGGTGCGCACCTCAGTGACCCAGCGAATCAATGGTCGGGCGACATCGCGCGGAGCGTGGCGGGTGGTCTGGCGATCGGCGCGATCGTCGCATTGCTGCTGAGCGCCTGGACGGTGCGCGGCGTCGCCCGCCGTCAGGGCTGGGCGTGGCGCGAGGCCCTTGCGCGGGTGTGGAGAGACGATTGCGACATTCGCTGGCGCGCCGCTCTGATGACGCTCACGGGCCTGTGCCTGCTGGCCGGTCCGGCCCTGCTGCTGATGAACGACTACCACCTGCTCGGCACCGACCGCACCGGCAACGATGTGTTCTACCAGGCGCTGAAAAGCATTCGCACCGCCTTCGTCATCGGCACGCTGGCAACGATTGCGACGCTGCCGCTGGCGGTGGGCCTGGGGTTGATGGCGGGCTACTTCAAGGGCTGGATCGACGAAGCCATCCAGTACCTCTATACCGTGCTGTCGTCGGTGCCGAATGTGCTGCTGATCGCGGCCTGCGTGCTGATGGTGCAGGTCTATCTGGATCAGCACCCGGAGTTGTTCGAGACCGGTGCCGAGCGCGCCGACCTGAAGCTGTTCCTGCTGTGCGCCATCCTCGGCCTCACGGGGTGGGCCGGGCTCTGCCGCCTGCTGCGTGCCGAAGCGCTGAAGCTGCGAGAGCTCGAATACGTGCAGGCCGCGACGGCTTTTGGCGTCGGTCCGTGGCGCATCATCGTTCGCCACCTGATGCCCAATGTGATGCACCTGGTGCTGATCACCACCGTGCTCGATTTTTCCGGACTGATCCTGTACGAAGCGGTGCTGTCCTATGTGGGCGTTGGCGTCGACCCGTCGATGAACAGCTTTGGCGGAATGATCAACCTGGCACGCAGCGAGATGAGCCGCGACCCGGTGGTGTGGTGGTCGTTCGCAGCGGCCTTTGGCTTCATGGTCACATTGGTGCTGGCGGCGAACTTCTTTGCCGATGGCGTGCGCGACGCGTTCGATCCGCGGGCAAGGGTTTTTCGTGCCAGGCGCATGCCTGCGCCGGTCAAGGCAGGCTGATCCACGATGCTGACTGTCACCGACCTGAAAGTGGCCATTGATGCCGACGCCGGCCTGGTGCGCGCGATCGATGGGCTGTCGCTGTGCATCGAGCGTGGCGAGACCTTCGCGCTGGTCGGCGAGTCGGGTTGTGGCAAGAGCATGACGGCGCTGGCACTGATGCGGCTGCTGCCCGACAACGGCCGCGTCACCGACGGGCGCGTCGAGATCGAGGGGCAGGAGACGCTGTCTCTGCCCGAGTCGGCGATGCGCCGCCTGCGCGGTGGCCGCATCGGCATGATCTTCCAGGAGCCGGCCACCAGCCTGAACCCGGTCATGCGGGTGGGTGATCAGATCGTCGAGGCGATCGAAACGCATACCGCGCTGCGCGGTGCATCAGCCCGCGCGAAGGCGGTCGAATGGCTGGGCCGAGTCGGCATCCCCGAGCCTGAGCGGCGTGTTGACGACTACCCGTTCCGCATGAGCGGCGGGCAGAAGCAGCGGGTGATGATCGCGATCGCGCTGGCCGCCGAGCCGGCTTTCCTGGTGGCCGACGAGCCCACCACCGCGCTCGATGTCGCGATCCAGGCGCAGATCCTGGAGTTGCTGAAACAGTTGCAGCGCGAGCAAGGCATGGGCCTGCTGCTGATCACGCACGACCTGGCGGTGGTGTCCGGCATGGCTCAGCGGGTGGCGCTGATGTACGCCGGCCAGATCGTCGAGGTGGCCAGCGCGGCCGAGTTCTTCAGCGAGCCGAAGCATCCGTATGCCCGGCTGTTGCTGCAGTCGCTGCCACAGGCGCACCAGCGTGGCGCGGTGCTTGCAGCGATCGCGGGCACGGTGCCGCCGCTGTCGCAGGAATTTGTCGGTTGTCGCTTCGCGCCGCGTTGTGACCGGGCCTTTGATCGCTGTCACAGCGAAGCGCCAGCGCTGTTGCCCCCGTTCACGCCAGAGATGGCTGGCGTGATCTCTTCGCGCGAAGTGCGTTGCTGGCTGCATGCCTCGCCCGCCGACGTCTCGGCGGCGGAGCCGCTCAAAGGGCCTGCCGAACCACTCGGCGCCGTCGCGGCGCTGCAGCCAGTGCGTGTCGTGCCCCAAGGGGTGGAACTGCTCCTTGACGTGCAGCACCTGTCGGTGCGATTCCCGATCCGCAGCGGCGTATTCCAGCGCATCGCCTCTCACTCGGTGGCCGTGGACGATGTGTCGTTGCAGATCCGCCGAGGCGAGACCTTCGCGCTGGTCGGCGAGTCGGGCTGCGGCAAGACCACGCTGGGCAAGGCCATCGTGCAGTTGCTGCGCGGCCAGGCCGACATCGAAGGTCGCGCGGTGATCGATGGGCAGGATCTGTTCGGTCTGCGCGGCGAAGCGCTGCGGCTGGCAAGGCGTTCGGTGCAGATGATCTTCCAGGACCCGTATGCGTCACTGAATCCACGGATGCGGGTGTTCGAGGTGTTGGAAGAGGGCGTACTGACACTCCGCCCGGAACTCGATGGCGGGGCGCGACGCGCACTGCTGGAGTCGCTGGTCGATCGCGTCGGCCTGCGCCGTGAGGTGCTGCAGCGCTATCCGCATGAGTTTTCCGGAGGACAGCGGCAGCGCATTGCGATCGCGCGCGCGCTGGCGGTCGAACCTCGACTGATCGTCTGCGACGAGCCCACCTCGGCGCTGGACGTCTCGGTGCAAGCGCAGATCCTGAACCTGCTCAAGCAGTTGCAACGTGATCTGGGGCTGGCCTACCTGTTCATCACCCACCACCTTGGCGTTGTCGAATACATTGCCGACCACTTGGCAGTGATGCACCGCGGGCGCATCGCGGAAGCGGGCCCGGCCGTGGAGCTGCTTGCCCATCCGCGGGAAGACTACACCCGCAGGCTTCTGGCCGCGGTTCCGCGTCTGGTCAGGTCCTGATCGCTGGCAGTCCCGCTGAGTCAACACCTTCGAGCTCGGCAACACCACCCACACGCTGACGATGAACCACAAGTCAGTGGGCTGAAGCAGGGCTTTCAGGTGGGCTGTGACGATCGCCACTACGATCCACGCGGCTGCACCGTGAATGCCAACCTGAGTTACCGTTTCTGAGACTGAAATTCGCTGATGGATTTTTCGCAAGCTGCCGACGATCCGCGCCGTCATCTGTGGGGATTGGGCCTCGTGGTTCTGTTGCACGTGCTGGTGATCTATGCACTGGTCAACGGTCTGGCCCAGAAGGTGATGGAAGTGGTGCGAACGCCGGTTGAAGTCCGGCTGATCGACGAGATCACGCCTGCTCCGCCGCCGCCCCCGTCGCCACCTCCGGCAGCGGTGGCCCCGGCGAGGCGCTTGTCAGCACCGCCTGTTGTTGTGCCACCGCCGGAGGCCGTGGTGACGCCACCGCTTCAAGTCGCGCCCACCATCACCGCCGCCCCGCCGGTTCCGGTGCCCGCGCCGCCTGAACTGGCGCCGACGCCACCGACTGCGGCGATCGAATCGGCCGCTCCCTCCTCGGGTGTGGGCCGGCCGCAGGTGGTGGCCGCCGGTATTGCCTGCACCCGCACCCCCCCGCCCGTCGCGCCCGCTGTCTCCAGCGAGGTCAGGGGCAGCCTCTTTGTGATCGGCACGCTGAAGGCCGGCCGCGTGGTCCAGGTTGACATCGACCGCAACACGCTCAAGGGCGTGCCCGATCGCCGCACGCTGCGCGCCTTCATCAACGCTGTCGAGGTGGCGATGAAGGAAGGCTATGTGTGCAATGGCGACGGCGTGCAGATCCGCCAGGAGTTCTTTTTTGACATCCGATGATGGCCTGCTCGCGCTTGCATACTCTCCCGTCCCCGCCACCCAACGTACCGGCCTCGTTGCCACTGCTCACCGATGACCATGTTCTTCCATGACAACTCAGGACTCCGCGTCGAGCAGAAGCTTCGGGGCTTCGCCTGCGGCCTGCTGATCGGTGTGGGCTCCATGGCAGCCCACGCACAGTCGAACGCGGAGACCGCGGGTGCGGTCGCCGCCATGGCGACCGGTGTCGGCCAGAGCGTGATCGAGAACCCCTATGGGCTGAGCGCCTTGTGGGCGCAGGGCGACTTCGTGGCCCGGGGCACCCTGCTCATCCTGGTGTTGATGAGCGTGGCCAGCTGGTACATCCTGGTCACCCGACTGGCCGCCAGCCTGAAGCTCAGTGCGGAGGCTCGCGCGGTCCGGCAGAGCTTCTTCAAGGCGCCGACACTGCAGGCGGGTGTTGCGACCCTGGGGGCAGGCAGTGCCTTTCGCTACATCGCCGAAGCCGGCATCAATGCACGCGAGCACCACGAGGGCGCGCTGACAGAGCACATCGACCGCAACACCTGGATCACGATGTGCGTGCAGCGCAGCGTCGACGAGGTTCAGTCGCGCCTGCAAGGCGGTCTGGCGATCCTGGCCACCGTGGGATCGACCGCGCCTTTCATTGGCCTGTTCGGCACCGTCTGGGGCATCTATCACGCGCTGACCGCGATCGGGATTGCCGGCCAGGCGAGCATCGACAAGGTGGCTGGTCCCGTCGGTGAGGCGCTGATCATGACGGCGATCGGGCTGGCCGTGGCGGTGCCGGCGGTGCTCGGCTACAACGCGCTGGTGCGCCGCAACAAGCTCACGATGGACGCGGTGCGTGGCTTCGCTGCCGACCTCCACGGCATCCTGCTGGGCGCCAAGAACCTGCGCTGACAAGCCGTTCAACAGGTACGCCACCCGCTCATGGCCCTCCAACTGCGCTCAGGCAACGACGACGAAGACGTCATTGCAAGCATCAACACCACGCCGCTGGTCGACGTGATGCTGGTGCTCTTGATCATCTTTCTGATCACCATACCCGTGGTCACGCAGACGGTGCCGCTGTCCTTGCCCAAAGAGCTCAACCTGCCCCGCCAGACGAAGCCCGAGAACATCGAGATCTCTGTCGATCGCGAAGGGGGCGTTTACTGGAACGCGCAACCGCTGCCCGACCACGTGGCGCTGGTCGAGCGGCTGAAGGCTGCGGCGGCAAGGAGTCCGCAGCCGGAGATTCAGGTGCGCGGTGATGTGAAGACGCGCTACGAGGCGGTCGGCCGTGTGGTGTATGCCTGCCAGCGCGCGGGCCTCGTCAAGGTGAGCTTTGTCACCGAGCCACCGCCGAAGTCCTGACCGCTTACTTCACCATCCAGAGCGATCCATGGCAATGCACATCGGTTCAGGCCGCAGCGACGAACCCGAGGTGATCATGGACATCAACACCACGCCGCTGATCGACGTGATGCTGGTGCTGATCATCATGCTGATCATCACGATCCCGGTTCAGCTGCATGCGGTGAATCTGAACATGCCGCAGGCCAGCGTGCGGCCGCTGGTCAAGCCGGAGGTCATCACGCTCGACATCGAAGCCAGCGGCAGGTTGCTCTGGAATGGCGAGGCGCTGCCTGATCGGGCAGCGCTGGAGGCGCGGCTGAAGGCTGCAGCGGCCCAACCCGATCAACCCGAGCTTCACCTGAGGGCGAACCGGGCCGTCGAGTACGGCGTCGTCGCGATGGTGCTGGCAAGTGCGCAACGCCTTGGCGTCACCAAGCTGGGCATGGTCGGCAATGAGCAATTCGGCCCATGAAATGTCGAAGGCCCTGGCTCGGGAGGTGCGAGCCAGGGCCTTCAGCGGCTGACGGCGTCCGCCGTCAGTCGTGAATCACGACAGCGATTCCAGCGCCCGCGCAGTGATCTCGTCGACGCTGCCGGTTCCACTGATCTTGCGGTACTTCGGCGCCACCGGGTCACCCGAAGCAGCCCAGTCCGAGTAGTACGACACCAGAGGCCGCGTCTGCTTCTGGTAGACGTCCAGGCGCTTCTTGACGGTTTCTTCCTTGTCGTCGTCGCGCTGGATCAATGGCTCTCCAGTGACGTCATCAAAGCCTTCGACCTTCGGCGGGTTGAACTTGATGTGATACGTGCGCCCAGAGGACAGGTGCGCGCGGCGACCGCTCATGCGCTCGACGATGGCCTCGTCGGGCACATCGATTTCGAGCACGACATCCAGGTTCACGCTCGCGGCCTTCATGGCATCGGCCTGCACGATGGTGCGGGGGAATCCGTCGAACAGGAAGCCGTTCGCGCAGTCTGGTTGGGCCAGGCGTTCCTTGACCAGGCCGATGATGATGTCGTCACCGACCAAACCACCCGAGTCCATCACCTTCTTCGCAGCAATGCCCAGCGGCGTGCCGGCCTTGACCGCAGCGCGCAACATGTCACCCGTGGAAATCTGTGGAATGCCGAACTTCTTGCAGATGAAGGTGGCTTGCGTGCCTTTGCCCGCGCCGGGCGCGCCCAACAAAATCAATCTCATGCGTGTCCTTGTGGTCCGGTCGATGGGTTCGCGGCGCTCCGACAAACGTTCAAAGCCGGACGAAGTAGTTTAAAACCGAACGGGCTGGTCGTCGTTCGGGTGTGTGCCTAGTTGCGGCCTGCCAGCAGTTGCCGAACACGCGCCAGATCTTCCGGCGTGTCCACGCCGGTGGCGGTGGCGAAAGTGCTCAGATGCACTGCGATGCGCTCGCCATGCCACAGAACCCGCAGTTGTTCGAGTGATTCGATCTGTTCCAGCGGACTGACGGCCAGTGCGGGAAACCGCCTCAGGAATCCGGCTCGGTAGGCGTAGATCCCGATGTGGCGCAACGGCGCGATCCTGCCAATGGCTGGTGCGCCCAGGGCGCTGCCATCGCGCCACCACGGGATGGGGGCACGCGAAAAATACAGCGCCCGGCCGGCCTGATCGCACACCACCTTGACGACGTTGGGATTGCCGAGATCACGTGGGTCGTCGATCTCGTGTGCGGCGGTGCCTACAACGCACTCCGGGTGCCCCGGCAACGTACCCGCAACCGCATCGATCAAGGCTGGCTCGATCAGTGGCTCATCGCCCTGCACGTTGACGACCACCGCGTCGCCATCGAGGCCGAGTTGCGCGCACGCTTCGGCCAGCCGGTCGCTGCCGTTGGCGTGATCGCGGCGGGTCAGGATTGCCTCGACCTGATGCGCCCGGCAGGCGGCGACGATGACTGGATCGTCGGCCGCCACCACGATCTGCGTCGCCGACGACTGAGCTGCCTGCCGCGCCACCCTCACCACCATCGGCACTCCGCCGATGTCGGCCAGTGGCTTGCCGGGCAGGCGTGTTGACGCCATGCGCGCCGGGATCAGCACCGAAAAGCCCATCCGCCGTGCGAATTCAGGAGGCGTCCGACGCCGATGGCTTCGGGAAGACAGGCGGCGCGGGTGGTTCGTTGCCGATTGCCCGAGCCTCGCCTTCGAGCATCACCGGGATGCCATCTCGCACGGGAAACGCCAGCCGATCGGCATGACAGACCAGCTCCTGACGTTCCTGGTGCGGCGGGCGCCAGTGGTCCAACGGCCCCTTGCACAGCGGGCACACCAGCAGGTCAAGCAGTCGTGTCTCCATCGGAGGTCCTGGTCGTGAAACGAGAGGGCAGCAAGGCCAGCAAGGCCGCGTCGAAGTCTGCACTGGCGCTGAAGTCTAGCGGTGCGACCCAGATGCGGGTCGACGTGCCCTGCGCTGCCAGACGCTCGGGCCGCAGTTTGACTGCGTCCTTCTCGGTGACGACGACATCGGTCGCATCGGCGGGCCAGGGCAAGGAGGTGTAGTCGTGGTGATCGGGCAGCGGCAGTGGGGTGATCTCGAGGCCTGCCGCACGCAGCATGATGAAGAAGCGCTCGGGCTGTGACACGCCAGCGGCTGCCAACACGGGCGTTGGGCTGGCGGACAGGGTCGCCAGGCACGGCATCGTCGCGGCCTGACCTGCCCACCAGTCAGCCAGCGCGACCAGCCCCGCGAGTTGCCTGTGTGCCAGATGCCCGGGCCACGCGGTCGATGGCTGCGACGCGTTGTACAGAACCACTGTGTTTGGCGGTGCTTGCGGTGTCATGGGCTCTCGCAATGGGCCAGAGGGCAGCATCCAGCCGTTGCCTACACCCCGGTCGTCGAACACCACCACCTGCGCGACTCGTGGCAGCCGCGAATGCTGCAGGCCGTCATCGCTGACCAGCACGTCGATGTCGGGATGCGCCGCCAGTGCCATTCGCGCTGCTGCAACCCGATCGACACCCACGAAGACCGGCACGCGCAGGCGCAGTCGCAGCAAAAGGGGTTCGTCGCCGGCATCAGCGGCCGTTGTCGTCGTGTGCACCGCCATCACCGCATCGGCGTCGCGGCGTCGGCCATGGCCGCGCGAGATGACTGCGGGGCGGTATCCGCAAGCCTGCAAGCACCTGACCACCGCCATCACCGTGGGCGTCTTGCCCGCGCCGCCTGCGATCAGGTTGCCGACGACAACCACCGGAACCGGCAGCAACTGCGGCTGCAAAAGCCGCCAGCGGTACAGCGCTCGGCGCAGTGCCACCAGCGTTGCGAACACCATCGACAGCGGCCACAGCGCGAGGGCTGTGGCTCCTCGGCGCAGCCAGGCGCGTTGCAGCGCCGCCTCCATCACGCCCGACCTGGACTGCTCAACGGCCCGCCTCGGGCGTGCTGCGCTGCGCCGCGAAGGTGAGGCGCGGCAGGCCGGCGCGTCGCGCCGCGTCCATCACATTGACCACCGATTGGTAGGCGGCGGTCGCATCGGCGGACACGATGATCGGCGTGTCACCCGGGCCACCTGCGGCCTTGCCGAGCTCGATCGTCAGCAGCTCGACGCTGCGGCCGTCCACCGCGCGTCCGTTGACGGCGTAACGTCCGTCGGCAGCCACGGCAACGATCACCTCGCGGGTGTGGTCACGTGCCTTGTCGGCATCGGCAGAGGGCAGGTTGACCTGCAGTTCGGTGAACTTGGAGTACGTCGTCGACAGCATCAGGAAGATGAGCACCACCAGCAGCACGTCGATGAACGGGATCAGGTTGATCTCCGGTTCTTCTGGCCGCGCCTTGCGGAAGTTCATCGCCATCGCGGGTCAACTCGTCGTGCGCGGGACGGCGAAGCGCATCAGGTGCGGCGTCAGGCGGTCACAGGACTGTTCAAGATCCAGCGTGTAGGAATCGACCAGGCCACGGAAATGGCGGTAGGCGATCAGCGACGGGATCGCCACAATGAGTCCGAACGCTGTGTTGTAGAGCGCCACGGAAATGCCGTGCGCCAGTGCTGCGGGGTTCCCAACGCCAGTGGGTGCCTGCGAGCCGAAGATCTCGATCATCCCGATCACGGTGCCCAGCAGACCCAGCAGTGGCGCCGCGGAGGCGATGGTGCCCAGTGGGCTCAGGTACTTTTCCAGGCGGTGCACGGCGGCGCGCCCCGCTGATTCGAACACCTCGCGCAAGGCCTCTTCGGTGATCCGCGGCTCGGCAATGACTGCACGCACTCCACTGGCCAGCACCGTGCCCAGTACCGAGCTGTCCGCCAGCTTGTTGACCACGTCAGCTGAAGGCAGGCTGGCGCGGGTGACCGAAACCACTTCCTCCAGCAGGCGCGGCGGCGTGACCTTCGACGATCGAAGACTCACGAGCCTTTCGAAGATCAAGGCCAGCGCTGCCACCGAGCACAAAATCAAGGGCCAGATCGGCCACCCAGCGGCTTGTATGATCGAAATCACTTCGGTACTTTCCGCGCTCTGGCGTGAAACAACGGTGTCGTTCGCGGTGGATTATGGCCTCGCCGCAGAGGGTCCATGCCGGTCGCGCCACGCCTTGTCCAACGAACCGTGCACCATGCGCTGACGCCATCACGTTTGGCTGCCCCGCAGTTCTGCGGCAGTCACATGATTTCCACTGATGCTGTTGATAACTTTGTGGATATCTACTCGGGCATATCCAGAAAACCTTGATTTCACAGCGCTTCGCTCAGATTACTTCATTTTTGACCAGGCATAACCTCATGCAAATCAACAGCTTGCGGCTTTGTGAGGATCATGTGACAGGCGCGATGGCCCGTCGAGAGCGGTGGGTTGCGGCTGTGGACATCTCGACCCGCACCTGCATTGGGTTCGCGCGTGGTTGAGCCACAAGACGCTGGCGTTCCGCGTGTTGTCTGGGGCGTGGCGGCGCTGATTCACGCCATCAGCGATACCTTGGCAGCGCGATTCGCGGCCTGCACGGTGCGCGGCGAGTTGTCAGGCTACACACGGGCCGCCAGTGGGCATTGCTACTTCACCCTCAAGGACGCTGATGGCGACGCAGCGGCGATCCGCTGCGCGATGTTCAAGCGGGCGGCCGGCCTGCTGCAGTTCCTGCCGGCCGACGGGCAGCAGGTGCAGTTGCGCGGTCGCATTGCGGTCTATGAGCCGCGGGGCGAGTTGCAATTCATCGTCGAGTCCATGCAGCGCAGCGGCGACGGGTCGCTGTATGAGCAGTTCCTGCGCCTCAAGCAAAAACTCGAGGTCGAAGGCCTGTTCGATGCCTCGCGCAAGCGGCCCTTGCTTTCACACCCACGGCGTGTTGGCATCGTCACGTCGCTGGGTGGCGCGGTGCTGCACGATGTGGCCACCTCGCTCGCGCGCCGCGCGCCGCAGGTCGAATTGATCGTCTACCCGAGTCTGGTGCAAGGCAGCGAGGCGCCGGCTGCGCTGGTGGCAGCCATCGAGATGGCGGGCCGACGGCGCGAGGTCGACACACTGCTGCTTTGCCGCGGCGGCGGCTCGATCGAGGATCTGTGGGCCTTCAACGACGAACGCGTCGTGCGCGCCATCGCCGCGTGTCCGATTCCCGTCGTCAGCGGTGTCGGGCATGAAACCGACACCACGCTGTCCGACTTCGTCGCCGACCTTCGCACGCCCACGCCGACGGCCGCTGCCGAGTTGTGCGCGCCGTCGCGCGCGGACAGCCTGGCGATGCTGGACGCCGCTGCAGCAGCGATGCGCAGGCGTATGCGCCGTGCGCTCGACACCGAAGCACAGCGGCTCGACACGCTGGCGATGCGGTCCTTGCGTCCTGTCGATGCGGTGCGGCGCCAGGCCCAGGCCCTGAACCTCTGGGCGCTGCGACTCGCATCCGGCGCGCAGCGGCTGGTCGCGGCGCGCGCGCAGGGTTTGCAGCTGTCAGGCGCTCGCTTTCAACGCGCTGGATTCACCTCGATTCAGGCGGCGGTGCAGTCTCTTGATCGCCTTGATGCACGTTTGCAAGGACTCGACCCGGCTGTGGTGCTGAAGCGCGGTTATGCATGGGTCAGTGACGACGGCGGCAGGCCTTTGGTGTCGGCCTCGCAGTTGCGTATCGGCCAGTCGGTCCGCGCGGTTCTGAGCGATGGCGTGGCCGTGGCACAGGTCACCGCAGTGACCAAAACGTCGAAGTGATGTGCATCCGCCGCTGCCAGGACGATCCGCCGCGCCGAACGGGGATGTGTCCCTGAGGCGCTTTCGATCTCGGCGGCGCTGCCTACAATCAAAAGTCACACTTTCGTTTTCTAATTGGGCAAGCCTCCCACTGAAAGGACCACGATGGAACACACCCTGCCGGCCTTGCCGTACGCAATCGACGCCTTGGCGCCCCACCTGAGCAAGGAAACCCTGGAGTACCACTACGGCAAGCACCACAACGCTTACGTGGTGAACCTGAACAACCTGCAAAAGGGCACCGAGTTCGAGAACCTGAGCCTCGAAGACATCATCAAGAAGTCGTCGGGTGGCATCTACAACAACGCAGCACAGATCTGGAATCACACCTTCTTCTGGAACGGCATGAAGCCAGCGGGCGGCGGTGAACCCAAGGGCGCGTTGGCCGCAGCCATCAACGCCAAGTTCGGCAGCTATGCCGCTTTCAAGGAAGCCTTCTCCAAGAGCGCCGTCGGTAACTTCGGCTCCGGCTGGACGTGGCTGGTCAAGAAGGCCGATGGCTCGGTCGACATCGTCAACACCGGCGCGGCCGGCACGCCTCTGACCACCGGCGACAAGGCATTGCTGACGGTGGATGTTTGGGAGCACGCCTACTACATCGACTACCGCAACCTGCGCCCGAAGTGGGTCGAGACCTTCCTGACTTCGCTGGTCAACTGGGACTTCGCGGAAGCGAATTTCGCCTGATCGAACTGCCTGAAAACGAAAACGCCGGTCGCTGACCGGCGTTTTCGTTGGTGGATTGGCAAAACAGTCAGGCCATCCTCATGGCGTGAACGGCTTGCCCGTCAATTTGGAGCCGGCCGTGATGCCGCGCTTCGCAAACCAGCCGTCGTTCATTTCCAGCACAAAGCGCACGGGTCTGCTGGAGCAGTGCGAATCGAGTGTGCGCGGCTTCATCCGGTCGGTGTTGACGATGGTTCCGTTGTCGGCAATGAAGGCCACGTCGAGCGGCAGCAGCGTGTTCTTCATCCAGAAGCATTGCTGCCCGGGCTGGTCGAATACAAACAGCATGCCATGGTTGGCAGCCATCGACTCGCGGAACATCAAGCCGATCTCGCGTTGTTCCGCGGTGCGTGCCAGTTCGGCGGTGATGACGTGGATGCCCGCGTTGAGCGTCACCGTGGGCAGGCTCTGTGCCGCGCTCTGCGCCCAGCCCGGCATGGCGAATGTGAGCCAGCACAGTCCCTGAATTCCAGCGCGCAAAAAGCGCAGATTCCCAACGTTCATGGCTAGCGGTCAGCGTGGCAGAAACTCATTATCGACGAGGGGTTTGGGGCACCCGAACCGCGCACACCGCTGAACTAGAATTGTTCCGCAGTATCGGATTCACGTCGTATTTTCAGCCTCTCACGAAGCGGAGCCCCCGTCCATGTATCAACATATCAAAGTGCCGGAGAACGGCGAAAAGATCACCGTCAACGCTGATTTTTCGCTGAACGTTCCCGACCAGCCGATCATTCCCTACATCGAAGGCGACGGCACCGGTTTCGACATCACCCCGGTGATGATCAAGGTCGTGGATGCGGCCGTGGCCAAGAGCTATGGCGGCAAGAAGAAGATCCATTGGATGGAGATTTACGCCGGTGAGAAGTCGACGCAGGTCTATGGCCCCGATGTCTGGCTGCCTGAAGAAACGCTGACGGTGCTGAAGGACTATGTGGTGTCCATCAAGGGCCCACTGACGACGCCGGTCGGCGGCGGTATCCGCTCCCTGAACGTGGCCCTGCGCCAGGAACTCGACCTCTACGTCTGCCTGCGCCCGATCCAGTACTTCACTGGCGTTCCTTCACCCGTGAAGGAGCCTGAAAAGACCAATATGGTCATCTTCCGCGAGAACTCGGAAGACATCTACGCCGGCATCGAGTTCGAGGCAGAGAGCGAGAAGGCCAAGCGCCTGATCAAGATCCTGCAGGACGAGTTTGGCGTCAAGAAGATCCGCTTTCCCGACACCTCCGGCATTGGCATCAAGCCGGTGTCCAGGCAGGGCACCGAGCGCCTGGTGCGAAAGGCGATCCAGTACGCCATTGACAACGACAAGCCCTCGGTCACGATCGTGCACAAGGGCAACATCATGAAGTACACCGAAGGTGGCTTCCGTGATTGGGCCTATGGGCTGGCGCAAAAGGAATTCGGCGCACAGCTGATCGATGGCGGCCCATGGTGCAAGTTCAAGAACCCGAACACCGGGAAGGACATCGTTGTCAAGGACTCGATCGCTGACGCCTTCCTGCAGCAGATCCTGCTGCGCCCGGCCGAGTATTCGGTGATCGCGACGCTGAACCTGAATGGCGACTACGTCTCCGATGCGCTGGCAGCTCAGGTCGGCGGCATCGGCATCGCCCCGGGCGCGAACCTCAGTGACTCGATCGCGATGTTCGAAGCCACTCATGGCACGGCACCGAAGTACGCCGGCAAGGACTACGTGAACCCAGGCTCCGAAATCCTGTCCGCCGAAATGATGCTGCGCCACATGGGCTGGATCGAAGCGGCCGATCTGATCATCGCCTCGATGAAGCGATCGATCCTGTCGAAGAAGGTGACCTACGACTTCGCCCGCCTCATGGACGGTGCGACTCAGGTCTCGTGCTCCGGCTTCGGGCAGGTGATGATCGACCAGATGTAACGCGGTTTCAGGGCGTCTCCAGACGTCCCGCTTGGTCTCACACAAAACCCCAGTTCGTTGATTCGACTGGGGTTTTCTGTTTCGTGGTGTTCCACCGCACTGGCTGACTTCCAGCGCCTGAACGCCGCTGCCGTGCGGTGCCGAGTAGACCTCGCCCGTTACCGCGCCTCGTCCCGGCAGTTTCCGATGGAGTGGAAACGTTGAGAAATATCAAAGCAGCCGGGCCGCAGTGGATGAATGATGCAGCCATGGAAAGACGCTAACCCGTGTTCCAAGAGACCCACCGCTGCACCGCAGCATTCAGTCAAGGAGAGCCTCATGAACGACCTGCGCATCAATGAAATCTTCGATCTGGATCCAACGGACTCCACCTTCAGCAATCTGCTGCACCCGTGGCGACTCGGGCCAACCAGAAGCGCTCCACAGATCCGCCTCGACGTCAGTGAATCCGATGCCAGCTACGTCGTGAAAGCTGAGATCCCGGGTGTGCGCAAGGAAGACATCGAGATTCGCATCGACGGCAATCAAGTGACGATCAGCGCCGAGTTGAAGCAGGAGAACGAAGAGCGGTCAGGCCATCGGCTGCTGCGAAGCGAACGGCGGTACGGATATGCGTGCCGCAAATTCGCGCTCGCTGAAAACGTCGATGACGCCGAGGCCGAGGCCAAGTTCGAGAACGGCGTCCTCAAGCTCATCCTGCCGAAAGGTCACAGCATGTCTGAGAGGCGCCTGACGATCGCTTGATTCAGCAACGCCCGGGCGTCCAACCCGGGCGATCACTCGGTCGGGCGGCGCACCATCTTCGGCAGGTTCTGCTCGACTTCAGTGATGATCTTCGGCAGTCCGCCTGCCTCTGACACGAAGTGCCGTTCAGCATCCTCGGTATGCGACCTGATCGAATCCCACAGGTCGGAGCGGAGCAGGCGGAGCGGATCTCCCTCTGGCTTTTCCAGAGCGCTCAGGCCGAATCGGTGATGGATGGCCACGCCACTCAGCACGAACTCCGCCAATTCGCGGCCATGGGTCTCAACCAGCGGGCGCAGCAACAAATGGTCGCCGTAAACGACGCCGCGTCGCGCCAGCTCGCCCTCGATGAACGTCTCGAAGTGCCGCACCAGCAGGTACTGACTCTCCCCCACCAGCTGCACGACCAAGGCCACGTCGCGGTCCGCTCGATCAATGATTTTGGAGGCCACTTCGGCGGCAGACGCCACCGCTTTTTTTGCCCCACCGCCGCTTGTCAGATCCGTCATGGCTTCTACTCATTTATTGTTACTTCACACTGCACAGTCAAGGGCTGACAGCGGCCGCGGGCGAGCATAACCCAATCGTTCTGGGGCAATCGTCGTGGACAACCAGCACACACAAGCCATCCACTGCCTCGACGTGTCAGGCACGCTTCCTATAATTTTTCCCTCAACCTCCACCACTGAGCCATGCTTTCGACGCGCTCTCTGTTCGAAGAAATCCGCGCTAACGACGAGGCCTTCCGCCTGCTGGCGGGAACGGCTTCTCGGAACGAACTGCAGGGCGGATGGGAAAACGAGCGCATAGCGACGCTCACGAGCGATCCGACGCTGGCCGCGAAGATTCTTCGTCATGGCGAGGACGAGAACAAGCATGGGCGCCTGTTCGCGGCCTTTCTGCGCCGCCGCGGCCTGGTGGCCGCAGACATTCCCGAACACGCCGACTACTGCATGTTGCTGGAGCGGCGCGGCATCGGACTCTCGCACGCACGCTTGCGCGAGGACCGTCCCTTGTCCACCGACGAGATCATCCTGTACCTCGCGCACAGCAGGGTCACCGAACAGCGGGCGGCGGAGCAGGTGGCGCAAATGCTCGACTGTTTCCGCAACGACCCGGAGCTTGAGCGCGGACTTGCAATGGTGGCTGACGACGAGGTCAACCACCTCTCTTACTGTCACGAGGAGTTGCTGCGCTTTCGCGAGCAGGGACACGGTGAGTTGATCGAGCGCACGCTCAAGCGATATGCCATGGCCGAGATCCGCGCCACACGCGACGTCAGTCTTGCCTTCGTGGAGGCAATCGCCGGAATACTGCACTGGCCTGCCTGGAAACGCTCGTTGCTGTCGGTCGGTGCGCATGCCATTTATGCCTACGAACGCCTGATTGGCTGGCGCCGCATGGTGCGCCTGGCGCCTCCCGAGCGACCGAATGCACTGGGATCTGCCCAGACCGCTGGCTGATCAGGTGGCCAGCAGTGGCGCGCGGATCCAGGCTCAGCATTCAGCGAGCCTAGATCCGGCGGCGTGATGCCGTGCCTCGGCAGAGGCCGCTGTGGGGCGGCGGACGATGTGGCTCTCTGCGGCCCCCAGAAAAGCTATTCGATGTTCTGCACCTGAACTTCGAGTGCGAAGC
>JAIXYO010000026.1 GCA_027490215.1 Rubrivivax sp.
ACCTACGGCCCGCGCATGCACCCGAACGACGGCCGCGTCGTGTCCAACTTCATCGTGCAGGCGCTGCGCGGCGAGGACATCACCATCTTCGGCGACGGCCAGCAAACACGCAGCTTC
Organism: Rubrivivax sp.; assembly: GCA_027490215.1. GTDB lineage: Bacteria > Pseudomonadota > Gammaproteobacteria > Burkholderiales > Burkholderiaceae_C > PBB1. The sequence continues at coordinate 118 of JAIXYO010000026.1, forward strand.
TGTTACGTCGACGACCTGGTCGAAGTCATCGTGCGGATGATGGCCAGTGACGCCAGCCTGACCGGCCCGGTCAATATCGGAAACCCCGGCGAGTACTCGATGCTGCAGCTGGCCGAGACCATCCTTCGCATGACGGGCAGCAAGTCAAAGCTGATCTTTCAGCCCTTGCCCGGTGACGACCCGAAGCAGCGTCGCCCCGACATCTCGATCGCGAAAACCAAGCTGGGCTGGGAGCCCAAGGTGTCGCTTCAAGACGGCCTGGAGCCGACGATCGCGTACTTTCGCGGCGTGGTGAACAGCCAGAGGTAGTTCGCAAGCGTCGACTTCCGAGAAGCCTCGCAGGGAACTGTTGTTGCGGCGCACAATGGCCTTTCTCTGCAGCTTGATGGAGGTCTCGAATGCGTCGCGTCGTTTTCAACCAGAAGGGCGGGGTCGGCAAGTCCACCATCACCTGCAACCTGGCCGCCATTGCAGCGCATCAGGGCCAGCGCACGCTGGTGATCGACCTCGATCGGCAGGGCAATTCCAGCCGCTACCTCACCGGGGATGATGCTGAAGAGGGCATCGCGGGTGCGGCAGAGTTCTTCGATGCCACGCTGAAATTCAGCGTGCGCTCGCCCAGCACCTCCGACTTCATCATCGAGACGCCGTGGGAGAACCTGCACCTGATGCCCGCCAGCGCCGCGCTGGATGAACTGCACGGCAAGCTGGAAAGCCGTCACAAGATCTACAAGCTGCGCGATGCGCTGATGGAGTTGGCCGACGATTACGACTCGATCTGGATCGACACGCCGCCCGCACTGAATTTCTACACCCGCTCGGCGCTGATAGCCGCCGAAGCTTGCCTGATCCCGTTCGACTGCGACGACTTCTCGCGTCGTGCGCTCTACGGCCTGCTGGAAAGCGTCAAGGAGATTCAGGCCGACCACAACCCGGATCTGCTGATCGAGGGCATCGTGGTGAACCAGTTCCAGCCCCGGGCCAGTCTGCCGCAACGGACCGTGCAGGAGCTGATCGATGAAGGCCTGCCTGTGCTTGCCCCCTATCTGAGCGCCAGCGTGAAGATCAAGGAGTCACACGAACTGGCGCGCCCGATGATCCACCTCGACTCGCGTCACAAGGTGACACAGGAGTTTGTGTCGCTGTACGACGCCCTCGCCTGAAAGGCTGCTCGGCTTTTTCTGAAAGGTCCGAAAGGCGGGATTCGATGGGCTTGATGGCCGAATTTGCGGTCAAGCCTGCGTGCTATCTTCATTGCCCATGTCAGAACAGGATCGACACCTATGAGCTACGACATCGATCTATCAGGCCGCGTCGCGCTGGTCACTGGCGCGTCGAGCGGACTCGGCACGCAATTCGCGAAAACCTTGGCCACGGCTGGCGCGGCGGTGGTGCTGGCCGGGCGCAACATGGAGCGGCTGAAAACGCTGCGCGCCGAGATCGAAGGCAATGGCGGCGACGCGCACGTCGTCGTGCTCGACCCGACCGATGTGGCCAGCATTCGCTCTGCAGTGGCGCACGCCGAAACCGAGATGGGCACGATCGACATTCTGGTCAACAACTCCGGCGTCAGTACCACGCAGAAGCTGACCGAGGTGACCGAGGAAGACTTCGACTTCGTGTTCGATGTCAACACCCGCGGCAGCTTCTTCGTCGCGCAGGAAGTCGGCAAGCGGATGATCGCGCGGGCCAAGGGCGCCGCACCCGGCACTTTCACCGGCGGGCGCATCGTCAACATCGCGTCGATGGCCGGGCTGAAGGTGCTGAGCAAGATCGGCGTCTACAGCATGAGCAAGGCGGCAGTGATCCACATGACCCGCTCGATGGCGCTCGAATGGGGCAAGCACGGCATCAACGTCAACGCCATCTGCCCCGGCTACATCGACACCGACATGAACCACCACGAGTGGCTGACCGACGCCGGCAAGCGCTTGATCGACACGCTGCCGCGCAAGCGCATCGGCCAGCCGAAAGACCTGGACGTGGTGCTGATGATGCTGTGCGCCAATGAAAGCCATTTCATCAATGGCGCGGTGATCCAGGCGGATGACGGCTACGCGCTCTGAGGCACTGCGGCGCAGATTCCTCTCAGCTCAGTGCCCGGCGGCGGCACAATCGACAGGTGGTTTGGCCACGTTGCTGTCGAGCGTGTCTCTGAGTCCTCGAGAGGAATGCAATGAACAAGGTTTATCCGAGCGCCTGCGAGGCGCTCAAGGGCGTCGTGGCCGACGGCCAGTTGATCGCCGTGGGCGGCTTCGGCCTGTGTGGCATTCCCGAGGCTCTGATCGCGGCGCTGCGCGACAGCGGCGTCAAGAACCTGACGGTGATCTCGAACAACGCGGGCGTCGATGGGTTTGGTCTGGGCCAGTTGCTGGAAACCCGCCAGATCAAGAAGATGATTTCCAGCTACGTCGGCGAGAACAAGGAGTTCGAGCGCCAGTACCTTGCCGGAGAGCTCGAGCTTGAATTCACGCCGCAGGGCACCTTGGCCGAGAAACTGCGTGCCGGCGGCGCGGGCATCCCGGCCTTCTTCACCAAGACCGGTGTCGGAACGCTGGTGGCCGAGGGCAAGGAAACCCGCGAGTTCGACGGCTCCGTCTATGTGATGGAGCGCGCGCTCTGCCCCGAGGTCAGTCTGGTCAAGGCCTGGAAGGCGGATGAAAGCGGCAACCTGCTGTTTCGTCGCACCGCGCGCAACTTCAATCCGGCGGTTGCGATGGCCGGCCGCCTGACCATTGCCGAGGTCGAGGAGATCGTGCCGACCGGCACCTTCGATCCAGACTCGGTGCACCTGCCCGGCATCTATGTGCACCGTCTGGTGCTCAACAAGCACCCCGAGAAGCGCATCGAAAAACGGACGCTGACCGAGAAAGCGGGAGTCTGATCATGGCCTGGACGCACGACCAAATGGCAGCACGTGCTGCACAAGAACTGCAAGACGGTTTCTACGTCAACCTGGGCATCGGCCTGCCGACGCTGGTGGCCAACCATGTGCGGCCAGACATCGAGGTCTGGCTGCAAAGCGAGAACGGCATGCTGGGCATCGGCCCCTTCCCGACCGAGGACGAGGTCGATGCCGACCTGATCAATGCGGGCAAGCAGACAGTGACGACGATCCCGGGCTCGTCGATCTTCGGCTCGCACGAGAGCTTCGCGATGATTCGCGGCGGCAAGATCAACCTGAGCATCCTGGGAGCGATGCAGGTCAGCGAACACGGCGACCTGGCGAACTGGATGATCCCCGGCAAGATGGTCAAGGGTATGGGCGGCGCGATGGACCTGGTGGCCGGCGTGGCCCGCGTCATCGTTTTGATGGAGCACGTCGCGAAGAAGAAGGACGGCACGATCGATCTGAAGATCATCCCGAAGTGCACCTTGCCTTTGACCGGTCTTGGGGTGGTCAACCGCATCATCACGGACCTGGCGGTGCTGGACGTGACGCCTGACGGCCTGAAGGTCGTTGAACTGGCCGACGGCGTGACCCGCGAGGAACTGCAGTCGAAGACGGGCGTGCCTTTGCACTGAGTCCGCTCGGTCGTCGATGCACCGAAGGCGCGTCTTTGACGCGCCTTTTTCATTGGTGTGTTCTGCTGGTGCTGCCGAGGGCTTGGGGTGACCGGCTCCGCTCATGTCACCCGGGCCGGGTGACGGCCTGAATGCTTCACGACAATCGATCCGGCCCTCCTTCTTTACTTCGCTGCGCCGGTCACCCCAAGCCCTCGGCTGCCGCGATCACCGAGGCATGCAAAGAACGCTCGACGATGAACTGTTGCGGTGGTGCTGGAGCGCTGTGGCGGGGCGCTGTGTGGAGTGAAGTAAAGGAGGAGGGCCGGCGGGACTGAAGCCGAAACGAGCAACGGGTGAACCGGCCCGGGGGACATGAACGCAACACAGTGCCCCGCCGCAGCGCTCACTCGCTGACGCTGACGACGCTGGCGTTGATCTAAATCTAGATGCGTTGCACCTTCAGCGCCCGCGCAGCCTCGGTCACCAGCTCCGGTCCCTTGTAGATGAACCCGGTGTAGATCTGCACCAGGTCGGCGCCAGCGGCGCGCTTGGCCACTGCATCGGCACCACTCATCACGCCGCCGACGCCAATGATGGGGTAGCCCGCGCCGAGTTCAGCGCGGAGCTGGCGGATCACGGCGTTGCTGGCCTCGAAGACCGGAGCGCCCGACAGGCCACCGGCTTCGTTGGCATGCGACAGGCCCTTCACGGCTTCGCGCGAAATGGTGGTGTTCGTCGCAATCACGCCGCTGATGCCATGGTTCTTGAGCGTGGTGGCAATCACCCGAATCTGGTTCTCGACGAGGTCGGGCGCGATCTTCACAAACATCGGCACCTTGCGGCCATGGCGCTGGGCCAGCGCGACGTGGCGCGTCGACAGCGCGCCGAGCAGCGCGTCCAGCGCCTCATCGCTTTGCAGTGCGCGCAGGTTCTGGGTGTTCGGTGACGAGATGTTGACCGTCACGTAGTCGGCATGCGGGTACACCCCGTCCAGACAGGTCAGGTAATCGTCGACCGCACGCTCGATCGGCGTCACTGCGTTCTTGCCGATGTTCAGGCCAAGGATGCCGCCCTCTTGCCGAAACTTCGCGCGCTGCACGTTGTCGATGAAGGCGGCCAGCCCGCCATTGTTGAAGCCCAGGCGGTTGATCAGCGCGTTGGCTTCGGTCAGGCGCCACATGCGCGGCTTCGGATTGCCAGGCTGCGCCAGCGGCGTGACTGTGCCGACTTCGACGAAGCCGAATCCCAGCGCGCCAAACCCATCGATGCAGCGGCCATTCTTGTCCAGGCCGGCCGCCAGGCCGATGCGGTTCGGGAAGCGCAGGCCGGCCACCGTCACCGGATCGTCGATCCGCGTCTGGCGGATCGCGCACATCAGCGGGGTGTGCTGGATGCGTGCGAGGGTGTCGAGCGTCAGGTCATGCGCCTGTTCCGGGTCGAGACCGAACAGGAACGGTCGTGTCAGTGCGTAGGGAAGGAGGGCCATGAAGGGTGCGCGGGATAATTCAAGATTGTCTCAAACGGTTTCCTTGTCATGACCCAGGATGAACTGAAGGTGATGGTCGGCCGAGCGGCGCTGGATCAGGTGGTACCCGGCAGCGTGGTCGGCGTCGGTACAGGCTCGACCGTCAACTGCTTCATCGATGCACTGGCGACGATGCGCGAACGGATCATCGGCGCCGTCTCCAGCAGCGAGAAGAGCAGCGAGCGCCTGCGCGCCCACAGCATCACGGTGCTCGACAGCAATGCGATCGAACGCATCCCCGTGTACATCGACGGCGCCGACGAGATCGACCCGCGCGGCCACATGATCAAGGGCGGCGGTGCGGCGCTGACCCGCGAGAAGATCGTGGCGGACCTGGCCGACCGCTTCATCTGCATCGCGGATGTATCGAAGCGTGTCGCGGTGCTGGGCCGCTTTCCGCTGCCGGTGGAGGTGATCCCGATGGCGGCGGCGCAGATCTCGCGGCGCTTCGTGGCGATGGGCGGCCGCCCGGTGCTGCGTGCTGGTGTGGTGACCGATAACGGCGGCCATCTGATCGATGTGCATGGTTTGCACATCACCGATCCGCTGACGATGGAGAGCGAGATCAATCAATGGCCCGGCGTGGTCAGCGTGGGGATCTTTGCGCGACACCGGGCGAGCCTGTGTTTGTTCGGCGGCCCGGATGGCGTCGAGACGGTGTCGTACGCAACTGCCTCCTGACGCGGCTGGAACGCGCTGAAAACAGCGTAATCTCGCTGTCTTATTCATTGAAGTGGATGCATGCCCATGGCCAAGCCAAACTATTCGTTCGAAAAGCGTCAGCGCGAGCTGGCCAAGAAGAAGAAGAAGGAAGAAAAAGTGAAGGAGAAGGCGGGCCGCAAAACCGGTGCCGACGGTGAATCTGATTCAACGGCAGATGAGGGAGAAGGCTCCGCTCCCGCTGCAGACGCTGCGGGCCAGGCTCCGAGCTGAGACGAACCCCGAGCGCGTCTAGTCGCCGCCACGAGCTCGTCTGGCGGCCTCGCGAACCACAAAGCGGGCAGCATCCACGCTGTCCAGCAGACTCGCCTCGATGGGCATCGGGGCGCCCGTGATCGATGCGGCCGCGATCTGCGCGGCCAGCGCCGCCCAGGTGATGCCGCGCGAACCGAATCCCGTGCAGGCATAGAGCCCCGGCAGCCTCGGCACCTGTGAAGGCTGTTCCAGGCGTTGCACACCCAGCGCTGCGGCGATGTCCGGTACCGCACCCAGAACCGGCAGGCGATCGTCGGTGCTCCAGCGCCAGCCGGTGCGGCCCGTCAACTGAGTGGTGTCCAACTGAAGTTGCTGGCCGGTCAAGCGAGACAGCTGGGCCAGGTTGTGCAGGTGGTCGCTGTCTCGCACCGAAGAGTCATCGTCATCGGCCTGTGACGTGGCACCGAAGATGGCAAGGCCGTCGATCGGTGGCAGCAGGTAGCCGGAGCCTGTGATCGGAACCCGCGGCAGGCTGAGCGAGCCGACCTCGCTCAGCGACGCCATGCTGATCTGCCCGCGCAGCTTCAGCAGCGGCCAGGCGTCGGGCGCTGAAGATGGCATCAACGGTCGCAACAGCCGCAGCGCGTCGCCTGCATTGGCCAGCACCACGGCTCTTGATGTGGCCAGGGCGTGGCCGGCGGCATCGTGAAGTACCCAGCTTTCGGCGTCGCGTGTCAGCGATTCGACGGCGCAGTTGGCCCGGAGCGTGGTCCGCCGCCCCGCGCGTTCGATGAAGGAGCGCGCCAGCCCGCCCGGTTGAACCCAGCCTCCACCCGGGTACCACCAGGCCGGGTGGTGCAAGGTCAATCCACTGCGCTCCGAGGCCTCACGCGGTGACAACGCCTGCACGTAGTCCGATGGCAGCGCGAGGCGTCGCAAGGTGGCGTGCATCGCGGACCAGACGATGTCGTGGTTCTCCAAGCGCAGCAGGCCCTGCACATCGCCCTGAATACTGTGCCCTGCGAGCGCCACGGTGACGGCGCGTTGCGCTTCGAGTGCTGCGGCCCGATTGAAGCGCGCGTGGGCGCCATCTTGTGGGTTGACGATGCCGTGAAACAAGCCAGCCCGGTTGCCCGAGGTTTCCATCGCGAGTGCGCCATGGCGTTCGAAGATGATGCTGTCGCGGCCTTGTTCAGCCAGTGCCCACGCGACCGCGCACCCGGCCAGGCCAGCGCCGATCACCACGATCGGTGCGTTGTCAGGCGAACGGGTTGCGCAGCGTGAGGGCCCGCGCCTCGGTACGAATGAGGGGTCATAGCACCAGCGTTCCCCTGAGTCGTCCGCCTGCGTGAACCCGGCAGAACGCATCGCGCCCGCATCGGTGCTCGATGCGGTTTCGAGCCACGCCATGCTGCCCACCCGCGCCAGCCGCGCCAAGGCTCTGGCCTCGCGTCGCGACGCTGCGGCATCACGCTCGATTCGGTGACCGAGCGAAAACACGTCGACAGGGGTCAACAGCTCACTGAGCCCGGCTCGCAATGCCATCGGCACCAGCAGCCATTGAACCTGCCCGCCCTCGAAGGCCAGCCGGTGCAGGTTGGGCGTGATCGGCGGCCAGCGGCTGCCGATCTCATCGTCCAGCGTCGAGCCCGTGCAGCCGCCTCCGAGGTCAGCAGACACAGTGATCACATGCAACTGCGCACAGCGTTGCGGATCGGCGCGCCAGGCTTGCAGACAACGCCGGAATCGGCTGCCGCCATCGAACTGGTCGTCGAGCACAACGAATCGCTGGCGGCCTTGCCAGCCGCAGGCCAGTGCGGCAACAAAGGCCTTGGTGTGACCTGTCGAGTCGCCTGCGGCCTGGTCGGTCATGCCCTATGTCCTGCACCGCGTGCGTGCAGCCACGACAGCAGCCGCTCGCGCGCTTCGGTCAGATTGCGGTAGGTGAGCACTGCTGCGCTCATGCTCTGCAAGGCGTCATGCAGCCGTCGCACATTCGCCGGTTCAGTGATCGCCTGCGCCAGCGGCTGAGACTCGACCTGGATGGTGAACACCGCCTGCCGGTGCGAGGTCAGCGGGATGAACGTTTGGCGCTCGGTGCGCAGGAAGGCCATCGCTGCGAGCTGCTCTGCATCGGCATCTGCGGGCCAACCGTGCTCGGGCAGCCGCGCAGGGTGCGCGTCGAGTTGCGCATGGCTTGTGATGTTCCACACCCAGCGTACCCAGCGGTCGCTGCCGGTCACCAACCGCGCAAGGTGATCGCTGGCGGTGATCAGCAACTGGTTGTCAGCCACGGGCGCGTGCACTTCGGCGAAGTGCTGGCCGATCTTGTCCTCGGGTGCCCAGTGCGATGGCAGGCAGACCGCGAGCCAGGGGATGCAAGCAGTCTGGCCATCGATGACGGCCAGATCCTCGATGAAGGCGAGGCAGAACAACGCAGTCTGGCGCCAGTGTGCAGGCAGTGCCACGAGGCAGCGACCGACATCGTCCGTGGTGTCGGCGTGGCTGGATATCGAGCCGCCCTCGTGCACGACCCAACCGAGTTGCAAGGCGTGCACGGATCCATCAGCGTCGCATCGCCAGGCTGCGGGGTGCTCCGCTGCTGCGTGCTGGAACAGTGCCTGGAGCGCCGGTTGCGGATCGAAGCCGGGACTCGTCAGCAACGCCTGATGAGCGTGACCATTCAACACCGCCAGCTTTTCCCGCAGCACGCGGTCGCCAGGCGGGGTTGGCGTCAGCTGAACCGCACCGGGAGAGAGCCGGCGCAGACCAGGCTGCATCCGGAACGGCGTGCTGATGGCGTCGAAGTCGAATGGCATCAAGCGATCATGCCGAAGAACTTGTCGAACCAAAGAAAAGGGCGCCCGAAAGCGCCCGATGTCCGAACCGCCGACAGGCGTCCGCCGTTAGACGCGCTTGCGGTACTCGTGGGTGCGTGTGTCGATTTCGACCTTGTCGCCGGTCTGCACGAACAACGGCACCGCGATCTCGAAGCCGGTCGCGATCTTCGCTGGCTTCAGCACCTTGCCCGAGGTGTCGCCTTTGACGGCTGGCTCGGTCCAGGTGATCTCGCGCACCAGGCTGGTGGGCAATTCGACCGAGATGGCCTTGCCGTCATAGAAAACCACTTCGACCGGCATCGCGTCTTCGAGGTACTGGACAGCATCGCCCATGTTCTCGCTCTCGACTTCGAACTGGTTGTACTCGGCGTCCATGAATGCGTACATCGGGTCGGCGAAGTAGGAGTAGGTGCACTCCTTCTTGTCGAGGATGATCTGGTCCATCTTGTCGTCGGCCTTGAAGACGACTTCGGTTCCGGAGTTGCTCAGCAGGCTCTTGAGCTTCATGCGCACGGTGGCCGAATTGCGACCGCCGCGGCTGTATTCGGTCTTCAGAACGACCATCGGGTCCTTGCCGTGCATGATGACGTTGCCGGCGCGAATTTCCTGTGCGATTTTCATGACGCTGTCCGTTGAGATCCGTGGAGTTGGCTTTTCGTGTTTCGGGGTTGCGAAACGAAAAGCCTCAGATTTTAGCCTGCAGAAGGCCGGATTTGGCATTGGCGAATGCCATCAGCTGAGTCACGAGGTCTGGTTGAGCCAGCAGTTCGGTACGCCAGTCTGTGCACACCCTGGCCCAGGCGGACATCAAGGACGGCGATTGCAACACGCCCCAGGCGTCTGGGTCCTGTGTCGCGGACAGGCTGTTCCAGCGGAAGGCGGCGCGCCGGCTCGATTCGGCCATCGCCGGGTCGGCGGCCTGTAACGCCTTGGCCAGAAACGCTGCGAGCTTTGCTGCATGGACCCCGTCGTCCTGCGGGTAGATCTGCCACAGGAAAGGGCGCCCGGCCCAGATCGCGCGGACCAGCGAGTCTTCGCCTCGTACCAGGTTCAGGTCACAAGACCAGAGCAGGTGGTCGTAATCGAAATGCGTCAGCCAAGGCAGGCTCTGGACGCGCAAGTTGTCCAGCGCACCGCCATCGGCAATCGCCCGAGCGACCTGTTCGGTCGCGTGGCCGGGGGTCGTCAGCAGCAGCGTCGGGCGAGCAGCCAAGGCCTGCAACCACTCCGACACGTTTGGATTCGCATAGCAGAACAGGCTGACCAGGCGTTCACCAGGGTGAGGCGAGATGCTGTGATCGGCCAGCCAGGCCTCACGGTGGAATGCGGCTTGTCGTTGCAGCAGGTCGGCCTCGCGCAACAGTCCGCCGGTGCTTGCGGTGAAGCCGGGGTAGAAATACCAGCTCGTCACGCCGCAGGCGAGACCGTTGCCTTGGAGGGAGGGGAGCCCGTGGTTTCGCTCCACGTACGGCTCCGCACTGAGGTACTCCAGATTGATCCAGACCGGCGCGGCCGACCGCTGGTGTGCGAGTGAGATATGGCGCAGACACGGGTCGGGCAAGCCGCAGCCGAAGGCCTCGATGACCACAGTCGCAGGCTCGACGTCCGCGATGGCAAAGGCCTCGTCCGTCACCGGCCATGCCCACACCTTGACACCGGGCCGGCCTCCAGGCGCCATCCAGGTCAGGGCGTGCGCGTCGTCAATCCAGAGGCGCACGGCGATGCCGCGCTCTGCCAGATCAGTTGCCAGCCGCCAGCACACGCCCACATCGCCGTGGTTGTCGACGACGCGGCAGAACACATCCCAGGTGGCACGCGGGCGGGCGTGTCGTGGCGCGTTGAAGGGCATCGGCGAATTATCCGAGCGTCGGCACAATCGCTGGCGATGTCTGACAACCCTGAACACGTCGATCCAGCCCAAGCGCAGCGCGAGCGCCTGCTCGCGGACGTGGCCGCGCTGCCCGGTCTGCCCGGTGTGTACCGCTATTTCGACGCACAGGGTGGCGTGCTCTATGTCGGCAAGGCACGCGACCTGAAGAAGCGGGTGTCGAGCTACTTTCAGAAGCAGCACGGGGGCACACGCATCGGCCACATGATCACGAAGATCGTGCGGATGGAAACGACGGTGGTGCGCTCGGAAGCCGAGGCGCTGCTGCTCGAGAACAACCTGATCAAGACGCTGAACCCGCGTTACAACATCCTGTTTCGTGACGACAAGAGCTATCCGTATCTGAAGATCACCGGCACCTCCAACTCGCCGTCGGCATCGAGTGCCTCACGCTTTCCGCGAATGGTCTATTACCGTGGGCCGGTCGATCAACGCCACCACTATTTCGGCCCGTACCCGAGTGCCTGGGCCGTCAAGGAATCGATCCAGCTGCTGCAGAAGGTGTTCCGGCTGCGCACCTGCGAGGACACGGTGTTCAACAACCGCAGCCGGCCTTGTCTGCTGCATCAGATCAAGCGCTGCTCCGGGCCCTGTGTCGCCTTGATCTCGCCCGACGACTATGCGCGCGATGTGGCCAACGCCGAACGCTTCCTGCAAGGCGATCAGCAACAGGTGATGGACACCCTGCAGGCGCAGATGATGGCTCACGCCGACGCGTTGCAGTTCGAGCAGGCGGCCGAGATCCGCAATCAGCTAGGTGCCTTGTCCCGGGTGCTGCACCAGCAGGCGGTCGAGGACAACACCGGTGCCGCGACGCGGGACGCCGACATCCTCGCCGTCAAGGTGCACGGCGGTCGCGCCTGCGTCAATCTGGCGATGGTGCGGGGCGGTCGTCACCTCGGCGATCGGCCATTCTTCCCGGTGCATGTCGATGACGCCACCACACTGGGCGCCGAGTCGGCGACCGACGATGCGGGCAAGACGGTGTCGTCGCCTGAAGCGCTGGTGCTTGAAGCCTTCATCGCGCAGCATTACCTTGATGGCGGCGTGCCGCCCTTGCTCGTGTTGAGCCATCCGGTGGACAAGGCGCTGATCGACGCGTTGACGGCGCACGCCGGGGTCAAGGTGACAGCGCAGCATCAGCCACGAGATGCCCGCCGGGCCTGGCTGGACATGTGCATCAAGGGCGCCGATCTGCGCCTGGCACAGCTGCTGGCCGAAGAGGGCTCGCAGCAGGCCCGAACGCGCGCGCTGCTCGACGTGCTGGAGATCGACGCCGAGGCGCTGGATACGTTTCGCATCGAGTGTTTCGACATCAGCCACACCGCTGGCGAGGCCACGCAGGCATCCTGCGTGGTCTTTGAGAACCACAAGATGCGAAGTGCCCAGTACCGTCGCTACAACATCGAAGGCATCACTGGCGGCGACGACTACGCCGCGATGCGCCAGGTGCTGATGCGCCGCTATGGCAAGTTGGCGGCTCAGGTAGCCAAGCGTGTCGAGGAGCTTGAGGACACGTTGCATGAGGACATGGTGATCGCCAAGCCCGAGTTGCGACTGCCCGACCTGGTGCTGGTGGACGGCGGCCGCGGCCAGGTCAGCATGGCACGCGAAGTGTTCGAGGAACTGGGCCTGGATCTCGGGTTGATCATCGGAGTAGAAAAGGGCGAGGGGCGCAAGGTGGGTCTGGAAGAGTTGGTCTTTGCCGACGGCCGCGAGAAAGTCACGCTTGCCAAGGATTCAGCGGCGCTGATGCTGGTCGCACAGATCCGTGACGAAGCCCATCGTTTCGCCATTACCGGCATGCGCGCCAAGCGTGCCAGCGTGCGCACCGGCGGCAGCAAGCTTGAAGACATCGACGGTGTCGGGCCTAAAAAGCGCGCTCGGCTGTTGCAACGTTTCGGCGGGGTGCGGGGCGTGGCGAGCGCCAGTGTCGATGACCTGCTGACCGTTGAAGGCATCTCGAAGGACCTGGCCGAGGCCATCTACCGTGCCTTGCATTGAACGGATTCCCATGACGAAATGGTGTGCTGGACGGCGGCCGGATGCCCTGTACTTCCCTTGTCTGGTTCTCGCATTCCTCGCGGGTTGCGCTGCCCCACCGTCCCAGCCACCAGCCTCGGGCACGCAAGCCGTGGAGCCCCCCTCCGTGACAGCTCGGACGGCTGAGCCACGCGCTGCAGGCGCGACGAGCGGTTCGATTCGCTTGTCGCCGCCCGGCCCTGTGCGAAGTGTCAATGAGCTGCATCAGCAGGCGGCTCGTCGCATCGTGGCGGCCAACCCGCAACTGACCTATACGGATCGTCCGCCAGACGTGCTGCTGGCCATCCCGGTGCTGGCGATCGACCTGAACGCCGACGGATCGATCCACCGCATCGATGTTTTGCGCCCACCCAGACAGGCAAAGGACACCATCCAGATCGCCATCGAGGCCGTTCAGCGCGCGGCGCCGTTCGGAGATGTGTCGAGCCTGCCGCGGCCGTGGCGGATCACCGAAACGTTTCTATTCAACGACGATCGCCGGTTCAAGCCCCGAACACTCAACATTCAATGACCGTCGGCCCCAGGCGACACGGCACAATCGTCTGCATGTTTTTCAATTTGCCGACGCTACTCACCTGGGCCCGCATCGTCGCGATTCCGCTGGTGGTAGGCGTTTTCTATCTGGACCTGCAAGCAGGCACCCAGAACACTGTCGCCACCGCGCTGTTCGTCATCGTCGCGCTGACCGACTGGGCCGATGGTTACCTGGCGCGAAAGCTCAAGCAGACCTCCTCGTTCGGGGCCTTTCTCGACCCGGTGGCCGACAAGTTCCTGGTTTGCGCAGCCCTGCTGGTGCTGGTGCACCTGAATCGGCTGCATGCGCTGGTGGCACTGGTCATCATCGGGCGCGAGATCGCGATTTCCGCCTTGCGTGAATGGATGGCGCAGATCGGTGCTTCTCGCAGCGTCGCAGTGCACATGCTGGGCAAGGTGAAGACTGTGGTGCAGATGGTTGCGATCCCTTTCCTGCTGTTTGATGGGACGCTGTTCACTGTCATCGATACCCACGCTTGGGGCACGGTGCTGATCGGCCTCTCTGCAGTCCTGACCGTCTGGTCGATGGTGTACTACCTGCAGAAAGCGCTGCCTGAGATCCGCGCCAAGGCGCGGTAGCGGCGCAGTGGCAGCCCTCGCGGATTCGCGCAGCCACGCGGCCTTGCGCGTGATGCCGGTGGTGTTCGTGATGATCTGGAGCACCGGATTCATCGCCGCGTGCTCCGCCATGCCGAATGCGCCGCGGACCACGGCTCTGATGGCGCGGACGATCTTCGGCGAGGTGCTCGCTGCGCCGAAGCTGCTGGGCATGGTGTTGACTGCGGTTGGTGTGGCCCTGGTCGTCACGGCGCTGCCAGCGCGCCTCTCCCGCTGACGATGTGAACTCAACGCTCGTTCGTCTCGATAGAATCGCTGGGCGTGCTTGACACCCACCAACGCCACGGCTGTAATGCCCTTGACGTCCGTGTGGGGTGAGGCGCACGGTCACTGCCGACTCCAACCATACGCATCCAATTCGAGGGGGACACTTTGTGAATAAGTCAGAACTGATCGAACACATCGCCAAGCAAGCGGATATTTCCAAAGCGGCTGCTGGTCGCGCTCTTGAGGCGCTGATTGGCGGTGTGAAGTCAACGCTCAAGAAGAACAACAGCGTGACGCTCGTCGGTTTTGGCACGTTCAGCGTCACCAAGCGCGCTGCGCGCAGCGGTCGCAACCCTCGCACCGGCGCGGCCATCAAGATCAAGGCGGCCAAGGTGCCTAAGTTCCGGCCGGGCAAGGCGTTGAAGGATGCACTGAAGTAACAAGTAACGCGGTTTCCAGGCACTCCGGGTGCTTAGCTCAGTTGGTAGAGCGGCGCCCTTACAAGGCGTAGGTCGGGGGTTCGAGCCCCTCAGCACCCACCAAACCCGGTGCCGTAGCCTCAGACGTTTCTCTGAGGCTGCAGATAAGATCAACGACAGTCACCAAGCAAAGGCGAACCCTGGTTCGCCTTTTTCGCGTCCGGGAAGCAGGGTTTCCCGGCGTCTGATTTCTTGACGCACCGCGACTGGCGTGTGCGTTCACCCGGGGTTCATCGATGTTCGATTTTTTCCGCAAGCGCATGCGCTTGTTCATGTTTGCGCTGGTTGTTCTCATCGTGCCGTCGTTCGTGTTTCTCGGGTTGGAGGGCTATCAAGGCATTGGCGAAGGCGCGAAGCAGTCAGTGGCCAAGGTGGCCGGTCATACGATCACACAGGCCGAATGGGACGAGTCGCATCGTGAGCAGGTCGAGCGGATCCGCCGACAGAGCCCCGACATTGACCCCAAGTTGTTCGACACTCCCGAGGCCAAGCAGCAGACGCTGGAGGTGCTGATTCGCCAGCGTGTGATGTTGGCCACCGCCGAGCAACTGCACCTGAGCACCACCGACGGCCGTCTGCAGCGACTCTTTTCCACCGACCCCCAGTTCGCGGCCATTCGCAATCCGGATGGCAGCGTCAACAAGGATCTACTCGCCGCGCAGGGCCTGTCCAGCGACGAGTTCGCCCGCCGCCTGCGCCAGGATCTGTCGGTCAATCAGGTGCTGCTCGGTGTGTCGGGTACCGGCATTGTTTCGAACGGTGCCGCTGACCAGACACTCGATGCTTTCTTCCAGCAGCGCGAGGTGGTTCTGCAGCGTTTCGACGCGGCCGGCTATGCGGCGCGAGTCCAGCCCACCGACGCCGATCTCGAGGCCTATTACAAGGATCCGACCCATGCCGCGCAATTCCAGGCGCCAGAGCAGGCAAGCATCGAGTACGTTGTCCTGGACCTCGACGCGATGGGTCAGCAGGTGTCTATCAACGAGGAAGATCTGGCCCGCTATTACAGCGAAAACGCGGCGCGCTACAGCACACCCGAAGAGCGCCGCGCCAGCCATATCCTGATCGCTGCCGACAAGTCGCTGCCGGCCGCCGATCGCGCGAAGGCAAAAGCCAAGGCCGAGGCCCTTCTGGCCGATCTCGCGAAAAATCCGAACGGGTTTGCCGAGTTGGCGAAGACGAACTCACAGGACCCTGGATCGGCGGTCAACGGAGGAGACCTCGACTTCTTCGGCCGCGGTGCCATGGTGAAACCTTTCGAAGATGTGGCCTATGGCCTCAAGGTCGGCGAGACCAGCGGCGTGGTCGAAACCGATTTCGGCTATCACATCATCCGCCTGACCGACAAGCGCGGCGGTGACAAGCGCAGCTTTGAGAGTGTGCGGGCCGAGATCGAGGCTGAAGTGCGGAGCCAACTGGCGCAGCAGAAATTCGCTGAAGCGGCGGCCGATTTCACCAACCTGGTCTACGAACAGTCCGACAGCCTGAAGGCTGCACTCGACAAGTACAAGCTGGTGCTGAAGTCTGCACAAGGCGTGACGCGCCGACCCGCCCCAGGCGCGACCGGTCCGCTAGCTTCAGCCAAGTTTCTCGATGCGCTGTTCGCCAACGACGCCTTGCGAAACAAGCGCAACACCGATGCCGTGGAAACGGCGGCGAACCAACTTGTCTCGGGCCGCGTCTTGCAGTACGAAGCAGCCCATGCCTTGCCGCTGGCTGATGTGAAGGATCAGGTGCGCGCGCGGGTCGTCAGTGCACAGTCCGCCGCGCTTGCGCAGACCGAAGGGAAGGCGCGATTGGCGGCGCTGCTGCAAGTGCCGCAGACCGATATGGGCATTGAACCGCGGCGGATCTCGCGCCTGCAGACCCAGGAGCTGGGGAAGGCCATCACGACGGCGGTGCTGGGCGCCGATCCGAAGAAGCTGCCAGCCTTCGTCGGCATCGATCTGGGCTCCGATGGTTTTGTCGTGGCGAAGGTTCAGAAGGTCATCGGCCGCGATCCCATCGTCGCCGACGTGGTGCAGGCCAGGAACCAGTACGAGCAGGCCTGGAGCGATGCCGAGACTCAGGCGTACCTCGGCGCGCTGAAGGTTCGCCAGAAGGTCCGGATCGACGCCAAGGCGACAGCGAAAGTCGCTGCCACCGAATCCGCCGACGGTCGTTGAATCTCCTGTTCGACAGCGAAGCGCCCTGCCTCCCGGCAGAGCGCTTCGCCTATACTTGCCGCCTGCGGTGGCTGTAGCTCAGTTGGTAGAGTCCAGGATTGTGATTCCTGTTGTCGTGGGTTCGAGCCCCATCAGCCACCCCACCGAATACATTCGAAAGCCGGTAAGCAACTACTATCAAAGGTGCTTCCGGCTTTTTGCATGTAACGGCCGACGTAAGGCGATTTGCCGATTTCGGCCCAGTCTTTTTTAGAAGCGGCAAAGCAACCCGGGGCGGCCCTTTCCGTGCTCCTACAGCCGTTTGCAGCCCAAGCATCGGCCAACGCCTCGCCGTCGACCAGACGAGCGTTCCTGCGTCGATCTGGCGAGGCCCAACGGCACCAGCACTCAGTGCCTCACTGGCTTTGACTTGGTGGCCTCCCTTGGGGGCTCCCTTTGACCGAGGGCTTACGCCTCACGCTCGACCGGCGCCCTGCGGAAACTGAGCAACTCGGTGAGAAAAAAGGCCCAAGGGACGCAAAGGAGCGCGGGGAACAGCAGCATGCCGCCCAGCATGCTGCCGGGGGGGACGCCTACGCCGGCGCTAAGGGCGTACGAAAGAGTCAGTGTTGTCGCCGAAATGAAGAACGAGACCGCTCCGATTTGCCCAAGCACCTTTGGGAAGCCAACAAAGGCAGAAGGAACCCGCTCCCCCTTTGAAAGGAACAACCAGATCCGCCGGAACAACAAGAACAGCACGACCAAGCCAAGTACTGTGTGTACTTGCCTCGGAACGAAGGCAGTCAACAGAGGCGGAACGAGTGAGGCAAACGAAAGGACTGACCAAGTGCCTATCAAGTACGGCAGGCGGTTGCCCGACAAGCTCAGGAGCCATTCACACCAACCAATGGAGGCCGACAGAAAGACCAGCGTAAAGCAAGTCCAATAGGCGATGCGAGCCATGCTGTGACGCCAAACGAACAGCGCGAGCGTGACGAACAGCAGCGCAATAAGAGGTTCGATGATGAAGGGGACGTAAGCCATGGCTGTTCAGTCGGCAACGCGTGCAGGCAACTGTGCCAGCCCTGCCAACGCCGCACAAGCTGGGCGACTGCCCGCTGCACCATTACCGCCTCGCGGTTGAACTCATGGTCTACGTCGGCTGGCAATCGTGATCAATCCAAAGACATCAACTCGCTCGGCACCCGCCCTCAGTGCGTCACCGACGCCACGCTCACGGCCAGCCCAGCACGCTGGGCAGTGCGCTGCGGCGCTCCGCCGGTGCTCCAGCGTCGGCTCATGCGATACACGAATCGGTGCTCTGTGGATCTGCCGCTGGCTGATGCGAGCGACTAGCCCAATCCCTGCTTGCTCGCCAGCAAGGCAGCTTCTGCGCGGCTGGAGACGTTGAGCTTCTTGTAGATCGATTTGATGTGGTCGTTCACCGTGAACCACTTGATGCCCATCAGGTTGGCGATTTCCTTGATGGTGAAGCCCTTGCTCAGGTAGGTGAGCACTTCGCTCTCGCGCGGTGTCAGGCGATCCTGTTCGGCGGGCTGCTGGCGGTCCGGCGCTGACGGGCGACTGCTCTGGAAGGCCGACGGCGCGCTCAAGGCGGTCGGGTTGCCCGTGGCGCCACCCGGCCGAAAGTGGGTCAGCAAGCGTCTGGCGATCGCGGGCGACAGCGGAGGCTGACCGCGCACGATCTTCTGCAACTCCTCGACCAGCACCTCGAACCGGTCTTCCTTCAGCAGATAACCGTCCGCTCCGCATTGCAGTGCGGGGAACAGGTGCTCGTCGTCGGAATAAAGCGTGGTGACGATCTTCGTCGCCGGATAGCTGGACAACTCGGCGAGCAACTCCATGCCGTTGCCGTCGGGAAGCTCCAAATCAACCATCATCAGCTTGAACGGGTTCGGCTGGTCGTTGCCGGAGACTTCGGTGCTCGCGCTGCGTTCACGCGATTCACTGATGCGCTGCCGGGCGGTTTCCAGATCGCTTGCCTCACTGATCATCAACTGATCGCTGAAGCTCTCGCGCACGACCTTGGTCAGAAAGCTGCGCGCCACCGGGTTGTCTTCGACGATCAATACTTTGACGGGCATGGCGGGCGTCTGAACCACAGGATTTTGAGAATGCTAGCAGGCCGTTTTTGCCGATTGAGGCTGTTCTTTTCTCGATCAGGCGATTGCAGCTCGGTATCGCCGGACCCACTTCTACAATCGTCGCGATGCGCTTACTGATTGCAAACGATGATGGCTATCTCGCACCGGGACTCGCTGCGTTGGTGCGAGCCTGTGAGGGCCTGGGAGAGATCGATGTCATTGCTCCGGAGCAGAACGCGAGCGGCACATCCAACTCGCTGACGCTGAACCGGCCGCTGTCGGCCTACACCGCGGCCAATGGCTTCCACTATCTGAACGGCACCCCTTCCGACTGCGTGCATGTGGCGCTGACGGGCCTGTTCGATCGGCGACCTGACCTGGTGCTCTCCGGCATCAACCAAGGTGCCAACATGGGTGACGACACTTTGTACTCGGGAACCGTTGCGGCTGCGATGGAAGGATTCCTGTTCGGCATTCCTGCAATCGCGTTTTCGCAAGTCGACAAAGGCTGGGAGCACCTCGACGCTGCCGCGAAGGTAGCCCGTCAAGTGATCGAGCAGGTGCTCGCGCATCCGCCTTCTCGCCGCCCTTTTTTGCTCAATGTGAACATTCCCAACCGGGCCGATGCGGCTGATCTGCCAATGCATATCACCCGCCTCGGACGGCGACACGCCAGCGAGCCTGTCATTCGTCAGCAGAATCCGCGCGGCGAGACGATGTACTGGATCGGTCCAGCGGGCGATGCACGCGTGGCCGGTGAGGGCACCGATTTCCATGCGACAGCTAACGGCCGGGTGTCGATCACGCCTTTGCAAATCGACTTGACGGACCATGTGGCGGTGCCCGACTGGCAGTCGTGGCTGGCTGCGCCCACCACGCCGTGATCAACGACCACCCCAAAGACAAACCCGGTGGTACAGCCCGTTCTGCCAAATTTCCGCTGCGGCTGGAGAGCATGGTCCGCGAACCGAAGAAGCTGGTTTCCAGTGACCTGACAGGCCGCTCGCCCGCAGCCGGTCTCGGGCTCGATTCGGAAGACGTTCGCCGGCGCATGGTCGAGCGCCTGCGAGCTGCCAACCCGCACCATCCCGGTGTTCTCCAGGCGCTGGCCAGCGTGCCCCGACATCGCTTCGTCGACGCGGCGCTGGTCACCCAGGCTTACGAAGACACCAGCCTGCCGATCGGCCATGGGCAGACGATCTCGAAGCCATCGGTCGTCGCGCGCATGCTCGATTTGCTGATGGAAGGTGCCAACGCGCAGCGCACCGGTCAGCTGGGGCGGGTGCTTGAAATCGGCACCGGCTGCGGTTACCAGGCCGCCGTGCTGTGCAGTCTGGGTCGGCAGGTAATCTCGATCGAGCGCATCCGCGGGTTGTACGACAAGGCGAGCGCAAATCTGGCAGCCTTGGGTCTGCAGCAGCTTCGACTGGTTTATGGCGACGGGATGCTGGGGCATCCACCGAATGCGCCCTACGACAGCATCATCGCGGCCGCGTGTGGTACCGAGGTACCCGAGTGCTGGCTGGCTCAGATGGCCGTGGGCGGGCGGTTGATTTCGCCTGTGGTCGGGGCCGGCAAACGGCAGATGCTGGTCGTGGTGGATCGAACCGAAGCCGGCTATCAGCGAACCGAGCACGAAGCGGTGCAGTTCGTCCCTCTAAAATCAGGTTCGGTTTGAACGAGGTGTCGCTGCGGATGAGAACGAAGTACCAAGCAGGGCGGCATTGGATGTTGGGTCTGCTGGCCATCATGATGGTGAGCCTGTTGACCGCTTGTGCTTCATCCAGCAACCGTGCGCCAGTTGAAGTGCGCACGCCACCATCCAAGGCGCCTTCGACCGGATCTGCAGGCAGCGCCTCTGCCGGAGACGCTGCCAGCGCGCAATCATCAACAGACAAGCCTGGCTACTACACCGTCAAGCCGGCGGACACGCTGGTACGCATTGCGCTCGACAACGGCCAGAACTGGAAAGACCTCGCGCGTTGGAACGGGCTCGACAATCCCAATCTGATCGAGGTGGGTCAGGTGCTGCGGGTGGCGCCGCCGGGCGCTGATCCGGCACCGGCCGGCACGCGTCCGGTCGTCGCGGCCAAGGTCGAGCCAAAACCACTGGAAACTCGCGCTGCCTCGGCGCCTGCAGCGGTGGGTTCCGGCGCGGCGACAGCGGCCTCCGCCTCGTCGTCATCCAATAGCGTGGCGAGTGCGGCATCGGTGGTCGTAGCCCCCGCTGCACCCGTGGCAGCCGCGCCTCTTCAAGGCGACGACGCGATGGGATGGATATGGCCTGCCGCTGGGCCGGTGACCACCATCTTCGATGAGACCAAGAGCAAGGGGCTGGCGATTGCTGGCAAGGCCGGTGACCCGGTAGTGGCTGCGGCCGATGGCCGCGTGGTCTATGCCGGATCGGGTCTGCGTGGATATGGCAACCTGGTGATCGTCAAGCACAACGCCACTTATCTGACCGCTTACGCGCACAACCAGACCTTGCTGGTCAAGGAAGATCAGGCTGTGCGGCGTGGCCAGAAGATTGCCGAGATGGGCTCCACCGACGCGGAGCGGGTGCAGCTGCACTTCGAGATTCGCAAGATGGGCAAGCCGATCGATCCGGCGAAGCTGCTGCCACCGCGCTGATCGTGGTGACGGATAGCACCGAATGGTTGAGTGTCGAGTCGCTCGACCTCGAAGGCCAGGGAGTCGCCCACAACGCCGAAGGCAAGGTGGTGTTCATCGAGGGGGCATTGCCCGGTGAACAGGTGCAAGTCAGCGTGTCCCGGCGCAAGAACAACTGGGAGCAAGCCACCCTGGTCGCGCTGCGCCACGAAAGCGCCCAGCGAGTCGTGCCTCAATGCCGCCATTTCGGCACCTGCGGAGGCTGCAAGATGCAGCATTTCCAGGCCGGTTCGCAAGTCGCTACCAAGCAGCGCGCTTTGGAAGACGGACTGTGGCACCTCGCCAAGGTCAAGGCGGAGCAACTACTGCGTCCCATCGAAGGGCCGGCCTGGGGCTACCGCTATCGAGCGCGGCTGTCGGTGCGCTATGTCGTGAAGAAGGGCAAGGTGTTGGTCGGCTTTCACGAGCGTAAATCGAGCTACGTGGCCGACATGGACAGCTGTGAAGTGCTACCCCGGCACCTGAGCGAGCTGCTGGCGCCCCTGGCCACGCTGATCGAGGGGATGGACCAGCGCGATCGGCTGCCGCAGATCGAAGTGGCTGTCGGTGACGACGCCACCGCGCTGGTTCTGCGCCACTTGCAACCGTTGACTGACGCGGACCTGCAGCGGCTTCGTGATTTCGCTCTGCTGCACCAGGTGCAGTGGTGGCTTCAGCCGAAAGGCCCGGCGACAGTGCACCCTCTCGATGCCACCGCGTCCGACCTGTCGTACCGCTTGCCGGAGTTCGGCATCACGATGCGATTCAAGCCGACCGATTTCACTCAGGTCAACCACCAAATCAACAGGGCGCTGGTCGCTCGGGCGCTGCGGCTGCTGGCAGCGCAAGCCGACGAACGTGTGATCGACTGGTTCTGTGGCCTGGGCAACTTCACCTTGCCGATCGCGACACGTGCGCGCGAGGTTCTGGGCGTCGAAGGCAGTGAAGCGCTGGTCGAGCGCTCGCGCGAGAACGCGGTGTCCAACGGTCTGGCTGCGAAAGCGCACTTCAAGGCGAGCAATCTGTTCGAGATCGATGCCCGCGCGCTGGCCGAGTTGGGGAGCGCCGATAAATGGCTGGTCGACCCACCGCGTGAAGGCGCTTTCGCCTTGGCCAAGGCATTGGCTGATGTGGCCGCTGACCCCGCTGCGGCACCGGGCTATGTGCCGCCGAAGCGCATCGTCTACGTCAGTTGCAACCCAGCCACGCTGGCCCGCGACGCGGGTTTACTGGTCCATCAAGCCGGGTATGTGCTGAGCGCGGCTGGAGCGGTCAATATGTTCCCGCACACTGCTCACGTCGAGAGCATTGCAGTTTTCGATCGGAGCCATTAAGTGACGGAATAACGGGGCCTTGAGGCCCCGTTATTCTGGTTACGCGGGGGGGGCCAGACTCAATCGCTGTTGCCACCCGTCATCCCGAAGATTGCCAGCAGCGACTGGAACACGTTGTAGACGCTGAGGTAGACGCCCAGCGTTGCGGTGATGTAGTTGGTTTCCTCGCCATCCTTGACCCGCTTGAGGTCATACAGGATGAAAGCCGAGAAGATGCCGATGGCGATCACCGACAGCGTGATCATGAGTGCGCTCGACTGGAT